>JAFLSY010000005.1 GCA_022510745.1 Lachnospiraceae bacterium
TTCGTTCTCTCCCGGTCCGGACTAACTCTGGTTAATCCTTACCGTTTTACTGTTTCTTGGTTTGCTTGTTCTGAAAATTTTCTCTTTTAGAATTTTCAGGGTTGCATTGCTGTTTATTTGTCAAGGTGCCGCTCCTTTCGGAGCTTTCGGCCTTCATGGGCCGCAACTCATTTAGAATACCATGAGCATTTTGTTTTGTCAACATCTTTTTTAAAATGTTTTCAAAAAATTTCTTCCACTGCCTGTCTGCTTTTTAGGCGGTGGAACTATATAATATCCTAAGCGATGTCATTTGTCAATACCTTCTTTTCAAAATTTCTCACACTATGATATAATTCTTCTGCTATGACAATAAGGAGGTAAATCATTATGAATCTGATATACAAAAAACTTACCCCTGCTCTATGTGAAGAATATATAAGCTATTTTGATAACGTGGCTTTTTCGGATCACGAGGAATGGGCCGGCTGTTACTGTCTGGAAAGTCATCTGGCTGATGAGGCACAGATAACCAATCGGGAGGATCGGCGAAAAAAGGCGGAAGAATTAATTCGGTCAGGCATCCTTCAGGGCTATCTTATTTATGAAGGAACGCATATCGTAGGCTGGTGTAACTGCAATGACAAAATGAATTATTCTCCGATTGCAGAAAACAAAGAATATCAAACAGACATCAACGAGTCCGGCAAAATCAAGGTACTGTACTGCATGGATATAGCGCCTGCCTACAGAGGCCGAGGCCTTGCGCATCAGACGCTGGACAAAGTCTGCGAGGATGCAAAATCGGATGGCTACTTATGTATAGAAGCATATCCTCTTTTAACCAAGCAAGATCCCTATCCATACAAAGGTCCAATTAGTCTGTACGAGGCACATGGCTTTACTATGTATCAGCAAAACTCCAACTCCGGTTTTTGTATCATGCGCAAAATATTATAATGACAAAAAACAGAAGTGCTGAATATTCAGCACTTCTGAACTGCCTGACATTGGCTTTTTGCTAAAACGGAGAAAGAGGGATTTGAACCCTCGCGCCGGTTGCCCGACCTACACCCTTAGCAGGGGCGCCTCTTCGGCCTCTTGAGTATTTCTCCTTAATCCGAATTGCCTCTGTCAAGTATTATGCGCCATTAATTCGGTAGCGCAAAAGTTATTATACATAGGATACCTTGCTTTGTCAATGCTTTTTTCCTCTATATCTATAAGGAATTTTAGGTCTCTTTCGCCGTCTGCCTTTCTATTTCGACTTCTATCCGACGTTTTACTTCTTCTGCGATCTCATGGGTTTTCATATCTTTATATTCTTCATAATACAAAGGCGGCAGATAAGTAAGCTTTACGGTTACCTTTTTAATGGATTTCTCATCAAATGGTTTAAAGGAATCTACCAGTGCACAGGGAACTATCGGGCATTTTGCCTTTGTTGCACTCTTAAAGCTTCCTCCTTTAAATTCCAAAAGCTGATTCCCCTTTTTACTTCTGGTGCCTTCGGCAAAGATCAAAAAGTTTCTGCCCTTCTTGACCTCCTCCGCCAACTGATTGATTACCTGCATGGACTGGCGGATATCCTCCCTGTCCATGGCAAGGACTCCCAATGCATCTCCTACCTGCTTCAGAAGAACAATATTTCGGGCTTCTTTTTTTGTCACATACGCAAACGGTCTCGGACAAGACTCTAAAAACACCAGCCCGTCAAAAAGACCCTGGTGATTTGGATATAGAATAAAACCGTCATCTTTAGGCAGATTCTCCAGACCATGGGATTCAATTATAACCCGTCCGGCACGATTTGCCCTTTTCGTTACTTTCTTAATATAAGCATAGGCTTCCTCATAATTGTGAGGTTCCTTTTTTCCATATCTCCATATACGAAAGAGATAGTAGGGCGCGATATAGAATAATCGCAGCACCATCAATACAATTCTTCTCATATATACATGCAGCTCCTTCTATATCTTATATCTGACCCGCATATTCTTTTACAGCCGTTTCATAAAGATTGTTTCCGTCCGCATCCGCAACCACAATAACCGGAAAATTTACCACCTCCAGCTTACGGATAGCTTCTGTTCCCAAATCCTCATAGGCTACTACCTCCGACGCAGTGACTGCTTTGGAAAGCAATGCCCCGGCACCTCCTACCGCAGCAAAATATACCGCACCGTTTCTTATGATGGCATCCAGCACTTCCTCGGAACGCTTTCCCTTTCCAATCATGCCTTTAAGGCCCAAATCAAGCAGCTTTGGCGCATATTTATCCATCCGGCTTGCAGTGGTTGGTCCGGCCGAGCCAATCGGTCTGCCCTCTCTTGCTGGCGAGGGTCCCATATAATAAATAATGTTCTCCTTCATATCAATCGGCAATGCTTCTCCTGCATCCAGTGTCTCCTGCATTCTTTTATGAGCAGCATCCCGGGCCGTATAAATGGTACCGGTTATATAGACATAATCTCCAGCTTTTAAAGACCTTGCTTTGTCTTCCGTTAATGGTGTATGTAAATGTTTGTCCATGCTTTCCCTCACTTCGGCTCCATTCATCGCTCCTATTACCTGCAGTTCCTTTTTATAAAGTACGCACCGCATGCCTGTTGACATGACAACAAATATTGATGGCTACCGGCAACCCCGCTATATGCGTAGGATAGGTGTTAATATTCACTGCCAGTGCCGTAGTCGTTCCTCCTAAGCCTCCCGGTCCGATTCCCAAGCCATTGATGGTTTTAAGAAGGTCTTCCTCCATCTCCCGAACATAAGGTGTTTCCGAGTGCATATCCACCGGTCTTAAGAGCGCTTTCTTGGCCAATAAAGCACATTTTTCAAAAGTGCCTCCAATTCCCACGCCTATTACCATTGGCGGGCAGGCATTAGGCCCGGCATCTTTTACGGCAGTCAGTATTGCATTTTTAACACCCTCCATACCGTCCGCCGGCTTAAGCATAAAGACTCTGCTCATATTTTCGCTTCCAAAGCCTTTAGGTGCGACCGTAATGGTAACCTTATCGCCGCCTGTCATTTCATAATGAATAATCGCAGGAGTATTATCTTTCGTATTTTCACGCAGAAGGGGATCCTTTACTACCGACTTACGCAGGAATCCTTCCGTATAACCCTGTCTGACCCCTTCATTGATGGCATCTTCCAGCAATCCGCCCTCAAAATGCACTTCCTGGCCAATTTCCAAAAAAACAACTGCCATACCCGTATCCTGACATATGGGGATCATATCCTCTCCGGCAATCTGCAGATTCTCCTCTAACTGAGAGAGAATCTGTTTTCCCAAAGTGGACTTTTCTGTTTCTGTGGCATATTTCATGGCACAGGCCATATCCTTAGACAAAAAATGATTGGCCTCTATACACATTTCCTTAATGTTGTCGGTAATTTCTTTTACATTTATTGTTCTCATGACAATATCCTTTTATTCCGTGATCTGCCTTTGAATATCTTCCAACTCTTCCGAAGAAGCGGTACCCGGCTTCCACAAAATATGCTGTCCGTCATTTTCATACCGGGGAATTAAATGTAAATGAAAATGCATTACAGTCTGTCCTGCTGCTTCACCGTTATTCTGTACCAGATTAAAGCCGTCCGCATGCAGTTTAGCAGTCATCTTTCCCGCCATCGTCTTAGCAAGTTTCATTGCCTCCGCAGCCGTATTCTCCGGCAGCTCGTAGAGATTGGCATAGTGCTCTTTTGGTAGTATAAGGGCATGTCCTTTCGTAGCCGGTCCCAAATCCAGAATCACCCGGAAATTATCATCCTCATACAGGCTCTTGGATGGGATCTCTCCATTTGCTATTTTACAAAAAATACAATCGTCTTTTTTCATCTATATTCGCCCCTCCTGATCATTTGGAAAACATAAAAATCTGGTCCAAAGCCCGAAGTATTTTAAAGTCGCCTTTCATTTTCATATCTCCGGACATAAAGGCTCTTTGGAAAGTCATTCGACCGCTTAGAATTTCCTCTAACGAAGTCTTTTCCATATGAATCTCTACATCCACGGGCTGGGTATCATCATGACTGCAGACCAGCTCTGATACATTTACATTCAGTACTAAGGGCTCTTTCTTATTGCCGACAAACAGCTTGTAGCCTGCCTTTATTCCCGGTTGCGGCTTAAATGCTTTTTGAAATGCGGCGGCGTAATCATCATCCTCCCCGGGATCTTCCATCATACCCTTAAACATGCTGGTAAGTTCCTGAATGTCCTCCTTCTGACGCTGTACATAACTGTCATCTGAAGCATACTGGGAGAGCTGTTCGGACTCCTGAGGCGTCAAAGCAATATGCTTGGTATTGAAAGCGATTGTTTTTACAGCTTGGTTACTCGTAGGAAGACATGCCATTTTCTGATTGATCGTGCGGTACATATTTTCGGCTTTTTTCTCAATGATATTGATATATTCCTGATTCATCTCCAATTGCGTGGTATCGGTAATATAACCGCATATATCACTGCAGCAAAGCCCTCCCAATATTTCCCACGCTGTATTTAAATGCAGTTTGCCTTCCCGCTCCCCATAGGTAGTGGACATTACAACGGGACACATATAAGTCTTTTCTATCTTCTCTTTGTCGCCGTATAGCCAGCAGGCATCCAAAAACTGCTGCATATATCCGCCGATGCCGTACCATTCTACTGTAGTAGCCAGAATAATGCCATCTGCGTTTTTTAATGTCTGGGGCAGGGTTGTAATCTGATTTTTCAACTCATAGAGGTTAAATCTTTCTACCTTGACATTGAGTTCCTCCAATACCTCCTGCATTTTATTTATCACCAACAATGTAGGGTCATCTATCAACCCTCTTCCGCCATAATAAATATTAATATTCATCTTAGCCTCCCTTTCAGCCTTCTCCTACCATCCGTTCCCATAGATATTGCGATTTTTCTTCCTGCGCCGACTCTGAAACAGGCACATCAACAGTCCCAGCAAAAAGCCGGAAACAAAGCCCCCTATATGGGCCGCATTGTCAATATTAGTCGCTCTGACTCCACTGTACAGAGAATAGGCTACTACAAGCACGATTCGCTGCCATGTTACACTCGGCATGGGCCTTATTCTGCACAATGCCATGGACAACAGCACTCCGACCAGACCAAATACCGCACCGCTTGCACCGATAGAGCTGACGTACCACTCTCCGGCATACAGTTTGTACCCCAAAGAAGCGGCCTGTCCACCCAAGCCGGATAACAGATACAGCGCCAGAAACCCCAAATGTCCGGTTTCTTTTTCCATCATGGCTCCAAGTCCCGCCAACAGCAGCATATTGTTGACAATATGGGTTATGTCAGCATGGAGAAACATGGCCGATACCGCTCGATAATACTGTCCCTCACCCAAAAAACTGTTGGGACTGATATCTCCTATATTATATAACATCTCACCGCTAAATGTACATATCAGAAAAATTATTGCATTGCCTACAACAAGAATAATACTGACCAAAGGCAGCTCCGATATGGATTTATAATTCCTGTCCATCCTGTGCCATCCTGCTAAATACTTTATTATGAGGGTATCACTGATTAGTTTTTCTGTCAACGATAGGTAAAACTAAGTTTTCCCAAGCGGATCTCATCTTCTTTCAATATTTCCACTCTTTCATAGGGCTTCAGCCGCAGACCATTTTTATAGGTACCGTTGGTTGTATTTAGATCCTCCAAGTAAATTTGCCCGTTTTCCTCTGTAATTCTTGCATGCATTCTGCTGATCGAGGCATCTGTCAGTATCACATCTGTTTTTTCTCCCTTTTTACCTATGATAAGAGGAAGTTTATCCAACGCGATCACTTTTCTGTTCTGCCTTCCGTTCCCATACAATTTACGCTCTATTGTTTCCGATCGCACCTCCATATAGGTAGTTTTGCTCTGTTCCTCCAAAGCATCTTCCCCTACAGCAGGCTCCGTCTTATATTCCCACTGTTCCATTGCCATAATACTCTTTTTTTCTTCTTCCTTATTTTTTCTGTACCTACCGAACAAAAACTCTCCAATATCCGGCTTCTTTCCGCTTTCTGCGGCCTCTTTATCTGTTTCCTCAGAAAGAATATCCGTTTCCAAACAGATCTCCGCACCCTCCTCTCCATCTGCTTTATAATTGTATTTTCCCCATAACAGCAAGAAGGTTTCTATGGTAAACTGTTCCTGCAGAGTCTCCCAATCGGAATACATATTATAAAAAGCCTCCAGCAGTTCTCCCTCTTCAGTATTTTCAATAAGGAAAGAAAGAAAATCCTCTAAATTATTTTTTTCTTTTTCTATGTAATAAGGATAATATAAAAAAAATATTTTATCCGATTCCATGTCCTGAAAAATACAGTCCGGTCTCAGGATTAAATTCCGATTGTCCAAAAGATACTGTTCCAAAGACCAGAGTACCGCTTTCAAATCTGCTTCCAGGCGCTCCATCCATGATGCAGTGATTTTTCCTTTTAGAAAATATTTACTCAGACTCTGCTTGGAAGAAATGTCATAACACATTCCTTGCTCACCGTCTTCGGAATAAGTATCTGCAGGCAAAAGCCCTTCCAATTCCCGTGTCGTTATGATTCGATATTGATAACGCATTTTCTTATCTTGTTTCCATTCCGCCTTTAGCTTTAAGTAGTTGCGGTTAAAACTGTTCTTATACTCAATCTGCAACATATTGCCTCCTTTTATTTCTTAGCATTTTCTATCTGCCTGCACATTCGAATAAAAACAACGGCATTGATACATTTACTTTTTGCCGTTTCTTCTATATACCAATCCTCCGTTCCCGTAAGCAGCTTCAGCCCCTGAAAGGGCATAGCCGTACTGCCTGCTACAGTAATGCTCACTTCCTGCTGTACCTTGATCGTAAAATTACATTCAGCCGCAATATATTTATCCTTCATCAGCATCCGCAGTGTGTCCTCTGCCGCATTATAGACTTCCTGATTGTCCTGTCGGTACAAACTGCTTGCCCGAAGCGCTGCCCTATAAGCATCCTGCCCCGTGACACACCTGTCATATATATAAAAACCGCTGTAGATGATAAATACGCAGACATATAGCACCATAGGAAATATCAACACTGCTTCTACCGTAAAGTATGCCGGCCACCCGCTATGGAGTCGAAACTCTGTTTTCATAACGCTCCTCCCTTCTCATATGAATACCATATAGTTTCCAACACCGGAAGTTAAAAACAAAATCAATAATCTGGAGATCAGCAAAAAAGGTAAGAATGGAATGCAAGTCTGCTTATCCGCTTTCTTGAAAATGAGCAGCCCCACCGCCAGCAGCGATTGCAAAAACAGTCCCAGACAAAATACCGGCACCGCACGCTCCACTCCTTCAAAAAGCCCCAATAATATTAAGATAAGCCCATCTCCGCTTCCAACCTTTTTCTCAGTCAGCAGGGAAAGCAGCAGCAATCCTACTCCGGGCAAAACGGAAAGGAACGCCGCCATCATAGCTTCTCCTGCTCCTTTTTGTAAAACTTGCAGAATAACACAAAGGATTGCCCATATCGTTCCTGCCCCAAGCAATGCCGTGGGAATCCGCTTCCATCTGATATCAAAATAACTGCCTATTCCCAAAATGGATATTACACCTGCTGTTCCAAACATTCTAACCTCCGCACCTGCTACACATTCTGTATTGTTTCTCCGCCTCACTACGAAGCATTACTGTAATGGTTCTCTTAAGCCCGCTGCAGTTCAGATTCTGGTGGTATCTATCTCCGTTTCTGCCAATGTAAAGTATGCCGTCCGAAAAGGTAACACACAATTCGCAGGGCGTATATTTCCTTCCGCTTTCATTCCGCAAGATTTCCAAATCTGCAAACTCACACTCCGATATGGACAGTCGTATATGTGTGCATTCCCGACTCAAATGGTAGACCTCCGCATTTTCCGCCACATATACATATTCTTCACCATTTTGATTTGTCCCCCCTTCGGATGCCACTTCATAGCCTGTCCATGCTCTCCCGTAATATCTGCAGTAAAATCTGGCCGGGCTAAAGCCTGCAATCCCAATGAAGGGCGAAATCTGATAGGATGCCACTAAGTCAATAATATCCCCCTGCTGGAGAATGGAAGAGTCGGTGTACCAGATACCCTCTTTTCCCTTGGTTAAGGGAGAATGATCCAGATATTCTTTTCCGGCCAGATTTTCTACTCTTTCCCTGACATACAAATAGGAAAACGCAACATTCTCCAAAAGCGCTTCCAAGCCCTCATCATTTTCCTCCTTGGTAATGGTTTTATAAGCATATGCATACACGGAAAGCTCTCTTCCGGTTTCCCGAAGCGCTGCCAATAAGGTACTATGCAGTCGATAGATCTCTATAATCCCTAAGATGTTCAGCAGGAAAAACAGGAACAGCGGCAATACTATGGCGGCCTCCACCGTCATGCTCCCGGACCGGCTGCCTGCACGGTATTTTTCAAAGGAAAACAGGGACATCCCCTTTATGAAAGATTGAACTTGTTTTATGACCGGGAAGTCCGAGCAGGCATAGGGGGTGCCTGCCCGTAGGAACTGTAGATTATGAGAAGGTTGTGATGTGTTGTTTTGTTCTGCTTGTTTCATATCATGGGGTTCTCTCATAAAGGGGACGTCCCCGCTCTCCTTTTTAGTCGTAATAATTGTTTCAGTAGCCATAGCTCCTGGTAATATAATAGGTTTTTCCATCCCTGCCGCTGTATTGCAGCACTGCTGTCAGACTGTCAATGCAACCGTCCATCCGAAAATATTGATTGCCCGGCGTTTGTCGGATATCCATTTCCATGATGTCCATCAAACGGTATGTAGTGGTCTCTTTATCCTGCAGCATTAAAAACAGTCTCAGGTAATCCGTATACGCAAGTCCATTGTCCTCTTTTTCTCCATCCGCAACACCGCCAAAACTCAAGATTTCTTCTAACGAATAGTGCCAATCACCCGCAGATTTAAAAAGCGGCACTCTCCCTTCCTTTAACAGTACGGAGACGTCATACAGGCTTTCCGCTAAAGCCCATGTAAGTACCAACACCGCCTGAAAAACAGGAGCCAGTTCAGGAAGCGTCAACAGGGTAGCAAATCCATATGCCAACAATTCCGCTATCTCCATTTTCTCTGCATCCGACAGAATATAAAGCAGATTGGCTGCTGCCCGAATACCAAAGATAGCAGTAACTACACTTTTCAAATTTTCCAAATCATTATCCTGTCCGGCAATTATGTACTCTGTCTGATACTGTAGGTAGCCTTCTTCTTTTTCTGCACCATAGTGTCCTGTATAGGCCATAATGTATTCATGAAAAATCAATTGCTGCCACCAGTTATCTTCATATTCTACTGCCGGGTTCATACCGGTTCCCACCAGTATATCCCTGTCCGACAGACGGCTTCCCGGAGATATATTGCGTGTAGACAGCTTTGCACTGTCCTCTGTTACATGATTTAAGATACCCGCTTCCCAATAAGTACATATCTCTGCTACCGGATTCTCCACCTGAAGCGTCTGTTCCACGCCGTTTACCGTTATCACGCTTCCGTTCCATTCTTTCAGCTCTTTGCATGCCTGCTGCTGTCTTGCCAAAACATCCGTCGAATTTAATTCATACTCTCTGATTTCGTTCATCCAACTCTCCAGCTGCTGTAAATAGGTTATACCATACCGCTGATACATAACTTCCACCGCCTGCCTTCTGAGTACTGCTCCTCCTTCATCCGAAGCTGTCGACACCTGTGTCAATTCTACGGAATCTACCCTCAATTTTAAAAGATTCCGATATAAAAACGGCAAAAGGATCTCTTCACTCCCCAGATTTTTTTGAATATAATCCAACAGATGTTCCCCTGTCTGCCTATAATCCGCATGGGAAGATCCATAGGAGGTATCAACAAAAAACAAATCATACTGCCGCAGAAGCTCTCTGTGATATTCTGCCAATATATTGTTCATGCCGATATCCGTTACGCATTCTATCTCCATGCGCCTTGTATTTTCTCTCGCTCCCAGCACTAACAGCAGACAGAGGGAAATCATGACCGACAATATAAGGGACAAAAAAACTGTCAAATAACCATCCTGATAAGATGTATTCTTCCATTTTCCCATAATACGCTTTATAAACGGTTGGTCTGAGAAGTAATCCGCCCAAAGAGGCTTTCCACAATCTCCGTAATCTGGTTTTTGAACAACACTACCAAGCCCACCAAGACCACAATGATCAATATGACCTCCACCGTTCCCATACCATCCTCTTCTTTCAAAAACTGAGAAAATCCCTTCAGGCTGCTTTTTTGTACTTCCGGACTACTTTCATTTGTTAACAAGCTATGTTTTTTCATATAAATCCTCCTTATTGTAAATATTTGAACTACATGCTCATAAAAGCCGGTACCATGATCAATATCATGACCATTCCCATGAGCATCATCATGGGAAGCAGCAGTTTAGTCGCCGTTTCCTCTCCCGCTCTTTTTATCCGGGATGCGTGCTCCTCCATTGCTGCCAGCGCTTCCTGATGCAGCAAAAGCAACAGCGCCGCATTTCCCTTCTTTAAATTCTGTACCAACAGAGTAGTAAACCTTACATAGCACTGCTGCCGGACTCGTTTCCCAAAGCGGGTATATGCCTCGGCCTCCGTAATACCGCTCTCCATCTCCCGGCAGGTAAAAAGCATTTCTCCGTATACAGGATTTGCATTTTTCCCTTCTGCATTTTCCGCAATTCTTTCCCATGCACCTTTTATATTCATGCCGGCCCCCAGATACAGAGTCAATTTGCTGATAACGGCGGGATACTCCCGCTCCATAAGCTGTTGCTTTCTGGCCAGCGCCTTCTCGGGCTCACGTCCCTGCAGCCAGAATACGGCTGCGGCGCCTGCAAGTCCCAAGAAAAAAATGGTCGTACTTTTATCCTCGCCCTGCTCAGTCCAGACTACTTTTTCACCTTGAATTTCGTCGGGGAGCCATACTTTGTCTTTCTCTATGGTTTCTCTTTCCAATATTTCCAGTTCTTCCGTCACCGCTTCGGAAAAAGATCTTTCCTTTTGTTCGGGACAAACTCTGGCATAGAAGCTGTACTCCCGCTCAAAGTTCTCACCGCTCACCCGCACGGTCAGCTCCACAAGCGCCGTTTGCTCCGGCTGCTGTGCCACATCCTCCCATGCTGCCACTTTTCCGCCGGAAGTTAAAAATATAGGGTTACTGCTGTGCCAAGAGAGGATAAATGGATACGGTGGAAATGTATCCGCAAGCATAAGCGGCTTAGAAACAGCATTCCAGGAAATATTTTCTCCCAGCGCCTTTTCCTGCAGTTCCTCCAGCATTTTTTCATATAAAATCTCCTGTTCTTTCTCGCTGTAGCCCAAAGCCTGCAACGTCAAACGGGCCTGAGCTTCTTCGCCTTTACTGCTCCTTGCCAGAAGATTCACCTCCCTGCTGCTTCCTCCCTGTTCATCCCTAAGCAAATACGCGCCCTCCACAAGCGCATTTTCACCGCTTCCACTTATCCATAAAAACAGCGCTATCATATTTCCCGCAAAAAGCACGATCAGACAAAGCTTGATCCGTTCCACTTCATGCTGCCGTTTAAGCAGCGGAGGTGCCTGTCCCGGATGCAGACGGGTCAGATATTCCGACACCAAAGGATTCTTTCTGCGCCTAAAGGGCCACCATTCATACAGAAAAAGCGCCATGTTAAAAAAACATTCCTCTATTCCGCTTTTTGCCCGCGCTGAGCTTTCCTCCCTGCCGCTATCGGTAATTTTCTTTTTTCTGCCGGCTATTGCCAGTAAAACAAACAGTATAAAAATACTTCCGTAGAGCATTTCTCCTCCTTAAATCAACATAGATGTCATATTGCAACAAAGTCATGATCAAGCAATTTTTTCACAGATTCCTTTGGCCAGGCAGAAAGCAGCCAGATAGAGAAGCATGCAGCCGCTCATAATGCAAATACCTGTCAGATTATGATACAGTACGCTGAAGAATCCCCGATTGCTTATCTCAATATAGCTGACTAGCAAAAAAGGGATCACATTCATAATCTTCTGCTCAAACAGCTTCCCGCTGAGTATCACCTGCACATCTTGCTGCAGGGTTATTTTTTCGCCGATCAGATCCGCTGTGGACTGTATGATTTCCGGCAGTCTGCCTCCACTGCTTCTGGCTATGGAAAATACCTCAGCAAATTCCTCAATATTACTGCAGCCGCTTCTTGTCCCTAACTCCAACAACATATCTTCTAACGGAACATTGTGGGCGATTCCTTTTTTCATACGGAGCAGCTCTCTGCGCATAAGCCCGCTCTCTCCATAGAGAGCCTGCATATCCTGGATACTTTCCTCAAAGGCATTTTCCACGGAATAGCCTGCCCGAAGATTGGCGGCAACTGAAAGAATACAGTCCTTAAATTCCGTTTCCAGTCTTTGTTTACGCTTATTCCCTTTTTGCTTTTGAAATGAGAGATAGGAGAGAAGCCCTATTGGCCACAATAGAAACACGGCAATGAAACTTCGATAAAAGAAGTAAGAAAAAAACAGAACAATACTCAGACTTATGATCATATAAAAAAGCGCTTCTTTAGGAGAGAAAAAATAACAGTCATAGAGGGGCGTTCCCCGCTGCTTTTGTCGAAAGAAAAGCTTCTTCGCCTCTCTATAGCGCAAGACCTGCTGCTTTAAGCTTATAGTCATGTTTCAACGCTCCTTTCTTCTCCAGTCGGCCCATAATCTTACCATCCGGAGTTTCCCCGCTCTCGACAAAGCAATACAGTTGATTCAGTTGAATCTCTCCTTCCCTGCAGCCGTCCACCTCCCAGATTTCAAGTACTTTACGGGATTTATCCCGCAGCCTCCCCAAATGTACCAAAATATCAATACCGGAAGCAATCTGCTGTCTTACCGCATTTAGCGGCAGTTCCATGCCCATCAAGATCATGGTCTGCAGACGGCTCAACATATCCCGGGCGCTGTTGGCATGTCCGGTGGACATCGAGCCGTCGTGCCCCGTATTAAAAGCTGTCATCATGTCAATAGCCTCACTGCCCCGCACCTCTCCCACAATAATCCTATCCGGCCGCATTCTAAGTGATGAACGGATTAAATCCCGAATGGAAATGGCGTTGCATCCTTCTACATTTTCATTGCGGGTTTCCATTCTTACCAGATTGGAAATACCCTGTAGCTGCAATTCGGCACTGTCCTCTATGGTAATGACTCTTTCATCTGCGGGAATATAACCGGAAAGCACATTTAAAAAAGTGGTCTTACCCGAGCCAGTGCCGCCGCTGATAAAAATGTTGTAACCCGCCCGCACCAACTGTCTCAGTTCTCCAGCCGCTTCCTCGGTAATACTGTTCCAGGCTAACATCTGCTCCATGGTAACCGGCCTATCCGGAAACCGGCGGATCGTGACGATCGGTCCGTTTATGGCAACAGGATTTAAAACCACATTGACTCTGCTGCCATCCTGCAGTCTGGCATCTACAATGGGTGAAGCTTCATTTACAGTACGATTGCATTCACCGACTATTTTTTGAATCACATGGAGCAGCTTATCCCCCGATTCAAAACGCTCTTTTATTTTTTCAACCTGCCCCGACCGCTCCACAAACAGATTCTCCGGTCCGTTTATCATAATCTCCGTAACACTCTCGTCCTCAAAAAGCTCCTGCAAAATGTCCAGCCGTCTGAGGGAAAAGAAAATTTCCCGCCGAAGCTGCTGCCGCTCTTCCACCGCCCAAATGCGCAGCGCTTTTTCCTGTAGAAACAAATCGTCTATCAGTGCCTTTACCTCTTCGTCAGATGCCTCTCTGGAATAATCCAATCGTTCCAAAAGCCGTTCCTCCAGGCGCTTTTTCATTATCTCCCTTGATTCATCCATTTTGTTTTCTACCCCTCCCGTTTCCTCCGTCCTTTTTACGCTGCACCCAAATCATCCTTGATGAGCTGTCGGATATACCTTGCTAATTCTCCGCCGGTATACTGCTCAATCCGCTGCGGCAGCCGGGTAAACTGCGGCAGCAGCTGCTTTTTCGTTTTTTCCAGAACATCTTCGTACTCGTAACTTCTCAGTAATTCCTCATACTGTGCCAGCTTGGATCTCGCCTGTTCATCCTCCCGTATGATGGTATAGATCCTATCGCACATTCGAAGCAGTTCAAAGGTGCCCTGTATACTTTCACTCAGATCCAAGATCAAATAGTCGTATCCACCCAGTTCTGCAATTTTTTCTATTAGCGCCTGCCAATCTCCGGCCTTTGCATAAATCAGATTCTGCCCCGCATAGGCCGGTGGAATATAGCATAACCGACCTATTTTAAGCGTCATGGAATGCATCCTGCTTAAAAATTTTTCTTCCGGTTCGCTCACAAAATACAGAAGCGCCGCCAAATCCCCTCTTACGTTACTGTCCAACAGCTGATTCCACCCTGCATAGTGTTCAAAACTGATGTAGAGGACTTTCTTTTGCTCGGATAGGGCTTGCCCCAATGTCAGAGCAAAAGAAGTCTGCAGACATCGCCTTACCGGCGAATAAAGTCCGATGATTTTTGCCCTTTCTTCGCTTTTCAGTCTTTTCCCCTCTCCGGAAATCGCATCCGCATAACATTCGAGGATTTCTTTCCAGACAGCTTCCGCCTTTTGGTACTTATCTATATTGCGTAGCTTTTCTCCGCAAACATTACCGCTTTCATTGAGAAGCAGCGTGTTTCCGGTGTCCAAAGATTCCACCTCATAGGTGAAGTCCGATTCCGACACTAACAGTACTTCGATTCTCTCTTTCTTCCCAAACTCCACCAGCTTTTCCGGGCGGGTATAAGTATGAAGTTCATAGGGGAAACCCTCCCTCTCCTTTAAAAAGTTGGTCATACTGTCCAAATAGTCTTTTTCACTGTCACACAGCGCCATTATTTTTTTCTTCATAGAATCCTCCTTTTTTGCTATTTACAGAGTGAAGCACCGTAAGAATACTCCGTATACACCTCCCTCATACAGTAACACGCTTAAGAGTACCGTTCCTGCCATATGAAGGGACGCTTTCTTTTTTTCTCCCCATCCCTCATTTTCAAAATAGAGTCTGAACTCTTTATACTTAGCTACATCTGCCACATAGGAGCAAAAATAACAGATCCGCTCCTTTAAATTTCCTTGTATCAAAAACTTTCCAAGTCCTATTAATGCCGCGATCACCATACTTCCGGCTATGCAGACCGCACATCCCCGCCCTTTTAGGTAAAAAGCCAGCAGGCAGAAAAGCTTCACATCTCCGGCTCCTAACATGCCCAGCTTATAGAGGGGATAAAAAATCCCAAAAATAACGCCTATACGAAGTAACATCAAACCAATTTCCAATTCCTGCTGCATAAACAAAAGTCCTGCGAACATGCCAAAGCCTATAAGCACGTTGGGAATTTTATCCTTGCGGTAATCAAAATAACAGGCAGCCGACAGCCATAACAATAGTAATAAAATCTCCTTCCGCCTCCTTATGCAATTTGATAAAATCGGTAAACCGGGACGAAACGTCCTCTTAAACGGAGCGAGTCTGCTCCAAAAAAGATTATGAGCCTGCAGCAGAATGCTGCGGGTTGTATGTTGGATTATACTGGTAAGTTTTCAGTTTGTCCAGAGGGAAAAAGTAAAAAATACATTTTTGGTAATTTTTTACAGTGTTTTGTAAAAATAAATCCCATAAAGCGCCGTAAGCCCAGGAAATCCAAGCAAACCGGTTGTCAAAACTGTAACAGGATTTAAACCCACGCCACCGGCAATCCCCAGACCGGGCAGTGATGCATTTATGGCCAAAATCGCCAAGCTGCCCATCACCATGCGCAAAATAAAGTTGAGCAGCCATTCGGCACGCTTCTGTAAAGATATGAGCAGCAGAACCGCCGCACATATACCTATAACTAAAAGCATTCCCTGAGAATTTGGCATATTTCCTCTTTTCTACTGCCATCGGCCGGCAGCTTCTCTAAGCTCCAAAGCGCAGACCGCATGTTCACTTCCCTTTGTACAGCCTATGCCGTCATATTTCCTTTTATGACATGCATGATGCTTTTCTTTTATTTTCCAGAATAGGTAAAAATAGGAATATTACCACAAAAACAGGCTATACTGTTATAGAAAAGTATTTGCCCTAAAAAGGAGCCGGATATGAAGATTTTATTTCGCCAGGAGCACACGAAGGACATCCCTATTGAAGAGGACTTTTCCTGTCCCTCCTTAAAGGAGGACATAGAAAAAACCCGCTATGCCCTGGAAACTGCATACGCGGGTTTTGACAATGCCATCGAACCGGATATGATTGATTGCTATATCTATGAGATCAATGCACTGCTGAAAAGATATAAATACCTGGTAGATCTGGCTGAGAAAGAACGACAAAGCATTCCGGAATTAAGCCCGAAATCCTCTGTTCGTGCCCTCCTCAGTCACGTCTTCGGATAATTTGTTTTTACCGTAGGTCAATCCTGTATATACCGTCTGAGAGTTTTGCATCACCGGGCCGGAGGTATCCTGCCCGGCCAGCTCTCTGTAGGCCGCTAACAGCTTTTCAATAACAGAACGAACATGCGCAAGGTGGTCCGCCTCTTTGCGGATCTCTGCTTTTATTAACTCCCTGTTGCAGTACAGATACAGGGACAGAAGCCGCCCTGCCAGCTCGTACTCCAGATTTAACGAAGCCAAAAGTTCTCCAAAACAGCCCCGGGTCTTGCGTAACGCCTCTCTAAAGGCTGGAACCTCTGCCTTCTCCAGTCCTTCTTCTGCATCTGACAAGTATGTCAGAATCATCTCATACAGTATTACGATCATTTCCGTTTTATTTGCCTGGGTGATACGCAGTGTAAACTGCTGTTTGCATTCCTTTGTCATATGCGATGCCTTTCTCCAAATTTAGTCTTAATTCATCACAAACTTTTACTGCAACAACTGCAGCACCTGTGCAGGTCTTTCATTAGCCTGCGCCAACATGGAAGTTCCAGCCTGCGTCAACACCTGATAAGTGGTATACAACGTCATTTCTTCAGCCATATCTACGTCCATAATGCGGGAGTACGCGGCGGTCATATTCTCGTTGGTAACATCCAGATTGTTGACCGTGGATTCCAGACGGTTCTGATAAGCGCCCAGTCTGCTTCGTACGGAAGAAATATAGTTTACAGCTCCGTTCATTCTATTCAGTGCATCTTTCGCACCTTCTTCCGTAGAAAGATCAATTCCCTCAATACCCATATGCTTTAAGCTGATTTCAGGAATTCTAACCTCCAGCACCTGACCTTCATTGGCGCCTACCTGCAATCTCATAGGACCGATACCGGTCGTTTCAATCTTTAGATCACCGGACGGATCCTGCCCTTTCTCAACAACTTCATCCAGATTTAAATGCATCTCAAATCCATTGCTGCCCTTGATGATCACTACGTTCTCTTTTACTTCATCCACTTTGGCATCAGCCGGGAATCCATCCCCAAAAGTCGCGTCTACACTCTCTATATTGCCATCCGCATCATAGGTTACGCCATTGATCGTCATTTCATAGTCCTGTACCGAAACACTGTCGGAGCAGTAGCTGACCCTAACAGCCTCATTATTGGTGTAGGCCTTAAGATCAAACTCTCCGTTTAACAGCTTCTGGCCGTTAAATTCGGTCTGCTCGGCAACTCTCTCAATCTCCTCACAGAGCTGCGTGATCTCATTCTGTATCAGCTCCCTGTCTCCATCCGTCAGGGAACCGGTGCTTGCCTTGACAGCCAGCTCATTCATTCTCTGTACCATGTCGTGAACTTCAGCCAGAGTACCGTCTATGGTTTCAATAACGGAAATACCGTCGCCAGCATTCTGGGTTGCCTTGGAAATACCCTCAAGCTGTGCATTCATTCTCTTTGCCATAGCCAAACCCGCCGGATTGTCCTTTGCGTGATTGATCTTCAGTCCGGAAGAGAGTCTTTCCAAGGACTTTGACAGTAAATTGTCGCTGTTGGAAAGTGCATTATTGCTTATCATTGCCGATACATTGTAGTTAATTCTCATATTTGCTCCTATCTGTGCACTTCGGCACGTTCATTATTCTGTTGCTGCACGGTTTATTGCCTGTTTTAAAGAACCGATCACCATGCCCGTCATTCTGTATAATTCTTTTGTTTCCGCATTCCCGCTTCTCTCACTCACAGGCGGGCGGTTCTGTCTGCCTTCTACGATCCGCAAATCTCCCGCCTTCAGTCCCGCATTCTCCAAGCGCAGGCTAAACTCACTTGCGGTTTGCTGTAAGATGGAGACTGCTTCCTGCCCCTGTCCTGCAAAGTAACCGGACACCCGGCTTTCCGCCATGGTAAACTCTCCAAACAGATCCCCATACCGGGCGGTATGAATCTCTACGGAGGCCCTGCCTCCTTCTGCCGAATCGTGCACCAATTTCAGGTGAACGGCGGTTATTTCCCCGTCAATTTCCTGGGGTAAATCGTACTCCTCCGCCTTTATGCCCCTGACGCCCAGAATATGCAGCTGCTTGCAGGCTAACTGCATGGCCCTTACATCCAGACTGTCCGCACCCTCTGCAAAGGTCTGCTCCTTTAAAAGCGCTTCGCCGTCTTCCGTCAGCTTACTGTATGCCTCCCTGAAGCTGTCCCTGTCGGAAAAGATTTCTTCCCGCTCCATTTCCTTCAAAATACGGCCTCCCGACTGGGTCAGTCTCCGAAATGCTTTTGTGCTGTCCTCTTTTATATCGTGTGCCGCTAAAAGGTTATCTATAGTGACAGGTTCTTCCAGCTGCTTCAAAAATTCTATTTCTTCTTCTCCCGACTGCAGCTGCCTCATTTCGGTAAGCTGCCGCCTCGTATAAGCCCTTTCTATCTGTGCGTCAATGGATACGCCTCTTTCCACAGCTTCCCTAAGACTTCCGAAATTCTCGTCGGCCGTGATATCCAAGCCCCGCACCTTTCCGGTCCGAACAGCGGATAACAGGTTGGCAAAACTCACTTCCGCCTGAGTGCTTACCAGCTTTCCGATAGCGGCTCCGTCGGATTTTTCCACTTGACGAAGCAGTCTGTATATGCCGATAAAGCTTTCTTTTTCCTCCGGCGTAATCTCCTTGTTCTGCTCCAGATTATATAAAAACCGACTGTACTTGGTGCTTTCTTCTTCGTAAGTTTCCCGATTTTCCAGGTAGCTGTCCAGTTCTTCCATGGAGCTTTTTAGCGGATTAACACCGTCCCGAATCATATCCAAAACCGCTGACGGCGTCATTTTTTCTACCACCCGCTGTACGGTTTTGTCCGCTCCCTTCACAGCCAGAAGATTCTCCTCCGTCAGTTCCATATGCGCATAGCTTAAACTTCTTACCGCTTTACGGTTCTCGTCGTTTAACTCAAGTCCCATGTTCGTAAGCAGTGCGTCCACATTGCGGAAAGCCGCCTTAATACTGTCACCCAAATCTGCCCGGGGAGCCGTCATCATGGTTTCATAGGCTTCTCCCGCCTGTCTGAAGGCTTCCTGTATACTCTTACCGGTTTCATAGACGCTGTCAATGGTGAGAGGTTCTCCCATGGATAGAAGCCTGCCCAGAGAAACTGCGGGTAGGAAAGGAATTTCTCTTGCTTTCTCTACGGCCTCTCTGCAGATGTTCACGGGCTTTTCTGCTACGGCTTCTGTTCCGGTCCCCGCACCCGTCTGCCCGGCCTCCAGCTCCTTTAACGCCTCTATGGTTTCCTCTATTGGCGCCGTATCAATGGAGAATCCGCTTCTTAAAAGTTTCACATTGGCTTCTACCGTCATATGCAGGCGAATTTCTTCTAAAAGCCTTCTGGCCTTTATATTCTCTGCCGTGGGCTCCTGCTGCAATATACTTTGATACTGCTCCTCATAACGCTCCAGCGAATCGGCGGCCTTGCGGTATATGCTTCTGCCGTCCTGCATATTGGCCTCTCCTGCCGATTTTCCCTCCGCTAAGGCTCCGGCAATGGCTTCGAAAATATCCTCATCCTTCGCCGGAAGCTTTACTTCCTGCAGCTCTTCAAAAGCCCGGAAGCTTTCCTCCGTAAGGGGAATCCCCTTTTCCACGAGCCACGCACCGTCCTGCAGCGTTTTCTCCGTCACCGGGTAGCCGGCCTTCTCTATGATCTTTTCAATCTGTCCTCTTAACTTCTCGGTATCCGGTTCTGCAGCCTTCTGCGCAAAATAGCCGGGCATTTCTTCTGCATAATAGCCTCTGCCCTGTCTGTTGGCATCCACCGCACCGGCATGTTCTGCCAAATACAGATTATCGATATTCGGCTCCATGCGGTTAGTCACCATGTATTTGGACGCGCCCTCTGACAGCTCTGTCAGCTCTGTTCCTCTTTCAAAAGCTTCCATGGCCATCGTTGCGGTTTCCGGAGTCAAAGGGATATCCTCTCTCGCAAATGCTTCTGCCAATTGCTGCGCATATGCCATGCTGCCAGTGATCTCCGCCAGCTGTTCCATATCAATACTGTCCGTGTATCCGGCAACATTCGTACCTGCTTTTATCAGCTCGGCCTTTATGGTATCCAAAATGGTTACAGTATCCTCTATATCCATATTGGAAGGGTTATAACCTTCCTTTTGCAATTTTGCAAAATCCTCATCGGACATAGAATTAGACATTACTGTCATATAGTTACGGTACAGAGAGATATCCTGTCTCCCTGCTGCCTGCATCACTTCCTCTGCTGTCCTTCCGTGGACTCCATGGCTTTCATAAAAGCCATATGCAGCGTTATCCGTAACTTTTCCAGAAATGTCCAATGCGTATCCGCCCATGGCCTTTCCTGTGGCCTTTGCGGCGGTCTGATATGCGGTTGTAACCTTGTCTACATTTGAAGATGGAGTGTTACCAAAAGTAATATGCATGTTTTCCATTCCTCTCATAGAACTAAAAAGGTGAACGCATCCTGCGCTCACCTTTTATTTCGTCAAGCTTTTCTTTTTTCTTAACCTTTAAAACTGAAATACTGCTGCCGTATAGGGCGGTATTTCCAAGCAAATGGAGTAATCCCTGTAATCAGCGGGTTCTTTTTCCGCTGTAATTACCTCGGGAATCTGATTTCCATTGCCTCCAAAACGCTCCTCGTCACTGTTTAAAATGAGCTTGTATTTCTTTAAGGCAGGAACGCCTAAACGGTAATTCTCCCAACGCATGGGGGTCATGTTCAGAATAAACAGCAGATTCTTCTTCCCATCCTCTGCTTTTCTGTAAAAGGCATAAGTACTTCTGTCGTTATCGTCCGCATTCAGCCATTCAAAGCCGTTCCAGCTGTTGTCAATGCTATAAAGGCAGGGATATTTACGGTATAAATTAAGCAGTTCTCCCACATAAGCTTTCATGCCCGCATTTAACGGCTCCTGTAACAGGAACCAATCCAGCTCTCTGGCTTCGCTCCATTCTCTCTCCTGCCCAAATTCCTGGCCCATAAAGAGCAGTTTCTTTCCGGAATGTCCGAACATGTAGGTATAACCCACACGCAAATTCGCGTATTTATCAATATGATAGCCGGGCATCTTATTCACCATGGAACATTTCAGATGCACTACCTCGTCATGGGAAAGAGGCAGAATATAATTCTCGCTCTCATTGTAGCTCATGGCAAAGGTCAGGGCATGGTGGTTATTCTTTCTAAAGTAAGGGTCCAGCTTCATATACTCGCAGAAATCATGCATCCAGCCCATGTTCCACTTAAAGGTAAATCCTAAGCCGTCATCCTCTACCGGACCCGTTACCATAGGCCATGCGGTGGATTCCTCCGCGATACATAAAAATCCGGGACATGATCCCCTCACCACGGAATTCATATGTTTGAAGAATTCAATTGCTTCCAGATTCTTATTTCCGCCGTATATATTCGGACACCACTGGCCATCCTTCTTACCGTAATCCAGATACAGCATGGAAGCGACAGCATCCACTCGGACACCGTCCACATGGAATTCCCTTAACCAGAACAGAACATTGGCTATTAAGAAATTCTTTACCTCTGTTTTGCCGTAATTAAAGATTTTGGTTCCCCAGTCGGGATGCTCGCCCAGACGGGGATCCGGATGTTCGAAAATACACTGGCCGTCAAAACAGCCCAATCCATGTGCATCAGTAGCAAAATGGGCAGGTACCCAGTCTAAGATAACGCCCACACCTATTTTATGTAAGCGGTTCACCAAATACATGAAATCCTTCGGCGAACCGTACCGGGACGTGGGTGCATAGTAGCCGGTTACCTGATAACCCCAAGAGCCGTCAAAAGGATGTTCCAAAATTCCCATCAGTTCCACATGGGTAAATTTCATTTCCTTTAAATACTCCACCAGCCTGTCGGCAAATTCCCTGTAGCTGTAAAAACCGTGTTCGGTTCCGTCTGGATGTTTCATCCAGGAACCTACATGGCATTCATAAATAGCTATGGGACGTTTAAACACATCCGCAGTATCCCGTTCCGTAATCCATTTCTCATCTCCCCAGGCAAACCCGCTTAAATCCGTTATTTTGGAAGCGGTTCCGGGCCGCAGCTCCGCATAGTTGGCAAAAGGGTCCGCCTTATAAAGCTTTCTCCCGTCCGGCGTGGTGATCAGATATTTATACAGGGTGTTTTCCTCCACTCCCGGTACAAACAGTGCATGAACACCCCCGTCCCCTAATTTTTTCATGGGGTGGGATTCTTCGTTCCAGCCGTTAAAATCACCGACTACATGAACAGCGGCGGCATTGGGCGCCCACACGCCAAAAAACACGCCGTCCTCACCGTTTTCTCTGGAAAAATGCGCACCCAGTTTTTTGTAAATATCATAATGGGTCCCCTGCGCAAATACAAACTGGTCAGCCTCACTGATAAATACGGTTTCCCTCTCCGCCGGCTGTTTTCTTTTTTTCTCCATCCAAACCTCCCTCTCTTACATGAAATCCTTTTCTCTTAAAATGATCATGTCCTCATCATCATACCTCTTTGCCAACAAAATATCAATAAAATGATTTAAGGATTTCCGGTTTGCACGAGTAATCGCCCCGTCCACAAGCTCTTTTACCTCGCCAACCGTTACCGCATGGTCGCTGGTCTGTCTTTCCGCAATACGGGTATGCAGAGCCAGCATGCCAAAATCGTCTATACTGTATTCCCGCTCTTTTGCATACTTCTTGCCGTATTCTACAAGAGAATCATTGTCCAGCTCCTCGATATCGATGCGGATATTGAAACAATCTGCCAATCTCGCATTGGCCTTTAGCAGCTTATTAACGGCCTTCTTGTTATCCTCCATTAAAATAATGAGTCCGCTATGCTCCCGCTCCAGAGAATTTCTCAGTCTGCCCACAGTCTCCTCATTCAAAGCCCCGCAGTTCTGAATAACAAGCGCGCCATTTTTCAACCGATCCAGTATGGGCTCCATTTCCTTGCGATTCATAGCTTCACCGGAAATCTTGGCAATCTTGCCGGAGAAATTGCTGTCCGTCTGCTGTATCTCCTTGATCAGGTTCTTTGCCAGTGTCAGAGTATCCGCACCCTCTCCTCCCGTAATGATCACATTGCCGGTGTATGCCGCCATGCTTACATTATCGATAGCATGCACAATCTGCTCTCTCGTCTTGCGGTTCTGGGTATAGGAGCCAAAGAGCTGCTGTTCTTCTGCAGACAGTTCACGCACCTTGCTGCCCTTATCCCCTTCGGAGTCTTTTTCTTTCACATTTTTCTTTTGGGATTTTTCGGTTTCATCCTCAGCCGCAGACTTCGCTTCTTTCTCTGCTGCTTTGGTATCTCTCTTGTCTTCTGCCTCCGGTTCTTGCGACTCTTCGGGTTCTTCCGATTCGTCGGATTCTTCTGCAACTTCTTCCGCAGTTTCTCCGGCTTCTTCGGCAACCTCTTCTGCGGCTTCTTTCGCTGCTTCCTCTGTCTCTTCTTTAGCAGCCTCTTCTGCAGTTTCCTCAACCGCAGTTTCTTCCGTGGTTTTTTCGACTTCTTCGACAGCTTCTTCAGCAATTTCCGCAGCTTCCTCACTCCCCGCTTCTTTGGCAGCCTCTTCTGCAGTTTCCTCAACCGCAGTTTCTTCCGTGGTTTTTTCGGTCTCTTCGACAGCTTCTTCAGAAGTTTCCGCAGCTTCCTCAGCCCCCGCTTCTTTGGCAGCCTCTTCTGCAGTTTCCTCAGCCACAGTTTCTTCCGTGGTTTCCTCGGTTCCTTCAGCGGATTCCTCAGAAGTTTCTTCCGAAATTTCTTCCAGTTCTTCCTCTATTTCCGTATCTACGGACTCATCTAAAAGCTCCGCAGCTTCCTCTTCGGCTTCTTCTCCCTCCAAAATCACTAAGCTATCCGCTATTTCTTCCTGCACGTCCTCCTCTGCACCGCTCTTTTCCAGCTGCTCTAGCAGACCGTCCCTGGCTGCAGCGTCAAATTCCGTAAACATGGCACCGGTCTGCTGTAAAACATGCTGACGTACTGCCTCCATACGCTTCTGCTCATTGTCCTTTTTCATTTTTTCCCATTCCAACAGGACATCTTCCAGTTGAAGCTGACCGGTAATCTGTTTCTCTATCTGCTCGGAATCCGGCATGACCATATTAATTTGCCCGTCATATTCCATACCGAGCATGTTGTCAAACTTGCTTGGCTTTCCTGTAAAGAAATTAATGATCGGCGTTTCTACAGTCTCCTTGGGAGTTTCTTCGGGTACTTCCGCAGCTTCCGGTAAGATTACTTCCTTCTCTTCCGCCACGGCATCCGCGGATACTTCCGATACTTCTAAAGATCCTGCTGCTTCAATTGGTGTTTCTATTGGTCTTTCTATTGACGCCGCGTGGGCCTGATTTTCCTTCAGCGTTTCCTGCTTCATTTCCTCCAGGATACGGGGACCCGTGGTATCCATTTCACCGGTTTCCCCAAAAAAGACCTCTTCTACCTTAATCTCTCCGGCTGCTGCGATCTCTTCCTCAGCGTCTCCCGCTTCGACCTCTTCCATCTCCTCTTCTTCATCATCCGGCAGATCAAACATTCCCGTATCAGAAGCCGCCGGATCATCTTCGGATTCACTGATAACAAAATTTTGCTCCGGCAGCGCCGCAGGCTCCTGCGCCTGAACAGATTCCGCCCAGAGTTCTTTCATATTTTCGGCCAGTTCTCTTTGCATATTTATGGTATCATACTGACCTACGTTCATTACCTTAACTTGGATATCCAGTTCTTTCTGCGGAATTTCTCTGGTGGGAGCGCTCAACAGATCCGGCTCCTCTTCCATATAAGCGGCCTCTTCCACAGTTTCCGGCTCCGGCATGGTTTCCGCAGGCATTTTCATTCTATAATATTTTTCCTGCTGCCCGGCGGATAAAGGCTCATGCAGCTGTTTTAATTCCAGCGCCTTTTGTACATATTTTCCGTCCCCAAACCACAGGATCAGCTCGTCACATTCTTCCACACACTTGGTTCCGAGCCCTACTCTGTGATATAAATATGCCAACTCATACGCCCATTTTTCACTGTAATCCTTGCTCTTTAATTCCTCCAGGACCTCAATACGCTCCTCTAACGTAACCTCCTGCGCCTCAAAAAGCTTGTACTTTAATACATAGCGCCCACTGTCCTTAGGTGCCACCTGCACAAATTCCTTATAATAACCCAGTGCCTCTACAAACTCTCCCATCTTAATGGAAAGCTCACATAGAGAGTACACTATGGAACGTCCGCCCGGGTGGCGGTCGTATGCCAAAAGCAGCATATCCTTGGCGTCCTCTAAACGGCGGTTGATCTTGTACAGATCACTGATCGTACAAAGCATCATCACGCTTTTTACCCGCCGCCAGTCGATGGTATCCGCAATGGATGCGGCTTCCGCATATTCTCCTTTTGCAATTAAAGCTTTGATTTCTTCCGACCTGACTTTATATTCGTACTTATCCACGACACTTGTCCCTCTTATCTCTATGACAACATCATCCCACTTTTATTTACTAAGTTTATCATAGTATGCCATGTAATGTCAAAAAAATATCGAGGAAAATGCACAAAAAATACAATATATTGTGCATTTCCTCGATATTAGGTTACTATATGTCGTAATTTAGTAATTATTGGTAACTCTTTTGAAGGTCAAAGGATAAGACAATCCTTCAATAATTTCCTGCCCGTTACTGCCTTCTTCGGTGAGCATCAGGGTATCTCCATATATTTCAAATATCAAATAATCGTTATTTCCAATGACATCATTGCTAAAGTCGGAAATATAAATACGGTCACCCTGCACTTCATAGTACGCAGTCTCTTCCAAGCCTTCCAAGTCTTCCAAATCATCCAGCGCAGAGCCCATTTCTTCATATAGCGTAGTCCGAAGATAATCTTCCAGAGAGGACCCGTAAGCAGCTTCTATCAGATAGTCTATTTCTGTTCTGCCCAACCCTTGGGATTCAAACATCCCATAAATATAGTCAGCCGTAAACTCAATAAAATCATCCAGCCAATCATCAAAATTCTGTCGCATGTCCCCTCCCAGATACATACGGAAGGTACCGTCCTCATTAAACTCAAACATGATGGGAATCACTAACGGACTATCAAAATCAGCAAAATCCTCGCCCAGTTCTTCCACGATCATGCTCTGTACATCATACTCCAGCATCCATGTTCCGACAAGTGTACTGTCCGATACCAGTCCGGCAAGCGCTTCCTGCAGATATGCATTATCAGGATAGAGCACCAATGCATCCTCCAGCATTTCCCTTGCTTCGGAATATCTGCCCTCCGCAATGGCAATATTGGCGTCCTCGATTACGTCATTGATAATATTATCCTGGATTGCAGCCTGTACAGTCAGATATGCATCTGTTAACTCACTGCTGCCTCCTCCCGGAATGGAAAGATTTGCCTCGGTTAACAGATCCATAGCGGCCTGATAATCTCCGCTGTTCATCAAGGCATAGGCTTCATCTATGGCAGAACTTATCAGTTCCTTCTTTACTTCCTCCATAGCAGTCTGCGCTTTGTCATAGTAGAGCGTATCGTCAGCTATTACATCGTCATAATTTTCCAATGCCATAGCATACTCACCGTTTGCTCTGTAAGCTTCAGCGGCCGCATAGCTTTCTCTGGAAAAATAAATGCGGTTTATAAACTCAAGCATAGCATCTATTTTATCATTGGTTTCCAAACGTGCGCCAACAAGCAGACTCAAAGTATCAAGTGCTTCTTCATAGTCGATATCCTCGTTTAGATAATTGTCCCTTGCTTCCTCTGCGTAGATAAGCAGCTTCTCGGAAACCTCTGCTTTGTCTTTGTCGTTAGATAAGTTTTCATACAGCTCAACTGCGGTTACGATATCGCCGGCTTCCAGTGCTTTATTGATCTTACCGATCGGACGGTTTAAAAACATAAATGCCAGAACACCACCGCCTGCCAGCAAAAGAACCAGTAAGACGATCACCACGATCAGTCCTGCTTTGCCCTTTTTCTTTTTACCGCCCTCTGCGGTAGGTACTGCAGGAGGAATGGCGCCTACGGGCTGCGCCTGCATCGGAGGTACCGATGTCTGGCCTTGCATGGGTGTGGGCGGTACTGCTGCCGGACCGGACATAAAGCCGGTGGGCTGTACGGGCTGTGCCGGGGTCGGTGTAGAGAGTACTTCAGTATACTCGAACATGAAGCCTGCCGACGGCGCGGGCTGCTCAGGTGCAGGAACCGATGCGGGTTCTGCCGCAGGAGCTGCTTCCATTACAGGCGCAGGTTCCAGTACGGGCGCAGGTTCTAAAACAGGCGCATACCCCATTACAGGTGCAGGTGCCGGTTCGGGTGCAAGTGCGGGTGCCGCCACGGGTGTACCGCAGAAACTGCAAAATTTAGACTCATTGCTAATTTCTTTGCCGCAATTTACGCAAATCATCTCTTTTCTCCTTTCATAATGAAAGAAAAGCACAAATCATAACGGTCTGTGCTTTTCGAAATCATGTCATTTATCTTTTATCAAGTTCCAGCGGATAGGAAAGGCCGGGAACGATCTCTGCCTCGCTCGGGTCAGCTCCCTCGGGCAGTTCCAAGGTCAGCTTATTGCCGTTTACTGTGAAGATATCATAATAACTCGGATCGATTTTGCTGGAGCCTTCTGCAAGATAAAGCTTATCACCCTTAGTCTCATAGGTACCGGAGCTCTCCATCTCGCGAACTAAATCATTTATATCGATTGCAGCGCTCATCTCTTCACGCATATACTCTTCCATACTCATGCCGTAGCTTTCCAAAACCAAAGCGTCCGCATCTTCTTTGCTCAAACCGTATGAGTCTTCAAACACATCGTACATCATATCTACACTGTAAACAATGAATGCATCCATCCAGCTGTTAAAGCTGTCCGTAAAGGAGCCTTCCTCGATGTACATTTTGTAGCTTCCGTCCTCGTTGAAGTCAAACAGAATCGTTAACTTCAGGGGCGCATGAAAGTCTTCATAGTCACTACCCAGTTCCTCTGCCATAGCATCTGCCAGATCACATTCCAACCCCCAAGTGCCTATCAACGCTTTTCCTGCATTGTCACTGCCGCCGCATGCGCAGAGGGACAGTACCATGACCAGTGCCAGTAACAGAACGGTCAATTTTGTTAACTTTTTCATAAAATCTTAAGTCCTCCCTTTTCATCAATAAATGTTCAGCTCATCTGCTGAAACGTATCGAAACCACTATATCTCTCTTTTACCATAATGTCAAGCAATTTTAGGAAGAATACTCAAGAAAATCCGCCAGTTTGCCGAACTGTTCCAGCGTCAGCGCCTCTCCTCTTACGGCAGGCGGCATCTGCATCTTTTCTAACGCAGCCACCACGTCTTCCCGGGAAAAGGGTAGTCCAGCCGCATTGGCTATCGCATTAGCCAGAGTTTTGCGGCGTTGATTAAAGGCTGCACGGATCAGCGCAAACAAAAGCCCCTCGTTTTTGACCTCCACCGGAGGATTCTCATAGCGGGTCAGGCGAATTACCGCGCTTCCCACTCCCGGTCTGGGTATAAAGCAGTTGGGCGGCACCTGCGCCACGATTTCCGGTTTTGCATAGTACTGCACCGCCAAAGACAGCGCACCGTAGTCCTTCGTTCCGGGCCCCACCTGCATTCTGTCCGCCACTTCCTTCTGCACCATGATGGTAATGCTCTTTATCGGCACATGGTTTTCAAACAGTGCCATAATGATCGGCGTGGTAATGTAATAAGGAAGATTTGCTACCACCTTAACGGGCCTGCCCTGATTTTTTTCCTGCACAAGGCTGTTTAAATCCACTTTTAAAATATCTTCATTTATTATGGTGACATTTTGGTAATCGGCCAGCGTTTCCTCCAGGATCGGAATCAGATTTCTGTCAATCTCGACCGCCGCCACCTCTCTCGCACGCTCCGCCAAATACTGTGTCATGGTGCCGATTCCCGGACCGATTTCCACGACGCAGTCCTCTTTTGTAATTTCTGCGGCATCCATGATCTTTTCCAACACATGGGTATCCACCAGAAAATTCTGCCCATACTTCTTTTGAATGTTAAAATGGTGCTTTTGTAAGATCTCTATGGTATTCCCGGGTATTCCTAACGATGCCATCTCTTTCTCCTTATCTATGTTCTGGACATTATTCCAAATAAAGCGCTTTCAGCCGCTCCCTCTTTTCTGCGGTGAGTCCCATTTTCTGCTCCAAAAACGCCTCCACGCTGCCACACTCTTGCTCCATTACCTCAAATACAGATGCCGCATAAGCCTCATCCACGGTAAATAAAAGTCTCACTGCATCCGCCTGCTCCTGCCGCACGGCAGCTTTTTCCTCTCCCGATGTCAACAGTTCCATCAGAAAATCTATTTCCCGCCTGGCAAATTCGTTCACCTTCATATAGTCCGCCAGAATCTGCTCTCTGGGTACCGAAAGCGCCGACAACAGGAGGAGCGTTCCCACTCCCGCTCTGTCCTTACCGGCAGTGCAGTGCCACAGTACCGCGCCTTCCTCCTGTGCCAGCAGCACCTCAAAAAAGTTCCGATACTGCGCTCTGGAGAAGGGATTTTTTATTAAATTGATGTACATATTTTTCATGTAATCCAAAGGCGTACTGCCGGTAGTTTTGATGGTATCAATAACCTTTTTTACCACCGCGTTGCCGTCCGAGCTGCTCTCATTCTCCCGGGTTATCCCCATGGTTTCCTCTTCCAGGATAGGATTATCTACATAAGTCACACCCGGCAGAACGGGATCGGGCTTCTGCCTCCGCTCCTCGCCGGTTCTGAAATCCACTACCGTCTTCAGCCCATACCGGGAAAGCAATATCTGCAGGTCCTCCTCTGAGCCGTCCAAGAGCGCTCCGCTGCGAATCAGCCTGTGAGATTTGATCCGCCGCCCGTCCATGGTACGATAGCCACCCAAATCCCGGGTGTTGCACAGTCCCTTTAAGGGAATCCGTTCCACCTCCTGTACGTTTCCCAGCTTATCCCGCAAAAAATCCCTTACTGCAAGCAGATTGTCACACCGGGCATACAGTAATTTTTCTATTTCCGGTGTGGGTGCAATCAGATCCGGCACCATTACCGGCCACATTCCCGCCGCGTGGGCCGAACGCAATCCGTTGGGGGAATCCTCAACGGCTATAGCCTCTGCGGGGGCCACCCCCAGCTCCCTGCAGGCCAGCAGGTAAATATCCGGACGGGGTTTGCTATGCTCCACCATATCGCCGCCTATCACTACTTCAAAAAATTCTCTTATTCCGGCCCTGTCAATATGTCTCAGCACTCCGCTTTTCGCCGTGGAAGAGGCCAATGCAATGCGGCAGTCCCTTTCTTTCAAAAAGGTTAGAATTTCTCTTACACCCGGCTTCAGAGGTAAACCGTCCTTTTCTATTGCTTCCCTGATATGCCGGGAACACTCCTCTTTAAAAAATGCAAAATCAATATCTGCTCCGTATTTCTGTTCAAAAAATGCCTTTGTATCCGTCAGATTCAAGCCTATGCAGCCGATCGCAGTCCTTTCGATATCGTCTATATGATAGTCTTCACCCACCGCTTTCCAGGCTTTTAGACAAATCAATTCCGTATCAAAGAGTACCCCGTCCATATCAAATACAACTGCCTTAAAGTTTCCCACTGTTTTTTCTCTCACTTTCGTCTGATTTAAAGTTTCGTCCGGCACAATTCTCCACCGGTACCTACAGCACCGGCAAAAGCACCCTAAAACAGCTGCCATCCATTCCCGAATCCACCGTCAGTACTCCGTGGTGCGCCTCTACGGTCAACTTGGCCATGTTCAATCCGATTCCAAAACCGTCCTGGTTACGATTGCCGGGAGAACGATAAAACCGGTCAAAAATATAGGGCTTATCCTCCTCAGAGATGCCAATGCCTCTGTCCCTTATGGAAATATCGGCCTGATGCGCGCTTTCTTTATATTCTATCTCCACTACGGTTTCTTCTGGCGAATAGGTAATACAGTTTCCGATGATATTGCAAAGGGCTTCCTTCATCCAGGCAATATCCACAGCCAGCAGCTGCTCCTCTTCCAAATTCCCCTTTAAGCTTATTCTTCCCCTGCCTACCTGCTCCTCCATCCTGCCCACCGTTTCAGCCATTAACTGCTTTAAGCTGATGCTTTCAAAAGAAAAACGTACGCGCTCCTGCTCCAGTTCTCCTGTGCGCAGCAGACAGTGGATTAAATCTTTAATATGCTCAATGTGTCGATAACAATTTCGAAGCTGGCGCTTTCCTTCTTTAGAAAGTTTCTCCAGTTCCAATATCTCCAAATGCAGGGAAATATTTGTCAAAGGCGTTCTGATCTGATGTGCGATATTTTCAATCAGCGCATTAGCCTTTCCCTTTTCTCCCCCATACCTGTCTTTCAAAAAATCCCTTTCCTTCTGCAAGCGCATCAGTTCGGTCTCTTTTTCCTCCAGGTTCTTCTCCGCCGTATCTCTTTTCCATAGCAGCCAACAAAAAAGAAGCACCCAGATTCCCGACAAACTCATGTTTATCCATTTCAGCTGCTTCATAACACCGCTGTTTCCACGCAGTTCATATAAATAGTCCAGGCCCTCCCTGCCGTAGCCTTCCGCCGCAAGAGCCTCCAGTCCTAATGTTTTAAGCTCCTCATCCTCTCTGTTCTCGTAAAGCAGGGCGGTCAGTCGGGCTGCCAGCTCGGCATCCTCCTTGTACACATATCCAAGCTGACTCAAATAGATACTTTCCGTCCTCTCTTTAATTTTTATGCTTGCACTGGAAATGGCTCCCCCAAAAAACAACAGGGAAGCCACTATGAAAAGTAAGTATTTTATATTTTTCATCCTCAGTTCCCACCTACACTATGTAACACTCATTATGTTTTTTCATGAGTAACGGGCAGCGACCATCTGTAGCCGATTCCCCAAACTGTTTCAAAGTAAGGCTTGCCTTGGTAATCTCCTAATTTAGACCGAAGTCTGCTGGCCAATACGGATAAATTGTTCTCTTCCACATAATTTTCTTCTTTATCCCATATTTCCGCAAAGATATGCGTCCGTTTCAGCAGTCCCCCGTTTGCTTTGACCAACTGTCCCATCAGTGCATATTCCTTCGGGCGCAGCACCAATACTTCCCCATCCTTGAAAACTTTCATCTCTTGAAAATTCATCCGCAGATTACCGGAATGATACCAGTTCCTTGCCTCTTCTTCCGGCATCGCATACTTTCTTGCTGCCGCCGCTATGCGGGCCAGCAGCTCCCTGCTTCTGAAGGGTTTCACCAGATAATCATCGCCGCCTGCCTTAAAGCCGTTTACCAGGCTGTCCTCACTATCGTCCGCCGTCACAAACAAAATAGCCATATTCGGATATTCCAGCCGTATACTGTCACACAGCCGGATTCCGTTTCCGTCCGGCAGCGTAATATCCAGAATACAGATGTGCGGCATATAAGTCTTTAGCATTTCATATGCCTTTATTTTGGTCTCCGACCAATAGCACTCGTATCCCTCCTTCGTCAGCAGAAGACGCAGACTGTCCGCTGCTTCCTTATTGTCCTCTACAATCAGTACTCTTTTCATTCGTACTCCCCCATCGCTTGTATAATCATATCATATCACAAACCTTCCCCCAAGGGAAGAATCCAAAAACGAGAAAGCTCCACAGCGACCCCTATATCGCTATGAAGCTTCCCGTAATTCATTACTGAATTCCTATATACCCTACACTCATCGTTTCCCTCGCAGTAGTGAGGGGATGGTGACAAGTGCCATAAATTAGATGACAGGCTCAATCCTGTCAAGGCACAGATTTGGAGAGAGTTTCAACCCTACGGTAGGTCGTGCCATCGTACGGAAAATTATATGCGACTTCCACCGTAACCTTCTTCTTATCCGAGGACAACACTGCATTTCCCACTGTCAATTGAGATACATCCGTCGTACGAATTATCTGCTGTATGCTGGCTCCCGTAAAAATCCCTGTGGACTCCTGATAGGTGATGCAGAGCTTCACAGTCACCCTTCCGTCTGCAGTAGTAAGTTCAGGATAGATGGTCATAATCGTATATGGCTCTATCGCCGATACTTCCGGTACGTAGAAGGTATTCACCAACAGTACCATTGCGATAAACAGTCCGACAATTCTAGCAGTTCTTTGTGCTTTTTCTTTCATGTCTTTCCTCTTTCCTTATCTGTATAATTTGATTATACACGCTAATTCTTACATTTTTCTTTCACGAAACAAAATAATAAATATTTTTACTAAATTTTTCTTTTTTCTTCAAAATACGCCGCTGAAGCCACCATTCCCCGACAATAATCAGCAGCTGCATGCTCCACAGCAGAGGATAGATTTCCCACACCTTCATCTGCAGCAAATAGAATCCCTCTATCTGCCTAAAAAAACCTGCAGCAAGAATCGTAATCAGGCAATTCGTCAATAGCGCTGTCACGGTCCCCATTCCCATACTCCACCAATACCAGTGTAGATAAGGTCTTTCCTTTCCATCAAAATACGCCCCTAAATGCAGTATCAGCTGGTTCTTGTAGGCTGCCATCTCCATTTCTTTATTTAACAGAGAAACAATTATAACTATGAAGAAGATACTAAACCCGGCTAAAAGAGCCACTCCAAGGAGGATGCCGTTTCGGTGATACTCCAACAGAGGGCGGACTCTGCCGCGAATATTTCTCCATCTCACATAGCTTCTGTTTAACATATTCTCCATCTGCTCCGCCATGAAGAGTCCCGTCTGCCCTTCTTCCATGTAGATGTAGGTAGTGCTACTTGCTTTCTCTCCCGCCAATTCCCTAAACAACCCGATTCCACAATAGATATCATAGGGCGTAAACACCATTATTTTATTTACATCTGCAGAATCAATAAGGTCATAAATGATGCCTCCGATTATTACCTCTCTCTCCATCCCGCCTATCTGAATCAACAAAGTATCTCCCACCTCAATTTCTCTCTCTTTCCAGACAGTAGATTCTTCATCACCATTCTCTTGATCCTGTAAATATTTAAAATAGGGAATACTCGCTATCCCATAATTTAATATTCTCTGCAGGGGCAGATAAATAATGACTTCTTCCCCTGCCTCCACCTTTTCCACATCCAATATTCCTACATCTATCTGCTCTGCCAATTCTTCTATCAGATTGTCTCCCGCCTCCAACGCAATCAAGGAGCTGGTAAAAGAAGATTCGCTATTTGAATAGTAACTCCCCACTACCTGATAGTAATCCCCGTTTCGCACTTCCTCATCCAGAATTTCCACCTGAGAATTCCAATAGACGGTTTCTACTTTTTCCACGCCCTCCATGTTCCGAATCCGATTCAGCAGCCCTTCATCTACATTATTTAGCACACCGTTCTCCGGAGAATTTTCTATAATATAATCACAGATATAAGAATCTTTATTAGCTTTGTACCCTTGATAATTCTGATAGATCCATATAATACAAATTGCCGCAGCGGAAAGTGTCAGCACCTGCATACAGAACAAACCGATATAGGCATTTCTTCGTACTCGAAGTTCCCTTCTCAACAACGCTTTTCTCATGTCTCCGCTTAAAAGCGTCAGCTTTCCCTTTTCCAGTACACGGTAACCTATTTCCCTCGGCCTGCGGCCTGCTCTTCTTAATTTGGCGCAGACTACGCCGCTTATAGCACCTGCCAAGAGCGATAAACTGCTGATGAGACAGATAATTCTTATAGAAGAAACAGGATAGGAAATCTCCGTCCGCAGATTCCTGCTGCGCATATAACTTCCAAGAAGAAGTCCTGTTCCCATGCGGCTGAAAACAAGTCCGAAGAACATCCCCACCAGCCAGATAAGAATCTGCTCTCCTATAAACAGAAACAGGATTTCCCTCTCCAGCATTCCCAGTGACCTTAAAATATCCGTCCGCTTTCTCTCCCGAAAAATACAGGTGAAAGCCAGTACAAAGATCACGGCATAGCCGATTGCCGAAAGAAAGAATCGGATGCTTCCCGTGTCGCCCCGGCGAAAGTCCTCTCCGTATACGAAAGTATTCTTGATCCATTTACTGTCAGCGCTGTCCGATGTCCCCAAGCTCCCTTGAGAAATGGCCCTGATCAACTCCTCCCGTACCTGCCTTACATCACGGCCTTCCACCATCTGTATGAAAAGCTCCTGCTGCCCGGATGCCGAAAATACCGCCGCACCTTTCTCGGTAACCACCGCCATCGGCAGATAACTGCCCGCCTCCGTGTAAGTGGAATAGCTTTGCAGTATGCCGCACAGGATGTACGTAAATTCCTGTGGTGCAATGTCCCCCTCCCCCTGTATTTTAAAAGTAAACTCCCTGTCCAATGCGTAGGGAATGCCCAGCTGCTCCAAAGTATTCTGCTCTAAGACGATCTCTTTCTCATTTTGGGGCAGATGTCCGCTTAACAGCTTCATGCCGCAGAGCTGCAGCAAGGATTCTTCCAGAGTTCCGATGTTGCCCATGTAGTAACCGTTCTCATTGTAGATGCCGCCGTAGACGACCGCCCGCCCGGATTCTTTTAACAGTCGGTTTTTCTCTATCAGGGCCATTTCTTCTTCGGAGGCATCAATCAAACCATAATGCCAGCTGCCGTAACGCTCCGCAGCCTCGGCCTGTCGTATCTTTGCCATATTGTCTATCCATATGCTCATCGTGCATAGCAGAAAGAAGCACAGAAAATATGTAACTGCCTGAATTTTCAGAAAATGCCTTCTCCCGAAATCCACCCGCATCAGGAAACGATATCTGCCGCTTATCTTTTTATTCATCCTGAACTCCCTTAATAAGTTTTCCTCCGTCTAACACCAGTATCTTGTCCGCATACTGCGCCATTTGCTTATTGTGAGTTACCATCATGATCGTCTGTCCAAATACGGTGTTAGCTTCTTTTAACAGCTTCATGACTTGAAACGCCGAAGTTTCATCCAGCTGTCCGGTGGGCTCATCCGCAAATATCAGCCGGGGTCTGTTTGCCATGGCTCTGGCAATGGCGGTTCTCTGCAGTTCGCCTCCCGACAGCTGATGGGGATAACTTTGCTGCAGTTCCTCGATTTCCAACACCTTCATAACCTTGCCAATATATTTTTCGTCTATACTTTTGTCGTCCAAGAGGATGGGCAGTACAATATTTTCATAGACGTTCAATTCCGGCATCAACCGGTATTCCTGAAAGACGACGCCGATTTTCTTACGGCGCAGCAGAGCTCTCCTGCTGCCCTGCAAGGTACTGTAAGCCTCTTCCTCCAGCCAGATCTCACCGCCGTCAGCCTGCTCCAACGAACTTAACAGCTGTAAAAGCGTTGTTTTTCCTGAACCGCTCCTGCCTACAACGGCATAAAAAAGTCCTTCTTCTATTTCTAAATCCATCTGCGCCAATGCACTGACCATTCTGTTTCCGGTTATATAATTTTTGAATATACCCTGCGCTTTTAATATGATACCACTCACAACGTAACCTCCCTTCTTCTACATTATAACCGCTTCTGGCCATAATTAGTAAACATTTTTATTAAATTCGTAAAATTCTACAAAATTCTCATAGTGCATGGACCGCTATATTAGTAATTTTATTGTGTACTTTTTCCACTGTTACTACAGTAAAATATATGGTAGAATAATCATATCACAAACAAAGGGATTTTCCCACCTACAGAAAGAAGGAGATACATATGGACAGTCTACTAATGAAAGCTTTTATAGACGTTTTTTTAACGGTCGTACCTATTATTATCATTGTCCTGCTGCTGATCATTCTTGCAACAGGCTATGTCAAGGCTTCTCCGGACACGGCCTATATCATTTCAGGTCTTCGCAAAAAGCCTAAGATCTTGATCGGCCGCGCCGGTATCAAGATACCGTTTTTAGAGAAAAAGGATGAATTGAATCTTCAATTGATTCCGATTGATGTCAAGACCTCCAGTGCCGTACCCACCGCGGACTACATTAATATCCGGGTGGATGCCGCGGTCAATGTAAAAATCAGCACCTCGCCGGATCATTTAAGCCTTGCCGCACAAAACTTCTTAAATAAGAAGACCGATTATATCGCACAGGTTGCCCGAGAGGTTCTGGAGGGCAATATGCGTGAGATCGTGGGCAAGATGAATCTGGAAGAGATGGTCAGCGACCGCCAGAAATTTGCTTTTCTGGTGAAAGAAAACGCCGAGCCCGATCTGGCTGCCATGGGTCTGGATATTGTCAGCTTCAATGTGCAGAACTTTGTGGACTCTAACGGCGTTATCGAGAACCTGGGTGTGGATAACATTGTAAAGATTCAAAAGAATGCCGCTATTTCCCGTGCGGAAAGCGAGAAAGAAATCGCCAAAGCGCAGGCTAACGCCCAAAGGGAAGCCAATGAGGCTCAGATTGCCGCGCAGACGGATATTGCGCAGAAGAATAATGAGCTTGCCATTACCCAGGCTGAGTTGAAGCGGGTATCCGATGCAAAGAAAGCGGAAGCGGACGCAGCTTACCAGATCCAGCAGGAAGAGCAGCGTAAGACCATTGAGATCACTACCGCCAATGCCAATATCGCGAAGCAGGAGAAGGAGATTCTCTTAAAGCAGAAGGAAGCCGAGGTTATGGAGCAGGCTCTGGATGCGCAAATTAAGAAAAAAGCGGAAGCAGATAAGTTTGCAAAACAGCAGCAGGCGGATGCGGAGCTTTATCACCGTCAGCGTGAAGCCGAAGCAAAGAGATACGAACTGCAGCAGCAGGCCGAAGCCCTGAAGATTCAGGCGGAAGCAGAGAAATATGCTAAGGAGCAGGAGGCTGAAGGTATCCGTATCAAAGGTCTTGCAGAAGCAGAGGCAATTCAGGCAAAAGCAGTTGCGGAAGCGGAGGGTATTGAGAAAAAGGCTGAAGCTATGGCAAAAATGGGTGAAGCCGCTGTGCTGGAAATGTACTTTAAAGCACTGCCCGACGTAGTGAGAAACGCTGCAGAACCCCTTGCGAAAGTGGATAAGATCACCATGTACGGTGACGGCAATTCCACCAAGCTGATGAAGGATGTAATGAACACCTTGAATCAGGTAACGGACGGCTTAAAGGAATCCACCGGTGTAGATTTGAATGCCGTACTCTCCGGCTTCTTAGGCGCAGGTGCCGCCGTTAAACTGAATGCGGATGCCAAAGCTGCTAATGCAGCGAACGTAGACGGCAGTTTTACTACCGGCAACGAAAGTGAGTTCGTATAATTATTCTGATATATGCAGTATTTTAAAAGCTCCGGCCTGCAGGCCGGGGCTTTTTCAATAATATTGGAACTCTTCTAAAAAGTGGATCACATTGTAACAGATGAGCAAATCCATTTCACCTTCTGCCCCGTATTCGTCCAATAGCGGCAGCAGCCTTCCATGGTAATAGCGCAGATCCAATACATAAATGGTTTCATAATGCTCTGTTAAAAAGGGGATCATGCAGTTTGCATAAGAATCCTTTAGTATAAACAGCTTCTTTCCTTCAGCCTCTTTTGGAGGATTCTCCCTTTCTATTTGTATAAACGGATGATTGTCATCCAGAAAATATGCGTACTGGTTTTTCGTATCCAAATGCGACGGGGCATAAAGGGAGTACACCGCATCTTCTGCAAAGTCATAGTATACCCGAAATACTGCCTCTCCGCCTTCTCCCCCGCCCGGCATATATGCTTCTATCGTATCGGGCAATGTGGGGAGATGGGTTTTAGAGTGCAGCGTTCCCAAAAAGTTATGGGATACGGCCTCTGCCTCATAGGATGTGGGACTTACGCCTGCTGCCTCCGCCCATGCCAGATACCCATAGTATGCACCCAATGTAGTCCAATGGTGGTCCGTCCCGTAATAGATGGACTCCTCCTTATGGGCTAAAAGCGCTTCCCGTACATTGACCGCTCTATTCTCTCCTATTATAGAAGCGACTTCCGCCAAAAAGGGATCTTGGACATAGTATTCAGCATAGTCCGGCAGCTGCTCCGTGCGGATATTGTCCGCAGTAGGGACCAGCATAACATAGAATCTCCCCGCAGCCGCATTTTCTTTCTCTCGTCCATCCTGCCAAACCAACAATGTCCGCAGCAGTTCCAGCCTTTTTTCCTCTGTTTCCCTATCTATTTCCCGGGGCAGATGCCTTTCTATCAGCGTACCGTCCTTTGCTAAGTAGACTCCGTTTATCTCTTTCTTTCCTAAAAGCACATCTGCACCTGTTTTCAGAAATATCCAATTGTCCCGAAATACAAACTGATCCGTAATGTATTCCTCGTAAGCTTCCGTATAATCTCCGTTTAGCAGCTCCTTTAGGTCAAACTTCGGTTTTTGTGCCAGAAGGCGGTTTTCATAAGCAGAATAAAGCCCATCCTGTTTCATAAGATCCAAGACGGACAGTATTAACAGAATGCCTCCGAGTAAAGCCAATGTAATTGCCGCATTGTATTTTTTCATGTAAAACCCCTCCGTCAGAATCGAAAATATAAAAACGGGTTATAGGAAGCATCTACAATTCCTGCTATGGACAAAAGCAGCACTGCCACTAAAAACAGATTCTTTAGTACCACACTTTCTTCCCATCGTTTTACAGCTTTTTTCAACCAGGGGGTTGCTCCTGCTGCCAGTACCAAAAACAATATCATGTAATTGTGTAAAAGGTAGAGGCTGTTGTTATTCACAAAACCTGCGCTCCCGAACCCAAACATAGCCTTAATAAACAGGAATATTTTATCTGCTTGCTCCAGAGAAAAGAAGCACCAGCCCAAAAGCACTACCGCCATAGAATAGACCCATCCGAAAAACTTAGGCATGCGGGTAAGCCATTCTCCCAAAAACATCTTCTCCAACGCCAAAAATGCGGCAAACCATATTCCCCAGAGCAGAAAATTTAATCCCGCTCCGTGCCAAATACCGGTCAGCGCCCAAACGATCAAAATATTAAGTAACTGCCTTGGCAGTCCCTTACGATTGCCCCCTAAAGGAATATATACATACTCCCTAAACCAGCTGCCAAGGGACATATGCCAGCGCCTCCAGAAATCGGTGATACTTGTAGCAATATAGGGATAATTAAAATTTTCCGGGAAATGAAAGCCCATGATCTGCCCCAGTCCGATCGCCATATCCGAATATCCGGAAAAATCAAAATAGATTTGAAAAGCATAGGCTAAAATGCCCATCCAAGCGGAAAGACCCGCCAGATTTGCGGCATCATATCCTGCTATCTCCGTAAAAAGCCGGCCGATATTATTAGCTAAAAGTACCTTTTTCCCCAACCCTATTACAAAGCGCTGCGCACCCTGCGCCTGCGCCGAAAGGGGCACATTTCTTTCTTTTAATTCTCCTGCTACGGTCTTGTATTTTACTATGGGCCCCGCTATCAGCTGGGGAAACATGGATACGAACATACCGAAATCCAGAAAATTACGCTGTGCTGCAACCTCTCCCCTATATACATCTATGGTATAAGACATAGTCTGAAAGGTATAAAAAGAAATACCGATGGGAAGGGGCAGATTCAAGCCGCTGTATTTGAAAAATGCCAGAAGTCCCAGATTAATAACTAAGGAAGAAAGCAGCAGGATTTTAGCGCTCCTCCTTCCCCGAAGCCGTTCTATAAGGCGCCCGTGTATATAATCTGATAATGTGGAAAACAGCATTAATAAGACATAGACCGGTTCTCCCCATGCATAAAAAACAAGACTCCCAAAAAAGAGGACGAGATTTCTCATCCTCTTTGGAGCCATATAATAAACTATGAAAAAAATCGGCAAGAACCGAAACAAAAAAAGAATACTGGAGAATACCATCTATCCTATCATCCCCTTGTTTCCTCTACTCTGCCAGAGTCGTCCGAATAGCATCCAACGCCTTTTCGTTATGCTCCTGACAGTGCGCGATTACTACATCCTCACCCTGATCCAAAAGATCCGTCACATCTCCGCCCAACTGTACGAAGCAGATATAATTATCAAAAGCTTCTATCCGGGAAGCCTGAATCTTACCTAGATTCATGGGATACTGAAAGCTGTCGTTTACCAGTCTTTCACGGTAGTCATCCAATATCTTTTCAACCGTATCCTCCTGTCCCTCTTTGGCTTTTATTATGATCATAGTATCCACATTGGTGCTGATCATGGGCATTTCTGCCAGAAAGTCATCATACATATCCTCGGAAATTCCGTACAGATCAAAAAGTATTTCCTCATCTGCCGCCATATTGGGCCAGTAATCTTCACCCAGAGCCTCCACTACTGCAGTCTTCAGCTCTTCCATGGAAGCGTCTCCAAAGGCGCCCTGCGTGCCGCCTGAACCAGTTCCTGCTTCGCTATTTTCACTGTCCGCGGGCTGCTGTACCATATCTCCCTGCCCTGCACCGCCTTCTGTATTCTGCCCGCCGTTCCCTGCGGTTTCTCCTCCACAGGCAGTCAGGCAGCAAGCTAAAACAAGGCAGGCACATAATAGTTTCTTTTTCATAAAATATCCTCCTTTTGCCGGGTTATACCGGTTTCTGTTTCCAGTATTACCTTGTTTTTCCAATTCTATACATTTTCACTATACTAATTCAATACCCAAAATGCAATATATTTGGACAGATTAAAACTCCTGATTCCCATTTGGTGATACTGACGGTATATTTTTTCAAGATAATAGTATCCCCAGCTTGCCGGATCATCACGCCAGCCCCCATATCTCTCATAAGAAGGAAAGCTATGGATTCGGCCATCTCCTGCGTTCCTGCTTCCACTTTCCTCCTGCATATATTCCATCAGCATTAGCATGGCTTCGTCCTCCATGCTAAATCCTTCTTCTCGCAAAACTCCTGCCAGAGCAGGCGCCGCATCTGCTGACAACATCGTCATATATGAATAATCACGATAGGCATCCGTATCAAAAAAGCTGCTTACAGAGCTCCCCATATTGGCTACATTACATTTCGCGATCCAATAGTCCGGATGCCCAAAGGAAAGCACCAGATAACAGAAGGTCACCACTACCATGCTGTATTTAAACAGTGGAAAATTTTGCAAATAAATATGGATAATAACGCCGGTCAGCAGGATAAAGAGCACTATCAGAGACCATAGCACAAAAATACGCAGGAATGTCAGATAATAATGCTTGATATACAGTATCATTCGAAGTGCGGAGGACGCAATCATCACATAAGTACAAAGTGACATTATTGTCAACGTAAGTTTTAACAACATATTTTTCTTAAAATATGCCTGCCCTACTAAAACTAACACCAAATTGATGATACATACCGCCAGCAGCTGAAAAAATCCTTCTCTGGCATATTCTGCATAGGTGTAGGCTGATAGGTCGATCTGCCTTAAAAAGAGAGCAAATATCTGTACTCCGCTGAATACCAGATACAGCAGAGTCAGGGGCAGGGTTACCGTAATGGCGATTACTGCTTCTGTGCGGGGTCTTTCTTTGTATTCCTCCGAAAAAGTATGCTTGGAAAGGTAGGCCATAATGCAGTAAGTCATAAAAAACATAAAGATAACCGTAAACAATATTCCAAAAATATTCCCTATATTAAGAGTCTTAAAAAAGGACTCCGTCATTTCATAGAATATTCTGTCCGCACTCATTAACAACAGCCAGATAATAAACAGCAGCGGAACAGCAAAGGAGGCTCCGATCACCAGATACAAAAACATACCCCTGCCCTTTTTCCCGCGGCCTTTGCGGTATGTGGACATATCTACAAAAGGCCTGTGAATTTCTCCCAGACTGCCGAATATCGCTGTGATCACATATCCGGTATACCTGCCAAAGGTCCAGTTATTATCTTGATAGAACTGGTGCAGCAGGAAACTGATTATCAGTACCAGAACACCGGTTTTATTCATTGCAATAATCCTGTTATCAGCTGTCAGAAACGTGGAAATCCCCAGCAACAGAATGCTTCCCATATAAAAAATGCTGTCTTTTTTTAAGGAAACCTCTAGTTTTTTCATACAGAAGCAATAAAACCAGAGACTTCCTATAAGAAAAAAAGGGTAGGTAATACCGCTTCCGTTCCGATACATACAAAAAGCATAAAAGCAGGCGTAGAGCAGACTGCCAAGTCCCAGAACCCCGTAATTCCTTTTAAGATTTTTGGTCTGTTCGCTCTCCGGCTTTGGTGCCGGCGGTATATAGGGCTGGGGAGGCATCTGCCCCGTCATATAGGGCTGAACATTCCCATAGGCATACGGCTGACCGTTCTGTACATAGAGCTGGGGCTGGCCCTGCATATAACCCTGCGCATAAGGCCCGGGCTGGCCCTGCATATTCCCGTTATTATCCATGCTTCTCATCCTCACTTTCATCTACATATTCCAAAATATCTCCCGGCTGGCAGTTAAGCGCTTTGCAAATGGACTCCAAAGTAGAAAAGCGAATCGCTTTGGCCTTATTATTTTTTAATATGGAAAGATTGGCCAGCGTCAGATCAATTTCTCCGGCCAGCTCCGTAAGCCCTTTTTTACGCTGTGCCATAACTACATCCAGATTGATTCTTATCCCCATATGGCACCTCCTTATATCGTTAGGTCATTTTCTTCTTTATAACGGATCGCATCTTCAAAGACAAAGGCTAAAACCTTGCTGAACAGCCCCGCTACCACAAACACCAAAATTACTACCGACATGGCATTTGTCAGATACATCAGGTTGCGAACCAGTGAAATCGCTGCAATCATAAAGCTGTAGGTTCCCATCCTCTGTAAACTCACTACATTATCATAGACGAAACAATCCCCTTTCAATACGGTGCGGAACATCTTTCGCAGTTCGCCCAATATTGCAATTGCCAAAAGCCCCAGAGCAAAATAAATAACGACATATTCCGTATAGTGGGCGCGTATCACATCAGGATACAAATCCGTAATCCACAATATGGTAAAGGGCAGACTTACTGTCACAAGTATCCCCGCAAAAAACATAAAATCCAGCAAAAGTTTCGTAATTCGAATAATACTTTCTTTTTTCACCTTTTTATTCCTCCTTAAATGACACCAGTAAAAACCCCATGCCATTCTGACCTATTGTCATGAATATAGCATGGGGTTTTTCGATTGTCAATATATTTTTATTGTTTTTCAATAAATTTTATTTCTTATCGTCACCAAAGAAAGCGTATGCGTTTTTACCGTTCTTCTTTACATGATACATAGCGTCGTCGGCCAGAATGATCAACTGTTCGCCGTCCAGTGCGTCCGTAGGATAGGATGCGGCACCGACACTTCCGCCTATATCATACTTTTTGCCCGCCAGTTTAAAGGACTTCTGGAATACCTGCAGACACTGTATTGCCGCAGTTTCCGTAATCTTACGCACATTGCTCTTTACAATGACAATAAATTCATCTCCTGCAAAACGGTAGGGCGTCAGCAGAGGGGTTCTTAATGCTTTCAAACGGGCAGCCACCTGCTGCAGGGCTTCGTCTCCCGCCGTATGCCCGTAAGTATCATTAATATGTTTGAAATTATCAATATCCAGCATGATAACGGTACATGGCATTTTGTTGCCCACCGTTTCCTCCAAATCTGCCATGAATTTGGAGCGGTTGGGAAGTCCTGTCAGGAAATCGTGCTGGGAAGCGTCCTCCAGATAACTTCTTGCTTCCTCCAATTCTCCTGTCAGTTTTCTTCTGCGAATATTGTCAATACTTATCCAAACCGAAATCGTAAACAACGCTACCAGTAAGATGGCACTGGGTATCAGAATCTCCCGGTTCCTCTCCACAAAAGAGGGGATATGATTCATATATACCGTGTCCTCAGGAAACTGATTTTTGCTTAGCCCGAATTTTAACATTACCTGTTCATCGATACAATAGATGTTGGGGCTCTCTAATATCAGCTCCTCCGTTTCTATCTTGACTTTTCCTTTGATGACATTAATTGCCAGCTCGGCCGCCAGCTGCCCGGAGTCCTGCATGGAAACAATATTTCCGCCTAAAACGCCATATCCAATACCGCCTTCCACCATACGAAACGCTGGAATCGGTGAAAATTCAGCGATCATTTCTATTGCTTCACGGTTAGTATAGCGCCTGCCATTGCCATCTTCCGTCATCGTCACATAAATCAAAATACTGTTTGTATTCAAATCCAAAAGATTCTTCTTTAATCCTGCTGTCGAAAGCTTGGAAGCGTTGATCTCGGTAAATTCCAGATTAGGGTATTGATCAGCTACGCTGTAAAAATTTTTACGCTCCGCCTCTCCGGTCAGTGTATCGTCAAGAATACCCACCACTCTGGTGGCATTGGGATAAAGACTTAAAGCCAGATCAATATTACTCTCTATGGAAAGACTCTCAATAACACCAACAATCTGAGGGTCCTTTACCGCTTCTTTTGCCAGTTCCAAATCGTTGACACCTTCAAAAATAAAGGGAGTTCCCTCAAAAATATCATCTTTATGTTCCATGGCAAAAACCAGCGCTGCATCGTCTCCCAGAATAATGGCATCGTAGGGTTCCACTTGTGACATGCGGTAAGCCAGCCCTTCATAGAAAAGCTCCAGCGCCATTTCACTGTCCACCCGCTTGGTATCCATAAATTCATAATCGACAACCGTTCCGTCCGGCACGCCTTTCTTGATTCCTTCAATTTGCAGCTGCACAGCATCCCACGCATAAGAATAAGAACTGATAAACAGTATGCGATATCTTTTTTCTTCCGCCTGCGGAGTTCTGATATTTACGATGAAGCCAAACAGAAACGCTAAACAAAGTGCTATGCATATAAAATATCTTCCTATTATCTTACGATACCGCTTCACCATATCACCTCCCCTTAAAACAATCACTTTCCCAATTTATACCATTTGCAATTATAAACTTAGTACTATTATACCATATATTAAATTTTAATAAAATAGTTTCTGTGCACAAAATTAAACACAATCATATATTTTTTCCGCATTTTCCCAAGTGATCTTTTCGACCTCTTCCCGTGTAACCTGTTTTATTGCGGCAATCTCGTCTATAATATATGGAAGATTCAGGGAATTGTTGCGTTTTCCGCGGTTTGGCTCCGGTGCCAGATAAGGACTGTCTGTTTCCACCACAATCTTTTCCAAAGGAATAAACTCCACTGCTTCCTTCAGTTTTTTTGCATTTTTAAAGGTAATTACACCGCCAATGCCAATATAAAAACCCATATCCAAAAAAACCTCCGCCGTTTCTTTGGTGTAGGAAAAGCAGTGGATGATCCCGCCCAGCTCCTCGGCATGCTGTTCTCTCATAATATCCACCGTGTCCTTAGCTGCATCTCTGGAGTGAATGACAACCGGAAGCTTTAATTCTCTTGCCAGCTCCAGTTGCCTGATAAACCATTTCTTCTGAATTGCCCGCTCAGGCTCAGGCCAGTGATAATCCAGCCCTATTTCCCCTACCGCCACGCACTTTTCATGCATACACCAGATCTTCAGCCGGGCAAAATTCTCCTCATTCAATTCTGCGGTTTCACTGGGATGTATGCCTATTGCTCCATAGACATGCGGATACTTTTCCATTAATTTGAGCGTTGTCTCACAGGAAGTCAGACTGGCTCCTATATTTACTACCCTGCCGATGCCCTTTTCGGGTAGTCCGGCCAACAATACCTCTCTGTCTTCCGCAAAGGCTTCATCATCATAATGTGCATGTGTTTCATAAATCATAAATATTCTCCTCATCCCAGATTGCTTTAATATGTTTCCCTGTATAATCTGTATGCCATAGCATATCTATAACATTATTTGGTTTCTTTCTTCGGTTATTAACTCGGTCTTTTTATAATTGGGCGTATCTTGTCAGTTATGATTGGAAAATGCTATACTGTGTATGCTGTTGACTCTTTCCGGCAGGAGGGAGGTGAGCACTTGAATATACTTATTTCTTTTATCATCTCTGTTGCGGCAGGTGTAGTTAGCTACTACATATGCAAATGGTTGGACAGAGATCCTTAATTAACAGCCAGCCTAAAATGAAAGCCCCGGGACTCGCACTCCCGGGGTTTTCGCTTTGAACACTTGAAATACTTATTTCTTTAGCTATGATTAATATATCATGAACTACACGTTTTGTAAATATTTTTGTTTTACACCCATTCCCAAAACTGCAGATTTCTGCAGAAAAAAAGCACCGACCCCAAGGCTCTAAGTCCTCAAAACCAGTACTTTATGCTCTCCAAGGGAGAGCGTGTGCACCGCCAGGGGCTCGAACCATGGACACCTTGATTAAGAATTTTTGTTCACCTCGTCCCATATGGCTGCAACGTGATCTCCTGTATGATCTGTATGCTGGGATATATCTATAACATTATTCGGTTTCTTTCTTCTGCGTTTGGCTTTCTTCACTTGCTTCAGTATTAGTTTATCTTTCGGTGTGAAAGCTTCTGCCAGCAGTCGTATAGTTGCTATGGTTATAGCTAATATTATTGCGATTCCCATTATTATTGCTATTTCTAGCATATCTTTAGTCCCCTATAATTCGTTATTAATCCGGTCTTTAAAATAAATAATTTCAGCTTCCATGCTCTCGGCTTCAGCTCCCCGAAGAATGTTATGTTTTCCCCTTTCATCGGCTTTTCTATAAAAATCAATAAGTTGCCGCTCATCTAGTGTTAATCCTATAATCTCTTTTTATTCATAATATTCTCCTAATATTTGATATAAATGCTAATATATCAAAACTGTAATACATTTTTACTGTAGCTTCCGGATATTAATTTAAAATTGTAACATAAAATGCGCACATTTACAATGAATTTGAAAATGGCTTCAAATGATAGTGCAGCCAAGTAACTTCCCCGTTGTCAATGGAACCATGGAATAATTGGGGTAGGGGCCCCGTTTATGCCGTGAAAGCCTATTGATAACGTCCCAACCCCAAAAGCTGCCCTGTCAAGGGCAAGAAACTAGCCAGAGGAGCTTGCCCTTCTGCCCCAGCGGCGAGCTGTCCCCCTCCCGCTTGTCGCCATTGTGGAGTTCTCCGGGGGTAGGAGGGGAAAAGCCGCCTACGCTTTAGGCTGTGCTCAACGCTATTGATATCATGATGGGGCGCATCTTTCAGTCAACCGAACGAAAAAGCGTAATCCAAAAATGATGCAGCGCTTCTTTTTTGCTTGGTGCCACGCTCTGTAATACGTGGTCTCAAAAACCATTGTAATACACGAAAAAAATCAGTGCTGTACTGATAAAAAGTCAAAAAATCCCGTTTCCCCGAAAGGGGGTTCGGGAAAATTTCAAAAAAACCTCATTTTGTAATACAAAAGGAGGTTTAGTATATGATCTATAGCCGAAAATTCGTATATTATCTTGTCAGTTATGATTGGAAAATGCTATACTGTGTATGCTGTTGACTCTTTCCGGCAGGAGGGAGGTGACTTTGTGGCATATCTTATTACTTTTCTTCTCTCCGTTATGGCAGGTGTGGTTAGCTACTACATATGCAAATGGTTGGACGGAGATTCCTAATCAACAGCCAGCCTAAAGCGAAAGCCCCGGAACCGACATTCCGAGGCTTTCTTTTTGACTTCATGGTTCTTATTACTTTTCTAGCTACGACTAATATAACATACCTCGCTCGTTTTGTAAATATTTTTGTTTTACACCCATTCCCAAAACTGCAGATTTCTGCAGAAAAAAAGCACCAGCCCCCGGGACATTTCCCAAAAACCGGCACTTAAGTGCACCGCCAGGGGCTCGAACCCTGGACACCCTGATTAAGAGTCAGGTGCTCTACCAACTGAGCTAGCGGTGCGTATTACTATGCAATTCACAACGCAAGTATGATTATATTATAAGGAAATTAAAAAAGCAAGTCCTTTTTTTATTTTTTCACGTTTTTTTGTGAAAAATGCGCAATTTCCTAAATTATAGGCAAAATTCTGGCATCTTTCCCGGTTTTTTTACATTGCTGACAGTAACCGTACAATTCCAGTTTGTGCCCTATCACTTCAAAATCTCCCATTTCCGTATCCAGATGCAGATGCTCAAAAGGGCAGGCAGAAAGCGCTACTCTTTTATGACAGCCGAGACAAAGGGCATAGTGGGTATGACTATCTCTTTTCCACTGGTATACAACAGTGCCGTCGCCCATAAAAGTGCTTTTCTCCACGTAGCCCTTTTCCTCAAAGGCTGATAAAATGCGATAAATAGTGGAAATCGCATATTCTGCTTCCTCAGAATTTTTAAGAATGCGGTTATAAATCTGTGCCGCGCTGAGAGGTGCTCCTTCCTCCGTCAGTACCCTGTATACTGCCTTGCGCTGCTTTGTCCATTTAATTCCCTGCGGATATTCCATATCCTTCCCACCTTTCTGCAAAGTATGAAAATAAATTTTTCATACCATTACTTCCAGAAGCAATCCCGCTGCTACACCTATGCCATAAAGCAACAGCAGAATTCGGATATTTTCCTTTTTGTCTCGATTGACCCGAAACAGTATAAGGCTTCCCACTCCGGCTCCGGTCAACAGGCCGGACATACAGGCCGCAAAGCTCATTGCGCCTTCCAAATACAGTCTGGTAAGTACTACGGAGGCCGCACAATTGGGTATCAATCCAACTAATGCTGCCAAAAGTTCTCCCAATATCGGCCGGTTAAGGAACAGTTTTCCCAAGACATCTTCCCCAAAAACAAACAGTGCCGTATTCAGGATAAATGTGATGATTAAAATAAATAATCCAATCTGTATTGTATGAACTATCGCAGATTTCCATATGCTGCCGCCCTCGCTGCAGTGACAGTTCTCATGCTCACAAATATCGTGAATATGCTCATGTCCTTGTTTTTTCGGGCGTATAAACAGATCCACGACAAATCCTGCCGCAATGCCGATTACAGCTTTCAGCAATAAAATTTTTAAAATAGTACCAATTCCCACTGCATCAGCTTCAGACAGCAGAATGGGCAGCATCTCATCGGAGGTGGACAGGTATACAGCAACTAATGTTCCTAAGGTGATCACCCGGCCGGCGTATAGATTCGCCGCCGCCGCAGAAAAACCACACTGCGGGACAATTCCAAGTACTCCGCCCAGAAACGGTCCCAATCTTCCGCCCTTTTGTACGGCTGCCTGCAGTTTTCCGGCTGTCCTGTGCTCTAAGTATTCCATAACCAGATAAGTCAGAAACAGAAACGGCAGCAGGCGAGCTATATCCAATAAAGTATCTAAAATGACATTCCACATACTGATATCTCCAAAAGCAATTTGCAAATGCAACTCATTTGCATTTAGAACTATAACACATTTCTGTAGAATGTCAAGATATTTCCGAAAAGCATAAGTTTTTAATACACAAATTCAGCAAAATACCATGCAGTATTCACCCTGCCCGCCAAAAGTTAAACTCCGGGTACTTTCTTTCCAAAAGCTTTTCTTGTTCTTTCCAGTCTAAGCCCGTGATATCGGTTATTTCTACTTCTTCTCCCCACTCGTAATAAACCGCCTGATCCACCCCGCCCACTTCATACATCAAGTCCAGCCTTTTATAGATTTGCCATTCCCCATCTTTTACGGCAAAAATCTCATAAATCTGGTGGGATACTCCCGACTGGCCGGCGCAATAGGCCTTATGTTCTTCAAAATCTATCCATGTACACATCGGAAAATCGGCTTCCACATATTGCTTTTCTTCTTCCGACCAATTAAATAAAGAATAAAAGTCAAAAGTACCGCCGCTGCCACCGTTTATTCCCTGAAAGTATAAAATATCCTCATGTCCATCCTCATTTGCATCCCATATGACAATACTCTCATTTTCTAAATAGGAAAGAGAGCAGCGTATTCTTTCCGTATATAGAACCTGAAAAAAATCTTCTCCGTTTGCTTCTTTGATACACAGTCTCACCGGTGCGGTTTCATAACCGTCATATGCCTGATAAATTCTCTCCTCAATTATCATTTCCTTTGACAAAACCTCAACCTGCGTAACAAAATCCGCCGCCACCATCCTTCTATATTGTCCAGTCCAAAAATAGGATCCGTACATAACCAACTCTGATAAGGTGCTGTTTGCATATGCTGCAATATTTTTAATTCCATTAAATGAAAGAGACTCCTGCAAAACCATCATAAAAAATTCCGGATTCTGCCAGTTCCCACCGGTCAGATACGCCAGTTTTGGCAGTTCACAGCGATAATAATCCAAAATAAGTTCCTTAGGTTTAAAACTGCTTTCCGCCATATTCAGCCAGATATCGCCATAGCAGGCAGTCCCTGTCCCTCCGTATGAGTAGACCGCTATATAGTCTTGGACTCCATCTCCATTAAAATCAAATTCCGCATAATAGAGATACTTCGGTTCCTCTCCTGTCTCAGCATACAACGCCAAAAGCTCTGGGTTTTCCTTTCCGTTTAAAGGATTTTCCAGTACATTCCCGCAGGCGATTTCTTCCGCATAAAAGTCTTCTAACCGAAAAGTGCGTATCAGTCCCGGTAATTCTTTTAATTCCATATAAACTTCTGTATTTTCTTTAAACTGCGCTTCATTCTTCTTAAGCACTATCGGCAGCATTTTTATGTTTGATCCTATGTTTCGTTCCGCCATTACATATTGGGAATGTATATAGAGTGAAATTTCCCCCTGGGAATTTCGCTCAGAAACAGGCACAGTCCTGCTTCCGCAGCCGATAAACGCTACGGAAAACAGGACCGTAATGATCAATAACAGATATTTCTTTCCTTTCATTTTCTGCCCTCTTCTGCCTTGCCGACAAAATCACCAGATACAAAATAGCCTTCCGGATAATTTCTTTGCCCGTACTCGTTTGTTATTTCTTAAAAATCGTTCATCTGGACCTCCCATAAATATAGTGATTATGTACATAATCCTGTGAACTCTTTATGACTCACTGCATACCTGAAAAATATAAAACTTCAAATAATAAGAAGAGTCTGCCGCCCAAAGTATGGGATGGTCCGGGGCCTGTGTCCTAAATTCCACCTGGCGCAGGCGCTTATGCGCTCCTCTGGCAGCCTCTGCAATGGTCTTTTGAAACAACTCCGGATTCATAAAGTGAGAACAGGAGCAAGTGGCAAGAAAACCGCCGTCTTCCACTAATTTCATTCCCCGTACATTGATTTCCCGATAGCCTTTTACTGCATTCTTTACAGAGCTGCGGGACTTGGTGAAGGCAGGAGGGTCCAAAATGACCACATCAAATTTTTTCCCTTTGCTCTCCAACTCAGGTAACAACTCAAAAACATCCGCACAGACAAAGGAAACCCTGTCTTCCAAATGATTTAATACCGCATTTTCTTTGGCTTGTGCAATTCCCAACTCGGAAGCATCCACACCCAGCACTTCCTTTGCACCTGCAATACCCGCATTCAAAGCAAAGGAACCCGTGTGGGTAAAGCAATCCAGCACTTTTTTATCTTTACAGAGTTTTTGAATAGCAGCACGGTTATTCTTCTGGTCTAAAAAGAAGCCTGTTTTCTGTCCGTCCTCCACATCCACAATATACTTTACACCGTTTTCTGTAATTTCCACCCGGGTATCGAAGGGTTCTCCGATAAAGCCCTTATGACGCTCCATCCCTTCCTGTTCCCTGACTTTGGCATCGCTTCTCTCATAAACCCCTCGAATGGCAATGCCGTCTTTAGCAAGTACCTGCTTTATTGCTTCTATAATTTGGAGTTTTAGCTTATCAATTCCCAAGGCTAAGGATTCCACTACCAGTACATCTTCAAATTTATCCACTACAATTCCCGGTAAAAAATCAGCCTCTCCGAAAAGCAGACGGCAGCTTCCTGTATCAATAACCTGTTTGCGGTAATCCCAGGCCTTCTGCACCCTGCTTTCCAAAAAGGCATCATCAATTACAGTATTTTTTTTACGAGAAAGCATACGTACCGTCAACTTAGATTTGGTGTTAATAAAACCGTAGCCCAAAAAGAAACCGTCAAAATCCTCAACTGTAACGATATCTCCGTTTTCAAAGCTGCCTTTTATTGATGCAATTTCATTATCATAAACCCAGGCGCCGCCCGCTTTCAGTATACGTCCTTCACCTTTTTTCAATGTTACAACGGCATCGTACATAATTACTTCTCCGACTCATTAGATTCTGTCTTTTCATTATATCTTCAAGACTATTCAAAAGCAATATAGAAAAAGCGGATGTACCAAAATTATGTATTGATACTTCCGCTTTTTTGTTTTTATTCAGTTGTTATGTTCTATTATTATATTTTAGCTTTCCTTTTTCCCGATTTTGATAATCTGCACAATTGCGGAACTCAATACAATGTTGACAGCCATCTCTATAAGGAAATTTACTCCAACTAATGCCAAAATCATATAAGCACCGGCAGAACTATATCCTGCAGCGGCAGACCACTCATTAATGGTATTCATGAAGAAAAGTCGACAGCCGATCAGAAAAATTCCCGTATTGGTAATCGGACAAAGAACTGCAGCAGCAATTACTGCCACTACCCGGTTCTTTTTCTCCAGCAGATTATAAACTATGCCTGCAACAAGGCCACAGCAGATTCCTTTAGCAAGAACTGTTACAACAGTACCGGGAACACTGATGACAAGAAATGCTCCCGCATCGGTAAACAGCACGATAACGCCAAATACGAAACCAAGCCATGCGCCTGCTTTGTAACCGTAAAGTGCGGCTCCTACGACAATGGGAACTAAAACCAATGAAATGTTAAAGATTCCCGTGGGTCGGATAATCACCGCAAATAACTGCAAAACAATAACGATTGCCGTGATTAATCCTAATCCGGTAAGTTTTTTGGTAGATTCTTTCATATTCAATTTTCCTCCTTGTTATCATTCTTCCATCCAAGGGAAGATACAATACTCGATTATATTAACATCCCTTTCTATAATTTGCAAGAACCAGATGAAATTCAATTTGCACAAAAAAGGCGCTTTCTTTTCAGAAAACACCTTTTTAATAATTTCTTATTTTACTTTTAGGGTTGAAGTTATTCAGAATCAGTCGAATCGTTCTCGGAAAGATTTTCGGATTTCTCCGCTATTTCTCCCGCTTCATTCTCTTCTGTAACTTCCTCATGGTCTTCGTCCTCCTGCTCCTCGCCGGAAGCCTTTTCCCTTACTTTGGCTATCTGAGCTACTTTTACGCCGCTGTCCAAATTGATTAGTTTTACACCGGAAGTGATACGTCCCAATGTGGAAATTTCCTGTACGCGGAGCTGTATAATGATACCTTCCGTGGTGATCAGCATGATTTCATTATCGCTATTTACTGCTTTAACGCCTACCACTTCACCGGTCTTTTCGGTGATCTTGTAGCATTTAACGCCCTTGCCGCCTCTGCGCTGTACGGAAAATTCTTCTAAGAAAGTACGTTTTCCAAGACCGTTTTCCGAAGCAATCAACAGGGAATCTCCCTGATTTTGGAGCTGCATACCTACGATTTCGTCCCCGGGAGAGAGATTCATTCCGATCACACCCATGGAACTGCGTCCCGTAGCACGGACATCCGTTTCCTTGAAGCGGATACACATACCCTGCTTTGTTACCAGAAAAATCTCACTGTTTTCATCCGTATATTTTACCTCGATCAGCTCGTCCTCATCCCGCAGATTGATAGCAGTCAATCCGTTTTTACGGATATTGCTGTATTCCTCTAAAGAAGTCTTCTTCACGATACCGTGTTTGGTCACCATGAACAGATTCTTGTCCGGATAGTAATCCTTAATGGGAATCATGGCTGTAATCTTTTCTCCTGCGTTTAACTGCAAAAGATTGACAATGGCAGTTCCTCTGGCGGTTCTGCTCGCTTCCGGAATTTCATAGGCTTTCAGCCTATATACTCTGCCGTGATTTGTAAAGAAGTTCAGGTAATGGTGGGTAGTGGTCATAAGAAGGTCTTCAATATAGTCCTCCTCAATGGTCTGCATACCCTTGATACCCTTTCCTCCACGGTTCTGAGCCTTAAAATTATCTACAGTCATACGTTTGACATAACCCAGCCTCGTCATAGCGATCACGGTATTTTCATCAGGGATCAGATCCTCCATGGAAATGTCAAACTCGTCAAATCCAATTTTACTGCGTCTATCATCCCCAAATTTATCGGAAATTTCCGTGATTTCTTTCTTGATCACGCCAAGCAGGAGCTTTTCATCCGCAAGAATTGCCTTTAACTCCGCAATCTTTGCCATTAACTCTTTATGCTCATTCTCCAGTTTTTCTCTTTCCAAACCGGTAAGAGCTCTCAGACGCATATCCACGATGGCCTGTGCCTGTGCATCCGACAGATCAAAACGTTCCATCAGGCGTTCTTTTGCAATCTGCGCATTCTGACTGCTTCTGATAATGGAAATAACCTCATCGATAGCGTCTAATGCTTTCAGCAGACCCTGTAAAATATGGTCTCTTTCTTCAGCCTTGTTAAGATCGTACTTAGTCCTTCTGGTAACCACATCCTTCTGATGATTCAGATAGTGGCTTAACATATCCAAAAGGTTCATGACTTTGGGTTCGTTATTTACCAGTGCCAGCATAATAACGCCGAAAGTATCCTGCAGCTGAGTATGTTTATAAAGCAGATTCAAAACTACGTTGGCATTTACATCCCTGCGCAGCTCAATGACAACTCTTACACCTTCTCTGTTGGACTCATCACGCAGATCGGTAATGCCGTCTATTTTCTTTAATTTTACTAATTCCGCTATCTTCTGAATCAGATTGGCTTTATTCACCAAATAAGGAAGTTCGGTTACCACGATCTGATTCTTGCCATTGGGCAGAGTTTCAATATCGGTAACCGCACGAACACGGATTTTACCCCGCCCGGTTCTATAGGCTTCTTCACATCCTCTGGTTCCCAAGATTAAGCCGCCGGTAGGAAAATCGGGTGCTTTGACAATGGACAATACCTCTTCTATTTCGGTTTTTCTGCCCTCTTCCACCTGATTGTCAATGATCTTTACAACCGCCGACACTACCTCACGCAAATTATGAGGAGGAATATTGGTGGCCATACCAACCGCAATACCGGTGGTGCCGTTTACCAAAAGATTGGGATAACGGCTGGGCAAAACAGTGGGTTCTTTCTCCGTTTCATCGAAGTTCGGTACAAAATCCACTGTATCTTTTCCGATGTCAGCAAGCAATTCCATGGAAATTTTGGAAAGTCTTGCTTCCGTATAACGCATAGCAGCGGCGCCGTCACCGTCCATAGAACCGAAGTTACCGTGGCCATCCACTAAAGGATAACGTAAGGACCAATCCTGCGCCATATTTACCAAAGCGCCGTAAATGGAACTATCTCCATGAGGGTGATATTTACCCATGGTATCGCCGACAATACGGGCACTTTTACGGTGCGGCTTGTCGGGACCGTTATTAAGTTCCACCATGGAATAAAGAACACGTCTTTGTACCGGCTTTAAACCGTCCCTGACGTCGGGAAGGGCTCTTGCCGCAATAACACTCATGGCATAGTCTATGTAGTAATCTTCCATTGTCTTTTTTAAATCTACTACATGGATCTTATCAAAGCCGTCTTCGGTCTGAGTCTTGTCAAAAATATTGTCGTCCATTCTTATTTTCCTTTTCTTGAAATCAGCTTATTCGCTAGATATCCAGATTCTTTACAAACTTTGCGTTTTCTTCAATAAATTCACGTCTCGGCTCAACTTTATCTCCCATCAGGGTAGTAAAAGTCAAGTCAATCTCCGACTCTGTTTCCTCATCTATATTGACGCGGAGAAGAATACGGCGTTCCGGATCCATGGTAGTTTCCCAAAGCTGTTCTGCATCCATTTCACCAAGTCCTTTATAACGCTGAATTTTGTTGTTCTGATCGCGGCCTACTTCCTCTAAAATACTATTCAGTTCTTCATCACTGTAGGCATACCATACTTTTTTATTTTTCTCCAACTTGTAAAGAGGAGGTTGTGCCAGATAGACATAGCCTTCTTTGATAAGTTGGGGCATAAAACGATACAGGAAAGTAAGCAGCAAGGTACTGATATGTGCACCGTCCACGTCCGCATCCGTCATGATGATAATTTTGTGATAACGCAGTTTTGTAATATCAAAATCTTCGTGAATGCCGGTACCGAAGGCTGTGATCATAGCTTTGATTTCCGCATTCGCATAAATCTTGTCCAGCCTCGCTTTTTCTACATTCAAAATCTTACCGCGGAGAGGAAGAATGGCCTGAGTAGCTCTTGCTCTGGCAGTCTTTGCACTGCCGCCTGCAGAATCTCCCTCTACAATATAAATCTCACAATTCTTAGGATCCTTATCGGAACAGTCAGCCAGTTTGCCCGGCAATGCCATACCCTCTAAAGCAGTTTTTCTTCTGGTCAAATCTCTGGCCTTTCTCGCTGCTTCTCTGGCACGCTGCGCTAAAATGGATTTTTCACAAATTGTTTTGGCTACACCAGGATTTAACTCAAGGAAGTAAGTAAGCTGCTCGGAAACAATGCCGTCCACTGCGCTTCTTGCTTCGGAATTACCTAATTTTTGTTTGGTCTGTCCTTCAAACTGAGGCTCCTCAATCTTTACACTGATAATTGCGGTCAGACCTTCTCTGATATCTTCACCGGAAAGATTGGGTTCACTGTCTTTTAAAAGCTTTGCCCCTCTGGCATAATCGTTGAATGTTTTGGTAATGGCATTCCTAAATCCTTGTAAATGGGTACCGCCTTCCGGCGTATTAATATTATTTACAAAGCTGTACACACTTTCCGTATAAGAATCATTGTGCTGGAATGATACCTCAACATAAACATTATTTTTACTGCCCTCAAAATAGAGAACCTCCTCATAGAGAGGCTCTTTACTCTTGTTTAAGTAAGTAACAAATTCCTTGATACCGCCTTCATAATAAAACTCCATGACGCGCTGTTTCTTTTTTGAAGTTTCTTCTTCAACGGTATTACCTGAATTCTCAGAAGCTGAACGAAGTTCAGCTTCTTCAGCGGCAAGCATATCCTTTTCTTCTGCAGGTCTTTCATCGTTCTCTAAAACAGTTTCTTCAAGTTCTGCTTTCTGTAATTCCTCATCTTCATAAGCTCTGTTTAAAAGCTTATTTAAAGAAGTATCTGTTTTTTGTTCTTCTTCTGTGCGGGTATCTCTTAATATAATACGAAGACCTTTGGTTAAAAAGGCCATTTCACGCAGCCTTGTCTTTAAAATATCATAGTCATAGACTGTGGTTTCCTGAAAAATATCCGCATCAGGCTTAAAAGTTACCTTTGTGCCTGTCTTATCTTCAGGGCAGGTACCTACTTCTTTTAAGGAATAGCAGGTATGTCCTTTTTCATAACGCTGCCTGTAAACCTTCCCTTCCTGAAAAATCTCTACTTCCAGCCATTCGGAAAGAGCATTTACAACAGAAGCACCTACACCGTGCAGACCGCCGGAAACTTTATAACCTCCGCCGCCGAATTTTCCGCCTGCATGCAGCACGGTAAAAACTACTTCAACGGCAGGAATACCTGCTTTTTGATTGATTCCAACGGGGATACCGCGTCCATTATCAATAACAGTAATGGAATTGTCCGGATTGATACAGACATCAATGGTATCACAATGCCCGGCCAAAGCTTCATCCACGGAATTGTCCACAATTTCATAAACAAGATGATGGAGACCTCTGGAAGAGGTACTTCCAATATACATACCGGGTCTTTTTCTTACAGCTTCCAATCCTTCCAGAATCTGAATCTGGTCCGCACCGTATTCATTTTCCACAGCTGTATTATTCAAGGCTTCTTCGCTCATTCTTCCTCCATTCCGCCGCCGAAGGCGGCCGTTACTTCCAAAATCTAATTTTCCGAAGTAACTACACCGTTAGTTACCTTATAAACCTTATTAATTTCAAACCGGTTATTTACAAATTCCTCCAAACCGGTACAGGTTATGATCGTTTGTATTTCACCTATACTGTTCAAAAGGTAATTCTGCCTGTTGCTGTCAAGTTCCGATAAAACATCATCCAAAAGCAGGATTGGATTATCTTTGGAAATTTTTTTGACCAATTCTATTTCAGAAAGCTTTAAAGATAGTGCAGCAGTTCTCTGTTGTCCCTGAGAACCGTAACGTCTTATATCAATATTGCCGTTAAGAAAAGCAAAATCGTCCCTGTGAGGGCCTACCGACGTCATTTTTAATTTTACATCCTTGTCCTGACTCATTCTTAATTTATTTTCAAATTCCTCAATGGAAACGTCAGGATCGTATGAAATTGTGATTTCTTCTTTTCCACCGGAAAGTTTTTTATGTATTTCATAAATAATATCATTCAATTGTTCTATAAAAAGCTTTCTTCTTTCAATAATTTTACTTCCAAAGGAAACCAACTGAGAATCCCAGATGGCCAAAGTATCCTTTAACTGGGGATTCATGTACATATCCTTTAAAAGTTTATTTCTTTGATTTACAATTTTATTATAATGATTCAGATTGTAAAGATAAAAACTGTCTAACTGACAGAGTTCCATATCCACAAATCTTCTTCTTTCCGCAGGGCCGTTTTTTATGATACTAAGATCCTCCGGAGAAAAAAATACTACATTACATAAACCGAGTAAATCAGCAGCTTTTTTTATTTTTTGTCCGTCAATGGCTATTCCTTTTGACTTGGATTTACGAAGGTGCATATCCACTCTGGTTTCTACATCTTCTTTTTCCAGATAAGTACGGATATGAGCTTCTTCCTTTTTAAAATTAATTATTTCCTTGTCTTTGCTGCCTTTATGGGATTTTGTAGTGGCTGCTACATAGATAGCTTCCAAAATATTGGTTTTGCCCTGTGCATTATCCCCGTATAAAATATTGGTTCCTTTATCAAACTGCAAATCCAGAAATTCATAATTTCTGTAATCTGCTAACTCCAGCCTTTTGATTATCATGGATTATGCCTCTATCTTAATCTGCTGTCCATTAAATTCCACAATATCTCCGTTGTAAAGCTTTCTTCCACGTCTTTCCTCAACTTCCCCATTTACTTTGACAAGTCCGTCCTGAATGGAAAATTTTGCATCTACTCCGGATTCAACCAGACCGGCTAACTTCAGTGCCTGTCCCAGTTTAATAAAATCATCTTTTAAATTTATTATTTCCATATTTGCTTTGCCTTTATTTTTTAACTGACGGTCGTAAAATTAACAGGTAAAATCAAATAAATGTATTTTTCGTAACGTTCTCTTATAAAGCAGGGAGCCTTAGGATTTACCAAATATATATCAATCTCCTCATCTTCTATTACACGAAGAGCATCTATCAAAAACTTAGGATTGAAGCCTATCATCATATCCTTTCCAATTTTTTCAATATCAATGTCTTCATTCATACTGCCAACAATGGAATTCATCTTTAATTCCATAGAGTTGTCTTTTATATTTATGATAATAGGTTTTTTATCTCCCTCTTTTATCAAAAGAGTAGCTCTGTCTATACAATTCAATAATTCTTTCTTGTTGATCTTTACCTTTGTTTCATAATCGCTGGAAAGCATTTGATCAATTTTAAAATATTCGCCTTCGATCAATCTGGATACTACTACCGTATTGTCAAATTCAAATAGTATATGCTTCGGTGTAAAGAAGATACTTACATCCTTATCCGCATCACCGGGCAGAATTTTGCTGATTTCATTCAATGTTTTACCGGGAACCACTACCTTCTTAGGTTCATAGGAATTCTTTAAATCAATTTTACGAATAGAAATACGGTGTCCGTCCAGAGATACCACTTTCATTTCATTCCCGCTTATATCAAAAAGTTCGCCAGTCATCAGCTTATTATTATCATTGTCAGCAATAGAAAAAATGGTCTGCCTTACCACTTCCTTTAGAGTAAACTGAGAAACAACAACGCTGTCATTTCTTTCTATGGAAGGAAGATAGGAAAAATCTTCTCCTGATTTACCTATAATATTGAATTTAGCTTTTTCACAGGTAATGGTAGTCTTAAAAGAAGCATCTGTTTCGATTGTAATATCATTGTCAGGAAGTTTACGCACAATTTCTAAAAATATTTTAGCATCCAGAGCAATAATACCTTTCTCTAAGATATTTCCTTCGATCGTAGTTTCTATTCCAAGTTCCATATCATTAGCAGTCAGCTTGATCTCATTCTGAGAAGCATCAACCAATATACATTCCAAAATTGACATCGTGGTTTTGTTAGGTACCGCTTTGGATACAATTTGTACTCCATTCAAAAGGTTTGCCTTATTACATACTAATTTCATTTGTGTATAACTCCCTTCACTTTAAAATGTAGTAAATGAACAACGCTTAAATAAAAATATAATATAAAAATTTAAAAGTATTAATATTATAGACTGTAGATATGTGAAAAACCATTCTCATTATAACATTTATCATGAAAAAATGATAGTAAAAGCTTGTGTAAAACCGAGAATAACTTCTGAAAAACTTGAAACTTATTCACAGGGCTTCAAAAAGGCTTTATTTAGTAAAAAATATTATACACAGTCATTGTGCAGAAAAAAGAGGATTACCCACAACTTTCACACAGAGTTAGTGAAAAGTTAAGAGGGAGTTATTTTTTTCTTAATGATATCTATTTTATTTTTAAGATCTTCATTAGTATTAATTTCCTCAGATATTTTGTTAATACCGTGTATTACGGTAGTATGATCCTTTTTTCCTAAGAGCCTGGCAATATTGGTTAAGGAAGTATCCGTCATTTCCCTGCAAAGATACATAACTACCTGGCGAGGCTGTACAAATTCTGAGTTTCTCTTTTTAGAAGTAATATCATCAGAATTTACGCCAAAGTGTTCGGAAACTACATTTATAATGAGCTGCGGTGTAATTTCCTTGGGTTTGTCCGGATAAATAATATCTTTTAATGCTTCTTCAGCCAGAGTGAGAGAAGGATTTACTTTATTTAATTTGGCAAAGGCTACAATTTTGTTAAAAGCTCCTTCTAACTCTCTGATGTTTGATTTTATATTAGTAGAAATGTAATTAATGATTTCTTCATCAATCTCTAAATCACAGGATTCTGCATTTTTACGCAGAATGGCCATTCTGGTTTCATAATCGGGCGGCTGAATATCCGCAATAAGACCCCATTCAAAACGAGAACGGAAACGTTCTTCCAAAGTTTCCATTTCTTTTGGAGGCTTGTCTGAAGAAAGAATAATCTGCTTTCCGGCTGCATGGAGTACATTAAAAGTATGAAAAAATTCTTCCTGCGTACTTTCTTTTCCTATTATAAACTGTACATCGTCTACCATAAGAACGTCTACGGTCCTGTATTTTTCACGAAGTTTAGTCATGGCTGCTGCATTACCGCTTCGAATGGACTCGATCACTTCGTTGGTAAATTCTTCTGAAGTAACATAGAGAACTTTCGTTTTAAAATTTTGTTCCATAATAAAATGGCCGATAGAATGCATCAGGTGAGTCTTTCCCAAGCCGGCTCCTCCATATAAATAGAGAGGATTATAAACTTCTCCGGGAGATTCCGCAACGGCCAAGGAAGCGGAATGAGCAAATTTATTGTTGCTTCCTACTACGAAAGTATCAAATTTATATTTTGGATTTAAATTTGCATTTTCATAATTAATATTGTAAACGGGTTTTTGAGATTGGGTATCGGTATTGTTAGTCATGGATACAACATTTTTTTCCAATACAAAAACAACATCATAAGTATGATTGAACATTTCAGATATGGTTACCTGAAAAAAGTCTTGATATTTTTGGGAAATATAGGAAAAAGCATTCGCTTTATCATTAGGAACAATAATATAGGCCACATTATCCACTAATTCATGAAATTTAAGTGGTGAAATCCATGTATCAAAAGTGATATCCATCATATTATATTCCTGACGCATCACTTCTTTAATATGATCCCACTGTTCCCTGATGTTATCTGAATCCATAACAACCCTCCAAATTGCAATGGTAATAGGTTCCGAAACTTCGCCTTATATACCATATTAATATAAATAACAAAATATTTCAAATAGAACTTACTGAGTCACTTATACACATATTGTTGATAACTCTGTTTAAAAGTTGACATATTAATAGAATGATAGTGACAGGATGTGAATAATTTATCTTTTATACATAGATAAAAAAATATTATAAAATACGGTTTTTTAGAATTTTTACACAAATCATCCATGTAATAATCAAAACTTATCCACAATTTATTCACAAAATGTGGATTAAGTTATGTAAATTACATTTTATATAAAATAATGTGGATAACTCTAAAAATTTTTTTAAAATTATTTTTATGATTGATTTTACTTGACATTCCGGCGGTTATCCAGTACAATCAATATGCTATTTTCCAATATTTTGACAATTTGAATACCTTTATATATTTATATTAAGGTTATGAAAGAGGAGGTGTTTTAGTATGAAGATGACATTTCAGCCGAAGAAAAGGTCAAGATCCAAGGTACATGGTTTCAGAGCCAGAATGAGTACTCCCGGAGGAAGAAAGGTTCTGAAAGCAAGACGTGCAAAAGGAAGACATAAATTATCAGCATAGGTCACAGTAATGTGACCTTTTTTTCTCTGAAAGATTAGGAGTTAACAGTGAATAATTCAGAGTCCTTAAGAAAGAACCGTCAGTTCCAATTTGTGTATAAGTATGGAAGATCTTATGCAAATAAATATCTTGTAATGTATATAAAGGAAAATGGCCGGGGTATAAACAGGATTGGAATCAGCGTAAGTAAAAAAGTCGGAAACAGCGTGGTAAGACATCGTGTAAAAAGACTGGTAAAAGAGAGTTACCGATTACATGAAAACGTATTCAATAGTGGTTTGGATATGGTAATCGTTGCAAGAGTGGGAGCCTGTGAAGTTGGATTTTATGAAATTGAAAGAGCTCTCCTGCATTTGGCTAAACTTCATGAAATAATCAGAATTTATTTATGAAAAAAATTTTAATTGCACTGATAAAATTTTATAGGAAGTATCTGTCACCTTTAAAAAGTACAAAATGCCCTTATTATCCTACCTGCTCCCAATATGGACTGGAGGCTGTGGAAAAATACGGTGCATTAAAAGGAGGGGCTTTATCAGCCTGGCGGATACTCAGATGTAATCCTTTTTCAAAGGGTGGGTATGATCCCGTACCTAAAATTACGAAAAAGTATTATTAGAAAATGTCTTAAAAAGACAGATTGAGAGGTAAAATGACAGGAATTTTATTGACAAAAAGTACAACCCCTGTTATAGGCTGGATTGCCAGTCTTCTGGGTCTTATTATGGATATAATATTCAATGTGTTGGATTTAATAGGTATTCCAAACATTGGTATTTCCATTATCTTATTTACGATTATTGTTTATTTGCTGATGCTGCCTCTTACTATTAAGCAGCAGAAATTTTCCAAGCTTTCCGCTAAAATGAATCCGGAAATGCAGGCGATCAGAGAAAAATATAAGAATCGCAAAGATAACGATTCCCAGATGCAGATGAATGCGGAGATGCAGGCAGTTTATGCAAAATATGGTGTATCACCTACCGGCAGCTGCGTGCAGCTTTTGATTCAGATGCCTATTTTGTTTGCTCTGTATCAGGTTATCTACCGTATGCCTGCTTATGTTAAAAAAATAGGAAATGCATTTACCGCACTTGCTGATGCGATCATGAATGGAGGATTATTAACAGATTTTAAAGATACTGTTCAAAATGCTTCTACCTATATAAAAGATGTGGATAATATCTCAACTAATCAATTTATTGATGTATTAAACAGAGTAAATTTTTCCGATGTATCCGCTTTTGCAGAAAATCATAATATTACAGCGGGCCTTGCGGATATCAGCAAATATAATTCCTTTTTGGTAGAAGGATTTAACCTTGCGAATTCTCCGTCTTCCGTAGTAAGTACTTTTTTTAACAAAAGTGCGGTAGGTAATGTTACTATTATGATGGTAATTCTGGCAATTGCAATTCCTGTTTTGTCTGCAGTTACGCAATGGATAAATGTTTTGCTCATGCCTAAGCAGGAAAGTAATACCAAGAAAGGTGAAGCAGAAGATACCATGGCTTCTTCCATGAAGACCATGAATATGGTAATGCCTCTCATGTCGGCATTCTTCTGTTATACCTTACCTGCAGGTCTTGGCCTTTACTGGATTTCCGGTTCTGTAGTAAGAAGTATCCAGCAGGTTGTGATTAATAAGTATATGGATAAGATAGATTTAAACGATCTTATTGAGAAAAATAAAGAAAAAAGCGCCAAGAAAATAGAGAAGATGAAAGAAAATCAGGCTAAACTTCAGCAGTATGCCAATATGAACACTAAGGGTATAGGCGGTACCACAAATACTAAAAATTATACCCAAAAGGCAAAAGAAGCAGCTAGTATATCAGAAAATAAAGCTTCCGTTTCATCCAAGCCTTCATCCGGCAGCGCTAAACCGGGAAGTCTTATGGCAAAAGCCAATATGGTAAAAGAATATAATGAACGCAACAATAAATAAGTATGAGTTTTTATTATAAGGAGGAAGAAAAATGGAATATAAAGAGTTTTCAGCAAAGACAGTAGATGATGCCATTACGGCTGCATGTCAGGAATTTACGGTAGTAAGCAGTAAATTAGATTATGAAGTAGTGGAGGAAGGATCTTCCGGATTTTTGGGAATCGGTTCCAAGCCGGCTGTTATTAGAGCAAGAGTAAAAGATGAATCTACTATAGATGCAGAAAATAAATCAGCAGATGCAAAAGATTTTGAAGCAAAGAATTCAGCTGTAAAATCTGAAGTGAAAGATACCACGGCAAGATATGCCGAGGCAAAATTTGGCGCAGCGAAGCCTGTTACCGCAAAACCCGCCACAGTAAAAACGGAAGGACCTCTTGAGGATGTGGCCAAAGACTTCTTAAAGAGTGTATTTACTGCTATGAATATGGCAGTTGTAGTGGATGTAAAATATGATGCGGCCGAAAAAAATATGGATATTGAATTGAGTGGTGAAGAAATGGGAGTTCTCATCGGTAAGAGAGGACAAACTTTAGACTCTTTGCAGTATCTGGTTTCACTGGTTGTAAACAAAGATGAAGATGATTATATCAGAGTGAAAGTAGATACGGAAAATTACAGACAGAGAAGAAAAGAAACTTTAGAGAACCTTGCAAAGAATATTTCCTATAAAGTAAAGAGAACAAAGCGGTCTGTTTCTTTAGAGCCTATGAATCCTTACGAAAGACGTATCATTCATTCTGCATTACAAAATGACAAGTATGTTACTACTCACAGTGAAGGTGAAGAGCCCTTTAGAAGAGTTGTTGTTTCTCTCAAAAAGTAAGCACTAATAATAAAATGACAAAAGCGTCAGTGTTTTCACCGGCGCTTTTTTGTCATGAGGAGCCATAAGCATGAGGACGGATACCATTGCAGCTATAGCTACCGCCTTAAGTAATTCCGGTATCGGAATTGTCCGGGTAAGCGGAAAAGAGGCTGTCAATATTGTCAATCAAATATATCGGGACAAGAACGGTCATAAAACAATGAGCGCTATGGAAAGCCATACCATTCACTATGGTTTTATTGTGGATGAAAAAGGTGAAACAGTGGATGAGGTCATGGTTTCTTTTATGAAGGGTCCGAAGAGTTTTACCGCCGAAGATACGGTAGAAATTAATTGCCACGGCGGTGTTCTTTTGTTAAACCGTATTTTGGAATTGGTAATAAAAAGTGGCGCCAGATTGGCGGAGCCGGGAGAATTTACCAAGCGTGCTTTTTTAAACGGAAGAATTGATTTATCCGAGGCGGAAGCAGTTATGGATATCATTCATGCACAAAATGAGTTGGCCTTAAAATCCTCCGTGAGTCAGTTAAAGGGAGCCGTATCCTCCAAAATTAAAAAACTGAGAGAAAAGATAATTTATGAAATTGCTTTTATAGAATCGGCTTTGGATGATCCGGAACATATTAGTTTAGAAGAGTATCCGAATCATTTAAAAGAAGTATTGGAAATTTTATTATATGAAGTAAATATATTACTTTCTACTGCGGATGATGGTAAAATCTTAAGGGAAGGCATTTGCACCGTTATTGTGGGAAAACCCAATGCGGGAAAATCTTCTTTTCTAAATCTGCTGCTTGGAGAGAATAAAGCTATCGTAACAGATATTGCGGGTACAACCAGAGATGTACTGGAAGAACATATCCGGTTGAAAGGTATGGATTTGAATCTGATAGATACCGCAGGTATCCGTTCCACAGAAGATACTGTAGAAAAAATAGGTGTGGAAAAAGCCAGAGAATATGCGGAAAAAGCAGATTTGATTCTCTATGTGGCGGACAGTTCTGTTCCTTTGGATGAAAACGATAGAGAAATCATAAAAATGATAGCTTCCAAAAAATGTATTGTACTGTTAAATAAAACGGATTTGGAATCTGTTGTTACGGAAGATATCATTTTTGAAGCTTTTTGTGAAGTTTTGGAAAATATACAAGAAGAAAATGTGAAGAAAGATGATGAGGTACAAAAAGAAGACCGTTTCAGAGAATTGAAGGTGCTTAAAGTATCTGCAAAAGAATCCATAGGTATTGAGGAGTTTGAAAAAACTTTGCAGGATATGTTTTTTAAAGGTGAAATTTCTTTTGAAAACGAAGTTTATATTACGAATCTACGTCATAAGGAAGCTTTGCAGGATACAAAAAATGCACTTTTAATGGTAGAGAAAAGTCTGGAGGATAATATGCCGGAGGACTTCTATTCCATTGATTTGATGAGTGCTTATGCTTCACTGGGCAGCATTATCGGGGAAGAAGTTGCGGATGATCTGGTAGAAGAAATATTTTCCAAGTTCTGTATGGGGAAATAAATGTTTGTTTCTTTGAAGAAAAATATTGAAGATCACTGGTTATAGAAAGAGGTTTTCTATGTTGGAAAAACATGAATTTTTATTGGATAGGGTGGATGTCTGTGTCATAGGCGCCGGTCACGCGGGCTGCGAAGCTGCTCTTGCCTGTGCCAGACTTGGTCTTGAAACGGTCATTTTTACGGTGAGCGTGGACAGTATTGCTCTGATGCCCTGTAATCCAAATGTTGGCGGTTCTTCCAAGGGACATCTTGTCAGGGAAGTTGATGCTTTAGGCGGTGAAATGGGTAAAAATATAGATAAAACCTTTATTCAGTCCAAAATGTTGAATGTATCAAAGGGTCCTGCAGTTCATTCCTTGCGGGCGCAGGCAGATAAGGCTGATTATTCCCGGGCTATGCGCAAGGTATTGGAGAGTCAGAAAAATCTTACAATCAAGCAGGCTGAAGTAACGGAATTGCTGTGGGAGGAAAATAAAGAAGGCAAAGTCAAAAAAATCATCGGAGTGAAAACTTTTACCGGCGCAGTTTATAAATGCCGAGTGGTTATACTCTGTACCGGAACTTACCTTCGGGCAAGGTGCCTTTGTGGTGAGAGTATCACCTATACCGGTCCTAACGGTCTGCAGGCAGCGAATCATTTAACAGATTCTTTGAAAGCTTTAGGAATTGAAATGCGAAGATTTAAAACAGGCACTCCTGCCAGAATGGATAAGAAAAGTCTTGATTTTTCTAAAATGGAGGAGCAGTTTGGAGATGAGAAGATTACACCTTTTTCCTTTTCTACTGATCCTGAATCCATTCAAAAGGAACAGGTTAGCTGCTACCTTACCTATACCAACGAAAAGACTCATGAAATTATTCGTGCCAGTTTAGACCGCTCTCCTATCTATGCGGGGATTATTGAGGGAACAGGGCCCAGATACTGCCCTTCCATTGAAGATAAAGTAGTAAAGTTTGCAGACAAGGAACGTCACCAGGTATTCATTGAGCCTGAGGGAATACATACGGATGAAATGTATGTGGGGGGAATGTCTTCCTCACTTCCCGAGGATGTACAATTGGCCATGTATCGTACGGTACCGGGATTGGAGCACTGTAAGATTGTAAGAAATGCCTACGCCATAGAATATGACTGCATTGATGCCAGACAGCTCTACCCTACTCTGGAATTCAAAAACATTTCAGGACTTTTTGCAGCCGGTCAGTTTAACGGCAGCAGTGGTTATGAGGAAGCGGCGGCCCAGGGATTGATTGCCGGCATCAATGCCGCTATGCTGCTTAAGGGAAAAGAACCCTTGATATTGGATAGGTCCGAGGCATATATTGGTGTTCTGATAGACGACCTTGTAACAAAGGATAATTTTGAACCTTATCGAATGATGACTTCCCGGGCAGAATATCGTTTATTACTTCGTCAGGACAACGCAGATCTGCGCTTACGGAAAAAGGGCTTCGAAGTAGGATTGATCACAAAACTGCAATTTGATGATACTCTGGCAAAAAAATATTTAATTAATAAAGAAATAGAAAGATTGAAATCAGTTACCGTGGGTGCCTCTGAGAAATATCAGCTCTTTTTGGAAAAATTCGGAAGTTCTCCCTTAAAGACGGGAAGTAATCTGGCGGAACTGATGTGCAGACCGGAACTTGACTATGAAAAGTTAGGAGAAATAGATCCAGACAGGGAATGGCTTCCCGAAAGTGTTACCAGCCAGGTGGAAATTGAAATCAAATACGAGGGTTATATTGAACGTCAGCTCCGTCAGGTAGAACAGTTTAAAAAGATGGAGAAGAAACGTATTCCTGAAAATATTGATTATGACGACGTTCCCAGTCTTCGGATCGAGGCCCGTCAGAAATTAAAAAATTTCCGTCCGATTTCTGTAGGACAGGCCTCCCGTATTTCAGGAGTATCCCCTGCAGACATTTCGGTGCTTTTGGTTTATTTGGAACATAAAGCATATTAATATGCTTTTGTAGGTAAACATGCTTTTGCAAATAAATATTTAAAAAAAGGATTGAATATGCACTTTCATTTTGGAAAAGAAAAGACGATACAAAAGGAAGAGTATGACAGAAAAAATAAGATACCGGTTATTCGTGCAAGCATTTGTACCGGCGAGCAGGTAGCAGGTTTTAAGGATTTAAGAACCGGTCAGTTTGAGGAAATTATGCTTATCGCAAGTGAGGCGGATAAAACTGCCTTTTTGGAGAGATATGGGATAGAACCTTCCGAATTAAAGAAAGTATGGTAAGGGACATGGATGGGATTTATGATACGGACCAATTTATAAAAGACCTTCAGGAATTTCATATTACTTTGACCGATATCCAGATAAAGCAGTTTTTAAAGTACTATGAAATGCTTACGCAGTGGAACAGGGTGATGAATCTGACTGCCATTACGGAATATGAGGAAGTGATGAAAAAGCATTTTGTTGACAGTCTTTCTTTGGTGAAGGCCTGTGATCTAAATGCTGGACTCTCTCTTTTGGATGTGGGAACCGGAGCGGGCTTTCCGGGTCTGCCTTTAAAAATTGCTTTTCCGAATTTGAAGGTTACTCTATTGGATTCGTTGAGTAAACGAATTCAGTTTTTACAGGCGGTAATCGAAGAGTTGGGGCTAAAGAATATAGAGGCACTTCATGGCAGAGCGGAGGATTTTGCAAAACCCGGTATTATGCGGGAAAAGTTTGATATTTGCGTATCCAGAGCCGTTGCAAATATGACAGTTTTGTCAGAATATTGTCTCCCATTCATTAGAGCAGGGGGAGTTTTTATTTCCTACAAATCGGAAAAGTTGGAAGAAGAAATCGGGGAAGCAGAAAAGGCTATAGAAATATTGGGGGGGAAAATCGAGGATCAGATAAAAATGTATCTTCCTGATTCCAATATATTCAGAACTCTTTTCGTAATCCGAAAGGTTGCTTCGACACCCAAACGTTATCCGAGAAAAGCCGGGCTGCCGGCAAAGGAACCAATAAAATAAGAATTGATTGTGTAAAAAGATTATATAAAAAGGGGAAAATAAAATGTCAAGGGATGATTATACTTCGTTGAATGAAATGTATATTGCTCTTCTGGAGGCAGAGGATTCTTTAAAAAGGGAATTAAAAAGAAATCTTTTTCGCATTTCCGAGATAGATGCATATCTGCAGCTTCTTCATGATCAGGAGGAGGAAGATTTTAAAGTTTTTTCTCCGCGTAATGTTGAAGAAATTCACAAAGAAAGTATTGCAATTCAAAAAGAAGAAAAAAGTAAACTGGAGGAAGAAAACAGAAGTTTATATAGCAAAATTAATAAAGTAACAAATTTTGCAAAGGGACTACAGAGGGCCATGGATGCAGATACCTCCTTTAATAAGTTGGAAATATTGGATATACAGGAAAAAGAGCGTCAGAGAATTGCAAGGGATTTGCATGATACTTCTCTGCAGAATCTTACACATTTGGTACATAAAGTGGAACTTGCCTCCATTTATATGGATAGAGATGTGGTTCAGGCAAAGCTGGAGTTGGCCACTCTCAATAAAGGAATAAAAGAAGTCATTGAGGATATCAGAAATACTATATTTGATTTACGTCCAATGTCCTTTGATGATTTAGGATTAAAAGAAGCTTTTGATAGATTGTTTACTGTATTAAAAGAGAACAATAAGACTATTGATTTTGAAACGGATATCGGAACAATTACCTGTGAGAATGAATCGGTGAGAATTACTATTTACAGGATTGTGCAAGAGGCTTGTAGTAATGCCATCGAGCATTCCGGAGGAAATAAAATCAAAATACAGATTGCAGAAGAAGATAAATGTTGTAAAATAGTAGTGAAGGATAACGGAAAAGGTTTCACCGCTGAAGAATTATCTGATAAAGATAATAAAAACTTCGGTGTTGCCATTATGAAGGAAAGGGTCAAATTGTTAGATGGAAAAATCAGTTTTGATTCTGTACTTGGCGGAGGAACTGAAATCAAGATAGAGATTCCACTTTAGAGAATAAAGGTGAACACAATGAATAAGATAAAAGTCATGATTGCGGACGACCACGAATTAATTCGTGAAGGATTGAAACAGTTGTTGGAGTTAGAAGGAGATATTGAAGTTGTCGCTGAAGCAGGGAACGGTGTTGAATGTCTTGAAAAATTAAAAAAAGTATATCCGGATGTACTGCTGTTGGATATTAATATGCCCAAACAAAATGGGATTGAAGTTTTACAAAAAATCCGTGATAGGAATATGAAAATAGGGGTTTTAATTCTCACTGTTCATAATGAAGTTGAATATTTGATCAAGGCAGTGGATATAGGAGTAAATGGTTATCTTATGAAAGATTCCACTTCGGAGGAATTAAGGAAAGCGATTTACTCGGTTATGAAAAAGGAAAACTATATTCAAGCTTCTCTTATTCCTTTGTTAAATTCTCGATTAATAGCAAGAGATATTGATAAAGAGAAGATAGAATCCTTAACGAAAAGAGAACTGGAAGTTCTTATTAAGATCGCAAATGGAATGTCCAATAAGGAAATTGCTAATCACTTAAATATTAGTGAGAGAACTGTAAAGAATCATATATCCAATATCTTTAAAAAGATAGATGTTTCTGATAGAACACAGGCGGCTGTTTTTGCAATTCGCAACAATCTAATAAAGTTATAGTGGTATTTATTCATTATAATGGATAAGTAGGTTATAGTGAATAGTCTAAAATGTTTCACGTGAAACATTTTAGACTATGTATTTTTAGGACACAAGATAATGTTTCACGTGAAACATTGAAACCCCAGATGTTGATTAGAAATCCGTGAAACATTTTATAACCGTGAAACAAAATCGTGAAACATTAATTTCTATGAAATTCATGTAGATAAAGAGAAAATTTAATGATATAATGACGTAAGAATAGAGGTACGATTTTTATAATCGACAGAATGAGAGGAAATATGGGTAAAGTAATTGCAATTGCAAACCAAAAGGGTGGCGTAGGAAAGACCACAACATCTATTAATTTATCAGCTTCTCTTGCAGAAAAAGGAAAGAAGGTATTGGTTATCGATACGGACCCTCAGGGAAATACCACCAGTGGTTTCGGTATAGATAAGAACGAACTGGATACTACCATCTATGATCTGATGCTGGGCGAAAGCTCCGTTGAGGATTGTATACTGAAGGCTGTTATAAAAAATGTGGACGTACTTCCTTCCAATGTCAATTTGGCCGCTACGGAAATTGAATTGATTGGCGTGGACAAAAAGGAATACATATTAAAGAACGAAGTGGATTGGATCAAGGAAAAATATGATTTTATCATTATTGATTGCCCGCCTTCTCTGAATGCATTGACAATTAATGCACTGACGACAGCAGACAGCGTGCTGGTGCCGATTCAGTGTGAGTATTATGCTTTGGAAGGTTTAAGTCAGTTGATACATACAGTAAATCTGGTAAAGGAACGTTTGAATCCGGAATTGGATATGGAGGGTGTAGTTTTTACCATGTATGATTCCAGAACCAATTTGTCCATGCAAGTAGTAGAAAATGTAAAAAGCCATTTAAAGCAGACGGTTTATGAGACTATGATTCCTAGAAATATCAGACTTGCAGAGGCACCCAGTTATGGAATGCCGATTCATATGTATGATCCCAAATCGGCGGGTGCAGAAGCTTATATGAAGCTGGCGGATGAAATTATTAACCACAATAATGTTAAGTAAAAGGAGAAGGGTAGGTTATGGCAGCAAGAGGATTAGGTAAAGGATTGGGTAAGGGACTGGACGCTTTGATTCCTCCCGGTGCCGGTGGCGAAAAGGAAGAAAAGCCTGCAGTACAAAAGGAAGCCGGACAGGGCAATGAGGTCATGGTAAAGATTACAAGGGTGGAGCCAAACAGAGAGCAGCCCCGAAAGAATTTTGATGAAGATGCGCTGTTGGAGTTATCCGATTCCATTAAGCAATTCGGTGTGATTCAGCCCATTGTTGTTCAGGATAGAAAAGATCATTATGAAATTATTGCCGGAGAGCGGAGATGGCGCGCTGCAAAGATGGCAGGCTTAAAGGAAGTTCCCGTTATCATAAAGAACTACACCGAGCAGGAAATTGTAGAAATCTCCCTCATTGAGAATATCCAAAGAGAGGATTTAAATCCTATCGAAGAAGCTCAAGCTTATAAAAGACTTTTGACGGAGTTCAATTTAAAACAGGATGAAGTGGCGGAGCGTGTATCCAAGAGCAGAACAGCAGTTACCAATTCTATGCGTCTGTTAAAACTCAGTGAAAACGTACAGGAAATGGTGATTAATGATATGCTGAGTACCGGACATGCCAGAGCGCTTCTGGCGGTTGAGGATCCGGAGGAGCAATATACTCTTGCACAGAAGGTGTTCGATGAGAAACTGAGTGTGCGGGAAGTAGAAAAATTGGTAAAGAATCTGCACAAACCGGCAAAGCCTAAAAAACTGGACGACAAGGCATTGGAGTTGATCTACAAGGATATTGAAGAGAAACTGAAGCAGGCACTGAGCACGAAGGTCGAAGTATCTTCCAAAGGTGAGGGCGCTGGTAAAATTGAAATTGAATTTTACAGTCATTCCGATTTGGACAGGCTGATGGACATCTTAACAAAACAGTAAAGGCAAAGGTGATATTGTGAGTGAAGTTTTTCATAGTATGGGACTGGACGGATTGGATATCGGATATCTGTTTATTGGCATAATTGCAATTATTTTGATTTTGATCATAGTATTGGCGGTACAGATAAGAAAGACCAGTCTGCTGAAAAAAAGACTGGATAAGTTTGTTCTGGGAAAAGACGGAAAAAGTCTGGAGAAGGATATTATCGGATTGTATGAGGATAATAAATTCTTAAAGATCAGTGTGGACAAAAACAAAAAAGATATCCGAACCCTATATAAAAATATGGAAAAAACCTTCCAGAAGATCGGAATCGTAAAGTATGACGCTTTTAAACAAATGGGAGGAAAGCTCAGCTTTTCTCTGGCGCTGTTAGATGAAAACAACGACGGGTTCATTTTAAATTCCGTACACAGTACGGATGGCTGCTATAGCTATACCAAGGAAATCAAAGACGGTATATGTGATATTTCTCTGGGTGAAGAAGAGCAGGAAGCGCTTTCTATCGCAATGGGTGAATAGGCACAGGCATTTCAGTTACCGAAAAGGACAGGGAATCAAAATGCGCAGTAAGACATTAGATGAGTTGGAAGGATATGAGATTTTAGCAAAACCCATCATGGCGGAGGATTTTTGTATCGTCCTTCCCGAAGGTGCGGTCTTAAAACCCGGTTATATCAAGAAACTGCGTGAACTGGAGATTCAGAAGGTATATATTAAAGAAGATACAGAAGAAGAGAGCGTCCTGATCCTAAAGACCGAAATGGAAAACGCGGTCAAGGAAAAGATAAAAGAGATTTTGGGGCACCACACCTATCAGCATAATGCAGAACTGATGGAGTTATGTGAAACAGCGGATAATATTATCGTCAGTATTGTTCAGGAGGATGAGGTTGCGGAGCAGGTATTCGATGTAAAGGAAAGAAGCGCTGATATCTATGAGCATTCCTTAAGCATCTGCACCTTGGCGGTACTGACTGCCCTTAAGATGAATATGCCGCAAAACATCGTCCATGATATTGGCGTAGGCTGTCTGCTCCATGATATTGGATTGAGATATCTTGCCATGGAATATACCGATGAAAATCTTTCCACCTTATCGGAAGAGGATATGGGCGAGTACAAAAAGCATCCGGTATACGGTTACTCCGCACTGAAGGATGAGACTTGGATTTCCGACGTCAGTAAAAGTATCATTCTCTATCATCATGAAAGGCTTGACGGCTCGGGATATCCGCTGCGGGCTTCTTCCTTAACAGAAGCCATTCAGATTGTAGCGGTATGTGATACCTTTGATGAAATGATCTGCGGCATTGGCTGCGACAGGGTAAAAGTACATGAAGCGGTTGAGTATTTAAAAACCTTTAAAAATTTGAAATTTGGTGCTACAATAGTAGATACCTTTTTAAAGTTTATTGCTGTCTATCCCACCGGCAGCAGGGTGCTTACCAACGAGGGCGAGGAAGGAATCGTTATTCGACAGAACAAGGAATTCCCGGACCGGCCGGTTATCCGGATCATAACGGACAAGAACGGCAGGAAGATAGCGCAGGATTTATTAAAGGATTTGATAAAAATACATCATGTTTTTATAGAGAAAACATTGGATGATTAAGGAGGCGTCTACTTATGATAGACATCAAGTTTTTAAGAGAAAACCCGGAAGCGGTAAAAGAAAATATCAGAAAAAAATTTCAGGATGACAAGCTGCCCCTGGTGGATGAAGTGATCGCACTGGATGCGGAAAGCCGGAAAACCAAACAGGAAGCGGATGAACTTAGAGCCAATAAAAACAAGATTTCTAAAGAGATCGGCGCTCTGATGGCGCAGGGTAAAAAGGATGAGGCAGAGGCAAAGAAAGCTGAAGTTGCCGCTCAGTCCAAACGCCTGGCTGAGCTGGAAGAAAAAGAGCCTGAGTACCAGAAGAAGATCACCAATATTATGATGAAGATTCCTCAGATCATTGACGAGTCCGTTCCGATTGGAAAGGATGATAGTGAGAACGTGGAAATTACCAGATACGGCGAGCCCACGGTTCCCGATTTCGAGGTACCCTATCATGCAGATATCTTAGAGAAAATAAGCGGCCTTGATAAGGAAAGCGCAGGCCGGACCAGCGGTAACGGATTCTATTATCTAATGGGCGATGCGGCCAGAATTCATTCCGCCATGATCAGCTACGCCAGAGACTTTATGATCGACAAGGGATTTACCTACTGCATTCCGCCCTTTATGATCCGCAGCAGTGTCGTAAACGGCGTTATGAGTTTTGCTGAGATGGAAGCTATGATGTACAAAATAGAGGGCGAAGATCTGTTTCTCATCGGAACCTCCGAGCATTCCATGATCGGGAAGTTCAAGGGACAGATTGTAAATGAAGCCGCCCTGCCCATCACCATGACCTCCTATTCTCCTTGTTTTAGAAAGGAAGTAGGTTCCCATGGTATAGAGGAGAGAGGCGTGTACCGGGTACATCAGTTTGAAAAGCAGGAAATGGTTGTGTTATGTAAACCGGAAGATTCCATGGAATGGTACAATAAGATGTGGAACTATACCGTAGAATTCTTCAGAAATCTTAATATTCCCGTGCGTACTTTAGAATGCTGCAGCGGTGACCTGGCCGATCTGAAAGTGAAATCCTGCGATGTAGAAGCATGGAGTCCCAGACAGAAGAAATACTTTGAAGTCGGCTCCTGCTCCACTTTAGGTGATGCGCAGGCAAGGCGACTTGGTATTCGTACAAAAGGGGAAAATGGTACTTACTTTGTGCATACCTTAAATAATACCGTACTTGCAAGCCCCAGAGGTCTGATCGCCTTTTTGGAGAATAATGTGGGTGAGGATGGCAGTGTCAATATTCCCGAAGCACTGCGTCCGTACATGGGCGGTAAAGAAAAGATCGGCTGAGCATCAGCCACATAGCCTCATATCCGATTATATCGGAAAATCTAAAAAGAAAGAAGGTGAAATCCTTGCATAAATATTTAAGAGCTATCGGCTTCAGCAAATTTGAAACCAGAAAAGAACTAAAGGCGCTTCTGACCGAGGTAGTGATAAACGCTACTTCACGGGCATACACCACGGGACAGGATGATGTTATGCTGGGCGAATTTTGTAAGGATTTTGCCGAGAATATGGGAATAGCCGTCTGCGGCGAATTCGATGAGGAGAACGACGATAAATTTATCTACGACTACTATTATCCCTATCTGCGAGGTACCGGCATCACCACTACGGAGGATGTATCTGTAGAGCGCCATGCGGAAAAAGAATCCTATGCCGGCGTATGCGATGACGTGAAGGTAGGTGTTTCCCTTATCTTTTATCTGCAGAATCGGATTCCCTATGTGAAGGCTCAGGCGCAGGGACGGCTTCCCATCAGGGGAACCACGCTGACGTTGTCCGCGCTTTCCCTCAAGGGTAATATCATGCTGCCCATCAAAAAAGATGAGTATCAGAAGAAAAAAAGCCAAAAAGAGTCCCGCAACCGGAGTAACCTCATTGCCGCGGCACGCAGGGGGGACGAAGAAGCTATCGAAACACTGACGCTGGAAGATATGGATATGTATACCCTGATTTCCAGGAAGATTCAGAAAGAGGATGTTTTCAGTCTGGTGGATACCTACTGCATGCCCTACGGTGTGGAATGCGATCAGTATTCCATTCTGGGAGAGATCATGGAGTGCAGAACGATCAAAAACAGTCTGACCGGTGAAGAGATTTATCATATGAGCATCTACTGCAACGAACTGACTTTTGACCTCTGCATCAATACCAAAGACCTTTACGGAGAGCCTCAGGTGGGCAGGAGATTCAAGGGAATCATCTGGCTTCAGGGATTTATTAATTTCCCGGAATAGATTGACGGTAATTTAAAATTTTGCTATAATTTCATTTTGTAAATGTCTCCGTAGCTCAGCAGGATAGAGCGTTCGCCTCCTAAGCGAAAGGCCGGGTGTTCGAATCACCTCGGGGACGGTAAAATACGCTGTAAGCCTTTGAATCGAAAGGTTTGCAGCGTATTTTTTACTCACCAAGTATTTATTTATCATTACCGTTCAAACAACGAAAATAATACAGAAGCCGCCCGGATATTCTTTTCCATACTGACAGGCATTTTTTAATATATATCATCAAAATTCACAATCGGTAATCTTTAGGATAACATGGCGATAGATTGCTGGTTTAGATTAATAATCCGAGTAAATTATCCGAAGAATAAATAAAGGGAGAAATCATCATGGAAAAAAGAATTTTAGCTTATAGAAAATATATGGATGAGCTGATAAAGCGACTGAAAGAGGGGGAGAGCGTGCCGGGGGAGGTAGAGCGACTGAAAAAAGAACATCTGACACAAGTGTCGTTCTTCCAGCATGAGCGGCTGGTACATCTGATCGTCACCGTAACCTTTGCAATTTTAGAAATGTTAGCAATTTTTTTATTCCTGCTTTGCCCGGGCATCGCAGTGTTCTGTCTAGTGCTCATTATACTAGTTCTATTGGTACCTTACATCCGACACTACTACATATTGGAGAATGAGGTGCAAAAGATGTATAGACAATATGACGAGTTGTGCGCAATACAGAAAAGAAAAGCATTTTTTTAATAAAAAAGTCACATTTTTTTGCCCTTTTTTCCTAAAGAAGTGTTGCAAAATATACAAAAAGTGTATTATATTAATAATAGGAGTAATATCGGCCTTAGTCCGTGTTAATATAGGGAGATTCATATAAGAGGGGTATCGTGTATGGGTAAAATCAGAGAAAGGGTCATTGCATATGTATTGGCATTCTGTACGTTAGTATCGGCAGTTTGTACGGGGATTACCATGCCTGTGTCGGCGGCGGAAGGGACCGGCAATATTGAGTTAAATACTAGTACAGTGCAAATTTGGGATGGACAAAAATGGGTTGATTTCACCGACGGCATGACGGTTCGGGACGGTGATTCATTAAGTATTACCTTTAATTGGTCTTTGGACAATACCGATAAAGAGACGAAAGAGTTTAGATCAAAAATCACACCATTAGAAAATGTTACGATTCCGAATATGCCGGAACCCCTGCCCTTGATGTATGGGAATACTCCAATAGGCACATATCAGGTCGTAAATGGCGAGTTAATTATCATCATAACAGATGACGAATATCTGGAAAATCACTCTGAGAGAAAGGGTGGCGTTAATGTTACCGGTCAGATTGCAGTAAATGGAGGACCGGAGAAAGACGGAGAGAAAGTTCCTATTGTAATAGTGGATCAAACGATTAACGCAAATTATAAGTCTACAGCGGCCGAAAGCGGGCTGTGGATAAGTAAGAATGCAGACGGGGGTGTTGTAAAGGGTGAAGACGGTAAATACCGTCAGGCCTTCAAGGTGAGTCTGACAGCTCATGATGGTGATGTTACGATTAACGAGTTAAAGGATGAGTTAGGAAACGGGCTTAGTAATATGTCCGAGTGGAAGGTTATCGAATGTCCTTCCGGTAATGAAGCTTTATCCCAAGCTTTGGCAGGGGGGGTATTTAGTCTTAACGACTTAAATGATGCACTGAAGGGAAAAACGCTTTCTAAAGGGGAAACTCTGACTTTTGAATATACTGTAGAAGTATCGGAAGATATTTATAAGCAGGATGGCGGCGGAAAAAATTATAGTAATGCTTTTTCTGCCGATTATACCACGAACGGAAATAACCAAACAAGTAATGGCGATTCCGCATCTGCGTCCGCTAACCGGCCGACTGTTGAAAAAAAGGGTGTGATTAAAGGGGACGACCAACTGGTCGAGTGGACAATTACAATTGATTTAAAGGACTGGAAAGATAAATCAATTGATGAAATTATTGATGAATTAGGGAGCGGTTTTGTAGAGGAAAATATCTCCATTTCAAAGGACGACTTTGATGAAACACCGGACGGTTCCGGTATTTGGGTGGCTACTTATACTACACATATTTCTGAAGACGTCCAGAACAGTCCAAGTACAACACAGCTGAAAAATAAGGTGACAGTTACTGTAGGAGGTAACGAATATACAGCAGAGGGTAGTGTTGCATCGAAAGAGACAACATGGATTGAAAAGGTGGCAACAGGATATGATCCTGATACAAATCGTATTACTTGGGAAGTAATCTTACTGGTACCGGATACCGAAGTTACGAATGTTAGAGTATCAGATGTTCCAAATGCGAGTGCTCTTGGTCGACATACATTGCAAACTGACGCTGTTTGGGTGGATGGAGAACTCGTTGTAGATAAAGGTCAAAAGGTAGCAAGTAATGATATTATTACAGAATATAATAATTATTATGGCATATATATTGTTTTTAATGATGCTTATATTCAAAAACATGCCGGAGAATCTATTAAAATCACCTATACAACGCTAGTAGAGGATGATGTCAATACGGGAAATTCCTACAGGAACGATGCCACTTTAACTTATTTTGATTCCACCGTAGGCGATACAGGTAAGGATGTACAGCAGAGTACGAGTGCAACTTGGAAGCATGAATCAGAACGAGATGTGCTTTCTAAGGAAGGTGAACCTGCAAAAAATGGTGAGAATGCGATAGATTATACTTTGGAAATCAATATTGATGATATCCAAGGTCTAGAAGAAGGCGGAGAGATTGTAGTAACTGACGTGCTGCCTGACGGATTAAAATTAGTTGAAGACAGTATTAAATATATAAATATCGAGTATTACCCATCATGGAATGTAAAACAAGAGTATCAGAGCGCTGAAAAAATTTCAGGCAGTAATGAAGGGACGGAAGGTACCATAGAATTTAAAATCCCCGTCACATCATCTGTCATTTCTAACAAAAATAACTTGGATGAGTGGGGAGTTTACTATATTCGTATTACCTTTACAGCTGAAGTAATAGACCAGTCCACTTTCACACGAAATGGAGGTGCAAGTTATACCAACACTGCTACGGCAACCTATAACATGAAAAATATCGGCTCTGCAGAAACCACGACAGAGTTGACACCTAAGCAGGTTGTTACAAAGAAGGCTGACTATTCTGAGGCTACAGCACCGTATGTTTATTATACAATAGATGTAAATCCGGATGCATTGGACTTATCTGATGGATGGCTGCTGGCTAAGGATACGCTGGGCAGTGCTTTAAGTTATGATTTAAGCACTATCAAAGTAGAAGAATATACCGCCGAGGGTATATGGAAAGACCTTATAAAAGGTACGGACTACATGTATACTTATGATGCGTCAGACAACTCCGTTACTTTCCAATTGCCGGATCAAAAGCATCTGCGGATTACCTATACCGTATTGGTTAATTTGTCTTATTCTACGGATGAAACAAAAAACGGTCAGTTGACGCCGGAGAATTCCTTTAACCGTTTTCAGTTGACTGCTTTCCAATCCTCATCCATGGAAGCGGAAAGCAATTTTGATCAGGCAGTTTTTCAGCCTAGAGGATGGGCGGAAGCGACACTTGGTAGAGTTACCATTAATAAATATTATACGAGTGAAGATGGCCAAATGATAGATTTGGATGGTGCTGTCTTTAAGCTGTCAGCGGTTGTGAATAATGACACGACTTCAGACCCTATGCAGCTTAATCCGGTTGAGGCATCTATTGAAGTCAAGGACGGAAAGGCAACAATATCCGGTTTATCTTTGGACCAAATATATGTGCTTGAGGAAATTACTGCGCCGACAGGATATAAGCGCGGAGAACCTTTTTATTTTGTGTTGCCCGGTTCTTCAAACGTAACTCTGCCGGATGGATTAAACGGGATTACCTGTGCATCGGAAGGTACCATTTATTATGAAAACTTCCCGAAGACGACGGCAGACGGCCAGTTAGTTATCACCAAAACCGTTACCGGTGACGTATCGAAGGAAACTGCAGAACAGTTTCTGCAATTTACGGTGACGAAAAAAGGTGCAAGCGGAGATTCTATAGTATATCAGAATTATCTAAGTGACTTTAGTTATGATGGCGGAAGCTGGACAAAGGAACTGGAACTGGAGCCGGGGGAATATACGGTAGAGGAGACCTTGTATGACATAGAAGGCAAAGTAATCACGAGCGTAACCTATACGGTAAGCAGTGTCGGCGGTGAAACTGCCTTGGTTGAGAATGGCGAGCCTGTGCCGGGAGCAAATCCTCCGACTGTAACCGTAACAGAAAACGGATCCATTACAGTAGCCTATAAGGACAATTATGAGGATGAAATTATAGCTCCAACACTCGGCAGCTTGACTATCAAGAAGACCGTGACGGGTGCTTTAAACTGGTCTGATGTAGTTGGAGAAATTAGCTTTACGGTTAAAAAGGGCGATAAAGTAATAGGTACGTACACTTATACTGCATCGGAAATTGATCCGGCCAGTGGATTATATAGTCATACCATTTCCGATTTAGAGCCGGGCGAGTATACCGTAACCGAAACCGTGACAGATAAAGCTGGCTATACCTGCAGCACGACTTATACCGTAACTGTGAGTAAGGATGGAGAGCCACAAGAAAGCGTACCGCAAACGGAAGCCAAAGTTGAAGTGACAGCGGGCGAAGAGACTACCGTGCACTTTGTTAATACCTATAAGAGAGAGGTCGGCAGTTTGACTCTGGAGAAGACCATTGCGGGTGGTCTTAGTTGGGATGCTATAAAAGCCGGTCTGACCTTTGTTATAAGTGTGAAGGGAACGGACGGCACATATACCGAGTATACGAAAATTTATGGCTCGCAACTGAATCCGTCTGAGGGCAAATATTCTTTCACTTTGGATAATCTGCCCACCGGAGAATATAAAGTTGAAGAAATCGTATCCGGCAATATAGCATGGGGAGGAAAAGATTATGTTCTGGCTACGGTAACTTATCAGGTTGGCGGCAGCAGAGAAACAGACTGTACCACGGATAAGAGTACTTCGGACATTACCATTGGAAAAGGTGAAAACACCCGTGTAACTTTCAACAATACCTATGCATTGAATGAAGGCAAGCTGATTCTGCGCAAAAAGGTAGAAGGTATCCAGAATGGTGAGCAGGCTGCCGATGCTCAGGCCGCTTGGGAAGCAGTCAAAGGCAGTCTGACCTTTGAGGTATCGAAATATAATGACGAAGCTGCACCTCCGGGCTATGAGTTCTATGAGAGTATTAGTGGTAATGATGGCCGTTGGAAAATGGAAGGCGAATATGCAGTATTAGAGTTGACCGGATTACCGGTTGGCACTTATAAAGTGGAAGAAACTTCCGGCTTGCTTGAGGATTACACCATCGTGGCAACAGTATGTGAAGTTTCCCCCGCTAATGGTGGAAGTATAGCGGAGGATAAGCTTTCCGCAGAAAATATAGAAGTGAAAAGAGAGGGTGCTAAAGATACTGTAACTGTAACGGTAACTTTTACCAATACCTATATTTCCAACAATGCGCAAATTCAGTTGGAGAAGAAGATAGAAGGTGTTCTGAACAAAAAAGGAAACCCGCTTAGTACGAAAGATGTTTGGGAGACGATTAAGGAACAGCTTAAATTCGAAATAACAAATGAGGACACAGGGGCAACGACTACAGTAGACGGAAGCGGGGATTGGAAGTATAACGAAGAGAGCGACAGTTATATCATAACGGTTCCTCTTACCGCAGGTACCTATACGGTAAAAGAGACGGTTTTTGATGTGACGGATCATACTTGGAAGTCCGTTTCCTACACGGTTACAGTTGGAGGAAGTACGTCTGAAAACGGAACAATAGCAGATGCTGAAAACGCTGAAACGCCAAGTTTTGAGGTAAAACCCGGCAGCAGCAATATCATAGTGAGCCTCTGCAATAACTATGAGCATGATGAAGGTACACTGAAATTGACGAAAGAAGTTACCGGTTTAAGTGCGGATGTTCTGCAGACGTTGATCAACAACAAAAAAATCGAATTCACTATTGTGAATGTAGATACAGGGAAAGCATATCCCTTTACACTTTCTGATTTTAAAGATAATGAAGACGGAACCTACACGTTGATGTTTGACGGAAAAAGCGGCAATCAGGAAATGTTGCCGACCGGAACCTATACGATTACGGAATCCGATTTCAATATCGATAATTATTCGGTAGAGGTCACGTATGAGGTAAATCCGCCCGAAGCTCGGACGGAGGAAGCGCAGGGGCCGGAGGGACCCGGAAAAACGGTTTATTTCATAGTAAAAAAGGATGGGGAGACCGAGGTTACCTTTACTAATAACTACACAAAGGATCCGGGAAAGCTGACTCTGCAAAAGACGGTAAGCGGTGATTTAGATTGGGATGATGTGAAAGGTACTTTCTCCATTGTAATAGACTATGAGGGAAGTGGCTCAGATCCCAAGTTCCCGATGACAATTGAGGGTAAAGATTCTCGCTGGACGGTGTCTTCCGAGAATGTATATACCTTGACATTGGAAGGACTAGAGCCGCGGGAGTATACCGTAACGGAAACTTTCAAAGATGAAAAAACAGGTTATACCCGTACTACCACCTATAAAGTGAACGGAAACAGTGCGGAGGCAGACTCTGAAGGAAAAGTAAAAGTAACGGTAACATCAAATACCACCGGCAAGGTTGACATTGAGAACAACTATTCGCAGGATAAGGGCAAACTGATTATCACCAAAACCATTGTAGGTTTGGACGAAGACGCAGATGCAAAGAATACTGTGGTAAGTACGATAAAGTTTGTTGTTACAAATGCGGATACAAAGAAGAAAGTAGGAGAATATTCTCTAAGTACCTTTGGTGAGAACTCCGGACTTTACACTATGGAGATTCCGGAGTTACCCGTAGGTAATTACACGGTTGAAGAAACTGCCTATACTGTAGAGGGCTATATAATTTCGAGCATCACTTATACAGTGAATAACAATGGGGAAACCACTCTGGTAACAAACGAGGGAGAGCCCGGTGCGGCTCCTGCAGTTGTGATTGAAAAGGGAGAATCCACCACCATTGCTTTTAAGGACACCTATACCAAAAAACTTCCCGATACCGGCAAGCTGATTCTGCAGAAGATTGTGGGCGGAGAGCTAAACTATGAACGCTGGAACGATATAAAGGCAACTTTGAGTTTTGAAGTAAAAGACAGCCAGGGAAAAGAAGTAGAAGGTTCACCTTTTGCTGCAAGCGGCTTTACCTATAATGATAACTACAAGGCATATGTCTTGGAAATTCCCAATCTGACTCCGGGTGAATACACGGTAAGAGAGCTTATTAATGGCAAGGTAACAGACTATACCTGCAGTACTACCTATACAGTGGGCTCCGGAGCTACAGCAGGACTTCCGTATGAAGAAGCCGGTGTCAAGGTAAATGTACCCGCTAATGGAGATAATCAAGTGGTCTTTACTAATAGGTATACACTGGATAGAGGCAATCTGAAGATTACCAAAACCATTGAAGGGGATGTTACCAAGGAGCAGGCAAAGGCAATCACATTTACCATAACAAACGGCAAGGATTATACGAAAGAATTTACTTTGGCAAATGGAGAATTTAACTATGATGAGCCAAGCAAGACTTATACCTTGAGTCTTGAAAATCTGCCGGTAGGCAATTATACGGTTACGGAAACCCACTATAATATGGACGGTTTCATTACGGAGAGCATCACCTATCAGATTAACGGTAATGGTGAAGTCGAACTGGTTAAAAATGATAAACCAACAGGTCAAGCCGCTCCTACAGCTACAGTAGAAAAGGGTCAAACCGCTACAATAGCTTACAAGGATGTCTATAGGGCAATTCCTAAGGGCAGTCTGGATTTAGAAAAAACTGTAACGGGTAACCTTAAATGGGCTGATGTAAAGGATCATATCAGTTTTACTGTAAAGGGTCCCGGCGGCTATGAAAAAACCTTTACTGCGAAAGATTTTAAGGATGAGGATGGGGACGGAATCTATACCTGTACCATCTCTGATCTGGAACTTGGAACGTATACTATAACGGAGACAGTTACCCAAGAGGAAAAAGGTTATACCCGTACTACCCGCTATGTGGTAGGAAGCGAAAACGCTAAAGAGGGTGGGTCAGCAGAACTAGAGCTGACAGAGGCTAATCCGGACGGTAAAGTCACTTTCTCCAACGACTATGTGCAGAATAAAGGTTCGTTGCAGCTGACAAAAGTAGTGACCGGACTGAGCGCTGATGAACTAAATGCAGCCATTAAAGCAGGAAAGATTAAATTCGTCATTAAAAATAAAGAAACAGGAATAGAGTATCCTTATACACTGGCTAACTTTGCGTCTAACGGAAGCGGAAGTTATACGCTGATTTTTGACGGAGAAGGCACTAATCCGGGAATGCTGCCGGAAGGCGAGTATACAATTATAGAGTCCAACTTTGACATTCCTAATTATCAGCTCGGTATTACTTATGTGGTAAAAGGAGGCGCTTCCGGATCAGGTAATGAAGTATCCATTACGGTGAAAAAAGATACCCGAACCGAGGTGACCATTAACAATATGTATACCAGTACAAAGGGCAGCCTTGTGATTCAAAAGCGGGTGACCAGAGAGGATCCGAACGATCCTGTGATTGGCTGGAGTGATATTAAAAAATATTTGTCCTTTGTGATTAAGGACGAAGACGGAAAGGTTGTAAGGACTATATCTCCTAATGAGGTAAACTTTGAGGAATTAAATGGCACTTATTCCTATACCGTTACGGGGCTGGATGCCGGAAAGACTTATACCGTAACGGAAACTTCATCCAAAGTACCGGGCTATAGCTATACTGTTTCTTTTACGGGAGAAGGAAATGTAACACCGCTTAGCGGAAACGGAGCAGAAACCAAGGCAACGGTGAGCGAAGCGGAAAGTGCGGTAATTACCTTTACCAACACCTATAAAAAGGATAAGGAAGAGCAGCAAAAGCCAACTCAGCCCCCTGAGACGAACCCGACACCATCAACACCGAACCCTGCACCCGCACCGACACAGCCGACGCCTACACCGTCACCGACACCGGTTCTGCAGGTACCGCCCACACCTTCGCCGTCTAAATCACCGGGAGAGGGAGGCAACGTATTAGGTGCTGAAAGGGATAGAGTACCCCAGACAAGCGATTACTTCTTTATGTGGCTGTCGCTGTTTTTAGCCAGTCTGAGCTCATTACTGGGATATTTGTCATTTTTAAATAAGAAGAACCGTGATTCTTGAAAAGAGTTCCATTGAATACGGCTGAAAAATGTGATACACTGACAAAAGAATAAAATTATTATAAGAGGAACTTAACAAGGAGGAAACATCTGTGAGATTAGTAACTCGTTCTGATTTTGACGGGCTTGCATGCGGAGCGCTGCTTTTGGAGGCAGGAATCATTGACAACTGGAAATTTGCGCATCCCAAGGATTTGCAGGACGGACTGGTAGAAATTGACGAAAACGATTGTCTGGCTAACGTACCCTATGTAGAGGGCTGTGGTTTGTGGTTTGATCACCACTCCAGTGAGCATGAGAGGCTGGCGTTGGAAGGTAAGTACAAGGGAGAAAGCCGGATCACGCCCTCCTGCGCAAGGATCATCTATGAATATTACGGCGGAAGGGAGCGTTTTCCTCAGTTTGATGATATGATGATAGCTGTGGATAAGGTGGACTCAGGCGATCTGACCGTGGATGAGATTTTGAATCCTACGGGCTGGATATTGGTGGGCTTTTTGATGGATCCCAGAACAGGACTCGGCAGATGGCGTCAGTTTTCCATTTCCAACTATCAGCTTATGGAAAAGCTGATGGAGGCTTGCCGTACCATGACTACGGATGAGATTTTGGCGCTGCCCGACGTACAGGAGCGAATTGAGGTATATAACGAGCAGACCCAGAAGTTCAAAGAGATGGTTACCAAGCATACCCGGGTTGAGGGCAATGTAATTATTTCTGATTTGAGGGGGGTTGACCCTATCTATACCGGCAACCGTTTTATGATCTACAGTATGTATCCCGAGCAGAACATCTCCGCTTGGATTGTAAGCGGACGCGGAGGCCAGGGCTGCTCTGCGGCAGTTGGTTACAGTATTATAAATAAAACCTCTGATGTCAACGTGGGAAGTCTGATGTTAAAGTATAACGGCGGCGGACACAAGAAGGTGGGTACCTGCCAGTTTACCAATGAAAATATGGAGACGGATCTGCCCAAGATGTTAAAGGAGCTTTGCGAGATGGCCAACGGCTAAAGAATTGCCGGAAAAATGCCGAAATAATACAGAGATATTGTAATTAAAAATAGGAAACGGATTTCCGAAGAGAATCAAGGAGGATTATAGTATGCAAGTGAGTAAAAACACTGCAGTCTATGTGGGGCAGAACAAGGCAAGCCTGCGCCATATGGAGGAAGCGCAGCAGAAAAACAGCAGCAAAAGCAGCAGTTACAACGTGGGCCGTATGCTAAACGGACAGGGCGACAGCATTCTCATGAAAAAGCAGCTTGCCCGCAAGAAAGCATACAAAATTGTAGGAGATACTTTTGCGTCCGAAAGACAGCTGGATGCAGAGCAGGAGGCACGCAGGGAAAGGCAGCAGGCGATCATCTCGGAAAAGCGGGATTTAAAAGAGCTCATGGCGGCTTATGAGGATATGCCAGAAGAGGAAATGACCGAGGAGATGCAGGCTGAAAAGGCACAGGCGCTGAGCGAGTACCAAAAACAGCTCGATGCGCTGGATACCGAAATGACAAATCTTCATAGAGCTCTTCATGATACCGAACAGGGGAGATTGGAGAAATCTCCTATGCTGGATGCCCAGGAAATGGCGGATGAGATTCTGGAGGAAGCCAGCAAAGAAATCATCGGTATGGCATGGCAGGAGGCCAAGGACCATATCGACGAGGAGCAGAAGAAGAGAGAAGAACAGGCGGAGAAGGCTGCCGAGAAGAAGGAAGAGCTGGAAGAGAAGCTGGAGAAGGCAAAGGAAGATCGCGAGGAAGCGGAGGAATTGGCCGAAGCTATCAAGGAAGCTACCTCTATGGACGATGTAAAGCGGGAGATCAACGACATGTTAGAAAAGATGAAGTTGATCGAGGAAGATATTAAAGGCGCAAAAGTGGATGAAATGCTATAAAAAAAGGATGCCCAAAGAAGTTCTTTGAGGCATCTTTTTTTATGCCCAGAAAGGTATAAAACACATCAAATTGGCAAATAATTATAAATAGTTCCCGTGAATTTTATAAAAACTTTAGCACTCAACGATTGACAGTGCTAACAATATGTGTTATATTACATCTAGAACAAATAAGGCAGTGCCGTATGGAACTTACGGCAGAGTGTAGAATGGAGGAATGGATTATGATGTTACCCAGCATTTTTGGAGAAAGTTTATTTGACGATTGGTTTGATTTCCCGTTTGGGAGAGATTTCTGGAGGGAGCGTTCTTCGGCTGACAAGAATCCCCTGTATGCGAATGCCAAGAATTTGATGAAAACGGATGTTAAAGAGAATGATAATGGTTATGAAGTGGCCATCGACCTGCCCGGCTTTAAGCGGGATGAGATCACAGCCAACTTGGAAAACGGTTATCTGATGGTCACTGCTTCCAAGAGTGAGAATAAAGACGAAAAGGACGAGGAAGGCAGATACATCCGCAGGGAGCGCTATGCGGGCAGCTGCAGCAGGAGCTTCTATGTGGGCGACACCGTTACGGAGGATGAGATTCATGCCAAATATGAGGACGGTATCTTAAAGCTGACCTTCCCTAAGAAGGAAACTAAGCAGGTAGAGCAGAAAAAGTTTATTGCCATTGAAGGCTAGTCAAGCATTGCCAAAAAATCAACTGTGCAGCGTAGAGAGAAAGCCATCGACGGTTTGGGCCGCCGATGGCTTTTAGCGTAATCACAAGGATTTCAGCCGGTTATTACCCGGTTTTATCTTTCCGTAATATAGAACGCCCAGAGCACCCGGGCCCGCGTGAGTACCGATACTGGGACTGATGTCATTGATGATCATATTGGTAAAAGATGTTTCCTGCTGGAGCAAACCCGCGAGAAAATGTGCATCTTCCAGACAATTACCGTGCACAATACCCACCGGCAGAGAATAGTCCGTATTTTCCTCTAAGGAGGCGGTCATGCGATTTACCAACTCATGTATGGATTTCTTTCTGCCGTGAGCAGTTCCCGATGGTACAAGTGCACCGGCCGCATTCACATAGAGCAGGGGCTTTAAATTCAGAGCGCTGCCTACGATAGCAGTGGCCTTACTGACCCGGCCGCCTCTTTGTAAATGAAATAAGTCGTTTACAGTAAAGTGGACATTAATATGATGTTTGAATTCTTCCATTGCAGCGACAACTTCATCATAGGAGGCGCCACGGTCCCTTAAATCGTTGGCGTGAATGACCATAATGGACTCGCCCAGTGAAACATTGAGAGAGTCAATGACGGTAATTCTAGCATCGGGATACTCTTCCAACAGTTCTTTTGCCACCATGCATACATTATTATAGCTGCCGCTCAATGCGGAAGAAAATCCTATGTGAATAATATCCAGTCCGTTATTTAACAAGGCCCGGAATTTATCTTCTATGACAGCGGGATTGTTGGCCTGAGAAGTAGGAAGTTCGCCGTCACGCATACGCTTGTAAAATTCTTCAGGGGTCATATTTAGTTCATCGCCATATACGGTATCCCCAAAAGAATAATATTGGGGAATAATGGTTGTCTGTAGTCTCTTAATGTATTCTGCAGGTAAATCGGAATTGGAATCCGTGGTAATACAATAATTTCTCATCCATTTAATACCTTTCTGATCTGCAGTCTATATAATAAATCAGAAATGAGTATAGCACAAAATAATTTTGGATGCAAACCCAAATAAAAAACCTGAAAAATATTGACTTTGCATGAATAAGGCAGGAAAATAAAAGAAGAAATGCCATATTCGGAAAAGGGAGGCAGTTTCCTTGATATACACGATTACATTCAATCCTGCATTGGACTATATAGTATCAGTGGATGATTTTAAGATGGGTATGACCAACCGCACGAGCAAAGAACTTTTGCTGGCCGGAGGGAAGGGCATCAATGTTTCCATCATGTTAAAGAACCTGGGACAGGAAAGTACCGCATTGGGCTTTATTGCGGGTTTTACGGGAGAAGAAATCCGGCGCAGCTTAGAACGGCAGGGATGTCGGACGGAGTTTATCACCATACCTGAGGGTTTATCCCGTATCAATGTCAAATTAAAAAATATAGAGGGAACGGAGATCAACGGCAGAGGACCGGATATTGATGAAGAAAGCTTGAATAAGCTTATGGCGAGACTGGATAAGCTGGTAAAGGGAGATGTGCTGGTACTGGCCGGGAGCATTCCGGCCTCCGTACCTGCTTCCATTTATCAGGATATCTGTAAGCGGCTGGCAGGCAGAGGAATTACCGTTGCGGTGGATGCCGCGGGGGAGCTGCTGTTAAATGTGCTTAAGTTAAACCCTTTCCTGATCAAACCCAATATCCATGAGCTGGGAGGGATCTTCGGGGTGAACTTAAAGGCGGCAGAGGATGTGATACCCTATGCCAAGAAACTGCAGGAGAAAGGCGCAAAAAACGTGCTGGTATCCATGGCCGGGAAAGGCGCTGTTTTAGTGGCTGAGAGCGGAGAAGTATTCATGAGTCCGGCGCCGGAAGGAAAGCTGGTAAATTCTGTAGGTGCAGGGGACTCCATGGTGGCCGGTTTTTTGACCGGTTTTCTGGAGAGCGGAGACTATAAAAAGGCTTTTAAAATGGGAGTGGCAGCAGGCAGCGCCAGCGCCTTTTCGGAACAATTTGCTGCAAAAGAAGAAGTGGAAAGGCTTTTGAAGAAAATAGAAATATAAGAATCAGCCGGGGGAAAGGAGCATCCGCTATGCTGACATTTCAAGGAAAAAGCGTTATAAATAAGACAGCAATAGGGAAAATTTTTGTCTATAAAAGGGAAGAACGACAGGTAATACAGAGCAAGGTGTCGGATATAAGTGCGGAACTCGCACGGTTTCATAGTGCCAGAGAAGAAGCGATTGTCGAGCTGCGGCATCTGTACGGGGAGTCTGCTAAAACCGTCGGAGAATCCGGTGCTGCTATCTTTGAAATGTACCGGATCATGTTGGAAGATGTGAGTTTTATAGAGGCTGTTGAGAATATCATAGCGGCCGAGTCCATAAATGCCGAGTATGGCATAGCAGCGGTTTCCGACCGTTTTCAAGATATGTTTTCGGGTATGGAAGACGCTTACATGCGGGAGAGGGCGGCGGATGTAAAAGCTGTTTCAAAGCGGATGCTGCGTATCTTAAGCGGAGATACCGGCGGTATGCCGGAACTTGCAGAACCGGTGATCATTGTGGCCGAGGATTTGACACCCGGGGAAACAGTACAGCTTCCAAAAGAAAAGGTATTGGCATTTGTGACGGTGCAGGGTTCCCCTAATTCCCATACTGCAATTCTGGCAAGGACCATGAATATTCCCGCATTGGTGAGAACGCCCCTTCCTTTGGATGATGCCATAGACGGCAAACTGGGGGTAATTGATGGGGAAAATGGCCTGCTCTATGTGGAGCCTGAGGAAGAAATCCTTACCGCCATAGAGGCACGCAGAGAAGCAGAGGAGGAGAAAAGGCAGCAGTTTCTGTCCCTGAGGGGACGGGAAAGCGTCACTTTGGACGGCAGAAAAATAAACCTGTTTGCGAATATCGGAAACAGTGAAGATCTGCCTATGGTACTTGAGAACGATGCCGAGGGTATTGGCCTGTTGCGCAGTGAGTTCCTATATTTAGGAAAGAAGGATTATCCAACGGAGGAAGAGCAGTTTGCGGTTTATAAGACCGTGGCTGAAACCATGGTCGACAAGCCGGTTATCATCCGTACACTGGATATCGGAGATGACAAGCAGGCGGACTATTTTAAACTGCCGAAGGAAGAAAATCCCGCCATGGGGCTGCGGGGAATCCGTATTTGCCTGACCCGGCCGGAAGTATTTAAGACCCAGCTGCGGGCAATTTTCAGAGCCGGGACCTATGGCAATATTGCGATTATGTACCCTATGATCACTTCAATGGAAGAGATAAGGCGTATCAAGGAGATTGTGTCCGAAGTAAAGGCGGAGTTAAAAGGAGAAGGGATTCCATATAAAGAATTGAAACAGGGCATTATGATAGAAACCCCGGCAGCAGCAATAATTAGTAACGAACTGGCAAAAGAAGTGGATTTTTTCAGCATTGGAACCAATGATCTGACTCAGTATACGCTGGCCATTGACAGGCAGAACCCGGAATTGGATGCATTTTATGATGCGCACCATCCCGCCATTCTGAAAATGATTCAGACGGTGGTGGAGAATGCGCACAAGGCCGGTATCCGGGTGGGTATCTGTGGAGAACTGGGTGCGGATACTTCTTTGATGCAAGATTTCCTGCAAATTGGAGTGGATGAGCTGTCCGTATCTCCAAGCCGGATTCTGCCATTGCGGAAAATGATACGGGAAAGCGGCGTGGATAAGCGCTAAATCAGCCTCAGGCAGATTCCGATAGCGGTATCGTGCATAAATTCTGTCATTATTTGAGAAAAAGTGCGAAATTTTTTGTAGCGATATCTTATATTCTCCTGTATAGTAAAATTGTTGGTAACTGGTATTTTTTCAAATCATAGAATACCTAAGAGCCAAACATTTTATGAAGGAGGAAAAAGAAGTGAAGACAAAAGACGTTTATTTTAAGACAATGATCTTTGTCTGGCTGAAGCTCGCACTGGGAGGTGCAATGTTCTTGATTTCCCTGATATTGCTGGCTATCTGTTTAGGGCTTGGCAGCTTGGGAAGCGGAGATGGTATCATCATAGCTTTTTTTATCTGGCTGATACTGGTTGCTGCCATGTACGGTATAGTAAACAGGTATGTGGGCTATATGCTGAAGGCGGGTCATGTGGCCATGGTAACGACTGCCGTAACCACCGGAACCCTGCCGGAGAATCAGCTGCAGGCGGCAACGGCTATGATCAAAGAACGTTTCGTAACCGCCAATGTGTACTTCGTAGTTGACAGACTGGTAAGCGGTGCTGTCAGCCAGCTGCAGAGAGGATTACAGAAGATAGATGATCTGCTGGGCAAGATTCCCGGCGTCAGCTTGATCGTATCCTTTGCACAGCTGTTTGTGCAGATTGCACTGGGCTATGTAGATGAGTGCTGTCTGGGCTATACCTTTTTACATAGGGAGCAGTCGGCATTTAAGAGTGCGGCAGACGGCGTAGTGATCTATTTCCAGAACTGGAAGAAATTGTTAAAGGATGCAGCCATCATGGCATTGATTGTTATGGGCGTTTCTTTCCTGACATGGCTTTTACCTTTCCTGCTGTTCACCGCAATTTTTGCAGCTTTTGGTATTCACTGGGTATTTGCGCTGATCATCGGCGTTATTATTTCTGCTGTTATCAAGAGTGCATTTATTGACAGCTGGATGATGGTAAAAATGATGGTTTCCTACATGGAGGTAGCGCCTACCACCCAGATTACTTTTGACTTGTATGATAAACTCTGCAAACTTTCCGGTAAATTCAAGAGCCTTTTCGAGAAAGGCCAGCAGGAGCAGCAGCCCTATGGTGCACAGATGTAAGGAGAATAGGTTTTAGCTGACGGCAAACCGGCATTTTAGAAACAAATACCTTAAAAAATAAATGAAATAGACCTTAACCGGCCTATTTCATTTTATTTTACTTTCGTTTCACTCAACTTTATGATATGCTGAGAAAGAGCATGAAGTAAATATGTTAAAGAGCAGGGAGGACCAATATGCCAAGATATATAGAAGATGCAGGACTTAACCAACCGATTGATGTAGTCAGCATGCTGATGGAAGATTATATCTATCATCACCGTTTTATGCGTACGGACTGGAACGGTGAGCCGGTTTATTGCTGCCGTGACGCACACGGAAAAGAAAGGTATCTGGTATGGTCCTATGCCAGCGGGATTCTGCATTTGGAGGCATGGGTAAAAGGAGCCTTTGGAAATGAAGCAAATTTAAGCGGAGGAAGCGGGAAAGAATACCGGAAAAGTTTGGAAGAGCTGCTTAAAAAGTTACGTGAACATTCGGGAGATACCTCAAATATAGGATATATAGGGGAAGATCCCTTTATACATAAGGAAACAGAGGCGGCAAAACCGATACAATCGGCGCAGCCCACGTATCAGCAGCCCAAACCGGTGCAGCCTGCGTACCAGCAGCCCAAACCGGTGCAGCCCGTGTACCAGCAGCCCAAACCGGCGCAGCCCACGTACCAGCAGCCCAAACCGGCACAGCCTGCCTATCAGCAGCCTAAGCCTGCACAGACGATGCCGCAGCAGCCGAGACCGGCACAGCCTGCATACCAGCAATCCCAGCCGGCACAGGGTATGCCTTACAGACCGCAGGGGACTTCTTACGGAAATGCAGGCGCTCCTTACAATCCTCAGGGAGCATCTCATGGACCTCAGGGAAGCCCCTATGGATCCCAAGGAAATCCCTATGGACCTCAGGGAAATCCCTATGGCGTACCAAGCAGTCCTTATGGAATACCTGAAGACAATGCGGTCATGGCAGCCATGATTATGGGAATCATAGGCATTGTCTTCTCTTTTCTAGTACCTTTTTTGGGCATGATTTTGGGAATTATAGGAAAAAGCAGGAGTCGTATGTCGGATACCACTGCGGGCAAAGGCAGAACAGCCAGCATACTTTGTACGGTAGCGATCATCTTAAGTGTTCTGGGATTTTTCATACCCTTCGTTTTCATGTTCAGCCAGTTTTGATATAAAATAGATTGACAGGACGTTTTATACGGATAGGAGAAAAAATGAGACTGTTATACGGAACCCGAAATCCGGCGAAGTTAGAGGCCATGCGTAACCGGTTAGCGGGATTACCTGTAGAGATGATCGGATTGAGTGAAATAGAAGAGGAGACAGGTACTGCCATTACGCAGCCTGCCGAAGATGGAAATACCCCGTTAGAAAATGCGAGGCAGAAGGCGAAAGCCTATTATGAAGCGTATAAGATGCCGGTATTTTCCTGTGACAGCGGCTTGTATTGTGAGGAATTGCCCGATGAACTGCAGCCGGGCGTGCATGTACGCACGGTAGGGGGAAAATACTTGTCCGATGAAGAGATGCAGCAGTATTATGCGGGACTCGCAAGGAAATACGGGCAATTGACGGCCCGCTATTATAATGCAATTTGTTTAGTCGTGGACGGGTCACATATTTACGAGAGAATGGATGAAAGTCTGGCCAGCGAGGCCTTTATCCTGACGGACAGAATACATCCCATAAAAAAGAAAGGATTTCCCTTAGACAGCCTTTCCATACATATTCCTACCGGAAAATATTTCTATGATCTAGAAGAAGTGGCAGTGAATAAAGTCGCAGTAGAAGACGGATTTCTCCTGTTTTTTAAGGAGATATTGCAAAAGTTTTCCTTGGATAAAGGATGAAAAAGGAGACAGTATATAAATATGAAGAATTCAACAATAATTGCACTGGCTCTTATAGCTTCACTGGGGCTTAGTGCCTGCGGAGTCGATAATCCATCTGTTCCGCCCATTCTGGATCAGGTTCCGGCCACAGTACCGGCGGAGGAAGAGGAAACTAATATACCCGAGGAAACGGCTGCAGAGGAGGAGACCGTTCCGGAAGAAACTGTGGAGGAGCCCATCGAAGAAGAGGAACCGGGTATCGATACCTGGAATCTGGATTATGACAATGCTTTTAGTGACCAATGGGGAGGAGTTGCGCAGGTAGATGCGATTCCTTTGGCGGAAGACCCTGATTTAGCCAGATATATTGTCTATTTTGCCATTTCGGACGGAGCCGTTATTCACATTACCTGGGTTGGTCCGGATGGATTGGGCCGCAGCGGTGCACTTTCTAAAGATAAAGGAACCTTTGTTTTTACCAGTGAAGATTTTAAATACCGTTTTGAATCATGGGGCGGGAAACTGGCCAAGGGAGATTATCTCTTAAAAGATATCGGGAAGGAATCCATTTTGGAAGAGTGGGATGCGGTTGCAGATACATTTACGGTAGTGGAAGACAGCGAAACCACGTATATCGTTCGTTTTGAAGTGACATACAAAGGGAATGGCATTAAGTATCGCGGATATGCCTATTACATCGACAACCTCGAGAAAATGGAATACTATCAGTTTGCGTATCTCGTAGAAGAGTCCTTGTTCAATGGGGAAGAGGTGCAAGCGATAGTGGGCAGTATTGAATATTATGAGAATGAAAATGAATAAGAAGTCAGTTGCAGCCGGTTGTATGATCGGATTCCTGACCGTCTGCGGAATAATCTTTGGATATCTGTGGAAAATAACGCCTCTAATGGATAGCTTTATAGTAGAATTAGGGGGAAATGTGAGCTCACAGCCGGGGGATTATTTTAGCGGCAGGACATGGTCTGTGGAAAAAGCGGAGATAGACCTATCGGAAGTAGTGCTGGCTGAGCCGGGCAGCTATTTTGTGCATGGCTATCATGGATTTGGGACCTATACATTTACAGTGATCATTCAGGATACAACACCGCCGGAGATTGTGGAAAAGACCGGTGAGATTTATTTACAGGCCGGAAAGCAGTATACGCCGTATGACTTGATCGATACGGTTACAGATATATCCGGCAAAGTGGATTTGCAGATTGAAACAGAAGGTCAGGACAGTAAGATTCTATCATATGAAGATACCGGAACTTATACGGTAACTGTAAAGGCAACGGACCCTTCCGGGAATGTGGCTAAAAGCCAAGTGACATTTTTGGTAGATACCCCACCGGAGATAACGGGTATGCCGGAAGTATATGCTGCGGAGGGCAGTGAAGTTTCTTTGGCAGAATTTGCACAGGGTGTAGCGGCTTACGACGAGGTGGACGGTGAACTGACGGAGCAGATTCTGATAGATACAAGCGCAGTAGATTGGAATACGGAAGGAGAATATCAGGTCATCTACTCCGTTGCTGACGGATATGGTCTTCTTGGTATAAGCTACAGCAACGTGTATGTCATGTCTGCAGACCAACTGCAGGAAGCTGTCAATACTCACCGGATCAACCGTTTCGATCAGATCATAGAGGGTGCATATAATCTTTATGATGCGGGATATTATGAAGAAGATGATCCGAAGTTTATCATGGAGGCTATGGAACCTGCATTGGTTCGCATTAATATTAGTGAAACAGTTCACGGAAGTGGATTTATTATTGAGATTACGGATGATTCGATTATGATCTGTACCAATCAGCATGTGGTAACGAATAAAAAAGCCTTGGAGATCTGTTTCCATAACGGGGTGCATGCGTGGGGAAACGTGATAGCCGGGGAAGAAAGACTGGATATAGGCTTCATAGAAGTGCCGTTTGACAATATCACATCGGAGTTGTTGGATTCATTGTTGACTGTACATATTGACATGGAATATTGGAATTCATTGGAAAATTGGGACCCTATCAGTCTTTGTATGAGAACTTTAAACGAAGATGGCAGTGTATGGCATGACAGAATAGGGACTCTGGCACAGAAAGTAGGCGAGCAGCCGGAATTTGTTGCCAGATGGTATCCGGGTCAGGAAGTTCCGCTAATGACAGAAGTATATCTGGATTTTTATACCGGCTGTTCCGGCTCAGCTATCCTGGATGGGCACGGAAATATGATCGCCATGGCAGCAGCCGTTACGGAAGAAGATGAGGAAATACGCAGTTGGGCAGTGCTGTTGACCGATATTTTAGGTTATTACGAGGAAGTTATGGGCAGGGCGGCTAACTACCAATAACAAAAACCCCTAAAAATAGGGGTTTTATCATTAATCGGCGCGACAGGATTTGAACCTGCGACCTCCACGTCCCGAACGTGGCGCTCTACCAAGCTGAGCCACGCGCCGTCTTTATGTCGAACAGTAAAATAATACACTAGGAAGCAAAAGATGTCAAGGTTTTTATGGCGGATGAACTGTAAGGTGAACTGTGAGGGGGACCGGGAGAAGGAAGGTTGACATCAATTGACAAAATGATATAATTTTAGTTGGAAAAAATAAGCAATCAATGATTTTTTTAATTATGATAACGGAGGGTTAGATATGTTCTGTAATCAATGTGGAAAGCAATTGCCGGATGATGCGATGTTTTGTCCGGGATGCGGCGCAAAACAGGATCCGCTTGTAAAAGCTGCGGCAGCAGCGCAGAGTGCGGCGCCTGCTCCGGCAGCAGCACCGACACCGGCAGCGCCTGCTCCGACGCAAACACCGACACCGGCAGCGGTACCGACCCCTGCAGCATCGATTCCTACAGCTGTTCCCGGTGCAGTACCTGCGCAGAAGACGAAGAAAGAAAAGAAGGGATTTCCTTTTAAGGTAGTAGTTCCTCTGGCGGGTATAGTGGTCCTGGTGGTGGTTTTAGCGGTTGTTGTGATGAGTATCGGCGGCAGGGGCGTTAAGGCGGACAGATATTCGGAAAAAGGTATGATAGGGTATTATTACCTCGATTCCCATATCGCATTTTTTAATCTGCAGGGAGAGACCTGCGAACTGGACGATGTAAGCGCATATGGTCTTACTATGGCAGAAAATGCGGATATGTCTGTAGTTGCTTATACCGTATGGAATGAGAAGAGCGACGATTATGATCTTTACTACATTACAAGTGATTTGGAACCGGTATTGGTAGAAGAAGATGTTCATTACTCTGTCAGAATCAGTTATGACGGCGCTTACATTGCCTATCTGACGGATGTAAAGAATGATACATCCGGAGACTTGTATTTATACAGCATTAAAGATAATAAGAGCACATTGATCGACAGCGAAGTATATCCCTATTTGATCTGCATGTCCCCCGGCGGGAAAGCAGTTGCTTATTTAAGGGAATTTGAAGATATGGACGACAATGAACTGTATGTCGGAGGCATTAAGATTGACAGCCAAAAGGTGGACAAGGACGGCTCGGTTCCCGTAGCCATTAGGGATAACGGCAAAACGCTGTACTATGTGACAGACAATGATAAGCTTTATCTTTATAACGGGAAGGACTCCGTTAAACTGGCATCAGATGTGGACAGGGATTTTTATTTTAACCGGGATGCTTCCCAGGTATTATATACAAAAGGCGGAAAGACTTATTTTTATGAACTGAAGATGGAGGAGCCGGTGAAGGTTGCCAGTGCGGAAATCTACGATATTGTTCTGCCGATGGATGTAGTCCGTTACGATGGAAATAATTATTATACGGAGTTTGTAGGACTGAATGATTTAAAAGGCTGCGTCATGGAAACAGACAGTGGTCTGTATTGGCTGAATAGCAAAGGTACCGATACCGTAAAGATTGCAAGTACGTACACATACCAGATTAGTGCAGACGGAAAGTCTATTATTTATCAGAATGGGAAAACTATCTATAAGATCAGCAAGTTTTCAGAGGATATGGAGCCAAAAGTCGTATACAATGAGGAGTATGTGGACAGATTTGTGGCAAGTGCAGATCTTTCCAAGGTATATGTGATCATTGATGATGAGCTGTTCTATGTAAAGAGTGAGAAGAAAACCGAGCGGATCACCAATGATCTGTCCGATTACGGATACAGAACAGTGGCCTATAATGACAGTATGGATAAGATATTTTTTATTGAGCGGGATACTCTTTATTACGCAGGTACTACGGCAAAGTCCAAAACGGAAGTTGCGGATGAAGTGGACGGAGTTGACAGCTTCCCGGCAGGAGTTCTCTACACGATTACCGAAGATGATGAGACCACATGCTATTATATGAAAAATAAAGAAGCTATCGAATTGTACACTTATTAATGGATAAAATAAAGTGGAGAGGATCAGGCATTGGGAATTGCCGGGTCCTCTTTTTTATTTCAATGGCCCGCAAAGGCTTTACAAAACAGTCTTTTGCATAGTATAACAATTAGAGAGGAGGCGCATATGGAACAGGACATCATGGAAATCGGAGAAAAGGCCTATAGAGCGGCAAATGAAATACTTTCGATGGCAAAGTCCGAACAAGGAAGTCTGTTTGTAGTGGGCTGTTCCACCAGCGAGGTGGCGGGAGAACGAATTGGTTCCGCATCTAACCCGGAGCTTGCAGAAGCGGTTTTTGCCGGGATTTATATGGCGGCGAAGGAGAAAGGCGTCTATCTGGCGGCTCAGTGTTGCGAGCATCTGAACCGGGCATTGATAGTGGAAAAGGAAGCTGCGGATAAATTTGGTTATGAGGCGGTAAATGTGGTACCTCAGCCGAAAGCGGGAGGCTCTTTTGCCTCCATGGCATGGAAATACTTTAAGGAGCCGACAGCGGTAGAACACATCAGGGCCGCGGCCGGAATGGACATCGGAAATACGCTGATCGGCATGCATTTAAAGGAAGTTGCGGTGCCTGTGCGGATCAGCATTAAGAACATTGGAGAGGCACCTGTGGTATGCGCCAGAACCCGTGCTAAATTCATTGGGGGAGAACGGGCGGCATACAACAAAGGACTCATATAAAACGGAGTGATCATTCTGAAAGAGGAAGCAAAGCAGGCGTTTCGTATACGGATGCCTGAAAAAGTAAAATATATAATTGAGACGATTCAGGCAGCAGGCTTTGAGGCCTATGCGGTTGGCGGCTGCGTGCGGGACAGTATTTTGGGCAGGGAGCCCAACGACTGGGATATTACTACTTCGGCCAAGCCGGAAGAGATCAAGAAGCTGTTTCGGCATACGGTGGATACCGGTATTCAGCATGGAACGGTGACCGTTCTGGTGGAAAAAGAGAACTTTGAAGTGACCACCTATCGGATTGACGGCGAGTATGAAGACGGCAGACATCCAAAAAGCGTGGCTTTTACAGACAGCCTGACGGAGGATTTAAGACGGCGGGATTTTACGATCAACGCCATGGCCTACAACGAAACCAGAGGATTGGTGGATGTCTTTCATGGAATGGAGGATTTGGAAAAAGGGATCATCCGCTGCGTGGGAGAGGCAGAGGAGCGTTTTGGAGAAGATGCCTTGCGGATGTTACGGGCCATCCGCTTTTCCGCACAGTTAGGATATAGCATTGAGCCATGGACCCTGGAAGCAATTCGCAGACTGGCGCCCTCTCTTGCCCGCATCAGTGCGGAGAGAATTCAGATGGAGCTTGTGAAGCTGATGCTTTCTCCCCATCCGGAATATCTTCGGACAGCTTATGACACTGGCGTCACAAATGTGTTTTTCCCGGAATGGGACCGAGCGATGGAAACACCTCAGCAGCACCCGCACCACTGTTATGGCGTAGGCGAGCATATTTTGCATTCTTTGCCCGAAGTACCTGCAGATAAAGTCCTGCGCATTACCATGCTGCTGCACGATATTGCCAAGCCCGTGGTGATGGAAATAGATGACAAGAATGTCACACACTTCCATGGGCATGCTGTAAAAGGGGAAATAATGGCGAGAGAGATTCTGCGTCGCCTAAAGTTTGATAACGATACAATAAACAAAGTCTGTAAGTTGGTGCTGTATCATGATTATGGAAACGGTGTGGTTCCCAATAGACGGATCGTGCGCCGTGCCGTCAACAAGATCGGCGAGGAGCTGTTTCCTTCCCTGCTGTTGATAAAAAAAGCGGATATTCTGGCGCAGAGTGATTATTTAAGACAAGAAAAACTGGAGAATCTGGAGGCTTGGAAGAATTGTTATGAAGAGATTCTTAAGGCAGAGGAATGCGTGTCCTTAAAAACCCTTGCCGTAGGCGGCAGGGACCTGATAGCAGCGGGGCTTACACCGGGTAAGAAGCTGGGTGAGGTCTTGGAAATCCTGTTGGAAGAGGTTTTGGAGGAACCGCAGAAAAATACAAGGGAATATCTGCTTTCCAGGGCACTTGAAGTAGATAAAGAAGCCTAACATACTTTTTTATTCTTTCTCATATGATAGGTTAGAGCCTCATAAAAGGCGTGACGGGAATATGGGAGGAATAGAGTTGAACGACAGGGCTATCAGTCTGCTGGACCATTATGATATAGAAGTGATTCGTACCAGAAAAGGGCGAGGGGCCATACTCTGCGATACGGAAAAGGGTTGTTTTGTTTTTAAGGAATATATAGGGAATCCGGAGAAATTACAACTGCAGGATTGCCTTTTGAAAAAAGTATCCGGCTCTGGCAGCGTACGGACCGAACTCCTCATCCGTACAAAGGAGGATGCGCTCTGGGTAGAGGATGGGGACGGCAGGAAATATTTTCTCAAGACCTATTTTGACAACAGGGAATGCAATCTCTACGAGGAAAGTGAGTGCGAGGATGCCGTTAAAACATTAGCCATGCTGCACAATGTGCTGCGGTTAGAAGATGGAGAGGTAGAGGAGTTTCAGTTAACGCCTTTTCTCATAGACAGGGAATATGAAAAGCATAACAAGGAACTGCGCAAAGTATGGCGTTATCTGCGTAAAAAGAGCCAGAAATCATCCTTTGAGTCCACACTCTTACAGGAGTACGATTATTATCTGGAGCAGGCCCTCGAAATAACTGAAGAATGGCGGGGGTTTGCAAGAGAAGACGATTTGGATTATATTAAGAAATGCGGAAGTATCTGTCACGGGGACTATCAGTACCACAATATTATCCGGGTAGGACAGGAATTTGCGGTTATTAATTTTGAACGCTGTATCATGGACAATGAGGTAAGGGATTTATGTCTCTTTATGCGTAAACTGTTGGAAAAGAGCGATTGGTCCATAGAACTGGGAGATAGGCTGTTAAATACCTATAACAGTATCAGGCCGCTTTCCGCACGATCCTTTGTAGAATTGTATTATCGACTGGCATATCCGGAAAAATTCTGGAAGATAGCCAATTTCTACTACAATTCCGGCAAAGCTTGGATACCTGAGAGAAACAGGGAAAAGTTGGAACTGTTGTCCACGCAGGAAAAGGCAAAGCAGGCTTTTTTGGAGGCAATCTTTAGAACGCTGTCTTAAACAGGGCGGTCCGCATACACAAGAGAGGAGCCATATGAAACGGTTGAACTTAAGAAAAAAAGGAATGAGTGCAATTTTAGGCGTGCTGGCCGGAGTATTGCTTGCAGGCTGTTCCTTTTTGCGGGATGAAGGGGTAGAGGAGCACGGAGAGGAACAGAATAACGGGACCGGTTTTGTGCTGACCGGACCGGGAAGTTACGATTCTGCTGATACGGCGGTGATTGTAAAAATTGATAAATCGGAAGAAACCATCACCTTTTTTAATCTGATCGTCAGCAGAAATTATACGCTGCAGTATGACAGCACCACAACCTTTGCGGATAAATACGGGCAGCCCCTGTCTTTAGAGCAGATACAGGAAGGAGATATTGTAGACGTCACCTTCCTAAAGAGTAAAAAGCAGTTGACCAGCCTGATGATTTCTGCTTCCGGGTGGAGTAATGCGGAGATCAGCCGATACCGCTTTAACACGACTGCCCACGATGTCACGATCGGAGAAGATATCTATAAAATTACGGAGGACACGCTGATTTTCTCCCAAGGCGAACAAATTGAGCTGATGGATATCAACGATACGGATATTCTTACTTTCCGAGGAATAGACAAAACGGTTTGCAGTATTGTGGTAGAAAAAGGACATGGTTATCTGCGGCTGACGGGAGACGAGAACTTCATCGGTGGCTGGATTGAAGTCGGGCAGAATATTATCCGCCCGATTACAGAGGACATGCTCTTAACGGTGCCTGAAGGAAGTTATCAGGTACAGATCAGCATTGCAGGCGGCGGCGGCACGAAAAATGTGATCATTAACCGCAACGAAGAAATTGCGTTGGATATCAGTGACTTGAAGGTAGAGGAGCCGAAACACGGGCAGGTAGTATTTTCCTTATCCCCTTCCACGGCAACTTTGTATGTGGACGGCAAAAAAGTGGACACCAGTGCGCCGATAGAGCTGCAGTACGGAATTCATCAGCTGATCGCCCAGGCGAGCGGTTATGATACGCTTACCAGCTATTTAAAGGTAGGGGATGAGGCTGCAGCAATAGATATTGTATTAGAGCCAACTACGGTAGCGGATGATGACGATGAGAAGCCTTCCGTTTCCGGTGGAAACAGCAATACCATAGCCGGTTATTATCAGGTATACGTGGACGCACCGGAAGGCGCCGAAGTTTATGTGGACGGTAATTATATTGGAATTTCCCCCATCAGTTTTAAAAAGGAGGAGGGCTCGCATGTCATTACGCTGCGGCGGTCCGGTTATGAAACCAGAAGCTACACCATTCAGGTAGACAGCGAGGATAAAGATGTTACCTATTCTTTTGCGGAATTGGTAGCTAATTAGAGGAAAAATGCTTTAAAACCCTTCAATTATCGTAAAAAAACTTGACAAAAGCTTGGAAAGCGGATATATATATGTATAGATGTTTTCGAAAGAGGGCATCAAGTATTTAATACAATGAAGAAAACTCATTTTAAGAGGAGGAGTTCGACATGAACAAAACAGAATTAGTTGCAGCAATAGCTGAACAGGCTGAAATTTCTAAGAAGGATGCAGAGAAGGCTTTAGCAGCTTTCACCAACGCTGTTACCGCAGAGTTAAAGAAGGGCGGAAAGGTTCAGTTAGTTGGTTTCGGTACCTTTGAGATCAGCGAGAGAAAGGCTAGAGAGGGCAAGAATCCTCAGACCGGCGCTAAGATTAAGATTGCTGCTTCCAAGGCTCCTAAGTTTAAGGCCGGTAAGGCATTAAAGGACGCTGTCAACTAATCGTTTCTACATAATTTCGATGGCAGAAGAGCTTAAGAGAACCTGTTTATGCAGGTTCTCTTTCTGTTTGTGGAAAGGTGAGGGACAAGCGGAAACATTTGGAAATAAGGAAAGAGAGGCATGATACAAAAATGAGATTGGATAAATACTTAAAAGTATCACGGCTGATAAAACGCAGAACCATAGCCAACGAGGCCTGCGACGGCGGCAGGGTGCTCATCAATGACAAGGTGGCAAAGGCATCCTCCCATGTGAAGGAAGGAGATATTCTGACCATTTTCTTTGGAAACAAAGAAGTGAAGGTGGAAGTTTTGAGCGTGCAGGAAACCGTGAAAAAGGATGAGGCGAAAGAACTATTTAGGTATATCTAAGGGTTTGTTGTTGTTTTCCTGATGACTTGGCATAATGCCGGTATTTCTCTAATATACTGTTATAAAGCATGGCAGGGGGATATTTTCATGGAAGACTTAAATAATGTAAACAAGCGCGTACATAAAATAATGTTAACCAATCGCCGGACTTGTACCATTAACGGCGTAAATGATGTATTGTCCTTTGATATCCATGAGGTTCTGCTGGAAACCGAGCAGGGAATGCTGATGATCAAAGGGGATGAGCTGCATGTGAACCGCCTTTCCTTGGATAAGGGAGAGGTGGATGTGGACGGTAGGATCGACAGTCTGACTTATTCGGAAAATACGGGCTACGGCAAAAAGGGAGAATCTTTCCTGTCAAGGCTGCTCAAATAACAGCAGCCGCAGCCGGAGGCGTGAAATGAGCAGTCCTGTTATCAGCGAAAACTTGATTTTGCTCTATTCCCTGGGTATGGGAATTTTTATAACTTTTGTATATGATATTTTACGGATTATCAGAAGGGTCTATGCGCATAACAATATTTTGATCTCTCTTGAGGACATCCTGTTTTGGGTCTTCAGTGCCATAGCAGTATTTTACCTGATGCATGCACAGAGCAATGGAACCCTGCGATGGTTTGCCGTACTGGGAGCGCTGGTGGGGATGCTATTATACAAAAAGACCATCAGCCCCTTTTTTGTAAAATGGGTTTCTCTCGGTTTACAAAAGCTTTTTGCCTGGATAGGCAAGATTATACGTATTTTGTTAAGGCCATTCTGCTTTTTGGCAGGAAAAGGGAAGAAAGCGGCAGTTAAAACGGCAAATAAAGGCAAAAAAACTGCATTTTTTGTGAAAAAGAAGTTGACGGACTCTTTAAAATTGCTTAAAATAATTTTATGTAAACGGTAATTTTGTGATTTATTATTTATAGGAGAGGTTTATGGCAACAAACAGGAGGAGAAAAAAAGCTGTTTATCGGAAACGGCGTCAGAATCGATTCAGTATGTTTTTGGTTTCTCTGGTTGTGGTCATGATTTTGGTTGTGGTTGCAGTCAAGCGCATAGAAATAAGCGCCAAGATGGAATCAAATCAGGCGAAGATAGAGCAGCTGAACGGACAGATTGCCGATGAAGAAGCGAGAGCGGAAGAAATAGCGGAATATGAAAAATATACCCATACCAAGGCCTATGTGGAAGAAGTTGCTCATGACAAACTCGGTCTGGTATACGAGGGTGAGATAATTTTCAGGGAAAATAAGTAAACTTGAGAACAAGACGCCGGAAACGGCGTCTTTTGTCGTAAGAAAATAGTTAAAATGCAGAAAGTTTGACAAAAAACAAAGCCCGGTTCCCCTATAATGGATAGGCGGCTCTATGTAGAGCTGTTAAAGCTGCCACAGCATGGAGGAAAGAGTGAGAGTATGAAAAAATTATTGGGAGAACCGGAAACGGAACGCATATTTTTATTGTCGGAATACGGTCGGCAAAAGCTGTTGGCTTATGCGGATTCTTTTAAAGAACTTGCCCGGACGCTGGAACAGGAATTTGCTTGGGAGGATCAGGGCGGATCCAGAGAGGACAAGCTTTATGGCAGGGTGCAGTGGGAGAACCGCTGCCTGTTAGCAGAAAATTTAAATGAAATGGCCGGTGTCATGGCCCAGGTGGCGGGAGAGGTTTTTTCCTACAAGCCCTTTCCGGCAAAAAAGGCAAAGCAGATAGTACAGGCCATGCAGAGTGAAGGAATTTTGGTAAGTGATTTATACTATATAGAACAGAAGCCCGGAAGGACCAAGATCAGCCTCACCATGCGGACCGCACGTACGGCCGGCATGGGGGCTGACGAGGCGGCGGATATGCTTTCCGTACTGTTAGATCTGAGGCTGGCGCCGTCCATGAACTGTCCCTATATGATTGACAGCAGAGTACGCAGCTTTACCTTCGTGGAGGAGGCCCGTTATGTCATGTTAACGGGAGCGGCAAAAGCCATTAAGGAAAATGAGAGTAAGTCGGGGGACAATTACAGTATTCTGGAATCGGAAAAAGGAAGGATGATCCTGCTTTTGTCCGACGGCATGGGCTCCGGTGAAAAGGCCTGCGCGGATAGCGAGACCGTATTGGATTTAATGGAAAAGCTCATTGAAGCAGGGTATGGCCCTCACGCAGGGGCGGAGCTGATAAACAATGCCCTCCTGGCAGGAGGGGAGCAGAATATGTCCACGTTGGATATTTGTGAGGTGGATCTGTACGACGGCACCTGCCGGTTCATTAAAGTAGGCGCGGCGGCCTCTTTTATCAAGAGGGGGCATATGGTGGAGCAGATTTCCTCCGGCAGCCTGCCTCTGGGCGCGCTGCGGGGCATAGATGAAAACGGCGTACGGCGCAGGCTGATGGATGGGGACTATGTGTTTCTCTTATCGGACGGAATTGTGGACGCACTGGAAAACTGCGATTATAAAGAGGAGCTTTGTGAAATTCTGGGCAATCTGGAGCAGGAGAGCCCCAGAGAACTAGCGGAGGCGCTTTTACAGATCGTGCTGCGGAAAACCGGAGGGCATATTCGGGACGATATGACCATAGTGGTATTTGGGCTCTGGGAAAATGTATAGGAGTTCTAACTTGCATTTTTGCTTTAAAGCAACTATTATTATGGTATGTTAAGGAAAATCAGCGCCTATGTGGAAAAATATCATATGCTGCAGACGGGGGATACCGTGGTGGCGGGCGTATCGGGAGGAGCCGACTCGGTATGCCTCCTTTTTATGCTGCATGCGCTGCAAAAGGAAATCCCGTTTACGCTTTATGCGGTGCATATCAATCACGGAATCCGCAAGGAAGCAGGGGAGGATGCGTCTTTTGTAGAAGCGCTGTGTAAAAGACTGGGTGTTGCATTTTTTCTGGTGGAAGAGAATGTGGCCGCCATAGCAAAGGCGCAAAGCTGTTCCGCCGAGGAGGCAGGCCGACAGGTGCGTTACGCGGCCTTTAGGCGGATTTTGTGCAGTGAGGGCGCGGCAGGCAAAGAAAGACTGCGGATTGCCGTAGCCCATAACATGAACGATAGGGCGGAAACCATGCTGTTTAACCTGTTCAGAGGCAGCGGACTGCAGGGTCTTCGCAGTATTCAGCCCATCCGCAGGGCGGAGGGAGAGCCGGATATCATTCGACCGCTTTTAGGGGTCACCCGCAGGGAAATAGAGGAATATCTTACCAATATTGGGGAAAAATGGTGTATAGACCGCACCAATGAAGAGGATACTTATACAAGAAACCGCATCCGGCATCATATTCTGCCCTATGCGGAGGAGGCGGTTGCCGGCGGCGCTGTAGCAAATATGAGCAGAGCAGCGGATATTTTAACGGAAACGGCGGATTTTGTGAGTCAGGAAACCTGGCAGGTCTATAGGGATTGTGTGATGAAAGAATCAGAGGAAGAGATAGTGGTTTCCGTAGAGGCGGTTTTAAATCGGCATATCTTCCTTAGAAAGCAGCTGCTCCTCACCTGCCTGGAACGGTTAATTCCCTCCCGAAAAGATATTACCGGCGGACACGTGGAAGCGGTGCTCAGCCTGTTTGCGGAAGAAGGGAACAGGGAAGTCCATCTTCCCGGCCATCTGGTTATCCGGCGGCAGTATGATGCGGTATATTTTGTAAGGGACAGGGCGGAGTCTGAAAAAAAGGTCTCCCGGGAAGAAACGGCGCTGCCGGTATTAAAGGTAGGTGAAAGGGCGGAAATTCTGCTTTCCGATACAAAAATCTTGGAATGTAAGGTCTTTTTTTCTGAAAAAACGATAAATATTCCACAAAATCAGTATACGAAATGGTTCGATTATGATAAAATAAAAAAACCGTTGGTGGTGAGAACCAGAAGAACAGGGGACTATCTTACGATCAATGAGGCCGGCTGCAGAAAGTCCGTGCAGGACTATATGGTGAATGAAAAAATACCCGCGCAAGAGAGGGACAGTATTTACCTTATAGCCGAGGATTCCCATATTCTCTGGATATTGGGGCATCGTATCAGCAGTCATTACAAAATAAGTGAACACACAAAACGTATCTTACAGATACAATTAAGAGGAGGACAGTAGATGTCGGAGCACATAAGAGTTTTGCTGACGGAAGAGGAAGTAGATGACAGAATACAGGCCATTGGAGAACAGGTAAGCAGGGATTATGCGGGTAAACAAGTACATCTGGTATGCGTCCTCAAAGGGGGCAGCTTTTTTATGTGTGAACTTGCCAAACGCATTACCGTTCCCGTATCTTTAGATTTTATGGCGGTATCCAGCTATGGCGCGACTACAAAATCCAGCGGTGTGGTGAAGATCGTGAAGGATCTGGATGAGACCATCAAGGGCAAGGATGTACTGGTGGTGGAAGATATTGTGGATTCGGGCCGTACCTTAAGCTATCTGTTAGAGATGTTAAAGAGCAGAGAGCCGGCCAGTCTGCGGCTGTGTACACTTTTAGACAAACCGGACAGACGCGTGGTTCCGGTTGATGTGGATTATACAGGCTTTCAGATTCCCGATGAATTTGTGGTGGGCTACGGTCTGGACTACGCTCAGAGGTACCGGAATCTTCCCTATATCGGGGTAGTGGAGTTTGATGATTAAGCGGAGGAAAAGTTTTGAAACAAAAAGGTATCAATCAATATCTTGTTATTATAATCGTGTTGCTTTTGGGTCTTATTCTGCTCAATACCTTTCAAAACAGAGAGGATGATTACACCAGAGCAGGCTTGATTCAGGATATGGAGGCCGGCAGGGTTCGGGAGGTCTTAATTCATCCTAACGGAGAAGCACCGACCGGTTATCTGGAAATCACTTTTACGACGGGCGAAGAGAAAACGCTGTACGCCACCGATATTACGGAACTGGAAGCCTTGGTGAGAGCGCATGGCATAGAGCCTCAGGTGCTGGACATTCAGCGTGAAAACTGGTTCCTTACCGATATGCTGCCCATTCTGGTGGTGGTAATTGCCGGTGTCTTTATCTTTGTGATGATGAGCGCACAGAGCAGCAACGGCGGCGGAAATAGCAAGATGATGAATTTCGGTAAGAGCCGGGCCCGCTTGTCCATGGGAGAGGGGCGGATCACCTTAAAAGATGTTGCCGGTTTGCAGGAAGAAAAAGAGGAACTGGAGGAAATCATAGATTTTTTAAAGGATCCGGGGAAATTTACCAGAGTAGGAGCACGTATTCCCAAAGGCGTTTTGCTGGAGGGTCCTCCCGGTACTGGTAAAACCCTGCTGGCCAAAGCGGTTGCTGGAGAGGCAAACGTGCCTTTCTTCAGTATTTCCGGTTCTGACTTTGTGGAAATGTTCGTGGGCGTGGGTGCTTCACGTGTGAGAGATTTGTTTTTGGATGCAAAGAAGCATGCTCCCTGCATTGTCTTTATCGATGAAATCGATGCAGTGGCAAGGCGCCGCGGAACCGGTATGGGCGGCGGACATGATGAGAGGGAGCAGACCTTAAATCAGCTGCTGGTAGAAATGGACGGTTTTGGCGTCAATGAAGGTATTATTGTCATGGCGGCAACCAACCGTGTAGATATTCTGGACCCGGCAATCTTACGTCCCGGCCGGTTTGACAGAAAGATAGCTGTAAATACACCGGATGTGGGCGGCAGAGAAGAAATCCTGAAGGTGCATGCCAAGAACAAGCCCCTTGGCGATGATGTGAATCTGCGGCAGATCGCACAGACTACAGCGGGCTTTACGGGTGCGGATTTAGAGAATCTCTTAAATGAAGCAGCCATCAATGCGGCAAAGGACGGACGTGCGTATGTGGAACAGGAGGACATCAAAAAGTCCTTTGTAAAAGTGGGTATCGGCACGGAGAAGAAGAGCCGCATTATTTCCGATGAAGAGAAAAAGATCACTGCCTATCACGAAGCCGGGCATGCCATACTGTTCCATGTGCTGCCGAATGTAGGTCCCGTTTATACGGTGTCCATTATTCCCACAGGCTCCGGTGCGGCCGGTTATACCATGCCCCTGCCGGAAAAGGATGAGATGTTCTTGACCAAAGGCAAGATGAAGCAGGATATTATGGTATCATTAGGCGGCCGCATTGCAGAGGAGATTATTTTTGACGATATTACTACCGGCGCTTCCAGCGATATCAAAAAAGCTACCAAGGTGGCCCGTAAGATGGTAACTCGCTTCGGTATGTCCGAGAATATCGGAGTGATCAACTATGACGACGATGGCGACGAGGTATTTATCGGCCGGGATTTGGCTCATCCCCGTTCTCACAGTGAAGCTGTGGCAGGAGAAATCGATAAAGAAGTCAAGTCCATTATTGATGAATGCTATACCAAAGCAAAAGAAATTATTCTGGAAAATGAGGGAGTGCTCCATAAAGCGGCCGCATTGCTTTTACAGAAAGAAAAGATTACGGGAGAAGAATTTGCGGCATTATTTTAAAAGCATCAAAACATTGTGCATATTTACCAAAAACAGAATATTGTTTTTGTAATATTTGTGAATTTTGAGACTGGATTTACAGGGGTGGCTATGCTATTATAATACTCGTAACCCCCCAATACATTATAGTTTTTTGCTATACCCCATAAGAAAGAAATACCTTCTCTAAAAAGGACAGCCGAACAGCTGTCTTTTTTACTATTCATTTTTAGCTTTTTTGTCAGTATAACTTGCGTGAGCGGTTTGAATATTATAAAATAGAGTTATTACAACGGATATAAAGGTAGAGAATCATGGACTTCAATTTTTTGAAAAATGCGGAACAAAATCAGATGTATATTGCTTCCATGCGTCCTGTACTGAATAGAAGAGCGCTGTTCAGCGACACAACAGAGGATTATGTTACGCCGGCAGAACCTAATCCATATGAAGAAATCACCATACGATTCAGGACTGCCATAAATAATATCGACAGAGTTTTTTTGATCTGCGGCGAGGAACGTCTGTTGATGCTTAAAGAGAGCTCGGATGAATTTTTCGATTATTATTCCATTAAACATCAGTTGGACAATGTGAAAATTTCCTACCATTTCGAAGTCAACGTAGGTAAGGTCAAAGGCTTTTTTGATACCAGAGGATTGAATCAGGAAGCCGATCCTTACTATGATTTTGTGGTGATTCCCGGCTTTAAGACACCGGCCTGGGCAAAGGGTGCGGTGATGTATCAGATTTATGTGGACCGCTTCTTTAACGGGGATAAGTCCAATGATGTGGAGAGCAACGAATACTGTTATATACACGAGAATGTATCCCATGTGGAGGATTGGGACAAATATCCGGCAGCTATGGGCGTCAGGGAGTTTTACGGCGGCGATCTGCAGGGTGTGTTGGATAAAATGGATTATCTGGAGGATCTGGGTATTGAGGTGATCTACTTTAATCCCCTGTTTGTTTCTCCCTCCAATCATAAATATGATATTCAGGACTACGATTATATCGATCCCCATATCGGCAAAATCGTGGACGAGAGAGGGGAGCTTTTACAGAACGGGCAGAAAGAAAACCGATATGCAACCAAGTATATCAATCGTGTAACCAATAAGGCCAATCTGGAAGCTGCCAATGCTCTTTTTGCCAAGGTGGTGGAAGAGGCTCACAAGCGGGGAATGAAGGTGATTTTGGACGGTGTGTTCAATCACTGCGGTTCTTTTAATAAATGGATGGACAGGGAGCGTATCTATGAAAATGCCGAGGGCTATGAGAAGGGAGCGTTCATTTCCCAGAACAGCCCTTACCGCAGTTATTTCCTGTTCCATGACGGAAACCGCTGGCCTTACAATCCTACTTATGACGGCTGGTGGGGACACGATACCCTGCCAAAATTAAATTATGAAGGATCAAAAGACCTGTTTGACTATGTTATGCATATTGCGAGAAAATGGGTTTCTCCGCCGTATAATGTGGACGGCTGGAGATTGGACGTGGCAGCGGATTTAGGATTTTCTCCGGAGTACAATCATTTCTTCTGGAAGGAATTTAGAAAGGCGGTCAAGCAGGCCAATCCTGAGGCCATCATACTGGCGGAGCATTACGGCGATACCAGAGCGTGGCTGCAGGGCAAGGAATGGGATTCCGTCATGAACTATGATGCCTTTATGGAACCGGTGACATGGTTTCTGACCGGTATGGAAAAGCACAGCGATGACTTCAGAGGGGATCTTTTAGGCAATGCGGAGAGTTTTTGGGGTGCCATGCTCCATCACGGCGCCAGTTTCTCCATGCCCAGCCTGCAGATAGCCATGAATCAGCTCTCCAACCATGATCATTCCCGTTTTATGACCCGAACCAGCCATAAGGTAGGGCGTACCAACACGATGGGCCCTCAGGCTGCAAACGAGGGGAACAACCCTGCGGTATTCAGGGAGGGCGTGGTCATCCAGATGACCTGGCCGGGTGCTCCGGCGGTCTATTACGGAGACGAGGCCGGAGTCTGCGGCTTTACCGATCCGGATAATAGAAGAACCTATCCGTGGGGGCATGAGGACAAGGAGTTGATTGCTTTCCACAAAGAGATTATCCGCATCCACAAGGAATGTCCGGAGCTGCGTACAGGATCCTTAAAGAGTCTGGATAAGGATTATAATTTCTTGGCATACGGAAGATTTAATCGAAAATACAGCACCGTCGTATTGATCAACAACAACGATTATGAGGTAGAAAAAAAGGTGAGTGTATGGGAAACCGGCGTGCCCAAGGAATCCGTTCTTACCAAAATTTTTGAGTCCAATGATTCCGGTTATAATACAAATCAGGAAGGAATTCCTGTGCTTTCCGGTAAAATTACCATTAAGCTGCCCCGGTTTTCTGCAACTGTACTGCGCTATGAGAAGCCGAAGGGGGAAAACATGGCAGCAGGGGATGCCGGAGTGGAAGAATAGGGTCGATGCTAAGAGAAAAATCTTGCATTTTACAGTAAGCTATGCTACAATTTGACATTGTCAGGGCAACCTGTATGGATGGATTCCCGAGTGGCCAAAGGGGACAGACTGTAAATCTGCTGCAAATTGCTTCGGTGGTTCGAATCCACCTCCATCCATCCGCTGGTGTGGCGGAATAGGCAGACGCAAGGGACTTAAAATCCCTCGGTGGCAACACCGTGCCGGTTCAAGTCCGGCCACCAGCACTATCTTAAAGAGCCTGAAATGCTGTATTTATCAGTGTTTCGGGCTTTTTCATTACACACAAATTTTGTTTGTAATTGTTTGTAATACGGAAGTAGTATTTCTGAAAACAGGGAGAGCACCATATGACAACAAGATATGCGGCAGCTGCATCGGCAATCATCATGGCTTTGGGCCTCTTTGCGGGCTGCGGGGAGGGAGGAACCGAAACCGGAGAGAATATGAATACGAATCCCTTATAGAGTAAAAAAGTCCGTCTTGAATGGCGGACTTTTTTAGTTGATTTCGTATTTTATAAGTTACCATTGCAATGCCACAGAACCTATGCTATATTGGTAACATGAAGGTTACCAATTATCACAAACAGAAGAAAGGCATGATCTCTAAATGAATATTACAAAATCTGAGCAGAAAATACTGAATTTATTATGGGAAGAAGGCAGTCTTTCCACCATGCAGATTGTGGAAAAGCTGGAAGAAGAAACCGGCTGGAGCAAACATGCGGTGATTTCTTTCTTAAAGAAGATGGAGGCCAAAGGACTGGTTCGCTATGAAGAAAAGGGGCGTGCAAAGTATTACTCACCTATGTCTAAAAAAGAAGCCGTAGCGAAAGAAGAGCGTACTTCCTTTTTGAAAAATTTTTATGGCGGCAGACTGGGGCTGATGGTCACTGCAATGGCGGAGGATCATTCATTATCCCGGGAAGATATCAAGGATTTGCGGAAATTACTGGACGATCTGCAGAAAGATAACGATTAGTACAAACGTCTTTCATGGGGAGGGTAAGACTATATGGAAGTTTTAAATCTGTTTGAGATAACAGTTGAAGTATCATTCTTAATTCTTTTTATCGGCATTGCGCGCAGACTGTTCAAGAACTTCATAAATCCTAATCTCCGGTATTTTCTGTGGATTTTTGTGGCACTTCGGATTCTGGTGCCGCTGCATCTGCAGATCTCTGTAGTACTACCTCAAATGCCGGAGGACAGCACGCTCTACCTGGGAATGGAAGTGAATTTAGAAAATATGCCCTTAGGTGCAGTGCTACAGGGAGAAGCACCGGGCACACAGCCCGCGGCAGGGAATGGGGCAGCAGGGGACAGCGCAAAGCAGGAGGCCTCTTTAGCGCAAGGCACCGAAGCGAAATCAAATACTGACGGAATACCGGAGATTGACACGAAACCCGAAGGAACGCAGTCAGATAGAAAGGCCCTTTCTCCAAAAGAAGTCCTCATGCTCATATGGCTGACTGGTGTGATCCTCATGGCAGCTTATCTACTGATAAATAATATCAGGATGTTTCGGAAACTGAGGGCGGGCAGAAAGAAAATCAAAAAGCTGACCGGCGGACTTACCCTTTATGACATGCCCGGCGATAACTGTCTGGCAGGAATCCTGTTTCCGGCAATTTATGTAGATGCAGAACAGTTTCATAACGATTCGGTAATAGACAATATTATCCGGCATGAATTGCAGCACTATCGGGTAAGGGACCATTACTGGCAGTTTATCCGCGTAATCTGTCTGGCTCTACAGTGGCACAATCCCTTTGTGTGGTGGGCCTATTCTGCCTCTAAGCAGGATTGTGAAATGGCCTGTGATGCCAGAGTGGTCCGGGATATGTCCTCCGAGGAAAGGTATAAATATGGGGATAGCCTGTTGTCCGTGATTGAGCAGGCTTCCCTTAAAAAACAGGGAATTTCCCTGACGACTTCCATGGGTGGCAGTAAGAAGTTTTTGCAGGAGAGAATTAAAAATATCATGCAGCATAAACGCAGATATGCCATAGTCCTGTCGGTGATCATCATTTGTATCATCGGAGTTCTGGGCTTTATCACTTTCCGGGTGCAAGGAGAAGAAAGCGAAAAGGGTCATTTTATTAATAATCTAAATGCAGTGATGGGGACGATGCTCGAAGGGAAAGAAACACTTTCTGCGGAAGAGATAGAAGGATTGGAGCCGGTTTATAACATAGATATTTCAATGGAAGCCATTATTAACGGAACCGACGGGTATGAAGAAGCGCACGAGACATTATGGGGATTTATTGACAGCGTTCAAGAAAGCAGCGGGCTCCCGTATACAGGTGGTTTTCAGTATGGAGAGCGGGGATGCTATATTTCTTTAACGCCCATATATTTCTGGGATGCAAGAGCGAATGAGATTGCAAACGAAGTTTGGTTTGCTGTTTTTAATGAGGATTTCAGCGAAACGCAGGTAATTCAATTCTTTAAAGTGGAGAACACTTTGATGATGCAATGGAGCTCTGCATTTGGTGAAAGCCTGATAGAAGCATTTCGCACTGCACCGGATGAAAAATATATTTGTATGTTTAATACCCATGTGTGCATGCTGGATGCACAAAATTCTCTGCATGCCACCAGAGAGCAGGTGACGGTGGAAGGCGATTATTATCATGCGCTGGATTACGAAAAGCTGGGTATTTCATACAATGATTTTGCGGCACCGGAGAGGCTTGTTTGGATAGACTTTACAAACCTTCCTTCTATTTGTGAAATTCCGCAGGAAGATATCGCAGTGATTCCCGAAGTCCCCGAGTATTCCTATCAGGACGCAGTTTTCCTGGGCAGTGCGGAAGAGTTACATGGTATGCTGCCGGGTGTGGCAGAAGGTACCTGGTATACCGTACAAATTGACGGAATAGAGTATTATTACGGCAGATATGATTTTGAAGAGACGAAAGATCCCGAACTTTACGGCTGGAGTATTGTGAGCGAGGATTATTCTTTGGCAAACGGGCTGAAAGTAGGCATGGCCGAACAGGCGGTTATGGAGCAGTTTCCCAATATGGCAGTCATGAATTTTGACGGTCCTGTGGAAGATAAATATATCTACAGCTATGTCACAGGACATCAGGGATGGAATGGGATTGCCTATCCGCGCAGTTATATAGGAATGGACGATGATTGGGATTATGAGGATAAGAATCATTTTTGGGAGTATAGGGAAAAAGATTATTATTGGACGGACCAATTTGACTATATTATGATCGCCGATATAATCTTGGAGGATAAAGATACTTTAACCATGTATCTGGGGCTTCTGATGAAACATAACAGGGTGGCAGCTATTACGTTTTTCTATCCGACGGCCGGTTGACACATAATCCGCTATAATATATTCAAATTAGATATGACATCATTTTTTATTTCCTTGGGGAAAAGAAAAGTTGCATGCTGAAGGAAGGGGGAATTTTCCCCTTCGTCAATGATGGTATCTTCATCCATATATACTTTGATTTCACCCATGTCTGCAGTTATTGTTAAGTGAAAGGATGTATCATCCAGATAATGGATCTGCCCGGATTCCGTGTCAGTATATTATTCCCGGTATTCTGTACTGCATGAGAGATAGAATCCCTGTTCATCTTGTTTGATCGCAACGCTATGCGTGCCATAGGGAGCCTTGTTTTCAAACAAAGTTATTTCTTCTAAGGATTCTAAATTGACATCAAAAGAGACGGAATAAGGTGGTGTCAGCACATTCTTTTGTGGGTTCGAATTAGGCAACAGATAACTTGCTCCCGGAATATTCGTGATGAGGGAGATGTTGTCTGCAAATTCCGCATAGGAGTATTTACATTCTGTTCCCCAGACCTTTTGTGCAAAATAGGGGATTGAAAATAGGATTCGATGGTATATATCATATTCGTTAATGTCAAGGTCTATCGCATCACAAGCAAAATCATTCCAGATAAACATGGCGGCACCAAGAAGGTGGTCGTCAGTAGGATCTATTACGATGGTATCTACTATTTGACCGTATAATTCCTCCGTATCAAATACATTGGGCTCAAATACATCATATAAATATTCATTATCCAGATAATCGTAGCCGCCGCCGGGAATAATGTATAGATGATGGCTTTGTGTATTAATAATATGAAATCCGCTATTTATCATATCTTCGGGGTTTGCCCATGTTGTTTTCCATATGTTAAGTTGTATGTTCCGGGTATCCAGAGGAATATCGCTCGTTAACTGTGACAGGCTTCCCCATGCCCGGACGGTTTTACCCTGCTGTATCAGGTATCGAGATAATGCGTCAGCATATTGATAGTAAAGCGTACTGTCAGTAAAGGATTCATCCAGACCTATATGCAGGACATCAGAATCGGCAAAAAGCGTAGTTGCGTATTCATCCCACAGATTCTTTGCAAAATCCAGTGCTGCCGGATTGGTAAGATCAAAATGTTCTGCACTACTATCCATAGAAGTAGTGAGTTCCGGGAATACTTTAATAAAAGCAAGAGAGTGTGCGGGTGTATCAAATTCAGGAATGATGTTTACATGGTATACTTTTGCAAATGCAAGCAGTTCGGCGAATTCTTCTAAAGTATAATGGTAATCTTCTGAGGTAATAGATACCCCATCGTTATTTTTGATCTGAGATTCCAAGCGAAATGCGCTATAAGCATTGATAGCGCTGTCTGAAACATAAGCCATTATAGCGTTGTCATTTAAGTGAAGATGCAGATCATTCATTTTATACCAGGACATCAGAATGATGATTTCTTTTAAGGTATCTATAGATACCGGTTTCCTGGCCACGTCAATACCTAATCCACGCACTTTGTAGGTAGGAAAATCTTCAATCAGTCCTCTGGGAAGGCTTGTATCTTGGAGGATCAGTTGCAGAAGTGTCCGTGTTCCCCAGAAGATTGCATTCGTGTCAGCCCCCGATATCAGGATATCTAAGCCAATGTCCAATACATATTCTTCAGGAAGAAGATTCTTATCCTGTATTTGTAAAATAATGGCGTGATCTGAAGATTTTTGCTGGGTATAGATGATTTGGAGATTTGTGCCGGTGATAACAAAAATATCTTTCTGGAGAGTTTCGGCAATCTCTTTTAGCTCTTCATCCGGACAGACAATATAGTTAAGTTCTGATATATCGGTGTATCCGGTACCGCCTTTCCAATTCATAATTTCAGAAATAATGATGGGGGCCGGATTGATAGGACCGATATCGGAAGGAGCATCGGAGCCGACAGAACATCCGGACAACAGAAATGAGGATAAAAGGAAAATCAACAGCAGCTTGCTTATATGGGAAACGGCATTGCGCATGTATTTTTATCTCCTACATTGATGTACTTATGACAAATAATAGCATATTGCACAGGAAAAAGCTATAATGAATAGTAAGAAGGCTCTTGTAACGGTTTTCAACATAATCGGAAGGGAGAAATAATATGGGCAGAATAGTTGTCAGTTTTAACGGTGGCTGGAGATTTCAAAAGCTCACAAAAAGGACGGCTTATCGGAGCTGTGCTTCGAAACTGCCGGATTTGATGATTCTACATGGGAAAATATATCCATGCCCCATACATGGAATGCCTTTGACGGTGCGGATGGCCGGACGGAAATACAGTTTTCTCAAAGAAAGTATCTTTGGGGGAAGTATGTATGGTGTATGTTTGACTTCGCATCCGACGGCAGGGAAGAGGGAGATACAAAGGGATTAAATGATAAGGGGCTTATGACCAGAGAGCGCAAGCCTACAGATTGAATACAATCTATTTTTTCATTGAATTTGGATAAAGATGGGAGTAAAATAGAAGCACATACTATTATAATCAGGAGGTTTACTATGGGTAAATTTGTGATCAAAGAAACGAAGACCGGTATTAAGTTTGACTTGAAGGCTTCCAATGGGGAAGTAATAGCAACCTCTGAGGTATACAGCAGCGAAGACGCATGCAAGAAAGGCATTGCAAGTGTACAGAAGAACGCTCCTGTAGCAGCGGTTGAGAACCAGACTGTAGAAGGTTATGCAACAGAGAAGAATCCGAAGTTTGAAATTTACGCGGACAAAGCGGGAGAGTTCCGATTCAGACTCAAGGCTACAAACGGACAGATCATTGCGGTAAGCGAAGGTTACAAAGCGCTTGCAAGCTGCAAGAACGGTATTGAATCCGTTAAGAAGAATGCGCCGGATGCAGAGATTGTAAAGGAATAAACAGGAGGAATCAAAGATGGATATTAAGGCACAGATTACTACAGCAGTAGAAAAGATCACCAAAGATCCTAAAATGCAGGAACAGTTTAAGAAAGATCCGATTAAGACCGTAGAGCAGGTTCTGGGTGTGGATCTGCCCGATGATGTACTGAACAAGGTTGTGGACGGTGTGAAAGCAAAGGTTTCCATGGATAAGGCTTCCGGTGTTGTGGATTCCTTAAAGAAACTGTTCTAAGGGGAGCGGAAAGAAGGAGCGCTATGTTGGAATTTCGGTATGACACACAATTGCTGATCGAGGGTGAGGACCTGGATGAGGATGTTATCAGCGATTACTTTACGGACAACTTTCAGGGAGACTGTCTGCTGGCGGTAGGGGATGAGGAGCTTATCAAGATTCACTTTCATACCAATGAGCCTTGGAAGGTGCTGGAATATTGTGCTTCCTTGGGTGAAATCCACGATATAGTTATAGAGGACATGGACCGTCAGGCCAGGGGCTTGAAGGGATAGCAACGGAAAGGAAATAGTTTAAGATGAAAATTTCAAAGAAAATGGCTGCTCTGCTTGCAGCTGCAGGACTCATGGCCCTGGGACTGTCCGCATGCGGCGGGACGCCCTCCGGCCCGCACCAGTCAAAGAACGGCATCGAGACCTCGGATGATGGTGTGATGCGTAAGGAACTGACAGCTTTAGAGCTTGCAGACATGATGGGTATCGGCATCAATTTAGGCAATACTATGGAGGCCTATGGACATACCTCGATCGGTGTGGGGGCTGATGTGTCCGCTTACGAGACTTACTGGGGACAGCCGGTTACCACGCAGGAAATGGTTACGGGCATGAAGGAAGCAGGATTTACCGCTCTGCGTATTCCTGTTGCATGGACCAATGCCATGGATTTTGAGTCCGGAGATTATACCATCGGCGAGGATTACTTAAACAGAGTGGAGGAGATCATCAACTACGCTCTGAATGAAGATATGTATGTTATCGTCAACGACCACTGGGACGGCGGCTGGTGGGGGATGTTCGGTTCCGCGAACGAGGAGACCAGAGCACAGGCAATGGAACTCTATACCTCCATGTGGACCCAGATTGCGGAGCGCTATAAAGAATACTCCGACCACCTGATCTTTGAGTCCGCCAACGAGGAATTGGGATTCCGTCTGAACGATACGGATATTGCCGCTGATTCCGGCAGCCTTTCCGATGCGGATTGCTTTACGGTAACCAATCAGATCAATCAGGCCTTTGTGGACACCATCAGAGCTACCGGCGGCAACAACGAAAACCGTTTCCTGCTGATCGCAGGCTTCGGCACTGATATCACCAATACCTGTAACAGCCAGTTTGTAATGCCTACGGACACTGCAGACAGCAAGCTGCTTATTTCTGTTCATTACTATGATCCTTCAGGCTACTGTATCTTTGATTCGGTGGCAAGTTGGGGTAATAAGGAGCACTATAATGACCAGAATACCATGCTGGCAAAGATGACGCAGTTCACCGATCAGGGATACGGCGTTATCATCGGTGAGTACGGTGTGCTCATGGAGAGCGGAACCATGAAGGAAAACACCGCGGAGTATTATCGGAATTTCTTAAGCAACTGCGATCTGTATGGCTATGTTCCCATGCTTTGGGACTGCAACAATATGTATAGTCGTAATGACTGCAAGATTATTGATGAGGAAGTCGGCTCTATTTTCTTAGAGCACAGCTATGCGGTACAGTCAAAACAGAGTAAGGAAAATATTCAGGCAAATGCACAGGCATATATGGATCAGGCGATTGCCGCAGCTCCTGAAGCAAAAGGTGTGGATGAAAATACTGCTCTTGCATGGATCATGTACAACAGCAGCGACTGGAACATTTCTTTCAGTGTGGGTGATGTCTACAAGCCCGAAGATAAGACTGCCGGTGTAGAGGAAGTGGTTGCGGAAATCACGGGGCCCGGCACCTATACAGTATCCCTTGACTTTACAGGTACTTCCGGAGGCTATGCCAACAGTGTAGTATTCTCTGCAATAGGTATTTCCAATGCAGAAATTCTGTATCCCGGCTGCATCATTAACATAAAGGAGGTACTCATCAACGGTGAGCCCTACAAATTAAACGGACGTCCCTATACCGCTTCGGATGATGGGATATGTACCCGTGTGAATCTCTATAACAACTGGGTGAGCGCAGTTCCTGAAGATGTCCGTGTATTTGGCGGTGGCGGAAGAGCGGGTCTTACTCCTAACTTACTTGACCCGGATACACTGGGAAATGTGAAAACTATCGAGGTAACTTTTGATTTTGTAACCGCTGAATAAGACCGGAGGGTATAGTTCACGGTCAGATAATTGAATTTAAACCCCTTTTGTTATAAATCATCTAACAAAAGGGGTTTGTTTATGTTACAATAGTGGCATTAGAAAGGACGTGCCGGAACGTGGAACAAAAGCATATATTTAGTGGAGCCGCCTTGAGGGCGCTGCTGTTTCCTTTGATCATAGAACAATTTTTAAATACCATGATGGGTACCGTGGATACGATCATGGTCAGCAATGTCGGACCTGCGGCAATGTCGGCAGTATCTTTGGTGGACTCCATCAATACGCTTTTGATTCAGGCTTTTGCAGCGCTGGCGGCAGGTGGCTGTATTATCTGTTCCCAATACATAGGAAAAAAGAATGAGGAAGCCGCCAACCGTGCTGCCAGGCAGGTATTGTTGGTCATTTTAGGCATTTCGACATTCATAGCTCTCGTCTGCCTCTTAGGAAACCGCGGAATCCTTCGGTTGATCTTTGGGGCAGTGGAAGAGGATGTTATGGACGCGGCGGTCACTTATTTCTTTTATACTGCCATATCCTTTCCTTTCATTGCATTGTATAACGGCGGTGCGGCCATCTATCGGGCACAGGGCAATTCCAGAAGCCCCATGCTGATTTCGGTATTGTCCAACGGTATCAATATCGGAGGCAATGCTGTTTTGATATGGGGGCTTAGACTAGGGGTAGCGGGAGTAGCGATCGCCACCTTGGTATCCAGAGTGTTCAGTGCTTTTATAGTACTTTTCTTCCTTCATAGACCCACGCAGCAGATCAGTATCCATCATTATCTACAGATCAGGCCGGACAAATATCTGATTTTGAAGGTACTTGCCATTGGCATACCTTCCGGTGTGGAGAACAGTATGTTTCAGTTTGGTAAACTGGCCATTCAATCCACTGTATCCACCATGGGAACCACGGCTATTGCCGCACAGGCTATGACAAATATTTTGGAAGGTTTAAACGGAATGGCCGCGCAGGGAATCGGAATCGGTTTGATGACGGTGGTAGGGCAGTGTATCGGAGCGGGACGTAAGGATGAAGCGGTGTACTATATCCGAAAGCTGACGTTTATCGCAGAGCTTGCCATGATTGCTAACTGCCTTGCAGTCTATGCACTGGCACGGCCGATCACGGTGATTGGGGCTATGGAGCCGGAGAGTGCGCGGATGTGTCTGTATATGATGGGATGGATCACCCTCGTGAAACCGATCTTCTGGATTCTTTCCTTTATACCTGCTTATGGCATGCGGGCTGCGGGGGATGTGAAATTTTCCATGCTGGTATCCACTGCTACCATGTGGCTGTGCAGAGTGAGCCTCTGTGTATTTCTGGTAAGGCGCTATCAGTTTGGTCCTATGGCAGTGTGGATTGGAATGTTTTCGGACTGGGCGCTCAGGGGGCTGCTCTTTAGTATTCGGTTCCACCGGAAAAAATGGCTGGAGCATAAGGTGATTTCTTAGTATAATAGTATCTGAAACCGGGCGAAAGGAATGAAAAAGCATGAGAATCATCCACTGTGCAGATTTACATCTGGATTCCAGAATGAGAGCCAATCTGACAAAGGAAAAGGCCAGGGAAAGACAGGCTGAGCTTTTAAATACTTTTCAAAAAATGATGGAATATGCCGTTTGGCATCAGGTGGATGCCATTATCATAGCGGGAGACTTATACGATACGAAAAATATTTCGGCAGCTGCCAGAAATACGGTCAGGGAAGCCATTCTACGCAATCCCGGAATCGATTTTTACTATCTGAAGGGAAATCACGATGCAGAGAGTTTTTTAAGCAATCTGGAGGAAATGCCGGCGAATCTGAAGCTCTTTGACAACAGATGGACCACTTATGCAGCGGATAAGGACACAGGACGCATTATGATAACGGGTGCGGAGCTGTGTAAGGAGAATGCAGCATCCATCTATAACGAGCTCACGCTGGATATGGAGAAATTCAATATTGTGGTACTGCACGGACAGGAAGCGGAACATACTTCCCGGGACGGGGCCGAGGTGATCAGCTTAAGAAGTTTAAGGAACAAAGGGATTGATTACCTTGCCCTGGGACATATTCACTCCTATAAATCCGGAGAACTGGATACACGCGGGAGTTACTGTTATCCCGGCTGTCTGGAGGGCAGAGGCTTTGACGAATGCGGAGAGCACGGCTTTGTGGTGTTAAATATTGACGGAGAAAAGAGAAGTTTTCGCCGGGAATTTATTTCCATAGCCAGCCGTCGCCTCTATGCACTGGACGTGGACATTACCGATTGTATGACGAGTGCGGATATTGCCGGAAGAATCCGGGTGGTCTTGGCGGAAGCGGGACTGGATGCGGCAAGTCTGGTAAAGCTGGTGCTAAAAGGCAGCGTGGATGTGGAGTGTGAAAAAAATATAGAACTTTTAACAAAGCAATTTGAGGACAGATACTATTTCCTAAAAATAGATGATGAATCGCGGTTGGACGTGGACTATGGGCTGTTTGCATTGGACGAGTCCTTAAAAGGTGAGTTTGTTCGGACGGTCATGGCAGCCGAGGGGCTAAAAGAAGAGGAAAAGGCGGTGATTGTCCGCTACGGGATACAGGCTTTGGCAGGAGAAGAACCGGAATAGGGGCAGGAGGTGAGACAGAATGCGGCTGTTAAGCTGTCATATTGAAAATTTTGGCAGATTGAGTGACGTGTCATTAGAATTCCGACAAGGGTGTCATGTTATATGTGAAAAGAACGGCTGGGGCAAGAGCACGCTGGCGGCATTTATACGGGTGATGCTCTTTGGCTTTGGAGAGGAAAAGGCCCGGGACGAGTTAAAAAATGAAAGAAGAAGGTACAGACCCTGGCAGGGCGGAGTGTACGGCGGACAGCTGGAATTCGAAGCAGAGGGCAGGGCCTATATCATTTCCAGAACCTTCGGTACCAAGGAAAAAGAGGACAGTTTCAGCTTAAGAGAAAAGGAGACCAATTTAGAAAGCGGCAGATTCTCCTCCGCGGTGGGAGAGGAGCTGTTTATGTTGGATGAGGGCTCCTTCCGCAGAACGATCTTTATTTCCCAGAATGACTGCGAAACTTATACTACCGACGGTATCAATGCCAAGATGGGAAATCTGGCCGAGGATACGGAAGATATCAACCATTACGAAAAGGTAGACGGGAGACTGGCGGATTTACTGAATAAGATGAGTCCCAGACGTGCTACCGGCTCCCTGTATAAAATGAAAAATGACATTGCCGCTTTGGAGGAGCGGGTCAGAAGCGGACATATGCTGGATGAGAGCATGGACAGAGTCCATACTGCCCTGCAGGAGAAGAGTGCGGAGCAAGAGGAATTGAAAGCGGAGCAGGCCCGGCTTATGCATAGACAGCAGGAGTTGGGAGCTTACAAAGACGTGCAGGCCAAACAGGAAAAATATGCCGAGCTGTGCAGGGAATATGAGGAAAGGCGCAGACTGGCGAAAGAAGCCGGCGCTTATTTTCCCGATAAACTGCCTGAGGAAGAAGAACTGCGCATGCATATAGCGCAATGTTCCAAACTTTCCGCAGTGCAGGAAACGGTAAATATTCACAGTTTGACAGAGGCGCAGCAGCAAAGATGGGAAACGCTCACCGGACAGTTTGCCGGCGGATATCCTACTGAGGAGGTTCTGAAAGAACAGGACGAAAAGATACGGGAGTTAAAGCGGCTTAAATTGGAGGCAGCGGAGTACCGGCTTTCCGAAGAGGAGGAGGCAAAGCTGCAGCGGTGCAGGGACAGATTCGGAAACGACGTACCCGGGCAGCAGGTCATAGAGAATGCAATAATGGATTGGAAAGATTGCGCGGATAAAAAAGCGCTCTTAAACCAAAAGCAGGCCATGTTAGAGATGTTAGAATTGTCCAGAGAGGAGATCAAGCAGACGAAACGGCGGCAGAGAAATCGCTCCCTGCTCTCCGCATTGCTTATCGGAGTTGGAGTGATACTGGCAGCAGCCGGTATTTTCTGTGCAATATCGGCGGAAATGTGGGCGGTCGGCGGTATACTGGCTGCATTAGGACTGCTGCTCTGTATCGTGGGGTTACTGCGCAGCCGGGGGAAGGCGCCTGGGGCCGTACCGGAAGAAACAAACGGAAGCAGACTGGAGCAGCTACGGCGGGAGATAGAAGCGGATGAAGAACTGGTACAGACGATAGAGCCTGCAACCAAAGGCTTTCTGGCTGCTTATGGTATAGAGTGTGGCGAAAACAGGATATTGGATTGTCTGTATGAACTGAAAGCAGAACGTCAGGAATATATGTTCCTGTTAAAGAAAGTGCAGGATGTAAAGGAGAAGAATTCCGAAGAGAAGATCAGGAAGCTTGAGCAGGAAATCCAAGACTTTTTAACTCCTTACTTTCCGGCAAAGCTGCTGAAGGAGGAATATTTTTCCGACGATATGGGAGAGCTGAGGATGCAGATAGGAGAATATCTGCGTCTGCAGGAAAAAGTAAATCAATATAAAGAAGCGAGCGAGGCTTACGGCGGGGTCACGGAGGAACTCAAAACTTTCATCGAAGGACTTTCCATGACCCCGAAGCAGGATATGCAGGCCCAGTTATTGGAGATTCAGAGCCGGCTGCAAACCTTTATCAGCTGTAAAGCCGAGTATGAAAAAGCCAAGGAACAGAAAGATGCTTTTGAACATCAGGAAAATGTGAAGGAACTGCTCAAAGTAAAGCCTGTAGAAGCCCCGGAAACGCTGGAAAATATCGGGGGCCGTCTCTCAGAGATCGCATCCAGACTGGAAGAAGTGCAGGGATATATCGGAGACTATAAACGGCAGTTGGACGGACTGCGGGAAGAGGCAGACCGGCTCACAGAGGAGGAGCAGCGGCTGACGGATCTGAAAAAAGAATATATGACCAATGTTCAAAAATACGAGCTTCTAAAAAAGACCAAAGAGCTTTTAGGACAGGCCAAAACTTCTTTCACCGCAAAGTATACCGAACCGCTTCGGACAAGCTTTGAAAAATATTATGAGCTGCTCACAAACGAGAGCGGACGGCGCTACCACATGGATGCCAATCATGCATTGACGGTAGAGGAAAAGGGCATGCAGCGGGATCCTAAATTTTTCAGCGCGGGTTATCGGGATTTAATAGGTATCTGTATGCGTATGGCGCTGGTGGATGCCATGTATCAGGAGGAAAAGCCCTTTATTATTTTTGACGATCCCTTTGCCAATCTGGACAAAGAAAAGGTAAAAGGCGCTTTGGCACTGTTACATAGCATATGCAAAGAATATCAGGTACTGTATTTTACCTGCCATGAAAGCCGGATGCAGGGGGATTAGAAAATGCCAAGGAAAAAGTCAGTAGAGAAACCGCTGCCGGAAAATCCCCTGTTCGAACAGGCAAAAACCCGGATTATCGGGGTAGAGAGACAGCGACAGGGAATCGGCACGCTTTCCGAAAAGACCGTACATGCCATTTTAAAACTGTACTATGCACCGGATACGGATATGCATGAAATCCCGATTGAAAACTATGTGGCGGATATTTATACTGGAGAAGAAATCATAGAGATTCAGACGGGGCAGTTCAATCGTATGCGGGAAAAACTGAAAGCCTTTCTGCCGCGTTACCCGGTCACATTGGTTTATCCCATACCGAGGCAGAAATGGCTGATATGGATCGACGAGGAGAGCGGAGAGCTTTCCGAACCCCGAAAATCTCCTTTGAAGGGGAATGCATACATGGCCTTTCGGGAGCTGTACAAAATAAAAATGTTTTTAAAGGATGAAAACCTGCATTTAAAACTTGTTTTGCTGGATATGGAAGAGTACAGGCTCTTAAACGGCTGGAGCCGGGATAAGAAAAAAGGATCCTGCCGATATGACAGGATTCCATCCGGATTGGCGGAAGAAATCAGTATAGACAATCCCAAGGACTATATGCGGTTCATACCTTACGAGCTGGAAGAGTTCACTTCGGAGCAGTTCGCAAAAGCTGCCCATATCAGAAGACCATTGGCACAGACGGTACTCAATATACTGACCCATGTAGAATGTGTGGAACGCATAGGCAAGCAGGGGAACAATATTTTGTATCGGACGAAAGATTGGTAGATAAAGGCGTATTTAATTTCATAAAAAGAGAGGTAAATATGAAAGCAGATATTAAATGGTTGGACAATCCGGAAATTTTCAGGGTGGGAAATCTTCCCGCCCACAGTGACCACGCTTTTTTTGAAAACGGGGAGGCGTACGAGGCAGGCAGGAGCACTCTGCTGCAGAGCTTAAACGGGGAGTGGCAATTTTGCTTTTCTGTCAATGCGGGAAGCCGGCCTGCGGAATTTTACAGGGAGGATTTTGACAGAAGCAGTTTTGATCGTATTCAAGTCCCGGGACATATTGAGATAGCCGGTTACGATAAGCTGCACTATATCAATACACCCTATCCGTGGGAGGGACATATTTATCGCAGACCTGCATACAGTCTGGGGCAGACCGGCGAGCCGGAGGCTTCCTTCAGTAAAGTGGAATATAATCCCGTGGGCTCCTATATAAAGGAATTTGATTTGAATCCTGCTCTTTTGGGAAAGCGGATATGTATCTGCTTTGAGGGTGTGGAACAGGCTATGTACTTGTGGATAAACGGTCATTTTCTGGGCTATGCAGAGGATAGCTTTACTCCTTCCCATTTTGACCTGACACCCTACATTCGGGAAAAGGGAAATATACTGGCGGTTGAAGTACATAAAAGGAGTACGGCAGCCTTTTTGGAGGATCAGGACTTTTTCCGGTTCTTTGGTATCTTCCGAAACGTGACCCTCTATGCCAAGCCTGCGCTGCATGTGGAGGATATCTGGGTAAAGCCCCGGCTTTTGGAGGATAATCAGAGCGGTACGCTGGAAGTGGAATTAAAGCTCTCCGCTGAAAACGGTTTGAGCGGAAAAGAAAGTGTAACCGTAACCCTGCGGGCAATCGATGACGGAAAAACGGGAATCAGAAGTTTTCCAAAGGGCGGAGAAGTTCTGAAGCAGAAAGAAGTCCCTTTTGGGGAGCAGGTAAGTATCCGTTTTGACGAAATACAAAAAGTGATTCCTTGGGACAATCATAATCCCCGGCTGTATCTGCTGGAGGTAGAGCTAAAAGAGCAGGGAAATCTGCGGGAGATAGTGCCCATAAAGACAGGTTTCCGCAGGATAGAGATCAAGGACAAGGTCATTCTGCTAAATGGCAGGCGCCTTATCATAAACGGTGTGAACCGGCATGAGTGGAATGCGGTAAGCGGCAGATGTATCACTGAGGAAGATATGGATTTTGATATGCAGTTATTCCTTGAGAATCATATTAATGCAGTGAGAACCTGCCATTATCCGGATAGAATTCCGTGGTATTACATGTGCGATGAAAAGGGCATTTACATGATGGCCGAAACCAATTTGGAAACCCACGGTTCCTGGCAGAAACGCTGCGGAGATGAGCCTTCTTGGAATGTGCCTGGCAGTATTCCTGAGTGGAAGGAAGCGGTACTTAACAGAGCACAAAATAATTTTGAAACCTTTAAGAATCATGTATCCATCCTGTTCTGGTCCCTGGGAAACGAGTCTTATGCGGGGGACAATCTGGCGGATATGAACAGGTACTTTAAGGAAAAGGATGATAGCCGTCTGGTACATTATGAAGGTGTATTCCACAATCGTAGCTATGAAGATGTGATTTCCGATGTGGAAAGCCGTATGTACGCAACGCCGGATGCAATTGTAGAATATTTATCCAATCAGCCGAAAAAACCTTTTATTCTGTGTGAATATATGCACGATATGGGAAATTCGCTGGGCGGTATGAAGTCCTATATGGATTTATTGGATAGGTTTGAAATGTATCAGGGAGGTTTTATCTGGGACTATATTGATCAGGCCATAGAGGTGGAGGATGAAGTGACGGGCAGAAAGGTTCTGCGTTACGGCGGAGATTTCGATGACAGGCCTTCAGACTATGAATTTTCCGGAAACGGTATAATTTTTGCGGACCGCACACCCAAGCCGGCTCTGCAGGAGGTGAGGTACTACTATGGATTATATGAATAAGGTAAGTAAACTGAAAGTTATATACGGAGATTATACTTTGGGGCTTCGAGGAATCAATGCCAGTGGAGAGGAGTTTTCCTATATCTTTTCCTACGGAGCGGGCGGAATGGAATCCCTGGTGATAGGAGGAAGAGAATGGCTCTACCGGGTACCCAAACCCACCTTTTGGAGAGCGCTTACGGACAATGACAGGGGCAGCCGTTTTCATCTGCGGTCCGGCATGTGGTTGGCAGCAGATATGTTTTTAAACTGCGTGAGTACACGGGTAAGGATAGACGGACAGGAAACAACGATGCACGAAGCACCGGAGAATAACCGCTATACGCCTAACGAAGTGGCAGAACAAGTTGAGATCTGCTTTACCTATGAAACGATCACAACGCCGTCCACGCAGGTGGAGGTAAGCTATCGTGTATCCCCGGACGGTACGATTTTAGTGAGTGTATACTATCATGGCAAGCAGGGCTTGCCTGAACTGCCGGTATTTGGCATGCGTTTTATCATGCCGACCGAAGCGGACGGATATATCTATGAAGGACTTTCCGGTGAAACCTATCCCGACAGAATGGCCGGCGGAATACCCGGTGTATATGAAGTGAAGGGGCTGCCTGTAACACCCTATCTGGTGCCCCAGGACTGTAATGTGCATATGGGCACCAAATGGCTTAAGGTGCATCGGAGTACTACCCGGAACAATGTGGATAAGGGTCCTTTGGCAGGGGAAAAGAAAAGCTATTCCCTGTGCTTTGCCTCCGGAGAGAAACCATTTGCTTTTGCCTGCATTCCCTATACGGCGGAGGAGCTGGAGAATGCCACACATCAGGAAGAACTGCCTCCCGCAAGACGGACGGTGGTAACTATTTTAGGTGCGGTAAGGGGTGTTGGCGGTATTGACAGCTGGGGAGCGGACGTGGAAGCGGAATACCATATCGATGCAGAAAAGGATATTTCTTATTCCTTTATGATAACCGGTGCGTAAAATGTATTGGTTTAGTAAAAATGCCAATAAATAATAAAATAAATCAATTAAATTGATTAAATTTACCCCTTGTTCCTGTTTATGATCTATGTTAAGATTGGAAAAACAAAATAATGAAAAAGCGACGAAGAGGAGTAGTAGCCGAAAGCCGGAAAACAGAGAGCTGCCGCAGGGTGCAAGGCAGCCAGAAGCGGACGGGGAACTGACCTTGGAGCAGCCGGCTGAAGGTATCTTAACTGTGTAGGCTTGGACGGAAATCCCGCCGTAGAAAGGGGAAGGACATAATTGTGTCCGATGAGTGCATGGTTTCCCATGAAGTAGAGTGGTACCGCGTAGTAATTACGTCTCTATAAAAATGCCTTGTGCATTTTTATAGAGATTTTTTTCGCGGAAGGCACAAGGCGAGCTTTGCCGCCGCCCGCGAACCGGCGAAACTCGCAAAGCGTGTTTCGTCCGGTTGTAAATGAAAAAGGAGAGAATGAGAATGAGTGCAAAGACTGATTTTAAAAAGAAGTATGAAAAATCCTATTTCATGCCGCCGGAGGTGAGCTATGACTGGGTGAAGAAGGACTGTATTGAAAAGGCTCCTATTTGGTGCAGCGTGGACTTGCGGGACGGCAATCAGGCGTTAGTGGAGCCCATGGGACTGGAAGAAAAGCTGGAATTCTTCAAAATGCTCGTGGAAGTGGGATTTAAAGAAATCGAAGTGGGATTTCCCGCTGCTTCGGATACGGAATACAATTTCCTGCGGGCGCTCATTGAGAGAAATATGATTCCCAATGATGTGACGATTCAGGTACTCACACAGGCAAGGGAGCATATTATCAGAAAGACCTTTGAGGCAGTAAAGGGTGCTCCCCATGCGGTAGTACATCTTTATAATTCCACCTCCGTTGCTCAGAGAGAGCAGGTATTTAAAAAGAGCAGGGAAGAAGTGAAGCAGTTAGCGGTGGACGGCGCCAAGCTGCTGCGCGAGCTGGCGGAGGAGACCGACGGCAACTTCACTTTTGAATACAGTCCGGAGAGCTTTTCTCAGACGGAAGTGGACTATGCGGTGGAGGTCTGTAATGCGGTGCTGGATGTATGGAAACCGGATAAGAAGCATAAATCCATCATCAATATTCCCACTACAGTACAGGTGGCTATGCCCCATGTGTTTGCGGCACAGGTAGAATATATTCACAAGCATTTAAAATACAGGGACGCAGTCGTTTTAAGCGTGCATCCCCACAACGACAGAGGCTGTGGCATCAGTGACGCGGAATTCGGTATTCTGGCCGGAGCGGATCGCGTGGAAGGTACACTCTTTGGAAACGGCGAGAGAACCGGTAATGTGGACATTGTAACGCTGGCTATGAATATGGTCTGCCACGGTGTGGATCCCAAGCTGGACTTCTCCAATATCATGCAGATTCGGGAAAAATACGAGTTGCTGACCGGTATGCGGGTGCACGAAAGAACCCCCTACAGTGGCGAATTGGTATTTACTGCTTTCTCCGGCTCCCATCAGGACGCAATTTCCAAAGGTATGGCATGGCTGCAGGAAGGCAAGAGCAAAGACCGCTGGACGGTACCGTATCTGCCCATCGATCCCAAGGATCTGGGACGGGAGTACGAATCCGACGTTATCCGAATCAACAGCCAGTCCGGTAAGGGCGGTATTGCCTTTATTCTCAAGCAGAATTACGGTATTTCGCTGCCGGATAACATGAAGGAAGAAGTTCGTTATCTGGTGAAGAGTGAATCCGATAAAGGGCATAAGGAGCTCTCTCCCGAGGATATTTACCGTCTCTTTACAGAGCAGTATGTAAATTACAGACCGGTGTTCGAAGTACCGGAGTGCCACTTTAAGCAGATAAACGGTATTATGGCGGAAGTGACCATTGAACAGAACAAGGAAAGAAAGATCATGGAAACTTCCGGTAACGGTCGTCTGGATGCGGTCAGCAATGCGATTAAAGCCTATTTCGGCATTGAGTATGTGCTCTCCGTATACGAGGAGCATGCCATCTCCAAAGGCTCCTCATCCAAAGCGGCAGCCTATGTGGGCATTGTGCATCAGGGCAAGACCTACTGGGGTGTGGGTATTGATGAAGATATTATCAAGAGTTCCATTGCAGCATTGGTAGTGGCCGCCAATAAGCTGACGGAAGTTCTCCATGCTACGGAGGGCAGAGAAGAGCGGTTGGTAGAGATTTTAAACAATATTCAGAACAATTACAGGGAGGTAACGTTAGAGAGTTTAGCGGAGAGCTTTCATCTCTCCACCCCCTACCTCTCCAAGTATATCAAAGAGAAATCGGGAATGACTTTCCAGGAGCTGGTAAAGGAGACACGTTTGAAAAAGGCGCAGATACTCTTAAAGGAAACAGCGCAGAATGTGGAAACCATAGCCGAAAATGTGGGCTACGAGAATGTAGAACATTTTAACAGGCTATTTAAAAAGGCATTTGGAATGACTCCGGTACAGTATAGGAGAGAGAAATAAAAGAGAAAAAGTAATGAAAATACTCCCCTCCAAGCGGCAAGCTGTTTTTGTTTGTCTGCTCGGAAGGGAGTATTTTATTCTATATTGTAAGAATCCGACACTTCAAAAAATTTAAAAAACGCTTTCCTTTTTCCGAAAAATGTATTATTATTTGGTTAGCATAAACTAACTATGATTAGGGAGACAAACTATGGGAACTGCAATTATATTGTTAATTCTTTTTATGATTCTAATATATGCTTTGAAGGGTACGCTCAAACATATGAGCGGGCAGGGTGACTGCTGTGGCGGCAGCAGGGATCCGATTCCGAAAAAGAAGAGAAAAGGGGGAGGAAATGGTGCAATCGGCCGGAAGTCTTGAGGAGAATATGATTAGGGAAACTGTAAAAAAGGCAGGATTTACTGTGACGGATATTAAGCGTGCCGGTTAGTCATTAAAATAAATCTGAGCAATACCAACAAATGGAAAGTAGAAAATTTTTAAAAAGTTATTGACATCTAATGAAGGTTAGCATATACTAACCATGAAACTGGAAGAAGATGCGACATGTAAGGATTCTGTACTTATAGAAAAACAGGCGCTGTATATACTGCAAATGATACGCATAGAAAAAGGAGTGAGAATATGCCTTTGTCATTGGCAAAAACCGGAGAAAAGAATGTGATCAGCAGGGTCGGGGGAAAGGAAGAAACCCGTAAATTTTTGGAAAATCTTGGATTTGTAGTAGGCGGAGAAGTGATGGTAGTATCCGAAGCCGCTGGCAATATCATTGTGAATGTGAAGGATTCACGAGTCGCAATCGGAAAGGATATGGCTAATAAAATTATGGTGGCCGTTTAGGCTTCTTTAGAGAATCGTCGTTTTACGGCAGAAAGAGAGGATAACATGAAGACATTAAGAGAAATTCCATGTGGAGAAACGGTAAAGGTTACGAAGCTGACCGGCGAAGGCCCGGTAAAAAGGCGCATTATGGACATGGGAATTACCAAAGGTGTGGAAATTTATGTGAGAAAAGTGGCGCCTTTAGGTGACCCGGTAGAAGTTACCGTAAGAGGATATGAACTGTCCTTAAGAAAAGCAGATGCTGAAATGATAGAAGTAGAGTAAATTTTTTTGGACATAGGTTAGTAAAAACTAACAAAAAGAAGTTGCAACAAACGTTAAACACATACTTAGTAGAAAAGAGGTAGATTATGTCAATTAAAATTGCATTAGCCGGCAACCCTAACAGCGGCAAAACCACACTTTTTAATGCACTGACCGGTTCTAACCAGTTTGTGGGCAACTGGCCGGGTGTAACCGTAGAAAAGAAAGAGGGCAGATTAAAAGGAAATAAAGACGTGGTCATCATGGACCTTCCCGGTATCTATTCCCTTTCTCCCTATACCCTTGAAGAGGTAGTGGCCAGAAATTATTTGATCACAGAAAGACCGGATGCGATTTTAAATATCGTGGACGGCACCAATATTGAAAGAAACTTATATCTGAGCACACAGCTCATGGAATTAGGCATTCCCGTTGTTATGGCTGTGAACATGATAGATATTGTAAGTAAGAGCGGAGATAAGATCAATGTCGGTAAGCTCAGTGATAAGTTGGGCTGTGAGGTGGTGGAGATTTCCGCACTGAAAGGACAGGGCATTACGGAGGCTGCGGAGAAAGCGGTCAAGGCAGCAAAGAAGAAACAGGCAGTGGCAGCCGCACATAAATTTGCTCCCGAGGTAGAAGCAGTTATTACCGCCGTAGAGAATAAACTGACAGACGTGTCAGAGAAACAAAGGCGTTTCTTTGCGATCAAGCTTTTAGAGCAGGATGATAAAATCGCAGAGCAGATGAAGCAGACGCCGGATGTTTCTGCTGAAATCAAAGAGCTGGAGGCTGCTATGGATGACGATACCGAGAGTATCATCACCAATGAGCGGTATCTGTATATCTCCTCCATTATCAAGGAATGCTATACGAAGAACAGTAAAGAGAAGTTGACGACTTCCGACAAGATTGATAAGATTGTGACTAACAGGTGGCTTGCATTGCCCATTTTTGCGGTTGTGATGTTTATTGTGTACTATGTATCCGTTACTACGGTAGGAACTTGGGCGACCGATTGGGCTAACGACGGCGTGTTCGGAGAGAGCTGGAGCCTGTTTGGCTTAGAGATCCCCGGCATTCCGGTATTGGCAGAGGCCGGTCTGGATGCCATTGGCTGTGCCGATTGGTTAAAGGGATTGCTTCTGGACGGTATCATAGCCGGTGTGGGTGCGGTGTTAGGCTTCGTGCCCCAGATGCTGGTACTGTTTATTTTCCTAGCATTTTTGGAAGCCTGCGGTTACATGGCTCGAGTGGCGTTTATCATGGACAGAATTTTCCGCAAGTTCGGTCTTTCCGGTAAATCCTTCATTCCCATGCTGATCGGTTCCGGCTGCGGGGTACCCGGCGTTATGGCTTCCCGCACCATTGAAAATGACCGTGACAGGAAGATGACGATCATGACCACCACCTTTATTCCCTGTGGAGCAAAGCTGCCTATTATCGGTCTGATAGCAGGAGCACTCTTCGGCGGAGCATGGTGGGTAGCGCCCAGCGCATACTTTGTCGGAATTGCTGCAATTATCACTTCCGGTATTATTTTAAAGAAAACCAAAATGTTTGCAGGTGATCCCGCTCCCTTTGTTATGGAGCTGCCTGCATATCACCTTCCTACTGTGGGAAATGTACTCAGAAGTATGTGGGAGCGCGGTTGGTCCTTTATTAAGAAAGCAGGAACCATCATTCTGTTATCCACTATTCTGGTATGGTTCACCTCCTTCTTCGGCTGGGTGGACGGCTCTTTCAGAATGTTAGAAGAATCCGAGCTGGACTCCAGTATTCTGGCAGCTGTCGGAAATGCGATTGCATGGATATTCACACCCTTAGGCTGGGGCGACTGGCGTTCTGCGGTAGCGGCAGTTACCGGTCTGGTAGCAAAGGAAAATGTGGTTGGTACCTTTGGTATTCTGTATCCTGAATGGGCCGCAGGCATAGAGGAACTGGGCGATAACGGTGAGGCAATCTGGGCAACGCTGGCAGGCAGCATGACCGCTTTGGCAGGATACTCCTTCTTGATATTTAATCTGCTGTGTGCACCCTGTTTCGCGGCAATGGGCGCCATCAAGAGAGAAATGAACAATGCTAAGTGGTTCTGGTTTGCAATCGGTTATCAGTGTGTATTTGCTTATATTGTATCACTCTGCGTATATCAGATCGGCATGCTGATCTCTGTAGGTACCTTTGGAATCGGTACCGTAGCAGCGTTCCTTTTAGTCATCGGTTTTGTATACCTGCTTTTCAGACCATATAAGGAAAGCGGGACCCTGAGGGTGAGTGGAACACTGGCACGTGCAAAATAAAAAGTAACCATAGGCTATAGTAAGCCGGAAAAGAGGTAAATATGGGAACAGCGGTAGTATTGGTCGTTTTAACGGGAATTGTGGTTTGGGTGATCAAAAGCATGATTCGGGACAAAAAGAATGGAAAATCTCTGCAATGCGGCGGTGACTGCCGCAGCTGCGGAGGACATTGCGGAAATGAAAAAATTTAGTAAATACAGTTGAGTGAGAACCGAAAAGCGGTAAATGGGTGTATTCCTGTTTATCGCTTTTTGCGTTCTTTTGGATTTACATTTGCTATAGAAAATATGGGGAATCTGTGCTATGCTTATCAAGTGAATTTGCAGACCTCAGGGAGGGAATGATAAGAAGCATGGATAATAAAAAGATCTTGAAGAATAAATATTACCTCTATATGACAGAGTTCTTTGCGGGAATGTCCGTCATGGCGGTGGAGCTTGGAGCCAGTCGTCTGCTGGCTCCGTATTTCAGTTCCTCCCAGATTGTGTGGACCATTATCATAGGTACCATTATGATAGCGATGGCGTTGGGAAATGTCTGGGGCGGTAAGTCTGCGGACAAAAACCCCAATCCGGACAAGCTCTATAGCAGGATTTTGGTTTCCGCGGTGTGGATAGCCGCGATTCCTTTTCTGGGAAAATATATTATTCTGGGTATATCCGGTATTCTGATCCTGGCAGTCAACCAAAACTTCTTAATCTGGGCGGCTTTTTTAGCCTGCATGGTCATCTTTGTGTTTCCTCTGTTTTTGTTGGGAACCGTAACGCCCTCGCTGGTAAAATATACGGTGGAGAGTCTGGATGACAGCGGCAGGACGGTGGGGACGCTGGGAGCCTTCAACACCATCGGCAGCATTATCGGTACTTTTGTTCCCACCTTTGTGACGATCCCGGCGGTGGGAACTTCCGTTACTTTTCTGCTCTTTGCGGGCATCCTGCTGGTTTTGGGACTGATTTATTTTATCAGCACCGGCTCCCACAGTCCGAAGAAGAAAAAAGCAGCCTGTGCGGTGAGCGTAGTGCTGTATCTGCTCTGCTGCGGCCTGGGGGCGGGCAGCCGCTTTGCCTTCTGGGAGAACAATCTGGTATTTGAAGGAGAGTCCATTTACAACTATCTGCAGGTCAAAGATGAGAAGGACAGGGTAATCCTTTCCACCAATGTGCTATTCGGTGTGCAGTCCATTATGATGAAAGAGGATTCCCTGACGGGTATGTATTATGACTATGCACTGGCCGCACCGGTCATGGGCGGAGTTGCGGAAAACGAAGATGCAAGTATTCTGGTACTGGGCATGGGCACCGGTACCTTTGCCAGGCAGTGCAGGCAGTATTTTGGGAATGTGGTGATAGAGGGGGTGGAAATCGACCAGAAGATCACGGATCTGGCGGAACAGTATTTTGATCTGCCTGCGGATATAGAGGTTGTGACTTACGATGGTCGGGCATATTTAAATGTCATCGAAGAAAAGTATGACGTGATCATGGTGGACGCCTATCAGGACATCACCATTCCCTTTCAAATGTCCTCCGTGGAATTTTTTACACTGGTAAAGGACCATTTAAAGGATGGCGGCGTGATGGTCGTGAATATGAATATGCATACGGATAAAGAGGGTAACATCAATCAATACCTTGCCGATACGATCGCAAGCGTATTTTCCGATGTGTATACGGTGAATGTGCCGGGAACCACCAATCGGGAGTTATTTGCATTTATGGATCCAGCCATCATGGAAGGTTTCACGGAAAAAACAGAAGACCTTAACAATCCCGAGCTACAGGCCTTAATGACCAGAGCAGCGACAAATATGATCAGATATGAAAAAAGCGAATACCTGCTCACCGATGACAGAGCTGCGGTGGAACTTTTGGGCATGCAGGTCATCGACGAGCTGATATTCGATGAGATCGGTTACTATAAGAATATCTTTAAAGAACAGGGAATCAGCGGGTTGCTAAACAGTTTTTAAGCTGCCGATATTTTATTTTGTGTAAATTTCAGTTGCTTCTCCGTTATACAGATAATAGAGAACCGAATCAGCTCCTTCATTACTGATATAGGAGACGTAACCGGGTAGCAAAGTCAGCCGTGAGACATTCTCGGCAACCGGAGTTTTTGAATCTTCGGTGGTATCTGCCTGATAGAGAGTGCTGTTTTCCAGAAAATAAATCTTTCCGCTTGTATTGTCATATGCAAGGGAATCATTATAAGGTGGAATTAGATTAAGGAAGCGGATATGCTTTAAATCATGGGAAAGCAGTACCAATTCATCAAGGCTTTTTACGTAATATAAATCATGGCTCTTGGCAATATAAATCTTAGACAGATCACTGCTGGCAGTAAAATAATCTATGTTCGGTTCTTCACTTACAACGGTAGGTTTCATCTCTTCGCCAAAGGCATCTATCCGATAGAGGATACCATCTTCCAGATATACAATAGAATTTCCGTCCTCTGACAGCATATAACGGCGGAAATTGGAGGCTATCGTCACTGTATCCGTGCCATCTTCGTTTAACCAATACAGGCTGGAATCATTGCTGCCTATAACACGTCCTTTCAGGCTGTCTATGCCGGCAATCTCGGCATATGTGCTGCAGCTGTATGTTTCGGGTTGATTGTCCGGGATATGTTCGATCCGGTCTCGAACAATCATAATGGGAGCATCTAATCCGGGAGTGTAATAGTAAGTTTCAAAGTTCACCACAAATAACATCTCGGAAATATCTTTGTTAAAGAAAAAATGGGAAAAAAACAGTGGGTGAGGGTCTGAAACAGCTTCTAAATCGACGATGAGTTTAGGGGGCTCTTTCTCATTTGCATTATAGCAATAGAGGCTATCATCCAAAAGGTAATATAGGTATGTTCCGTCATCGGAAACGGCCAAGGGGATTGCTCCCAGAGTCTCCGGCGGATTGTCGGTTACTTCTATAGGCTCTCTATCCAGGCCTCCTACATAAAGGGAACCGCCAATCTTGCGGTAGGCAATCATCTCACCATCCGGAGAAAGACAAAAATGATCGCCCACTACTCCCTCATCAATTTTGGTGGACTGGCCGCTGCTTACCTGATATAGATAAAGAACTGAGGGCCTTCCGATTTCAGGACGCTGAAAATAAGCAATACCAGAACCGTCGTAACTTACCATATGCGCATTCACATTTTCCGCTACCTGCACCGGTTCCAGCTCTCCGGTGATATAGTACAAATCAAGGAGATATTCTCCGGGATAGGCGGGATCTTCTTCCAAAAGCCAATAGGCAACTAAGGAGGAGTCACCGGAGTGATTCCACGCGAAAGGGATTACACGGTTTTTCGGTTTATAGACATCCCCGTTTGCATTCAGAAAAAAGCTGTTGTCATATGTACCATAAAAGGAATAGAGTACCGCATTCGGAGACTTTTGATCCGTTGAAGCAGAGCTTCTGCCGACGAAGAAAGCCAGCATAAAGATTAGCAGCGTTACAACAGCTGCTACAGGAATCACCGTTTTGTAAGGGAAAGGATGATTTTCCTGATTCCGTGCGTTCATAAAACGGGTTCCGCCTGCTTCCATATTTTCCACGTCCGCAAGAAACTTCTCAGTCGGCATAGTGTCAAATGTAACATCTTTTGTCAGCAGCTTTCGGCAGAATTTTGTAATAGCCTCCAGATTCTTACGTTCCTGCTCTAATGAGAGCAGATGCTGTTTCAGGCAATCCTCCAAAGTGAGAGAATCATCCTGTAGCTTTTTGATATCCTCAATGGAAATGCCCAATTTACGGAGCAGCTTGATCTGGCGAAGTGTATTGATATCTTCCGCAGAGTAATCCCGGTACCCATTGCCGGGGATGCGGGACGGCGTTAAGAGGCCTTCCTGTTCATAGAAACGAATATTCTTCTTTGCAATACCGACAGTTTGTTCCACTTCGTTAATTTTCATGGTATGCCCCCTTCAGGGATTTATTCTGCAAAAAGCTTAGTAATTTCCCCGTTATATAGATAGTAGCGCACCGGCTGTTCATTCTCGTTGCAGAGATAAGAAATACCGCCCGGCAGCAGATCCAGTTGCTCTACATTTTCTGCTGCTTTGTACTTGGAATTTTCGGTCTTATCCGCCTCGTAGAGAGCGCCGTCTTCTAAGAAATAAATCTTCCCGCTTGTATTGTCATATACGGGATAATATTCGTAATAACCGTAATCTTCATACTCCACATACGCCAGATTGTCGGAAAGTTGTTCGAGCTCTCCGGAATTATGAACATAATACAAATCTCTCGCTGTGGAAATATAAATCTTGGACAGATCGCTGCTTGCGGTAAAATACTGTATATCTCCTTTTTCGCATACAATGGTCGGGGTCATCTCCTCGCCAAATCCATCCAACCGGTAGAGAACGCCGCTCTCCAGATACAAAAGGGATTTGCCGTCTGCGGACAGTATATGTTCATTGTAGTCAGTTGCTATTTCTACCGCATTCGCAGCGTCCTCATCCAGCCAGTAAAGACGGGACATGTAGCCCTCCAAAACATGGCCCTTCAAAGTATCGACACTGGCAATCTCGGCATATGTGCTGCAGAAATAATTCTCGGCTGCGGTGCCGCCCTCCAGAACATGGTAGAGTCTGTCGTCCGCTATTTTTACGGGAGCTTCCAATTCAGGCGTGTAGTAATAGGTTTCAAAGTCCACCACATAGATCATTTCGGAAAGATCCCTGTTAAAGCAAAAAAAGTGGGCGTAGATATTGAGAGGATCTATATTGGATGCTACTGGTACCGATTCTTTTTCATTTGCATTATAGTAATAGAGGTCACCGTTGAAAATATAATACAGGTATGCTCCGTCATCGGAAACAGCTACAGGAAGTACCCCGCTGGGTCTTATATCGTCCTCGGCGACTTTCGAGACCTCCATATCTATGCCACCTACGAAAAGAGCCCCATACTCCTTTTGATAGGCCACAATTTTCCCATTTGGAGAGAGGCAAAAGTAGGCACCTGTTACTTCTTCGTCAATTTTAGTGGACAGACCGCTGCTGACTTCATATAAATATAAATCATGATAAAAACTATTTTCTGTGTCCTGAAAATAGGCAATGTAGGAACCGTCATAGCTCACCATATATTGCCCTACGGATTCCGCTACCTTCACCGGTTCCAAATCTCCGGTAATGCAGTGTAAATCTGTGCGGATTCCACTGGGATAGTTAGAGTCCTCTTCATAAAGCCAATATGCGATTAAAGAGGAATCCGCCGAGTGATTCCACCAATACGTGCGCACCTGATCTGTAGATTCATAGACCTCTCCTTTTAGGTTGTAAAAGAAGTCACCGGTCTCATAAAAAGAATAAAGTACGGCATTTGGAGACATCCGGTCCATCGGCACAGAGTTTCTGCCGACAAAAAAGGCCAGCATCATGAAAAGCAACGCCGCAGCGATAACAGCAGGAATTACTACTTTAAAAGGAAAACCTTTATTTTCCTGATTCTTGGTGTTCATAAAACTGGTTCCTCCTTTTTCTATATTTTCTATATCCGCAAGAAGCTGCTCTGTCGGCATATTGTCAAAAGTAATATCCTTGGTTAGCAGCCTGCGGCAGAATTTGGTGACAGCATCTAAGTTCTTACGTTCCTGCTCCAACGTGACCAAGTGCCCGCGAAGGCAGTCCTCCAAAGAGAGAGAATCATCCTGCAGCTTCTTGATATCCTCAATAGAAATACCCAATTTGCGAAGCAGCTTAATCTGGCGCAGGGTATTGACGTCATCTGCGGAGTAGTCCCGATACCCGTTTCTGGGACTGCGGGAGGGAGTCAGCAAGCCTTCCTGTTCATAGAAACGGATATTCTTCTTGGTCATGCCGATGGTCAGTTCCACCTCATTAATTTTCATGGCTACACTCCCCCTTTTATACCATATCATATACCTTCCATAAGGTGGAAGGTCAATACATTTGTGCAAAAAATCAATAAATAGGGATCAAATGAATAGAAAATGTCCTTCGTTAGCTGCGCTAGCAAAGAACATTATGACTCGGCAGCTAAGCTACCTAACAATATAAGAGAAGGTTTCAATATCGGAAAAACCCATAGAACGTAGTTTATGAACAGATTTTTCCAGATGTTCGGGGATATTGTAGTTTGGAATCAGAGGCACCCGAATGCGGACATGGTTAGGCCTTCCGCTTTCGGAGGATGCAGAAAGCCGATCACTTAAGAATTCCAGATTGGTCAGGACCCGGTCAATGGGCATGCCGGTATAGGATTCATAAATAAGAGGATCCAGATCTTTAATATCTACAATATAATCGTCCACAGTATCCAATACCCGTTCCAACCGACGCGTCGGAACATTTAGGGAAGTTTCAACACTTAGGGTCCAGTCCGGCCCGCAGATTTGGCGAAATGCATTAATAAATTCCGAATGCAATAGAGCTTCTCCGCCGCCAAAAGTAACACCGCCCCCGGTGGCAAGAAAGTATAGATCGTCGATCTTGACCCGTTCATAGAGTTCTTTGGGTGTAAGAGAAATACATTTTTCCAGAGTTTTCGGATCCCAGGCATGAGGATTGATGCAGTAGCGGCAGGTCAGAGGACAGCCGTAGGCTCCCACCAGAGTGGTTACCCCGTTTCCGTCCGTGGTAAGGCGGTGTCTCTGAATGGCAAAAACCGGAAGAATGGGAACAGCGCTACTCAAAGCGGCCATCCTCCGGCAGAGCAATATCTCCCTCCAGCTGCAAAGTCATAATGTCTTCTTCTCCTGGGATTATTTCTCCCATTATCGGTTCAGGAACCATTTCCGGAGCAATTTCCAGTTCACCTTCAATGATTTCGTCCGGTACCGGTACAGTGGGGTGGTCAAAATCCATGCCGGTATTGATTTCCGGGGTAGGCATCGGCATGGCGCCCTCCGTAACTTCCGAAGGAACAGAGATTCCCGGAAAATCACCTGAATTGGGAAGAAGTAACTGCCAGTCCGTCTGTGTTGATTCGGGAGTTTCCGGAGGCAGGGTTCCAATCTGGACCTCTCCGGCCGGCATTTCTACGGGAGAAGGTATCGTGACATTCTGAGCTGCCTCTATGGGAGCGCATGCAGTAAGGGAAGAACAAGCGCCTAAGGAAATCCCCGCTATGGCCACTGCTTTGCCAAAGTTTTTTCTGATGGCAAGTTCCTGCTCCAGATATCGCAGTTCCGCTTCGCATTTGGGACAGGTACCCTTACAGTCCCCCTGATGGCTACACTGGGAGACCGCATAGGGAATATCGTTCTTCTCGGCAATCTGCCTGCGAATTTCTTTTAATGCCCTACATTTCTCTTTACCTTTCATAGTAAATACCACCTTTCCGCAGCCTGCATAGGGCAGGTGTCGATAATAAATTCATTTTATGCTTCTTTATTAGGATACGTCAATAGTCCTTCCGTTTATGGGAAAATTAAGAATTTTTTTAAAAAAGTTAAATTTATCCTAAAACAATCTTAAATGGAAAGCGTCATAATAGTCCTCAGGCAAGGAAAAGCGTTTTGAAATGCCGAGTTTACCATAACGGGAGGAAGAATATGTTGAAAAAGTTTATGGCCCTTCTGCTTACAGCCGCATTATCAGTCGGCATAGTGGGTTGTGGAAAGACAGAGAGCAGCTTGGAAACAGAGGGCAGAGGTACACCCACGGGAGAATCGCAGGGAGGTACTGAGGCGGAAAGGGAAGAAAAAGGCGGCTATGTAGAAAAAGAAATCGAATTGCCCGAAGGCGTGAACGGGAAGGATATTTTCCAGATAGGTCAGGTAGATGGGCAGCTTTGTCTTTATGCTTTGGAAGAAAAGGAGGGTATCACCGCATTTGTCCGTTATTTATATCAAGAGGGCGGTTTTGTATCGGATACGCCCGACTGGTTAAAGAGCATAACACATGAAAATGTGCTTTCTCAGTGCAGGGTAGTGGAAAATGTAAACGGGAATTCTTATTTGTACTTTGTGGGGATTATTGGAGAAAATCTGCTGGGCTATCTCTATCGCAGTGAGGATGGCATCACGGCGGAGGAGATCACGCCACAGGATTGGCGGATAGAGCATCCAGAGTGGCATTATTACGAATATCCGGATGATATAGCGGTTTTGGAAGATGGCAGTATTGCCGCTATTTCCTACTATGATGTCAGAGTATATAGTGGAGAGGACGGAACAAAATTACAGGAATTTAAGCTTCCAGGAGAGTTGTATACCGGAAAAATCTACGGAGGCCGGGACCAATTTTATACCATTGCCCAAAATAGCAATGAGGAATTTACTGCTTTGGAACTATACCTCCAAGGAAAAGATGCAGCGGAAGAGAGCATAAAATGTGACATAACTGTCGGAGGCAATAATCATCTGGCAATTCTTCCCGACGAAAGTCTGCTGCTTTGCGGTCGGGGCGGATTGTTTCAGTATTCCCCGGAGGGTGAATGGAACTGTATCATAAAGGGAAGTTACACGTCTTTTGCACTGGAAACCATGTATTGCCTAGGTATTGCAGCTCCCGGCCCTACGACTTACTATGCGCTGTTTTCTGCGGAGGATGCATACTTTTTAATGGAATATTCCTATGATGCGGAACTGGTCAGACTGCCGGAAACGGAGCTCACCGTATATAGCCTTTATGACAATACCACGGTACGGCACGCAGCGGCCATGTATACCAGACTGCATCCGGAGGTGCAGGTTCAGGTGGAGATAGGGATTCCTTATGAAGAGCGGGCAACGGCGGATGTAAAGGCCGAAATCCAAAGTCTTTATACCAGATTGTTAGCCGGTGAAAAGCTGGATGTATTGTTGCTTGACGGCTTGGATGCGGATGCCTTTGCAGAGCAGGGCATGCTGGCGGATATCAGTGACATTGTGACACCGATGTCAGAACAAGGTGAATTATTAAAAAATATTGTGAAGAATTATACGGAAGCGGACGGCGCTGTATACAGTATTCCTTTAAGGATTTCCCTGAGTATTATCTGCAGTACCATGCTGGATACATCCACGATGGGAGATATGGAAAACTTAAGCAAGGTGCTGACCGGATATGAGAGGCCGTTGTTAGGGCCTATGACGGTGGATGAACTGACTTCGGTTTTTGTGCCTTTTGCAGTGCAGGATCTGGTGAATGGAAAAGAGCTGGATAAAGAGGCGCTGGAAGAATTTTTAAAATTGCTAAAGAGACTGGCGGAATGCAGTAATATGGTAGAGCGATTCACGGATGAGATCACGCCGTATCATCTGTCCGATTATTCTTTCAGAGAGGGTGTAATCGTGGATGAATTAGAGGGGTTCCTCGATGCCATGATGCCCCTGTCCATGCTGGCGGATACCAACAGCAATTTTGAATCTTTTGAAGGTGCATTCAGGCCCATAGGTGAAATTGCCGTTTTAAAGGGGAGCGATGCTCCCGAGGTGGCAAAAGATTTTCTGAAATATGCTCTTTCCGCCGAGGTGCAGGACAGTGATTTCAGAGACGGATTCCCAATCAGCACACAGGCTTTAGAAAACCAGAAAGATAAAGACCGAAGCGCCTATGAGGGATATGCCATATTTGCGCATCCAAACGGAGATGTGATAGAGTTTGAGATCATTGCTGTGAGTGAGAAGAACGCAGACCGACTGATAGAAATGTGCGGAAACGTGCACAAGAGACTGGTAGAAGATGAGCAGATAGAAAAGGTGATTACGGAAGCTCTGCCGGCGTACTTAAATGGCAGCGCTACGTTAGAGCAGACCGTATCGACAATAGAGAGCGGCCTGCGCATGTATCTTGCAGAATAAGAAGAGAATATTAAGGTTCAAAAAGACCGGCTTACTGCGCCAGATCGGCACGGTAAGCTGGTTTTAATCGTCGTCCTCATTGATGTCAGAGCAGGGCAGAGAAAAAATAAATTCCGTGCCCACACCTTCGGTACTGATGACATTGATGTGCTCTCCGTGGGAGGCAATGATCTCTTTTACAATGGAGAGTCCCAGTCCCGTTCCCTTTTTATCTTTGCCGCGGGAGGCATCGGATTTATAAAAACGCTCCCAGATGAGTTTTAAATCTTCCTTGGGAATACCGATACCGCTATCCTTGACGGAGACAAAGAGCTTGCTTTTTTTAATCGAGGTTTCAATGCGGATAACGGAGTCGTGGTGGCTGAATTTGATGGCATTGTCCAACAGATTATAAAGCACTTGTTGAATTTTGCCCATGTCGGCATTCACATACATCACGTCGCCGGTGAGAACCAGTTCGATGGCCAGTGTTTTTCTGCGGCAGGTGCCTTCAAAGGAAGCGGCGGTAGAACGAATGACCTGATTGATGTCAAAATCGGTCTTATCGAGCAGCATGCCCTTAGTATTTAAATTGTTCAGAGTAAGCAAACTGTTGGTCAACTTCGTCAGACGGTCCGTTTCATTTAAAACGATCTGCAGATAGCGCTCATGCAGTTCCGGCGGGATCGTACCGTCTAACATGGCCTCCAGATACCCTCTGACGGAAGTCAAGGGAGAGCGGAAATCGTGGGAAATATTGGCCACAAATTTTTTTTGATCGTCTTCTGAACGGGCAATTTCGCTTGCCATGTAATTCAGACAGGCAGCCAGGTAGCCGATTTCATCTTCGCTGTCCACCTGAAATTCGTAATGCATATTACCGGAGGCGTACTGTTCCGTAGCGTAAGTGATTTTACGCAGAGGAATGTAAACAATTTCCGTAAAGAAAATTAAAATGATCAGAGAGAGTAAAAACAAAATGCCCAGCGTGATATAAGAAATGGTCAACAGGCTGTTACAGGATCTCTCAATATCCGCCATGGGCGTGTGGATCACTACATAGCCGTTGACCTTGTAGGAGGAGACGATGGGAGCCATGACATTCAGCATGTCCTCCTCATAGCTGCCGAAAAAGTCGCCGACATTATAGTAGGAACCGGCATTGGCCGTGGGATCAAAATCCTCAATGACCACAACTTCCTCCACGTTTAGCGGAGAATCCGTACTCAACACCATTCGGCCGGAAGGGTTGATGATCCAAATGACGGACTCCAGATAAAGAGAGAGTGCATCCAACTGGGCTTTTACCGTTTCGAGGGAGATATCGTTGGTATAGAGTCCCGGTGCATAGGTGCCGGCAATCAAAGTCGCCTCGGAATACAGAGCGTTGGCCTTTTCCCTGATGAGCTGCTCCCTCGTCATACTCGGCACAAAGGTAGTGATGATGATAAACCCGAAAATACCGAAGATGACGTAAGCCAGTATAAATTTCAAATACAGGGTTTTTTTCATGACGGATTTCCTTTGACCTCAAATTTGTAGCCAATACCCCAGATAGTGGAAATTTTCCAGGAGGCATGGTCCTTGATCTTCTCCCTAAGCCGCTTGATGTGTACATCCACGGTACGGGTATCTCCAATATACTCATAGCCCCAGATCTGGTCTAAAAGCTGCTCTCTGGTAAATACATGGTTGGGTGAAGAAGCCAGAAAATAGAGCAGTTCCAGCTCTTTGGGAGGCATCTCCACTGTTTTGCCCATATAGATAACGGAGTAGTTTGTCTGGTTGATAATGAGGTCGGGGTATTCTACCCGCTTCTCAGAATTCGTTTCGGGAACGGAAACCATCGGCTTATAGCGGCGCAGCACAGCCTTTACCCGTGCTACCAGTTCTTTGGAGTCAAAGGGTTTTTCCATGAAATCGTCAGCCCCCAGCTCCAGTCCCAGCACTTTGTCAAATACTTCTCCCTTGGCAGAGAGGATGATGATCGGTGTCTGGCGCTTAGACCGAACCTCTCTGCAGACCTGATAACCGTCAATACCGGGCAGCATTAAATCCAATAAGATCAAATTCGGCTCAAAGGAGTCCACGGCAGTAAGCGCGGACTCACCGTCTCCTACGATCATGGTTTCAAAGCATTCCTTAATCAGATATAGGGAAATCAGCTCCGCAATATTCTCATCGTCGTCTACAATCAGAATTTTTTGTTTACTTGCCATTTATGCCTCCTGTTCTTTAATTTGTTTATGCTCCGTTTTACTTGTTTCTAAATTTCAATTTCTATTTAAAAGTAACAATAGTGACACCTGCGTCACCTTCTCCAAATTCACCCAGCCTGTATTCCTTCACATAAGGCAGACGTTTGACATAGCCGTGTACGGCGCTGCGCAGCGCTCCGGTACCTTTTCCATGTACCACCCGGACACTGGAAAGGTGCGCCATATAAGCATCGTCCAGATATTTATCCAAAGCGGCTACTGCCTCGTCACGGGTCATGCCTAACAGATTGATTTCCGGGGAGATGGACAGGGTCTTGGACATTTTTATCTTAGAACCGTTGCTGCGGGCAGTTTTTACCGCCGTTCCCGCCGTATCTTCATCCTGTAGAAGCGCAAGATCTTTTACATTGGTACTGGTGCGGATGATACCGCACTGCACAAAAAGATTGCCTTTGGAGTCCGGAAGCGTACTGACTGTGCCTTTTAAACCCATGGAAAGAATTTTTACGGAATCACCTTTTTTCAGCGTTTCCGGATTTACTCCTTTTTCTGCGGAGGCGCCCTTAGGAGGCGTTTTCAGAGCCAGCCGCTCGTTTTTATCGTCAATCCGGCTGCGCAGCTTCTGGCGTTTTTTCTCCAACTCACGAATATCCGTACCGCCATCCGCCTTGTTGAAATCCCGGATGGTCTCGTCGGCCACGTCCTTGGCTTCCTGTAAAATGGCCCGGGCCTGTTCGTTGGCCTCCCGCAAAATTTTATCTCTGGCATTGTCCAGCTTCTCGTTCTTGGCTTTTAACTGTCCTTCCAGAGTTTTAATACGTTCCTTATAGGCCGCTAGCTCCTGCTGTTCCTTCTCGATGGTCCTGCGGCTGTTCTCCAAGTCTGCGATGACATCTTCAAAGCTGGCATCCTCTTTATTAATCTGCTCCTTTGCTGCCTCGATAATGGTATCGGGCAATCCCAGTCTGGAAGAAATGGCAAAGGCATTGCTTTTGCCCGGAATACCGATCAAGAGTCTGTAAGTAGGCCTTAAGGATTCTACGTCAAATTCACAGCTGGCGTTCTCCACCAAGGGAGTGGAAAGGGCATAGAGCTTTAACTCGCTGTAATGGGTAGTGGCCATGGTCCGGATACCCTTGGCATGCAGATGATTCAATATGGCGATTGCCAGAGCGGCGCCCTCGGTAGGATCCGTACCGGCTCCCAGCTCGTCGAAAAGACAGAGGGAGTTCTCATCTGCATGTGACATTATTGTCACAATAGATGTCATGTGGGAGGAGAAGGTGGAGAGACTCTGTTCGATACTCTGTTCATCTCCGATATCCGCATACACCTCTTCAAAAACGGAGAGCTCGGAGTGGTCCAGTGCCGGAATATGCAGGCCCGCTTGTCCCATGAGGGTAAAAAGCCCCACCGTCTTTAGAGAAACGGTTTTACCGCCGGTATTGGGACCGGTGATCACCAATAAGTCAAATTCCCTGCCCAAATGGATGTCGATAGGAACCACTTTCTTTTTGTCTAAAAGAGGGTGGCGCCCTTTTCGGATATGGATATAGTGCTTCCGGTTAAAAAGCGGCATGGTGGCATTCTGCTCCATGGCCAGCTTTCCCTTGGCAAAAATAAAGTCTAACAAAGTCATCAGCCGCTGATTGGCCGCTAATTCCATAGTATGAGCGGAAACCTGCAGGGAAAGCTCCTCCAGGATTCTTTCAATTTCCTTTTGTTCCTCTATGGACAGCTCTTTGAGCTTGTTGTTTAGTTCCACCACTGCGGCAGGCTCGATAAAGAAGGTGGAGCCGGTAGCCGACTGATCGTGCACCATACCCGGAACCTGCGTCTTATACTCCGCCTTTACGGGAATACAGTAACGGTTATCCCGCATGGTAATGACCGCATCTTGTAAGTAGGTGCGGTAGGAGCCGTTCAGCATGGAGTTTAATTGGGAATGTATCTTTTCACCCGTCTGCTGCATACTGCGGCGAATACGCTTCAGTTCCGAACTGGCATCATCGGCAACCTCTTCTTCCGACAGCAGGCATCGACGAATTTCTTCCGCAATATGTGACAATGGCGTCAGGTCGCTGAAATAGGAATTTAGGGAATCTTCCGTTTCTTCTTCCCGGTCACCTCGGCCGTAGGCTTTAATGCGGGATACATTTTCCAGGAATCCGGCTATTTTTAACAGTTCGGATATGGACAGCGCACTGCCCACTTCCAGTGATTTCAGGGAATATCCCAAATCTTTATTTCCTCCGAAGGAGGTACTGCCGTAACGGAAAAGCCGTGAGAGCGCGTCGGCAGTTTCGGTCTGGACACTGCGGATGCCCTTTATATCCGTATCGGGCACCAGTTCGCCGCACAGCCGTCTGCCCGGTTCGGAATCGGCTTTCTCCGTGAGCATGGCAATGATTTTATCATATTCTAAGGTGTGTAATACTTTTTTGTTCATAATAATTCCTGTATAACGTTATACGCTGACCTCTTCTATCAGCTCTAAAATAGTGTCGATCGCATTCAGCTGACGACTCTGCCTCATGGCTTCAATATAGGTCTGTCTGGAACAGTAGAGTTCCTGTACCTTTTCTACCAAAAGATTTTCGCTCAATTCGTCCTCATCCAATACGATGGAAAAACCCTGAGAAGCAAAAGAATTGGCGTTTAACAATTGATCTCCCCTGCTTTTTGTGGCAGGCAGCGGAATCAAAATATTGGGTTTTGCAAGGGCTAAGAGCTCGCAGATTGCATTGGCGCCCGCGCGGGAAATTACCACATCCGCCATGGCAAAAACATCTTTTAGTTCCGCTTTCAGATATTCAAACTGCTTATAACCTTCTAATGCAAGAAGTGTGTTATCGATTTTTTCCTTACCGCAGAGGTGTACTACCTGAAAATCCTCTAAAAGTGCAGGCAAGGCTTTACGAACCACCTCATTGACGCTGGTTGCTCCCTGACTGCCGCCTATGACCATGACTATCGGCTTGTTGGCACTAAATCCGCAGAGTTTCAGACCCTCTAAGCGGTTACCGCTTGCCAGTTCTTCCCTGATGGGAGAACCGGTCAGTACGGCCTTGGAGGAAGGCAGATTCCGCAAGGTTTCCGGGAAGTTGCAGCAAACCTTTGCCGCAACGGGAATACAGAGCTTGTTGGCCAGCCCCGGCGTCATATCCGATTCGTGAATGATGCAGGGAATTTTCAAGGCTGCAGCCGCCCGCACAACGGGGACGCTGACAAAACCGCCCTTGGAAAATATCACATCCGGCTTTAGTTCCTTTAAATACTTTTTCGCTTCCGAATAGCCCTTTAGCACCCGAAAAGGATCTGTAAAGTTTTTAGGGTCCAGATAGCGGCGGAATTTACCCGTGGAAATGCCTGTATAGGGGATATCAAAATCCGCGATCAGTCTTTTTTCAATGCCGTCATAGGAGCCCATATAGAACACCTCAAAACCGGCTTCTTTTAAATGGGGCAGCAATGCGATATTGGGGGTAACATGTCCGGCGGTGCCGCCTCCTGTCAATACGATTTTTTTCAAAATAGAGCCTCCCCAGAGATTATTGTAAGGTTTCCAGCGCTTTAGCAAGCTGGTCCGGGCAGGAGGTGGGCTTAAAGCCGCACTTGATGCCCTTTAATCTTTCAATGGCGTCCTCCACCCTCATGCCGGCCACCAGTTTGCTGATGCCCTGCAGGTTTCCGTTACAGCCGCCTAAAAAGGAAACAGAATCTATAATACCGTCCGTTACTTCTATATCGATGGCAGTGGAACAGGTTCCGGATGTTTGATATTTCATAGTGTACCTCCTAAAAATACATGTGAATAAAATGATATTGGTTCTAAAATAGGATTATAACAGAAATGAAACCGGTATTCCAGTGCCTTAGGCAGATTTCCCCAATTTTTAGGAAAAACATGGGTATGTATGTAGAAAAAGCATGTAATTTATCGACGAAATTTCGTTTGCACCATATTGTTTCGACAAGGCGGGGCATTTATAATTAATTTATCATAAACAGCAGTAAATTTATGCGTAAAGGAGGCGCCTATGTTTCAAATATTTTATAAGGAACAGCTGATTACCATTCTGATGTTTACCCTTTTATTATGCAGCATTTGCAGCAGAATTATCATAGGAATACTATATCAGAATATGATAAAGGAAGCGGATAATATGTCTGCCACCAAAAATAAAGCGCTGAAACAATGTAAATTAAAATTTGCCAACTGCTATCAGTTAAATAACCGGGTTTCCAATATTCCTATTTTTGTGGACAAGTTTATCAATCGGCTGAAGCTGGGGCCTTTTACCTATCTGACGCTGTATCACCTGTCGGGGCAGATGATGCTGTTGGCGGTAGGAGTTGCGGGGGTGGGCATTTGTAAAAGCATTATGGCGGGTTACAGCATAGGGGATATTCTTCCTTTCTACATAGTAAGCTTTCTGGGACTTTATCTGTACTTTGCGGTTTCTGCCATGGCAGATATCAAAGGCAGGCGCCGTATCCTGAAAACCAATCTGGTGGACTATCTGGAAAACCACATGGCAAATCGTCTGGCGGAAGGCGGCTTTGCGGAAGAGACCGGGGCGGAAGGTATCCGAAACGAGAAAAAAGAGGGTCGTACCAATATAGAACTGATGCCCATGCATAAAGAAGAGGAGGAGCCGCAGCCGGAAGAAGGACGGCGGATTTTTTCCCGTTCCGAGGAAAAAGAGTTGGAGGAATTGCTGAAAGAATTTCTCACCTCTTAACATATTTTACCAAGGTGTATATTGAATTTAGTCAACAATTCTGCTACACTATGAAGGTGTAAAATCAAAGCCGCAAGGCGAAAGAAAAGGAGCAGAAGAGATGAGTACGAAAGTGACGTTTGATTATTCGAAAACGGCGCCCTTTATTAAGGAAGCGGAGATTGAGAACATAAAGACGCAGGTGCTGGCGGCAAAAGAAACGCTGGTATCCGGCACGGGTGCGGGGAATGATTTCCTGGGCTGGATCAATCTGCCTGTAGATTATGACAAAGAAGAGTTTGCCCGGATCAAGGCGGCAGCCAAGAAGATTCAGGAGGATTCCGAGGTATTACTGGTGATCGGTATCGGCGGTTCCTATTTGGGAGCCCGTGCGGCCATTGAATTTTTAAGACACAGTTTTTATAACATGGTGGACAAGAGCATCCGTAAGACTCCGGAAATCTACTATGTAGGCAACTCTATCAGTTCCACTTATATCAAGCATTTGATGGATGTGGTAGGAGACAGGGATTTCTCCATCAATATGATTTCCAAGTCCGGTACTACTACCGAGCCGGCTATCGCATTCCGCGTATTTAAGAATATGCTTGAAAAGAAATACGGCAAAGAAGGTGCGGCGGGAAGAATCTATGCGACCACCGACAGAGCAAAGGGCTCTTTAAAGCATGTTGCGGATGAGGAAGGTTATGAAACCTTTGTTGTTCCCGATAATATCGGAGGACGTTTTTCCGTACTGACGGCAGTAGGGCTTCTGCCCATCGCGGTCAGCGGTGCGGATATCGACAAGCTGATGGAGGGTGCGGCTGACGCAAGAGGACGCGCGCTGGAGAATGCCTTTGAAGAGAACGATGCACTGAAGTATGCGGCTGTCAGAAACATTTTGTTAAGAAAAGGGAAATCTATTGAAATTCTGGCGAACTATGAGCCTAGTCTGCACTACATATCCGAATGGTGGAAGCAGCTCTACGGCGAGAGTGAGGGCAAGGATCAGAAGGGCATCTTCCCCGCAAGTGTGGATCTGACTACCGATTTACATTCCATGGGTCAGTTCATTCAGGACGGCACCCGCATTCTCTTTGAAACCGTGCTGGAGCTGGAGACATCCAAAGAAGAACTGTTTATTGGTGAGGAGCCGGTGGATTTGGACGGTTTGAATTATCTGGCCGGCAAGACCGTGGACTTCGTCAATAAGAGCGCTATGAACGGTACGATCTTAGCACATACCGATGGTCAGGTACCCAACCTGCTGATCAAAATACCTGAAGTCAGCGAGTTTTATCTGGGTCAGCTCTTCTATTTCTTTGAGTTTGCCTGCGGTGTCAGCGGGTATATGAACGGTGTGAATCCTTTTGATCAGCCCGGTGTGGAGAGCTACAAGAAGAATATGTTTGCACTGCTTGGCAAGCCCGGCTATGAGGCACAGCGTGAAGAACTGTTAAAGAGATTGTAAGAATCAAGAACAAAGATGATCAGAATAATATATTACGATGCGCAGACGTAATTTTACGTCTGCGCATTTTCAAAAGGGAGGAAAATTTATGGACAGGATGCCCAATATCGTGATTTTGGAGAGGAACAGTGTGGGTACGGACGTTTCTGTGGAGTGCTTTGAAAAGCTGGGAAAAGTGACCACCTATCCCAATACGACCACTGCGGAGGAGGTCAGGGAGCGTACAAAAGATGCGGATATCGTCATTGCAAACAAGGCGCCCATGCGGGAGGCGGCACTGCAGGCTTCTCCCAACGTGCGTTTGATCTGTGATTTTGCCACGGGTTATGATAATTGTGACCTGCCTTATTGCAACAGCAGAGGCATAAAGGTAGCCAATGTGGTGAACTATTCTACGGCCATGGTGGCACAGCATACTTTTACCCTGGCTTTGGCACTGGTGCAGAAACTGGCATATTATGACAGCTATGTCAAGTCCGGGGCGTACAGCGCCCAGGACAGATTTTCCCATTTTGGCCTGCCCTTTACCGAGTTGGAGGGCAAGACTTGGGGTATTGTAGGAATGGGGAATATCGGCAAACGGGTAGCTAAAATTGCCGCCGCATTCGGGTGTCATGTGATCTTTCATTCTATTACCGGAAAGAGTACCGTCACAGAGTATCCTCAGGTGGACAAGGATACACTGCTTGCGGAGAGTGACTTTTTATCCCTGCACTGTCCTTTAAGCAAACTGTCCCGTGATTTTATTGACAGGGAAGCGCTGCGAAAAATGAAAAAGACCGCGGTGCTCATCAATGTGGCCAGAGGGCCGGTTGTGAATAATGCTGATTTATATGAAGGTCTGATAGCCGGGGAAATTATGGCCGCGGGACTGGACGTGCTGGAAAAAGAGCCTATGGAACTTACCAACCCCTTAAGCAAGTTAAAAGACAGCAATCAGCTCATTATCACGCCCCATCTGGCTTGGGGCAGCGTGGAGGCAAGAACCCGGTGCGTGGAAGAGACCTATAAGAATATTGAAGCATATTTGCGGGGAGAGGACAGAAATATTGTGAATTCTATTTGACAGGGTCACTTTACCGTGATAACATACAAAAGTATGAAGAAACTGTTTGAGTATCTTTCAAACAAGGGAGGATTATTATGAAAAAGAAGCTGAGTTTATTATTAGTTGTGTGTATGAGCTTGCTGCTGGCAGCCTGCGGCAAAAGTAAAGAAGCAACTACCTTTACCGTAGGTTTTGATGCGGAGTTTCCCCCTTACGGTTATATGGATGATAACGGGGAGTATGTCGGATTTGACTTGGATCTGGCAGCAGAAGTGTGTGAGAGAAATGGCTGGGAGCTGGTAAAGCGTCCTATTGACTGGGATTCTAAGGACATGGAACTCTCCAGTGGTTCCATCGACTGTATTTGGAATGGCTTTACCATGAACGGACGTGAAGATGCCTATACATGGACTTCTCCCTATGTGGACAACAGTCAGGTATTTGTAGTATCGGCAGATGCCGGTATCACTACCTTTGCTGATTTAGAGGGCAGGGCAGTAGGTGTGCAGAGAGATTCTTCCGCACTCAATGCATTGAATGATGAAGAAGTGCCGGAGAACATTGCGCTAAGAGACAGCTTTGGCAGTCTGACGGAGTATGCTGATTACAATACGGCGTTTATGGATCTGGAAGCAGGTGCATTAGACGCGGTAGCTATGGATATCGGCGTTGCGGATTACCAGATCGAATCCAGAGGCGGCGGTTACATCATTTTAGAAAAACGTCTGGCAACGGAGCAGTACGGCGTAGGCTTCCTGCTTGGTAATGAGGCGCTGCGTGATACCGTAGAGGCTACACTGAAAGAGATGGCTGAGGACGGAACCTTTGCGCAGATTGCGGAGAAATGGGGCTTAAGCGACAGTATTTGCTTCGGAAAGTAAGAGCAAGAATAAACTACATAGATAAAATACGATAAGCGGGGTTTTAACATGAGTATTCAGGTGATGTTATTGCAATTAGGCAAAGGAATGATTGTATCAATCGAGATATTCATGCTGACCCTGCTTTTTTCATTGCCGTTAGGTCTGATAGTCGCCTTTGGGCGGATGTCCAAGAACTTTATTATTCGCTGGATTGCCAAGGTATACATATCCATTATGAGGGGAACCCCTCTGATGCTTCAGCTGTTGGTGGTTTACTTTGGCCCTTATTATGTGTTCAAAATGCGCATCAGCAACAACTATCGCTTCATTGCGGTTATCATTGCCTTTGCGATCAATTACGCTGCCTATTTTGCGGAAATTTACCGCTCCGGCATCGAATCCATGCCCGTGGGGCAATATGAGGCGGCCAAGGTTTTAGGTTACGGAAAGGTGCAGACCTTCTTTAAGATCATTCTGCCCCAGGTAATAAAGCGGATACTTCCCGCGGTCACCAATGAGATCATAACATTGGTAAAGGACACCTCGTTAGCCTTTGCTATCGCGCAGGCCGAGATGTTTACCATTGCAAAGCAGATAGCGGCGGCACAGACCACGATCATGCCGTTAATGACGGCAGGCGTGTTCTACTATATACTCAATCTTGTAGTAGCCACAGTGATGGAACGGGTGGAAAAGGCCTGCTCCTATTACCGTTAGAGAAAGGCTTAGATATTAACATGAAACTCTTGGAAATGAATCATGTAAAAAAAGAATTTGATGGCTTGGGGGTTTTAAAGGATATCTCTCTTTCCGTGGAGGAGGGAGAGGTGGTTTCCATTATCGGCCCTTCCGGTTCCGGAAAGTCCACTCTGCTGCGCTGCGCCACCATGTTAGAGCAGATGGACGGAGGGGAATTGATCTACATGGGAGAATATGCGGCCCGTATGAAAGAGGACAAATGTGTCTACGCATCCAAAGCGGAACTGAAAAAGCTACACCGCTATTTTGGGCTGGTATTTCAGAATTTTAATCTGTTTCCTCATTACAGTGTATTAAAGAATATTACGGATTCCCTGATTTCCGTGGATAAGATACCCAAACAAGAGGCAGTGGAACGGGCAGAAAAGCTGCTCGTGCAGCTGGGACTGGCGGACAAGCGGGATGCCTATCCCTACCAGCTTTCCGGCGGACAGCAGCAGAGAGTCTCCATTGCCAGAGCGTTAGCCAAGCAGCCCAAATTGCTGTTTTTTGACGAGCCCACCTCGGCGCTGGATCCGGAACTTACCGTTGAGGTTTTAAAGGTAATCAAAGAACTGGCAAAAGAGCATATGACTATGATCATCGTTACCCATGAAATGCAGTTCGCGAAAGAGGTTTCGGACCGTATTATTTTCATGGAAGAGGGTATCATTAAGGAACAGGGTACGCCGGAGGAACTTTTCGGCACGGATAATGAACGCGTCAGGGAATTTATCGGCCATCTTTCTGGAGAATAGAAAGAGCCGCTGCGGTACCGGAGAAGGAACAAAAGGAAGGTTGTCAGAATGATTGAAAAGTGTAAAGCCTTATTTGTAAAATATAGGGAACTTATTATTTACGTGATAGTGGGTGGAATGACTACGGTCGTTTCCTGGGGTGCCTGTTTTGCCGCCGAACTGTTTTTAAACACCGAGGTTTCCTGGCAGAATTTTCTTATCAACAGTATAGGCTGGGTAGCAGGCGTTTTATTTTCCTACCCCTTAAACCGCCGTTGGGTATTCCGCAGTAAAAATCCTCATGTGATAAAGGAGTTCAGCGGTTTTGCACTTTCCAGAGTTTCCACTTGGATTCTGGATGTATTTATCATGTGGCTTACGGTGAATATCTGGGGGATGCACTACTGGATTGCCAAGATTTTTATCTCGGCAGTATTGGTGACCATTACAAATTATGTGTTTAGTAAGCTGCTGATATTTAATAAGAAGGATTGAACTATAATACCATCTTCTAAGTGAGATTAGATACACTTCTCAAAAATCTTCATCTATCTCATTTGTTTTTAGTCATCCCTATAAATATTGGCTATTCTAAAATGGAATTATCGTTTGGCCGGATATTTCGTATACAATCAACCAAATGGTCAGTCTTTATGGTATATGCTTCTAAGACTTCATAGCTTTTCTCTTTTATATTAATTTTTATAGGATAATGAAATCCAACGAATGCGCTTTTTTTCATTGCGTTTTCAAAAGCCTGCTCATCCGATAGATCTATCAGAAAGAGCTCCATTTTTAGGACGGTGCTTTTTATAATATTATCTCTATCTTCATAATAATCGGTATTGCTTTCAAACGCGAAAGGCGCTCTGAGTGCTGCCAGTGCAATTTGTACATCTCGATATAATAGACCGTCCGGAAGCGGCTTATTGCTATAACAATATCTACTACGCAAGAAAAAACCATCGTTATCCATCGAGTGGATGATATAATCGAATAATGCCTCAGAGTTATTCGGTGATAAAATAGAAGCAATCTGATTATAAAATTCATATTTTGTCATTGTAGCACCTCCTTTTTTGTTTTGTTTAGCACATTAACCCGATTTTTTACGATGCTTCTTTATCATATTGCGTAGCTCGTTCCTTCAGGATTTTAATATAATTGTTGAGCAACTTTTCAAGATTAATTTTTCTAGGAGAGTGCCTCCAAGGTGCTCCTGTGCCTGCCAAATCTTTGAGAGAATCCTTATCCAATTTTCCATCAATAAAAAACATTTCCAGCTTTTCTCTCTTAATCCATGTTTGGAGAGCCTGTAAAAATAAAGGGGAATCCGTATTCAAAAGGTCGAACAGAAAGTGTGGGAGATATTCCCAATAAGGTCTGCCTCCCCGCTGACTATTCCAGCGTCTGTACGGAAGAATCATGACATTGCAGCGCTGCTGTCCAAGCCGAAACAGTTCGGATAAGAGCAGTGTCAGTTCGGTAGGCGGCAGATAATTTTCAATGTCCGCAACGAGCTCGTCCAAGAAGGCAGGACAATCTTTTAATCCTTTATTCTTAGGTTTCAGTTCCTCATATTCATATTCTTTCCATGCTTCCCACGCAGCGTAACCAAAGTGATTCAAGACATAGCGTAACGGAAGCCAGAGAGACACCAAATTGTCTGCCAATAGGTTGCCATTGGCCTGCAGACAGTCCCAATCATGGTTTTGCCGATACAGATCACCTGTTCCAGTATAATCTCGCCAATATTCAATTTTTTGTATGATTGGTGTATAGAGCATTTTCCGTTGTTTTCAGATACTTTTTGTTTTCTTACACTTGAGTTTTTCATGTATGTTTTTCTCCTTTATCAATGTATTTGCTTAATATAAAATCATCAATACATTTTATATCCTATAGCATCTTAAAACCCTTGTCAAGAATTAATATAATATAATTTTATATTTGCATTTTATTTTAAATGGCATTATAATATATTATTAGAGATAAAGGAGGCGCTCAATTATGTATAATTACCTATTAGATGTCACAGCAGCCAACAAAAAGGTGGAAATTACAAAAGAGTTGGAAAACGCTATTATAGATGCTTGTCAGGATGCTAACACTACAACTAATTCTAGACGCTATGGTCGTGAATTTAGTTTTGTTTCTAGAATAGATTCTTGTACAATAAGGCTTAGGCTTAAAGCAGAAAAACCTGTAATCGCTACTAGAGCCATATCTAGTATTACCAGAGCTTTGATACGAATCTATGATGCAGACAAACTAGAAACATTAAAGTATAATGGAAGCATTCTAAATGCAACAATTGCAAATGAAAACGAAGAATTCTCTCAAATATACTCAAATCTTGAACCACATGAAATAGTACAAAGTGTTGTAGAAATATTTTATGGACAAGAAAAAAAAAGAAATAAGGATAAAATAGTTGCAGGTGAAGCAGCAAAGCAAATAAGAGACATTGTAATTGATTACAAAAATAGAACTCTAAACTAAATATATTTTGAGGCTGTATAGAGACGCGAACTTACCGCACGCCTCATTTTCTCATTTTGGCGGCTCGTTGCATTTGCCGTTCAGTATACACTCTCTGACAATCCTGTATTCTGTCACGCTCGGTATCACTTTTTGCCTTTGTTCCATAAATATATTCCCACTTTTAAGAGGTCAATCCGTTCATCTATCCGGTCAATCTCGCTCTATAGCTTGTCTGCCTTTCCTTTAGGGCAGCGCTCCTCGTCTGCCGCATAGACAGGTTTTATGCCAGATAAGTTTCAATCCCAGTCTATCATAGGAACACTTTTGTAAATAAATAAAATCACTTCATAACACGAAATCCCTAGCAGGAAATAAAAGTAACTCGTTGACATGACCCTATTAAATAGGGTATAATTGTGATGAACAAGAGGAATACTTATGACAAGAACCTTTATCCAAACCACAGAGTTTACACAAAATTGGGAAAGGCTGGGTCTTATTGATCAGGATTTGCGATGATTAGAAATGGAAATATTAAAAAATCCAAAAGCAGCAAAAGTGATTCGGGGTACAGGAAAACTATGTAAGCTGCGGTTTGCCTTTAGAAATAAAGGAAAAAGCGGAAGTCTTCGAGTGTGTTATGTAGATTTCGAGGCAAAAGAAACTGTTTATTTGATAACAGCATATCCTAAAAATGAAAAAGATAATTTGTCAAAAGCAGAGTGCAGTAATATTAAAAAGCTGATTGCTGTATTAGAAGAAAATTTATAAAGGAGGCGCTCATGGCGAACGTATATGAAAGTATTTTAGCAGGCCTGACAGAGGCCGTCGAGGATGCTAAAAGCGAGGAGAAAAAGCTTAAAAGGCGAGTTGTGACAATCGAGCCAGTAAAAAATTATAGTGCGAAAGAAGTGCATAAAATAAGAAAAGAAACCGGACTTTCCCAAAAACTGTTTGCTGGCTATATGGGCGTATCCGTAAAAACCGTAGAGGCCTGGGAGGCAGGTACAAACAAACCCTCCGGTGCCGCAAGCCGTATTTTGAGTATGATGGAGCTGGATGAAAAGCTGACAGAAACGTTTCCCTTTGTAAAGCTGTAAACAAACTCAAATACAAGAATTTTATTATTGAAACAAATATATTTAATGAGAATAGCAGTTCTGTCGCAAACACGTGGAGACGGTATGTTTATTGTCCAAACTAAATGTCGAGCATCACATCGAGGTGGAATTAAACTAATAGCTTTAGACGACTATTTTACGGATTTGATGCAAATATATTGCAGTTATGATGTGTACATAGGAGAATGCCAAGTGAAAAGATATCTTCTTTTGGGAAAAAATGTCCTGTTTACGCTTTTATTGTGGGGCATGATGTTCATGATGGCGGGCTGCAGCCAACAGAAGGATGGTGCAGCGGATACAGGAAAAGCTTTACAAACGGATAAAACAGACACAAGTAATGACCAAGGTATGCTTTCGGAGCAGGCATCTGACGAAGAGGCATTGCAGTTTGGGAACGCAGACGCAGACCCCCGGGAGGCTGAGACGGAATATCCCATTATTACGGAAATAGATGCCCGTTGGTTGGATCATGTGATAGAGTCAGAGGGGATATATTGCGTTTATGTGGACGACAAATATGGTTTTCTGACGGATGCCGGGGAAGAGATCACACCTTTTGTCTATGAGGAGGCTGCTCCCTTCAACGAAGGCCTTGCCTGCGTGTGTGTGGATGGAAAATATGGCTATATTGATAAAAACGGGAACACGGCACTGGAATTTATCTACGATTATGCAACCCCTTTTGTGGAAGGCCTGGCCTATTTTGCCATAGAGGATTCCTACGGTTTTATGGACAAAAACGGGGAGCCTGTGTTTTATCTGGACTGTGACAGTGTCAGTTCTTTTCAGGAGGGGCTGGCCTATTTCAGCTTGGACGGAAAATATGGATATATTGACAATACAGGCACGGTGGCCATTGAGGCTGTTTATGACGACGCAGATTATTTTCATGGGGGAGTGGCAAAGGTACGTGTGGGAAACCGCTTCGGTGTGATTGACACCTTGGGACGGGAGGTTGTACCCGTGGTCTATGAGGATGTAGATTTTGAAGAAGGGTATATCATAGCGTCAAAGGATGGGCAGAACTATTTATATGGGTCCGATGACACAAGTGCAGGCATAGGCGGCTGGCGGCTTTTGCTGGAAGGGGAGAGCATTTACATTTTAAGTTCGGATGGCAGGGATATTTTCCGCTTGTACAAGAATGGGAAGGAATACCTAGCAGATGCGTCAGGTGAGTTGCTGTTTGAATCGGATGACAGATACCGATATGGGGTCATAGGAAATATGAGGTATCTGGTGGCAGAGCGAAGGGATGAAGAAAACTCTTATGAAGTTTTAGATCTGCAGGGAAATGTGGTGGTTCCCAGTGGAGTATATGATTACATTAAAAGCTATGGATTCAGCGTCGTTATGGATGCAGAACTCATAGAGGTGCAAAAGGACGGGAAATCAGGATTTCTGGACCCTGTGGATATGACTTTGAAAATCCCCATGATATATGAGGATGTGGGAGGCTTTGAGGACGGTCATGCATGGGTGATGCAGGACGGAATGTACGGGGTCATTGACAGGGAGGGTAATCTGATCCGGCCCATAGAGTATGAAAAGGTACGTCTTTATGAGAATGGAGCCATGGCACTCTGGAAGGATGGGATGGTCAGCTTATATAATTCACAGAGTGAACTGCTGTACCAAGCCTCCAACTGTAAATATATCACTTTGTCCGAGCAGTGTTATGAGGTGGAACTGGAGCGTGGCACCGGATATGTTACGCTCAGTGGCAAACCTGTAGATGCAAAGTATTTTGATTATACCCGGAATGTTTACAGTCAACCAAATCTCAGTATAGGAGGCAGGTATGGGGCTGACAGCAATTACGCTATCGTGAAGACCGGCCCTACGGAGGTGTCCGTTACGGAAATCGGCGGTGCTCTTTTGAAAAATGCGATCACCCCCAGAATCCCAGCGTTTAACCAACTGTTTCTGGAGCGTATGAACCATCGGCCGAATGAAGAACAGGATACCTGGGACTGGGGAATAGGAGGATGTTCCTGGCCTCAATTTCGTTCGTATGCCGTGGATGGCTGTGACAACCCGATTTTGTTTTATAATGAGGAGCCATATAGCTACACGAATTTTCCGCTTTCCTCCAGCGCTTTTTATCAACTGTATAATGACCAAGCGGTGCAGATCCTCTCCGGATATCAATGTGGCGGCTCCGAACGTGGGGATTATGCCGTGCTCTGGTATGACAGGGAGACAGGGCAGGTGCTGCCGGGACTTCAAGGAGGCTGGGGAGGCTTTGGCGGCTATGCCTCCGGAGGATATATTTATAAATGTGACGGGACAGTTTTTAATGAAGCGGCGTCATACTATACCGTAGGTCAGGACTTCGGAAATTACTATTACAGACATGAAGAGCTGCTTGCAACGCCGGAGTTGTTCTATGATGACTATGACGTGCCCTATAACTCGGACAATATCTTGGATGCGGACAGTATAACGGAGTATGAGGTAGACGGGGAACGGACAACTGTGGAGAACTATCAAAGGCAGAAGGACCGATACGAAATACTGGGCAGCCAATGGTATACCGGATGGTATTAAGAAGTGACCGGAGTTATGGGTGAGAGGAAGGCAATATGAAACAAAAGCGAAGAGCCGTGATTCAGCTGGTACTATTGTCAGCAGCACTTTTTGCGGGCTGCGGCAGGGCGGTTGAAGCGGATATTGCAGAGAATCATAAAAGGTCGGTGGCAGAAGAAAGCGGAACTGATGCGGCAGATCCCGTAGAATTGACGCTTTTGGTAAGAATTACCCAAAACAGACCTGACGGAACATCTGTTGTGAGAGATGAATATGAGTACGACAAAGAAGGAAACCTGGTCAAGAGAAGGGATTACTTTTGGTATGGTCCGATTCAATATGAGTACGAGTACGATACGGCTGGACATTACATAAAATGGATCAGCTACTACCCCGATGGCAGGATTATTAGTTGGATGGAATACGAATACGATCTGTCGGGTAATCTGATCAAGCATAGCAGCCATCTTGCGGATGGCAGTATAAAATGGTGCACGGAATATGAATTTGATTTATCAGGAAATGAGATAGGTTCTATATCCTATAGTCGGGATGGAGTTGACAATCATAGATATGTATATGAGTATGATGCTGCCGGTAACCTGATCAAAGAAACAAGATATGACGGAGACAGTGACAGCCTTTCTTTTTGGTATGAATATGAATATGATGCGGCGGGCAGGCGGATCAAGGAAACCAGTTATGCCTCAGATGGAAAAATCATTAGCAGTACAGAATATGACCAGAGTAGTTCTATTAACGAAGAAGATGATCTTGGATGGTGGATTGAGTGGGAATATGATGACTCCGGCAATCTGATAAAGGATCTTATTCATTATGAGAATGGTAACGTGGAAGGACAGGGCTGGGAGTATGATGCTGCCGGTAATGAGATCATGTGGTTTATCTATAACCCTGATGGCAGTATCGGACATCGGGTAGAGAAAGAATATGATTCATCCGGCAATTTGATTAAGGCTACTACTGGCTGGGGCGACCGTCTTGATGATTGGACAGAGTATGAATATGATGCTGCCGGTAACCTGATTAAATATACTGTTTATCAGGCGAATGGTGATATCGATTATTGGATGGATTATGAATATGTAACCGTTCAGATTGGCATGGAGACATCAGAACCGACGGGTGGAAGAAATCAGAAAAAGTGACCGGAGTTAAGGGCGTGAGGAAAGCAATATGAAACAAAAGCGGAGAAGCAGATAATACGGAGCCAAACGGCGCGGAAGAAGTGTGGGATATTGAGACAGTATCTGATGAGACAGGCGAAGAACTGCTGGCGAATTGTGATGATGTAGAAAAATTGATTCTTCTGGCGAGAATTATATACTATAACCCTGATTGAACATCGACTGTAGAATGTGAATATGAGTACGACTCTTCAGGAAACAAAACCGGAGAACTTATATATGATTCGCCCGAAAACCCAACAAAAGAAATGGCAACGTATTATAATGCGGATGGCAGTATTAGTGGGTGGGCTGAACAGGAATACGATGCACTCGGTAATAGAACCAGAGAGATTTCCTATGATGCAGACGGCAATGTGGAGAGGAGAGGGTGGAGGGAATGGGAGTATGATGAGTGCGGCAACTGTACTAAGGAAATCTGGTATGAACCGGATGGCAGTATTAGGTATTGGAAAGAGTATGAGTACATAACATTGGCTGTGATTTCAGAAGAGAATTTGTATGATTAATTTCTGAGCGGTGAGCAATGTGTAGGTGATGATGAACTTGTCATAATACAGTCTTTTTTCTAAAGTCCGTGGCTTTACAATGTGACAAAAAACGGAGAATTTATTTATCGGGCGGATACAGGTACCACCATAGGGGACTTTTATCGTTATTTTGAGATAGATTCGGCTGGAAATCCTATAAATGAAGTCACTTTTGAATGGACTGACATAAATGAGAATCTTTTTTGCGATGAAAATGATGAATTTATATATGATAATCGTTCATGCACAAAAGAGGAGTGGATTAGGTATTGTGAGTAAAAAATCAGGTAGAGTGAAAAAGGATAATATTATGAAAAGAAGAGCCAAATGGATTTATTGTGTTATAGAATGATATTAAAAAGCTGATTACTCTGTTAGAGGTAAATTTGTAAAGGAGGCTCGTATGGCGAATGTGTATGAAAGTATTTTAGCAGGCTTAACGGAGGTTTTTTATGAGTGCGATCAATGATAAGGACATAGTTCAAAAACAATATGAAAACGCAGCAAACTTAAATACAAGAATTTCTATCCATGATAAATACTCTGTAAATAAGCAGGGATTTGGAAATTGGATTGTATCTAACTATCAGATAACGGATGGAATGCGGGTATTAGAACTTGGTTGTGGTACAGGAACTATGTGGAGAAACCATGTAAATCTTATAACAAAATGCTCTGAACTGGTGCTTACAGATTTTTCGGAAGGCATGATCAAGGCTGCCCAGGATAATATCGGAGATATTTCTAATATTTCCTATCAAGTGGTCGATATTCAGGAAATACCTTTTGAAGCAAATTGTTTTGATGTCGTAATAGCAAATATGATGTTATATCATGTTCCTGATTTGGGAAAGGGCCTGTCCGAGGTGAAAAGAGTATTAAAAGAAAATGGCAAGTTTTATTGCGCCACATATGGAGAACATGGTATTACACCGTTTATTTCCGAATTGCTAAAACCGTACGGAGTAGAAGATTACGTAAACAAAAATTTTACGCTGCAAAATGGAAAAGAAATACTGGAACAATATTTTGCATCGGTAGAAAAGCTGGAATACATTGACGCATTAGAAGTTACGAATATAGATGATATTTTGGATTACATATATTCTCTTTCCGGTATGACGGGGCTTCATGTTATAAAGAGAGATGTTGTGAAAGAAGTTTTAAAAGAAAATATGGCAGATGGTATTTTAAGAGTCCCTAAAGAATATGGGATGTTTATTAGTACGCTCTTTTAACATTTGTATTGTAGTAGGATAAATCCGGATTTATAGAGGTTGCGCTAGATGACTAACATATCAATTATAGAAGATGAACATAGAAAAAAGATGATAAATACAGTAAATCAGATTCCGAAGGGAATACCTTTAGGTTGGGAATGCCATACGCTGGCTGTTGGCGGGTTGATGTACATAGGCTTTTCAGATGTAGAAACGGAGAAGCTTATATGTATTTCTTCAGAGGTACAATCTGTTATTAATTGTAAGACAATGCAGAAAACTGATTGTGATGAAAACTACGATGAGAATGATTTGATTGCATATGCGGAGGAACTTGGGGATGAAATAATAAAAATTGCCGGAGATATGGGTGGTGGATTGAGGAAATATTCTAAAGAAGGAATTTCTTTACAAAAGATTTCTCCGTATTGGCCCAAGGAACAAATTATTTTTTGTCCTAATTTTGAATCTCCATATAATGCGCCGGATAAATGCTGCAATGTATTTGAAGATTATGGAGTAAAGGCATATGGTTTCAGCAAATGTGGTAAATATTTTATTATAGCAACATCAAGTGATTTAATGGTTTATAAAAGGATTGAGATTTGAGGAACTAAAAAATTATTCTCTTTTACATTTGTATTGTTAGTGATGTAAATTGGATTTATATATAAATTAAATTAGTAATGAGAGGGTAAAGTGAAAACAAAGCACGTAATTGTAGAGCCATATAATGAAATTTGGGCAAAAGAATTTGAAAAAATAAAAACAGAAATTGAACCTGTTCTTACAAATCTTTGTCTTGGAATTGAACATATAGGAAGTACATCTGTGATAGGCTTATCTGCTAAGCCTATTATTGATATTGATGTTGTTATTAAAGATTATTCCGTATTTCCGGAAGTTATAAAAAAGCTCAATTCAATTGGGTATATTCACAAGGGAGATTTAGGAATTAAGGATAGAGAAGCATTTAAATACACGGATAAAACTCATTTACATCAACATCATTTATATGTGTGCCCAAAAGATTCAAAGGAGTTACAACGTCATATTACTTTTAGGGATTTTTTGCGCTCACATCCGGAATCCGTTAAAGAATATAGTAAGATTAAGGAAGAAGCAGCTAAATTGTATCCGGATAGCATCGAAAAATACATGGAATACAAATCAACATGTATTGCCAAGTTATACTCTTTATGCGGATTAGATGTATAGGAAGATTTCAATACGCAAGACTGAAAATATATGCGCCCGAGGAAAGTGATTTGCATGAAATCACACTGACCTATATCAAGAAGCTTGACAATAACGGAGCGTGGGATTTTGATGTGCAGCATATTGACGATGAAAATTTGAATATCATCACCTTCAAATGGAATGGCACAGTGTGTGCCTTAGATGCAATAGCAGAACTACATTTTCATTGTGAGCATACAATAAAATCCAAATGGGGAATAGAGCCATAAGGAGCACAAATGTAAAGAGGGGTAAAATTAAAAAGCGTAGAGAAGAAAATATGAATACATTAGAAACCATAACAGAAGCTTTCGTAAAGGAGAGCAGGGAAATCTTGGGTGACAATCTGGTCGGGGTGTATCTTCATGGCTCTGCAGTAATGGAGTGCTTTAATGAAAAGAAAAGTGATATTGATTTACTGGTTGTTGTCAATGAGGCGCTTTCGGATGAGATAAAAAAGCGGTATATGGATATGGTTCTAAGGATGAATACAGATGCTCCGGAAAAAGGAATTGAAATGAGCATCGTAAGGAAAGAAGTGTGCAAGCCTTTTGTTTACCCAACTCCGTTTGAACTGCATTTTTCCCTTGCACACTTGGAATGGTACAAAGCAGATCCGGCAGATTATGTGGCGAAAATGAAGGGCACAGACAAAGATTTGGCTGCGCATTTTATGATTATTTATCATCGGGGGAAATGCCTTTATGGGAAAGAAATCCAAAATGTCTTTGAGAAGGTCAGCAGGGAAAATTATTTTGACAGTATTTTGTCTGACATAGCGGACGCAGAGGAGGATATTATAACTAATCCTGTCTATATGGTCTTGAATCTGTGCAGAGTGCTTGCTTATAAAAGGGAAGGACTCATTTTATCTAAGAAAGAGGGCGGAGAATGGGCATTAAAAGATTTACCGGTGAAATACCATGCATTGATATTACAGGCGCTGGGTGAATATACGGCTGATGCAGTGAAAGAATGGAATGAAACGGACACCGGAGAATTTGCCCGGTATATGTTAGAAGAAATATTAAATAGAGGAAATTTTATGTTTTGAAAGGAAAAAGAATGTATTTATATCACTATTTTGATAAAAGACGGGACCTTTTAGAAATTTATCTGAATTGTCAATAGAAGAAGCAAAATCGGTACTGAATGAGATCAGGGATACGAAGCCCCATTCCCAATGTGCCTCCCGACATGACAAGTATGTGGAATACCGGCGTAATTGTGAAAATATTCTTCGTACTGAATTTGCAAAAAAGGGAGGACTCATGACCAGACAGGTTCCCCACTATATGGTAGTGGAACACAGTCCTTGGTTGAGTACATGGTATGAGGATTGTGCTTTTGTTAAAATTCCTATTGAAGAATTTGATTTAAGAACCTTATCCTTTACTTATGGGGATTCCATGCCTACATTCAGTCCGGCAGTCAAAGATGATAAAGAATATCGACACAAGCTTTATACATACAATGAAATTTTGGAAATCATTGATAAGTATGGGCTGCCCCAAGATTGGAACGATGACGGAAAGTTTGGTCCGGAACGTTATATTGAGGTGCATATTTGGAGCGACGAAACAATTAAAAAATATCTTGAGGTTTAGTTAGCCAAATCCCAATTTATCATAGGAGCACTTTTATAAAATGAGTTTTGTATATTATAAAATGAGTGAGAATCGCAATTCTGCCAAGCAAACAAAAATCAATGTGTTTGCGGCAGAGCTGCGATTCTCTGTTACATAATCCTAAAACAACGTCTCAAACCGATCCATTGCTTCTACCGTATTCTCCTTGGTGCCGAAAGCGGTCAAACGGAAGAAATTCTTGCCGTTGTTTCCAAAGCCTGCGCCCGGAGTTCCCACAACCTGAATCTTATTTAACATAAAGTCAAAGAATTCCCAGGACTCCATGCCCATAGGACATTCAAACCAGATATAGGGGGAGTTGATGCCTCCAAAGTAGCGGATCCCTTTCTTCTCCATGGTGGCCGCAATGATGCGGGCATTTTCTTGATAGTATTTGATGTTTTCGCGGCACTGAGCCATGCCCTCCTCAGTGAAAACCTGTGCGGCACCCTTCTGTACAATATAGGAAACCCCGTTAAACTTCGTAGTCTGTCTGCGGTTCCACATTGCATTCAAAAATAACACCCTGCCGTCAGAAGCAGCAAATTTCAGATCCAGAGGTACTATGGTATAACCGCAGCGGGTACCGGTAAAGCCGGCTGTCTTACTTAAAGAACAGAACTCGATCGCACATTTCTTAGCTCCCTCAATAGCAAAGATACTGCGGGGAAGGCTCTCATCGGTAATAAAACATTCATAAGCGGAATCATAAAGAATGATGGCATCGTTAGCCAGCGCATAGTCCACCCATTCCCTTAACTGTTCCTTATTGTAAGCAGCGCCGGTCGGGTTGTTGGGAGAGCAGATATAAATAATGTCCGCATGCACGTTCTTATCCGGCATGGGAAGAAAATTGTTTTCAGCAGTAGCATTTATGTATGTAACTTTTCTACCGTTCATGACATTAGTGTCAACATATACGGGATAAACAGGGTCGGGAATCAGGATGATATTGTCCTGTGCAAATAAATCCGTAATGTTGCCGGTGTCGCTCTTAGCACCGTCGGAAACAAAGACCTCTTTTGCATCAATGGAAACACCGTTACGCGCATAGTAGTCAACAACGGCATTCCGCAAAAAATCATAGCCCTGCTCAGGACCGTAGCCCTTGAAGGTCTCGGAAGAAGCCTGCGCATCCACACCCTCGTGGAGCGCGTTGATTACATCGCTACCGATGGGACGGGTCACATCGCCGATTCCTAAGCGGATCACCTTTTTGTCGGGATTAGCTTCCGTATAGGCGGCTACACGGTGAGCAATTTCGGAGAAAAGATAGCTTTCCTTCAAATTCAAATAGTTCTCATTTAACTTTGGCATAATAAATCCTCCTTTTTATAGCCTTTTAAAGCAATGTAAGCATATGTGCGACCAGTGTTGCGGAATGTTTGGCAGCCTCCCTCTCAAAGGTGGGATAGTCCATCTCCGCACTGTCATCGGCCTTATCCGAGATAGCCCGTATAATGACAAAAGGGATTCCGTTTAAATAGGCGCCATGTGCAATGGAAGCACCCTCCATCTCCGCACAGTCACCCTGAAATTCTGTAATGAGGCGCTGCTTTACTTCCTTGCTGGAGATAAACTGATCTCCGCTCACCACTCTGCCCACCCGTACTTGAAGGTCGGGATTGACTTCCCGGCAGGAGGTCACAGCGGCGTCTATCATAGCTTGATCCGCTTTAAACTCTCGGAAGCCCATCTGAGGAACTTCACCCGGCTGGTAACCGAAAATTGTGACATCGATGTCATGGTGGAGAGCGTCTTTGGAAACGAGAATATCGCCAATGTCCAGATCGGCATTTAAGGAACCGGCCACACCGGTATTGATAATGTGGCTGACCTCAAATACATCCGCTAAAATCTGTGCACAAAGAGCTGCATTGACCTTGCCGATACCACAGCGTACAATCACGACATCCACACCGCTTAAACGGCCCACACAAAAGTCCATTGAGGCTTTGGTAACAATACGCTCCAGTTCCATCCGGCTCTTTAGCTGTTCCACCTCTAAATCCATGGCTCCGATAATTCCAACTTTTTTCATTTTGTACAATCCCTTCTGTTAGATGTTTTTATAAATCCTCGCGATTATTCAGGATAGATTAAGCGGCTTTCGTCAATATGGTTCAGGACGTTGTCCAAATATCTCTTGGCCAGATAATTAGCCATGCCCAGATTCATATCCAAATAGTTACCGCAGTCCATGGGGGAGGCTCCGGGCACTTCGTCCTTATAGTCTCTAATGAACTCGAACATTTCGGTTATCAGCGGAACAATGTCCTTGGAAGCATAGTCCCCGACTAAAAGCAGATAGAACCCGGTACGGCAGCCCATGGGGCCGAAATAGAGTACCTTTTCCTTGTAGTCTGCATGATTTCTTAAAAAAGTAGCGCCCAGATGCTCAATCGTATGTACTTCCGCGGTATTCATGACAGGTTCTTCGTTGGGACTGGTCATGCGCAGGTCAAAAGTGGTAATGGTTTCTGTCCCTGCTTTATCCTTGCGGGATACGTAGACACCGGGCTGCAGTTTGATGTGGTCTATAGTAAAACTCGTGATTTTTTCCATTGCGTAAATCCTTTCTGAATATTTTAGAGTAGGCTGTACAGATAACCATATCTACCCAATAGAGTAGCGGATTTAGATGAAAAAGTCAAGGAAATTGGGGGGCTGCACGGCGGCCGGAAAGAGAAAATGTGTCAAGTCAAATCTAAATCTTGAAAATAGAGAAAAAACGGCTTATGCTTAAAAGGAAATAGGAAAATTCCGAACGGAAGGGCATCGACAGATGAAAAAGCAGAGAAGTGATAAGGAGGTAGCAGAATTATGAAATTCGGAATTTTGGCACCGGGCAAGATTGCCCATAAAATGGCAGAGGCGGTATCGGAGATACCGGATTTAGAAAAGTATGCGGTGGCCTCCAGGGACCTATCCAGAGCGGAGACTTTTGCAAAAAAGTGGAGTTTCGAGAAGGCTTACGGCTCCTACGAGGCTATGTTGGAAGATGAAGCGGTAGAACTGATCTATGTCGCATCGCCCCATTCCCTTCACTACATGTATGCGAAAATGTGCCTGGAGCATGGGAAGAATGTGCTGGTGGAGAAGCCTTTTACCGTAAATGCAAAACAGGCGGAAGAACTGATAAAATTGGCAGAGACAAAAGGACTTCTCATAGCGGAAGCCATCTGGACCAGATATATGCCCAGCAGATTTATGTTGGAAAAACTGCTGGCTGACGGGGTGATTGGCGAAGTGAGTTCCCTGACAGCCAATCTGGGTTATGTACTGACAGGCATAGAAAGGCTGGAAAAACCGGAATTGGCCGGAGGCGCGCTGCTGGATTTAGGTATCTATCCTATCAATTTCGCTCTGATGGCAATTCCGGAGGAAATCAAAACAGTCAGCTCTACAGCGGTCCTTTCTCCCGGAGGCGTGGACTGGCAAAACAGTATCCATATTACTTTTGCTTCGGGAAAAACGGCATTGCTGCACAGCAACATGCGTGCACTGACGGACCGCAATGGAATGATTTACGGTGACAAGGGCTATATACAGTTTGTAAATATCAATAACGGGGAAGAGATCCGCGTCTATGACTTACAGTACCGTATGACGGAGTGCCTGAAGGTGCCGGAACAGATTAACGGTTTCGAGTATGAGGTGCTTTCCTGCATGAAAGCAATACGGGAAGGAAAGACGGAATGTGAAGAAATGCCACATAGTGAGATACTGCGGGTAATGCGGCTGATGGATGAGCTGCGGGCAGAGTGGGGATTGACCTATCCCTGCGAGTAAGGACTGTTTATCGAAAGGACGGAAGAAATGCAGACGATCAGCCTGGAGGTGCAACTGAATGAGGAAGATTTAATGAAGCTGATACGCAGATACCGTTTTGCGGAATCGGATTTTACCCAGCTTTCGGCAGTTTCCCAGGCTATGCAGCCACTGGTACAGGCCAGAGCCTACTATGTGTGGAAGCAGAAAGAAGTGCCTATATCCTATGAGGATTATGCAATTGTATTCTTGAGTCTGGGGGACGGTGTAGATGCCCTGCAGGGGGTCTATCTGGATAGAGAAGCGGTGACAGAAGGGTATATGATAGAATGTTTAGCTTCTGAACTGTTGTCAAAGGCATATAAAGAATGCGTTAGGCTGCTGCAGGCAGAACGAGGAAAATGGGCGGAAAAAATCGATTTTTTGGGAGATACCTATCCTTTGGAATTGATAGAAGGATTTTATGCTGATTTCGAAGGAATGCCGATTACCTTCAATGCGCAGTATGTTTTACAGCCAAAAAAGAGCGTGGTATTTTTACTGCCTATGCATCCCACACAAGAGGGAAAGGAGAATGCACCCTGTCATATATGTGGAAACTGCAAAAATACGGACTGCATTTTCAGAGAAAAGTCCGATACTGACAACGTGCGGGCAGAGGAAGATGCGCCGCTTAGAAAGAATCTGCGCTTCGATACGGCAGGTAGCACCTATGGTTATCAGCGTATTTTCGGAAATAATCAAAAAGCAGGAGAAAATGAACGAATACAGAAGGGCATGGAAATAAGATGGAAAAGGGACTGATGCATGTCTACTACGGGGATGGAAAAGGAAAGACAACCGCGGCAGCCGGTTTGGCTCTGCGGGCAGCAGCGGCAGGAGAGAAAGTTATTTTTGCACAGTTTATGAAAGGCGGCGGGAGCGGGGAGGCAGAAGCCCTCTCTCATATGGAAGATGTCACGGTTTTAAAAAGTGAAAAACAGTTCCCTTTCTATGAGCAGATGACGGATTCCCAAAAAAAGGAACTAAGAAGTATTCACAATGCCATTTTGGAAGAACTTGCTGCAAGGATTGAAGCAGAGGAATGTGGTCTGGCCGTACTGGATGAGATTACTTACCCCTGTAATTGGGGGCTTATAGATCAGGAGAAATTACAGACGCTGTTAAAAAATGCCAAGGGGAGAACAGAAATGGTCTGTACCGGCCGCGATCCTGCAGATTTCCTGTTGGAGCAGGCGGATTATATTACAGAGATGAAATGTATTCGGCATCCGTTTGAAAAGGGAGTTGCCGCAAGAGAAGGTGTGGAATATTAAAGGACAAAACAAAAGCCCATCTGCGACACGTGTGTCACAAGATGGGCTTTACATTTATCCGATCATATGAAATACAGATAGTTTTATTTCACTACCTTTTCAAAATCCGAAGCAGGATGCTTGCACAGAGGACAGATGAAATCTGCCGGCAGTTCCTCGCCCTCGTATTCATAACCGCAAACCGTGCAGCGCCAAACAGTTTTGCCACTGGGAGAGGTACCTGCTGCCTGAGGCTTGGGTTTGATGTTTTCCTGATAGTAGCTATAGGTTGTGGAAGGTACACTGGATAAAACTTCCATATCCGTCACTTCAGCGATAAACAGGGTATGTGAGCCTAAGTCCTGACTGGAAACTACCTTAGCGGAAATGTACGCATTGGTTCCTATTGCAATGTAAGCTATGCCGTTTTCGGATCGGCCCCAGCCTTCTAAATCCGCAAATTTATCAGCATCCCTGCCGGACTGGAAACCAAAGCGTTTAAACAGATCAAAGGACGCTGCCTCACTGATAATGGAAACATTGAAAATGCCGGTTTTCTGAATGATATCGTGGGTATAATTTGCTTTGTTGACCGCAATACTGATACGGTTAGGTTCCGAGGTAACCTGAGCGGCCGTATTGATGATACAGCCATTGTCCTTGCCGTCCAAATTGGCGGTCAGAACGAATAAACCATAGGTAAGATTGTACATTGCTTTTTTGTTCATAGTATTATACTTCCTTTCTATATTTTATTTTCTAAACAATGGGTGCAGGTACCGTAAAAATAGGTGACATGCCCGTCCACTTTCCCGGCAAAATCCATATCAGAAATAGACAGAGCAGGATTGGAGTATGTCAGAGGAAAGTCGGTAATACTGCCGCATTTTTTACAAACAAAGTGATAATGAGGAGAGGTATCATAATCAAAATGGTCGATGCCATCGCCAATACGCAGACGCGTAATTTCACCGCGCTCAGCTAAAAGAGTAAGATTGCGGTAGACCGTTCCCAGACTGATATTGGGAAGTCGTTTTCGCATGGCGGTATAGACATTGTCCGCGGTAGGGTGGTCCTTGCGGGAGCAGAGATAAGCTTTGATTTCTTCTCTTTGCCTGCTGTATTTGGTAGCCATATACCCTCCTTTAAAATAGTAACAATTACTATTTTTATTATAAAATTTTTTATTAAAAAGTCAATTGGTTTATACTTTTTTTAGGATATTCTTCTTTTCAATTAATTTTCTTTTGGAAAAAACAATGGTATAATCAGAACAGAATCGAAATACGGGGGATGAATATGAAATTCAGGACAAGGTTGTGGGTAACCTTCGCCATTATGGTCATTATACCCTTAGTGCTGACGGCGGCCGCTTTTATCATCATAGGCACGTTTCTGATGAGAGGTCAGCGGCTGAACGGCTTTACCGAGATTGATTATTCTACCATATCAGACAGTATGGAAACGGTAGGGGCCCAGACCCAGGCCCTCTATGAGGAACTGCTGTTTCAGTTGGAAAAAGATCCGGCGGCTTTTGAAAGTCAGGAATATTTAGAGAGCGTTTCCGGTAGCATCAACAAAAAGAACTCTTACATTCTGGTCAGGAAGGATGAAGAAATCTTTTATACCGGAAACACAAAAGCGGCGGAACAGATTTGGGACAGATTGCCTGCTTATGGGCAGAGTACAACGGAAAAAAGGACCGGATACTATTTTAGTGAACTGCAAAAGTATGTAAAACAGCTGGATTTTGTTTTTTCGGACGGCAGTCAGGGCAGTCTCTTCATTATCACCCGGGTGAACAGCCTTATTGCCCGTCCGCTGCTTATTGACATGGTAGTAGCAATTATCGGGGTTTTGGTCTTTACAAGTTTTCTGCTGACCCAGTGGATACATCGCGGCGTGTTTGAACCGATCAATCAGTTAAATATCGCCATGCGTAAGATCAAAGACGGTAATTTCGACTATAGACTTTCCAATGACTCCAAGGGGGAAATCGGAGATCTGTACCGCAACTATGAGGATATGAGGCTGCGCCTGAAAGAGTCCACGGAGGAAAAACTGCAACAGGAAAGTCAGAACAGAGAGCTTATCAGCAATATTTCCCATGATCTAAAGACTCCCATTACCGCTATCAAAGGGTATGTGGAAGGTATCATGGACGGCGTGGCGGACACCCCGGAGAAGATGGATAAGTACATTAAAACCGTTTACAATAAAGCCAACGACATGGACAGGCTGATCAATGAACTGACGATCTATTCGGGAATTGACAATAACCGTATACCCTATCATTTCCATCGCATCAACGTAGCCGATTATTTCGGGGACTGCGTGGAAGAGGTGGGAGTGGAGCTGGAATCCAAGAATATCGAATTGAATTATTCCAATCTGGTGTCGCCGGATACCATGATTATTGCGGACCCGGAGCAGATGAAACGTGTCATCAGCAATATCATCAGCAACAGCATCAAATATATGGACAAGGAAAAGGGCATTATCGACATCCGTATTCTGGATGAGGTGGATTCCATTAGAGTCGAAATAGAGGATAACGGGAAAGGAATTGCACCCAAGGATTTATCCAATATATTTGAGCGGTTTTATCGAACGGACGCTTCCCGCAACTCCTCTACGGGCGGGAACGGAATAGGCCTTTCCATTGTGAAGAAGATCGTGGAAGACCACGGGGGCTATATATGGGCCACCAGCAAAGAAGAGGAAGGCACATGCCTGCATTTTGTGATCAGGAAATATAAAGAACAGAGAAAAGATGCTGATTGATAAAAGTAGGAGGTAGAGAGATATGAGTAAAATATTGATTATTGAAGATGAAGAAGAAATTGCCGATTTAGAAAAGGATTATCTGGAACTCAGCGATTTTGAGGTAGAGATCAAAAATACCGGGAATGAAGGTTTGGAAGCGGCACTGCAGGGCAATTTCGATTTGGTAGTGTTGGATTTGATGCTGCCGGGAATAGACGGCTTTGAAGTCTGCAGGAGAATCCGTGAAGAAAAAAATATTCCCATTATCATGGTTTCTGCAAAGAAGGACGATATTGATAAAATCCGGGGACTGGGACTGGGTGCCGACGATTATATAACCAAGCCCTTTAGCCCCAGTGAGCTGGTAGCCAGAGTCAAAGCCCATATGGCAAGGTATGACAGGCTGGTGGGGACTGCGACAAAGCCGCAAAATGATATGGTGGAAATCCGGGGCATTCGGATTGATAAGACAGCCAGAAGAGTCTATGTAGACGGGGAGGAGAAGTCTTTCACCACCAAGGAATTCGATTTGCTGACCTTTTTGGCGGAGAATCCCAACCATGTCTTTACCAAAGAAGAACTGTTTAGGGAAATCTGGGATATGGATTCCATAGGGGATATTGCCACCGTAACCGTTCATATCAAGAAAATCCGGGAAAAGATAGAGTACGATACGGCCAAACCTCAGTATATCGAAACCATTTGGGGCGTCGGATATCGGTTCAAAATATAGCAGGAGTTTACCATGCGGACAAAAATACTTTATGAGGATAAGGATGTTCTGGTGGTACACAAACCCGCAGGATTGGCGGTACAGACCGCCCATGTAGGACAGCAGGATGTGGAAAGCGAACTGAAAAACTATTTGGCAGGGAAAAACGCTTCTCCCTATCTGGGAATCGTCCATAGGCTGGATCAGCCGGTGGAAGGGGTTTTGATATTCGCAAAAACAAGGAAGGCTGCAGCGGATTTAAACAGGCAGCTGCAGAGAGGTGATTTCTGCAAGGAGTATCTGGCGGTAATCTGCGGAAGTCCACAACAGAAAGAGCGGGAACTTATAGATTATCTGTTAAAAGAAAAAGGCAGAGCGCTTGTGATTGGGCCGGTCGGGAACTCACCCAAGGATGCGAAACGGGCAGTTCTGCACTATAGGGTAGAGGCACAGAATGAAACCGCAGCAGGGGAGCTCTCCCTTTTGAGAATATGGCTGGAAACGGGACGGTTTCATCAAATCCGGGCACAGCTTTCCCATGCGGGTTTTCCGATTTTAGGAGACAGCAAATATGGCAGTGAGGCTTCCGGGCAAATGAACAGTGAGCTGGGAATTCGGCATACGGCGCTGTGCGCATGCAAATTGTGTTTTTCTCATCCGGCAAACGGGAAAGAAATGGAATATGCCGTAAATCCTGAAAATCCGGCTTTTTCTTTCTTTGAGCCGGACAAATAATTTTAGATAAATGACCCATACTAAGTACCAGATAAAATTTAGTGGTTTAAAAGAATTTGCGGAAAGGCTGGTCTGGTATGCGGGACGGAAAAAAATGGACAGAAAGTAAAACGGTAGTACTGCTTCTAATTACAGGAGCAGTCTATTTTTTTCTGCGATTTATCAGTCCGTTATTAACGCCGGTCATGCTGGCAGGCATTTTTCTTACACTCTGCTATCCGACCTTTGATGATATCCAGAAAAAAACAAAAATTAAAAAGCAGTACATGGCCAGCGCCATTCTGCTGTTAATCTGTGCGGCACTCATTATTTTGGTGTGGTTCTGCGGCGCCCAGCTGTTAAAACAGATTCCTGTCTGGGTCGGAGAAATAGATCATTTACAGGAAGATATTCAGGCAGTGGTGAAGCAGGGCTGTGAAAACGTGGGAAATCTTTTCGGACTGGAAACAGAAAATCTAAGCGCGACACTCATAGAACAGGTAAATATTTTTGTGGAAAACTTTCAGGAACAGGCATTGCCCGGTGTACTGGGAGAGTCCTGGGGCTATATCCTGCATCTCATTTCCATTATCGCGGTGCTGGCGGTCACCATGATTGCAACGGTGCTGTTCGCAAGGGACTATGATGCCATTCTTTCCAAGGTGGGAGCGCACAGAGAAAGCCGCATTATTTTAGAAATTGCACTGCGGGTTATCCGTTATCTGGCTGTTTTTGTAAAGGCCCAGTTTTTGATCATGCTTACAATTGGGACAATCTGTGTACTGGCATTGTCGCTGGTACGAGTGGAAAACGGCTGGATATTTGGGGTGCTGGCAGGTGTGCTGGATGCGCTGCCTTTTATCGGTACCGGCGTAGTATTGGTGCCCCTCGCCGTCTGGCAGCTCATACAGGGTTATTACGGCAAAGCGCTGATCTGTGTAGGTGTCTATGCAGTCTGTGTGCTGGTGAGGCAGTTTATGGAGCCGAAACTGATAGGAAAAGAGGCGGGCTTTTATCCGGTGGCAATTCTGATTGCGGTTTATGCCGGGCTGCGGCTGTTTGGGCTCTGGGGTATTATTAAAGGACCGGTGGGTCTTGTTATGATAAAACAGGCCTATGAGGCCTACTGCCGTCTGGTTGACGGGGAGAAGCAAAAGGATTATGATGGTGAAAAAGATTCCTGTGGAGAGGATATTTAAGTATTTGCATGAAAAATTTTATTAATAAAATAAACGATTCTGTTGTTTTGTTTTGTCATAAGGGGCTGCGTTTTCTACTACAGTTTATTACCGTGCTTTACCTGCTGGCTATGGGAATGATTCTGCCCTACCACTACGATTGGGCAACCGATTATGCTCATATCGGCAGCAATAAAGCGCATTTTTTTCAAACCTACGGCTTTAGAGCAGGGAAGGCTTTTTTGATTGTATTATTGTTTTACTTATTGGTTTCTCTGATATTGTGGTGGAAGAAGAACCGCACCTGCAAAGGCAAAATCTCTCTTCTTATCAACAATGCTTTGGATGCTCTGTCTGTAACGGATAAATTTGCGATCGTCTATATCGTGGCACTGTGTCTTTCCTATTATTATTCCGATTACAGGCAAAAACTGTTCTTGGGTATCAGCGGTTGGTATATGGGCTTTCTTCCCCAACTTGTTTTGATTGGGTCTTATTTTGCGATATCACGTTTTCTTCCCGAAAATTTGGGAAAGTGGCTGGCATTTACACTATCCATGATTTCCATGCCGGTATTTTTGTTAGGAATTCTCAACCGATACGGTTATCTGCCGCCCGGAATGACTTCCAGCGGTCCCGGATACATATCTACCATAGGAAATATCAATTGGTTCTGCGGTTACTGGGTGGTGCTGTTTCCGCTTGCAGCGGCACAGTTTGTATTTTGCAGAAAGGCATCTTTTAAGAGTGAACGGTTGTATAGAAGCAAACGAATTTTGCTGGGACTAAGCTGTGTAATCGGATTTGCATCGGGAATTACGCAAGGGAGCGACAGTGGGATACTGGCGCTTGCGGCAATGACGGTACTGCTTTTTGGTCTGGCAGCTGCAGGTGTGGGAGCAGAAGGAAAGAAGAACTTTGGACATTTTTTGGAGTTACTGCTTTTATTCGGTGCGGTGCTGTGTACTTTGGCACTGATACAGATACTGTGGCCAGAGTTGAATAATATGCAGACACCGGTTTATTCCATACTGATAAAAGGCGCGCTGCCTTGGATATGCGGTATGGCTGCGATGTTAGCCTGTCTGTTCTATAAGTCTTTACAAAAACGGTTGACGGACTGTGGCATGATCCGTAAAATTTGGCTCGGTCTGGTAATTTTGATATTTGTGACACTTGCGTCACTTGTTGCGATGATAATAGTAAATACTCTGTATCCCGGAAGTTTGGGCGCATGGTCTCAAAACCCATTGTTTGGTTTTGGCCCTAAATGGGGAAGCAGCCGGGGAGGGACCTGGATGGCCGGCATCAATACCTGGCGGTCTCAAAATACCCTGCATAAGGTAGTGGGAGTGGGCCCTGATGGAATGTGGTATTATATCGACAGCGGACAAAACGCGGAACTAGTAAAGGCAGTGCAGGAACAGTTCGAGGATATGCGGCTGACAAATGCCCATGGGGAGTGGATAACCATACTGGCAAATATAGGAGTATTCGGCTTGATTGGATATGCAGGAACAGTGGTAAGCGCCATTCTGCGCTTTGTAAAGGGAAGTTGGGAAGATACGGTCATAACGGTAGAGTCAGAGGATGCATCAAAGAACACAGAAATGACTGCCGTGGCTATAGCCTGCGGACTGAGCTTGTTTTGCTATACTGTCAACAATATTTTCAGTTTTCAGCAGACCATGCAGATGACGCAGGTATTTCTGGTCATGGGCTTAGGGGAGTATATGCTGCGCAGTCAGGGACAAAAGAAAGACGATGGCAATTTTATAAAAGAGTTGTCACAGAAGTTTTTTAAGGGAATCAAGGGGGAGGAAGAGCAGTCTTATGGAGGAAGAAGTTAAAATACTGATAGTGGAAGATGATCCGGATATTTCGCAGATATTAGCCAAGATCATGCATTTGCAGGGCTATGTGCCCACACAGGCATTCTCGGGTTCTGAAGCAAACCTAAGACTTTTTTCGGAAGGCACGGGCAGAGAAGAGTATGACCTGATCTTAATGGATTTGATGCTGCCGGGATTGCCGGGAGAAGAGCTGATCGAAAGAATCCGAGAGACCAGCGATGTTCCCATTATCGTGCTTTCTGCCAAATCCGCATTGGAGGACAGGGTGGGCGTATTGAATATGGGAGCGGATGATTACCTGACGAAGCCCTTTGAAAAGGAAGAGGTCATTGCCAGAGTCAACTCTGCGCTGCGCCGGTACGGCAGAGGCAGGAAGCAAGCCGGCACAACGAAAGAGCAGACTCTTTCCTATAAAAACTTAAAGATCTATCCGGAAGCCAGAGAAGTAACAGTTTGTGAAAGGCCGCTCTCCCTGACGGCCCACGAGTACGATATTCTTTGCCTGCTGGTGCAGAATCCGGGAAAGGTTTATTCCCGTGAGAGCCTTTATGAGTTGATCTGGCAGGGCAGCTATCTGGGCGAGGACAATACCATAAACGTACATGTGAGCAACCTGCGTAAAAAAATTGCGGTATTGGACGAAACGGAATATATTAAGACGGTCTGGGGTATCGGATTTAAGATGGCGTAGGAATAAAAAAGCATTTTTAAGCTTTATAATTTCTTTAAACTTTCTAAAGTACTTATTTATGCAGGAAAGAGTAAGATAGAGCCAGATTTTGAAAGGAGAGAAATTATGAGCGAAGAATGGATCATAAAATCAGATAGGCTGACGAAGCTCTATGGGCAGACCGCCGCTTTGAAAGATGCGAATATTCGGATAAAGAAGGGCAGTATTTACGGACTTGTGGGAAATAACGGAGCCGGAAAAACCACTTTTTTAAAAATACTGACCGGACAGATCCGTCCTACAAGCGGCAGTTTTACTATGATGGGCGCAGATACGGAATCCGGGTACAGGCAGGCCAGAACCAAGACCGGCGCCATTATAGAGACACCGGGCTTTTATCCCAAATTGACTGCAAGACAGAATTTGGAATATTACCGCATACAGCGGGGGATCCCCGGAAAAGAATCCGTGGACAAAATGTTAGAGCTGGTGGGACTATCCGATGCCGGAAAGAAAAAATTTGCCAATCTGTCTTTGGGCATGAAGCAGAGACTGGGCCTGGCACTGGCTTTGATGGGAGATCCGGAGCTGCTCATACTGGACGAGCCTATTAACGGTCTGGACCCTGCCGGAATTGTGGAAATAAGGAATTTACTGTTAAAACTGAATAAAGAAAAAGGTGTTACCATCCTCATATCCAGTCATATTCTGACGGAGCTGGAAAATATCGCCACCGACTACGGTTTTTTAAGCCGGGGAGAACTGGCGGAGCAGATCAGTGCGGAGAAACTGCGGGAGAAATGCCGAACTTTTCTGGAAATCAAGGTTACCGACGTGGCGTCTTATACTGCCCTTTTGGAATCGGAAATGCTCTGTAGCAATTACAGAGTACTGCCGGATAACTGCATTCACATTTTGGAAAAGGTGGACAATATTGCTGATTACAGTGCGTTGGCAGTCAATCATGGAATCGGTCTGCTGGGTTTTGAAATGAAAGAAATCAATCTGGAGAATTACTACATGAATCTGATCGGGGACAGAGAAGAAGCGGAAGATAAGCAGAGGAGGATGTAACATGTTGAATTATATTAAGAGTGAATTATACAGGATCAGTCACAGTAAGGGGATTTACATTTTTGACGGAGTTTGCGCAGGCCTTTTGCTTATTATGAATTTGCTTTTGTATGCTATATGGAAGGATACCCCTTCATTCATGTATGCGACTACGGCATTTGCCTTTAATTTTGCAAGTATTTTTATCGGTGTCGTATTTATCCTGACCATTGTGATGGGGTGTATTGCATTTGGAGATGAGTATAAAAACAGAACCATAGGAAACAGTATTGCTTTTGGCAGTTCCTCTGTTAAGATTTATTTGGGGAAAGCCATTGTGTCGCTGATCATATCCTTCCTTTCACTGGCAGTTGTACTGGCAATTTTTATCGGCAGCAGTTATCTGCTTTTGCAGAACAGCGGTCCGGATGTTTTATGGGAATTTCTGCAAAACTATTTAGTCAACAGTCTGATCTTAGTTACCGGCGTGCTGGCCACACTGACGCTCTGCTTTTTATTTGGCTCGGGATCTGCGGCAACCTGGGGCTGGCTTATTCTATTTAGGGGACTTCCCATTGTGTGCCAGCTTTTGGGCCTGAAATTTTCCTTTTTTATAAGGCTTAATAAATGGATGGCTGCGGAAATCATTGGCGCTCAGGTTTCCGGAAACGTGGACGATTTAAATATTCACTGGCTCTGGCAGACGCAAGACGGTCTATATAGGACATTGATGTCAGGGGCACTGGGTATATTGGTTTTTTTGGCAATAGGCATTGTGGGCATGCGGCGGAAGGAAATGTAATGATGTGCGGAAAGGAGCGTGGCATATGATTTGGGCATTGCTTGTTATTATAATCTGTATAGCCGTATTTTATATAGTGCGCTTCTACAGTCTGAAAGCTGATTTGAAAAAGGCTGCAAAAGACCTAAAAGAGATTCAGGGGAATCCGGAAGAAAACCGGATTCTCCTGCTTTCCTATCCCAATAAAGAAGCAGAATTACTTTTGCAGGAGATGAATACCTACATCCGTTTTTCTAAAACAGAGAGAATTATATTAAAAAACCGAGAAAAACAGCTGCGGGTGCAAATTGAAAATATCAGTCATGACCTGAGGACACCGCTGACAGCCATTATCGGATATCTGGAGCTTTTAGAGGGTGAAGGATTAAGCGCGGAGGATAAAAGCAATTTGGAACGTGCGGGCAAGAAGGCCAAAACCCTGCAGAATCTGATAGGGAATTTTTACGATATGTCCCGTTTGGAAATGAATGACTATCAACTTCATATGGAGCGGATAGATCTTGCCCGTTTTACGGAAGAGACCAGTCTTCTTTTTTATCAGCTTTTTGAAAAGAGGGGACTGCTTGTGGATTTTAGCATGGAAGAAACTCCTCTTTTTATCATGGCCGACCAAGCGGCCATGGAGCGTATCTTTAACAATATGCTGCAGAATGCTCTGCGCTATGCGGAAAGTTTTCTGCACATTTCTGTTTGCAGGACGAAGGGTAAAATCTGCCTGATTTTTGAAAATGACACATCTGTCTTAAATGAAAAAGATATTCCTCACCTATTTGAACGTTTCTACGTACAGGAAAATTCCCGCACCCAACAGAGCAGCGGGCTGGGTCTTACCATCAATAAATTACTGACGGATGCCATGGGCGGTAGTGTGGAGGCAACGCTTGTGCAGAATGTATTGCGGATCAGTTATTGTTTTGAGGAAGCGGAGGGGAAATAAAATTCTGCTATAGCCTTTTCCTATAACCAGCTAACTTTTTTATGTATTAGACAAGAGCGGAAAACCATGCTAGGATAAACCTACCAAAGGAAAGGAAGGCTGTTTATGAGAGTAGTGAGATTAAAAAGCAGAATTGTAATCTATGAATGCATGTGCTGAAAGTGTAGCTGCAAATAGATCAAACAAAAAAGTCAAAAATAAATAAAAATAAACGAATGGCAGGCATACCTGCAGAAAGAGGAAAATCATGAGCAAGAAAGCATATAAAGACAGAAACTTAAAATTTGAAACCTTACAGTTACATGTTGGACAGGAGCAGGCAGACCCGGTAACGGACGCAAGGGCTGTTCCCATTTACCAGACTTCATCTTTTGTATTCCACAACAGTCAGCATGCGGCAGACAGATTTGGATTAAGAGATGCCGGCAATATCTACGGCAGACTGACCAATCCCACCGAGGATGTTTTTGAACAGAGGATCGCAGCCTTAGAAGGCGGTGTTGCAGCTCTGGCGGTAGCTTCCGGTGCGGCAGCAATTACATACACTTTTGAAAATTTGGCACATGCAGGCGATCATATCGTATCCGCAAAGAACATCTACGGCGGTACCTACAATCTGCTGGCGCATACGCTGCCGGAGTACGGTATTACCACCACCTTCGTGGATCCTTTTAACTATGGTGAAGTGGAAGCGGCAATTAAAGACAATACCAAGGCAATCTTCATCGAGACTCTGGGTAATCCCAAGTCCGATGTTGTAGATATTGAAAAACTGGCAGGTATTGCCCATGCACACAAGATTCCGCTTGTGATTGACAATACCTTTGCAACGCCCTATTTGGTTCGCCCGATAGAGTATGGTGCGGATATCGTGGTGCATTCCGCAACCAAATTCATCGGCGGGCACGGTACCACCATCGGCGGTGTTATCGTAGACAGCGGCAAGTTTGATTGGGAAGCAAGCGGTAAGTTCCCTTCTCTGGTCGAGCCCAACCCCAGCTACCATGGCGTAAGCTTCACCAAGGCGGTAGGCGCGGCAGCTTTTGTAACCAAAATTCGCGCTATCCTGCTGCGTGACACGGGTGCAACCTTATCTCCCTTCCACGCATTCTTCTTCCTGCAGGGCTTGGAAACGCTGTCCCTGCGTGTAGAAAGACATGTGGAGAATGCATTGAAAGTAGTACAGTATTTAAAGAATCACCCGCAGGTGGAAGCAGTACATCACCCCTCTGTTTCAGAGGATGCGGAGCAGCAGGCTTTGTATAAGAAATACTTCCCTAACGGCGGTGGTTCCATTTTTACCTTTGAAATCAAAGGAGATGCAAAAAAAGCACAGGATTTCATTGACAATCTGGAACTCTTCAGCCTGTTAGCAAATGTAGCGGATGTGAAATCTCTGGTAATCCACCCCGCATCCACAACCCATTCTCAGCTTAACGATGAAGAACTGGCAGATCAGGGTATTGCACCCAACACCATCCGCCTGTCCATCGGTACGGAGAATATTGACGACATTATTGAAGACCTGGAAGAGGCTTTCAAGGCAGTACAATAAAATACACTGGCATTTTTACCGAGACTATGATATACTATGTTGTGTGCAGCTATAGTTCATCGGTAGAATGCTAGCTTCCCAAGCTGGAGAGACGGGTTCGATTCCCGCTAGCTGCTTAAAAGACCTGAGCTTTCAGGTCTTTTTTGTACGCATAAAACGTTTACAATCGCCGGACAATCAGCTATACTTTTAACTAAAAGTACCAGAAAAGGCAGGAGGTTATATGAGAATGCCGGATACCGAGCCGAACAAGCAGTCGGATTTTATGATAGAGAAAATTAAAGAGAGGCCTATTAATAAAAAGAAACTGTTAAGAAAGATTGTGACAACGGTGTGTATGGCGGTGATCTTTGGCCTTATTGCCTGCCTGACCTTTTTGATTCTGGAACCGGTATTCAATAACTGGCTCTACCCGGAGGAAGAACCGCCTTTGGTTATTTTACCGGAGGAATCGGACGAGATGGCACCGGAGGATATGTTGGTGGATGAATATGATGAGTCCTCCCTGCAGGAAGTGGTGGAATCCGTTATTTTGGAAGATGAGCAGTTGCAGAAGATTTTGGAAAATCTGCAAATGGATAAGAGGCATTATGAGCAGCTTTATAATACCATGGCTTCCTACACCCATGAACTGGAAACCTCCATGGTTGTAGTGACCGGAGTCACCTCGGATGTGGACTGGCTGAACAATACTTATGAAAGTGAAGGGCAGACCAGCGGTGTGATTGTTTACACTAACGGGCAGGAATATTTTATTTTGACAGACAGTGCAACTGTGAGGGGAGCTGAGAGCATTCTGGTGACCTTTAACGACGGTACATCCGCCGCGGCCGAACTCAGGCAGTGGGACAGACAGACAGGATTAGCGGTAGTGGCGGTACAGCTTGAAGGCCTGCCGGAGAGTACCCGCACCGGGACAAGAGTTGCTACCCTGGGCTCCTCCAATATGCGGAATCCGGTGGGTATTCCGGTGGTTGCGTTGGGTGCGCCTATGGGGACGGTAGGATCTGCCGGATATGGTATGCTATCCTCTGCAAGCAGTATAATGAGCACGGTGGATGCCAATTATAAGCTGTTTACAACGGACATTTACGGAAGTGGACAGGCTACGGGTGTGTTGTTCAATATGCAGGCTCAGATGATCGGCGTTATTATTCCGGGCGGTGGAGGTGCAGACAGGAGAAATGCAGTAACTGCCATTGGGATTTCCGAACTGAAGAAGCTCATTGAAAATATGTCAAACGGAAAAGAACCGGCATATCTTGGCATAAGCGGTGTGGATGTGACCGCGGTGGCCAACAGGGAAATGGGCGTACCTTTTGGAGCCTATGTGCGGGAAGTGGCCATGGACTCGCCGGCTATGCTGGCGGGTATCCAACGAGGTGACGTGATCGTGGAATTGGAAGGCAGCAGCATTGAGAATTTTACCAATTATACCACAACTTTGCAGCGGCTGGAGGCAGGGCAGACAGTCACCGTAGTGATACAACGGCTTTCCCAGAACAGCTATCGGGAAATCAGTATGGAAATTACGCTGGGAACAGCGGAATAGCGTAAACGGCGGGCATTACGAAGGCGCATTTTCAGAGGGCCTATAGAAAGGATAGAAGGATGAAGTATATCAAGGATTTTAAAGAAGGGGACAGAGTTTCCGATATTTATCTCTGCAAACATAAACAGTCGGCAGTCACAAAGAACGGAAAACCTTACGAGAATGTGATCTTGCAGGATAAAACCGGCACCATAGACGCTAAAATATGGGAGCCGAACAGCGCAGGTATTGAGGAGTTTGATGCGTTGGATTACATTGAGGTATACGGGGAAGTCAGCAATTTTCTGGGTGCATTACAGCTCAGTGTGAAACGTGTCCGCATCTGCAGAGAGGAAGAATATGACCCCTCGGATTATCTGCCCGTCAGCAGTAAAAATATAGATGAGATGTATACGGAACTGTTACAATATGTGAATTCCGTAGAAAACACTTATCTGAAAAAACTGCTGGAGGTATTTTTTGTGGAGGATGCAGCTTTTATCAAACGTTTCCGCCAATCCTCTGCTGCTAAGACCATGCATCACGGTTTCGTGGGAGGCCTGTTGGAGCATACCTTGAGCGTTACGAAACTCTGCGATTATTTATGCGGCGCCTATCCTCTGTTAAAGAGGGATTTGCTGCTGACGGCTGCCATGTTCCACGATATTGGAAAAACCAAGGAAATCTCCCTGTTTCCGGAAAATGACTATACGGATGACGGACAGCTTTTGGGGCATATCGTGATGGGTTGTGAGATGATAGGTGAGAAAATTAGTACCATTGCCGGATTTCCGCCGGTTCTGGCTTCCGAATTGAAGCATTGCATTTTGACCCACCATGGGGAATATGAATTCGGTTCCCCCAAGAAGCCTGCGCTCTTTGAGGCGGTGGCCTTGAATATGGCGGATAATACGGATGCCAAGCTGGAAATGATGAATGAAATCTTCGGCAGTGCTACGGACACAAACTGGCTGGGTTACAATAGAGTATTCGAATCTAATTTAAGGGGTACGAGGCTGGAGTAATTTTTGCTGTCGTATTAAATCACGGCACCTAATGGGATGAGAGAAAATGGAATGGAAAAAGAATGACCGGGTGACGGTGGAGATTACGGATATCGGTATCGAGGGAGAAGGCATCGGCAAACTGGAGGGATTTACTCTCTTTATTAAAGATGCCATAATCGGTGATCTTGTCGAAGCCAAAATCATGAAAAGTAAAAAGAATTATGCCTATGCAAAATTAGAGAAGGTGGTAACGCCTTCTCCTTTTCGTGTGCTGCCCCGCTGTGAGAGTCATAGGCAATGCGGCGGCTGTCAGCTTCAGGCGCTGGATTATCACAAACAGCTGGATTTTAAGCAGGACAAGGTTAAGAATCATCTGCTGCGCATCGGCGGTTTTTCGGAAGCGGAAATTGACAGGGTCAAGGAGCCCATTGTAGGCATGGAGGAACCCTTTCACTATCGCAATAAGGCCCAATATCCTGTAGGGCGGGATAAGAAGGGAAATCCCATAGCCGGGTTTTATGCGGGCAGAACCCACTCTATCATTGCGAATACGGAATGCTTTTTGGGCAGAAAAGAAAATAAGGAAATTCTGGATACGATTCTTGACTATATGCGGGAATTTAAAGTTGCGCCCTATGAAGAAGAAAGTGGTAAGGGTCTCATCCGCCATATCCTGATTCGTACTGGCTTTGCCAGCGGGGAAATCATGGTGTGCCTGGTACTGAATTATCGGGGCAAAAAGGGTACAGCGCAGTATCTACCGCATCAGCAGATTTTGCTTGAGAGATTGTCCAAAATACAAAATATGACAAGTGTGTCGATAAATATAAATGATGAAAATACTAATGTGATTTTGGGAAAAGAGACATATACCATCTGGGGCAGCGATACCATTCGGGACAGTATCCGGGTTCGGGACATGGAAAAGCCGGATATGGATTTTACGGGAGAAAAGCTGGAGTTTGCCATCTCTCCTCTGTCCTTTTATCAGGTCAATCCCATCCAGACGGAGAAGCTCTACAGTCTGGCCTTGCAGTATGCGGGGCTGACCGGTAAAGAGACCGTTTGGGATCTGTACTGCGGTATCGGTACCATTTCACTTTTCATGGCAACCAAAGCTAAGCAGGTTTACGGTGTAGAAATCATTCCCCAGGCCATAGAGGACGCCAGAGCCAACGCCGCCCGCAACGGTATTTCCAATGCCGAGTTTTTTGTAGGAAAAGCGGAAGAGGTACTGCCTGCATTTTATGAGCGCCAAAGCGCCCTTCAGGAGCAGTCGGGCACAGATGCCGCCATGCTGCATCCGGATGTTATTGTGGTGGATCCTCCCCGCAAGGGCTGCGATGAGAAATGCCTTTCCACCATGTTAAAAATGGCTCCGTCCCGCATTGTCTATGTGAGCTGTGACTCCGCTACTTTAGCAAGGGATTTGAGAATACTTTGTGATGGTGGGTATGAGTTAAAGAAGGTTAGACCGGTGGATCAGTTCGGGCATACGGTACATGTGGAGACGGTATGCTTATTGTCCAAACTCAATGTCGAGCATCATATTGAGGTGGAAATCAATTTGGATGAGATGGATTTGACGGCTGCAGAAAGTAAGGCTACATATGAGGAAATCAAGGCATATGTGAAAGAAAAGACGGGTCTACAGGTCAGCAATCTCTATATTGCTCAGGTAAAGCGGAAGTTTGGGATTATTGAAAGAGTGAATTATAATCTGCCGAAGTCTGAAGATTCCAGACAACCTAAGTGTCCGCCGGAGAAAGAAGAGGCTATTAAGGCAGCGCTTAAGTATTTTAAAATGATTTGAAGCATTTAATTGTACATTGATCTGGTAATCTATAGATAGTAGTGCTGGAGGTTAAAATGAGTGGCAATGGTTTGAGCAAGAGGCCAGTTCTGTTTGGAAAAATGCTGACAACTTCTTTTAGAAAAAATGCGGTGGGATTCTTATGGTAAGTATCTTGTAATATTAAATATATACCTTTGTAGCACAGCTTAACGGTTATGGATGTAATTTTGTCCATAACCGTTAAGTTTTTTGTACGCTCAAAAATTAAGCGAAAAAAATAAGCAGCAATGCACAAAATAGATAAAAATGCGCAAAAATCAATAAAAAGTAAAACGCTGCGTCAGTATAAGTGAAAAATGAAAACAAAAATATGCGGAGCGGAATTGACAACATTGAGTAATTGTGATATATTGATACACATAAAATCTGTACCGCATAATGAAAGGAGATATATCATGAAAATAAGTAAAGCGTTAATGCAGGCTGCATCATTCAATCCAACAGAAAAATCTCATAAGATGACAGTTTTAGATATGTGTAAAAAAATTGAAAAGAAAGAAATTAGTTTACCACTATATCAGAGAGATGTAAGTTGGACCAAGAGACAAGCGATTGAATTATTAAATTATCAGTTGTTAGGAAAAGCTCCGGTGGCGCCTATTTCTATGAACATAATTCTTGATACGGATGATTATGTACCGCAAGTGTCATTCGATGACAGAGAAATGATAGATGAAGCGAAGATTGAAAAAGGGCAAATGTCAGTTGTAGATGGACAGCAAAGATTGACAACAAACTATAAAGCATACTCTAACAGTGATGATTTTAGAAATATTGTGTTAGATGTTGCTAGAGGAAGGTTCCTTTTAGAAGATGGAGCTTTTACAAAATCACAGATACCTGTAGGAATATTACTTAACAAAGAAGATGGTGTATTTTATGAATACTTAACAAGAAATAACATGATGAAAGATCCTAGCTTTATGACAATATTGGTTCAGTGTAGATCCAAAATCCGTAGTTATTATTACACAATCAATCAGGCTGAGAATCTTACTGAAGATGAACAAATAGAATGGTTTGAAGTATTAAATAATGCAGGAAGCCGAGTGAGTGCACTTCAAATGAGATTTTCAAAGATGAAGGTTCATGGAATTGATATCTATACAATGTATACATTAAAATTTAAAAATAGATTGCTTGAAGATGGATATGATTTCTTTTCGCCACAAAAGACAAGTGTATCATATCCGATTGCAGCACTAAATCCAGCGTATGAAATAATTATGAATAAGGCCCACACAGATGCATATGCTCCAATACCGTCTGACACAAAGGAAAATCAACTGTGTGCATTGGATTCGGCAATTCTAAAGCAGTGTTTTGCTAAAACACTTGAGGCACTTGATAAAGCTGTGACATTTATTCAGGAACAAGATGTTCATGAACCAGACAGAATTGATTATATTAATTATATTACAGGCTATTTTGTATATAAACCAAATCCATCAGATGAAGAAATTGAGAAGCTGGTAGATTGGTATAACAAGGTGGATTTTAATAATAAGAGCAATTCAAGAAGACGTACAATTTTTACACAACTTCTGAATATATAGGGAGATGATATCATGACTGAAGCAGAACAGAGAGCGGCAGCTACAAAATTCTATAATGATTGGCATGGTGTTGGCGATGAGAAAAGTGATTGCCAACGATTCTGGATTGAATTTTGTGGTAATGTACTGGGAATTGAGAATGTAACGCAGAAGTTGGTTTTCGAAAAGAGAGTAATCATAGATGAGCAAACCAAGTTTATTGATGTTTACATACCGGAAACCAGAGTATTGATTGAGCAAAAGAGCATTAATAAAGATTTAAATAAAAAGGCACAGCAGTCAGACGGTTCTTTGCGTACACCTTTTGAGCAGGGACGAAACTATGCACAGTGGATGATACCTGACGAAACACCATTATGGATAATTGCTTGCAATTTTAGGTCATTTGAAATACATGATATGAACAGGCCGAATGAAGCGCCTGTTGTTATTACATTAGAGGAAGTAAGACATAAGCTGCCTCTGTTTGATTTTATGTTTAAAAAAGAGGTCAAAGAGTTATCTCATGAAATGGAAATATCCGTAGAAGCGGGTAAAATCGTGGGAATATTGTATGACAAGTTGCTAGAGCAGTATAAAGATCCGGATGAAAACTCATTTAAAAGCCTGAATGCACTTTGCGTAAGGCTTGTATTTTGTCTATATGCTGAAGATGCAGGCATTTTTGGTTCGCATATGATGTTCCATGACTATCTCAAAGATATACCTGTGAATGGCTTTCGGAAGGCGTTGTTGGAGCTATTTAAGATACTCGATACCAAAACAGAAGATAGAGACAAATATTTAGCCGAAGATAATCCTAAACTGGCTGCATTTCCTTATGTGAATGGCGGCTTGTTTGCTGACGAAGATATTGAGATACCACCTTTTACTGAGGAAATCAAGGAATTGCTACTCTCAAAGGCTAGCGCAGATTTTGATTGGTCTGATATTAGTCCTACTATTTTTGGTGCAGTTTTTGAAAGTACACTAAATCCGGAAACAAGAAGAAGTGGTGGTATGCACTACACTTCGATTGAGAATATTCACAAAGTGATTGATCCGCTGTTTATGGATGCGTTGAAATCCGAGCTAAATGAAATTAGGCAGATTTCAGTAGTGCGTACTAAGAAATCTAAGTTAAGCGCATTTCAGAGTAAGCTTGCACAATTAAAGTTTCTTGATCCGGCGTGCGGTTCCGGAAATTTCCTTACAGAAACATATATTTCTTTACGGAGGCTAGAAAATGATATTCTAATTGAATTACAAAACGGACAGATCGTATTAGGAGAAGCCATTGATCCGATTCAGGTATCTATTAGTCAATTTTATGGAATTGAGATAAATGATTTTGCTGTTACAGTTGCCAAAACTGCTCTTTGGATAGCAGAAAGCCAGATGATGAAGGAAACAGAGGACATAGTGCATATGAACCTTGATTTTCTTCCTTTGAAATCATATGCAAATATCCAAGAAGGAAATGCATTACAGCTAGATTGGGAAAGTATAGTAGCTAAAAATGAACTGAACTATATTATGGGAAATCCTCCCTTTATTGGGGCTAGATTGATGACGGTATCACAGAAAGATGATATGCAAATTGTCTTTGGTAAGTTAAAAGGATTGGGCAATTTAGATTATGTGTCGGCATGGTATAAGAAAGCAACAGAGCTTATAGAAGGCACATCTATTAGTGTTGCCTTTGTGTCAACTAATTCTATTACACAAGGAGAACAGGTGGCAATCTTATGGGAACAGTTATTTGAAAAAGGAATACATATAGATTTTGCGTATCGGACTTTTAAGTGGGAGAGTGAAGCAAAAGACAAAGCCGCTGTACATTGTGTGATTGTAGGATTTAGCGGTAAAATATCTACAGGTAAAAGAAAACTGTTTTATGGGGATAGTATTGTCCATGAAGTGGATAATATCAATGCTTATTTATACGATGCACCCAATGTATTTATTGTAAATCGAAAAAAGCCTCTACAAGATGTGCCTCAAATGGATTTTGGAAGTATGCCTAATGATGGTGGTTTTTTGTGTGATTATAGCGAAGAAGAAAAAAGTGTAGTTGTAGAAAAGTATCCTTTGGCAGAAAAAATGTTTAAACGCTTTGTGGGAGCAACAGAATTTTTACATAACAAAAGTAGGTGGTGTTTATGGTTAAAGGGGATTAGTCCCTCAGATATAAAAGCAATTCCTCCAATCTGGGAGGCAGTTCAAAAAGTTCAAGAAATGAGAAGTGGGAGCAATAGGGAAGCGACTAGGAAATTGGCGGCAACACCGTCTTTATTTGGCGAAATTAGACAGCCGGATAAAGATTATTTGATTGTCCCTCGACATTCATCTGAGAATAGGCGATATATTCCAATCGGATATGCTGACAAAGATATTATATGTGGGGATGCTAATATGCTTATTCCTGATGCAGATTTGTTTTCGTTTGGTGTTTTAATGTCAAATGTTCATATGGCATGGGTGAGAGCTATATGTGGAAGAATTAAAAGTGATTATAGATATTCCTCTGCTGTTGTATATAATAATTATCCGTGGTGCAACCCAACGGAAGAGGAGAAAGCTAAAATAGAAGCAACAGCACAGGGCATTTTAGACGCAAGAGCGCTTTATCCTGATAGTTCATTAGCAGATCTCTATGATGAAATACTTATGCCGCCAGAATTGCGAAAAGCCCATTTGAAGAATGACAAAGCAGTTATGCAGGCATATGGTTTTTCGATAAGGGACACTACTGAAGAAAAATGTGTAGCAGAACTTATGAAAATGTATCAGGATATTATTGAAAACATTGAGGAGTAAATTATGGAGCAAGAAATAAAATGTAAAACTTTATCTGCCATATTTCAAAGTGATAAATTATTTTTAAAAGGCCCTCACAATATAGAGTTTGATACAGACGGGGAGCATCCCCTTCACATTAAAGTAGAACAGTGTGGAATGAGGGAAATCACATTGACCTCAGATGAAGAGATTTCTGTATTTGATTTGAATGCAGTACTTACCCGTGTCGAGAGATTATTGATGATATTTGATGGTATATTTATTCCTTTGTCACAAATGCAATTTTCGAAATCTGATATTAGTAACGAAAATGTATTAAGGGTAGCCGCAGAAAACCTCATGAAACAAAGATTATCTTACTTTTCATCAGCTAATTTTTGTACATATGATGTAGACAAACTGCTTGAATTTGATTCTATTCTTACACCTGAGTTATTTAACAAGTGGGAAAAATTACTCGAAGAATTAGATGTGGCTCATCAAGTCTATTTATATTCATTAAGTAACAGTGGTATAACAGTAGATGTTAAATGTGCATTTATGATTGAGTTGTCAGAGCCTCTTGTTGAGATCGTTAAAGAGCACACTAATTTATTTGCCTCGTTAAAACCAGGAACTCGTACTACATCTCTTAAAGATTGTTTGGATGCGTTAATTACAAAATATGGTGTGGATATTTTTAAAAGAGAATTGTCGGATAATTACGAACAATTTTTGTTAGCGATGGTAAATAGTCGCGTTCGTATTATGCATATTAAACGTGAGCAAAAGGGAATATATCTTAATGGAGCCGAATCTATTTTATATGCTTTAAAAATGAGCTTGTTATATCGTCGTATATTATTTGAACTGTTGAATATTGAAGAAAGTTATTACAAAGAAGCATTAGAGAAAGCTGTTTCAAACATAAATGGATGGAATGATATTTTAGCGCATTTTTTAAAGAAATTGCCGGAATAATTAAATATGATAATATGCCTTATGAAATTTGTATTAAGGTAGAATTGTAACATAAAACCAAATGTACAAAAGTTTAATATAAGTACAAGGAGAAAAATTTAATGATAGAAAAAATCGAAATACAATATTTTAGATCTATTTATAGAGCAACTATTTCTAATATTAGTGATATAAATATATTTTCGGGAAAGAATGATGCAGGAAAATCAAATGTATTGAAAGCGCTTAATTTATTTTTTAATAATTATGTTGTATTTGAGGGAGATTATGCTTTTAAAGAAAATTATAATTTACAGCGTCTAGATGAGGTGCGTAGAGAAACAGTAAAGGGTAAGCAGTTTATACAGATAAAGATTACTTTTAAACGTGGGCAACAATATGAAAAAACACTGCCGGATAGTTTTACAATATCAAAAAAATGGAACAGAGAAGATGAAACCCCACAGATAACGGATAATATAGAAATACAGTTAAAAAAACAGGGGAGAACTTATAATGCAAGGAGTAGGGCATCACTTACTAGATTTCTGAATAATGTAAAATACATATATATTCCTGCAATCAAAGATCAAAGATTGTTTGGTGAAATGCTAGAGAAATTACAGAATATTGTATACTCAAAGAAATTATCAGGAAACGAACAACTTACTTCATCATTATCAACACTTTTTGAAAATGTAGTTATAGCGACTAAAGAATTAAGTGATGAATTCAGAGAGGCAACAAGTGTTGATTCAATGATAGCCACTCCGACAGAGGTAGACGAATTATATAAAACCTTGCGTATAATTACAACAATGGCAGACAGCACTGTTTCATTAGAGAACAGAGGTGATGGAATTAGAGTTAGATATATTCCAAGTATTCTTAATTATATAGCTCAAAATGCGAGTGAAAATTATATTTGGGGATTTGAAGAGCCTGAAAATTCTTTAGAATTTAATATGGCAAGAGAAATGGCAGAAGATTTTTATCAAACATATGCTAAAAATAGTTTAATAATGTTAACAACACATTCCCCAGCATTTATTGATTTGGGATATAGAGATAAGGGTAAGGGATATAGATGTTATAAATCATTATATGAGACCAAAATAGTTGATTTTGAGCACGCAGAGCATCTTCCATCTTTGGCAGAGGAACTGGGTTATATACAAATTTTACGACGCCAATATGACGAGTATAAAAGTATTGTAGAAGAAAATAAAAAAATGAAAGATAAAATTGAAGATTTAGAAACAGAATTGCTAATTTCGCAAAAACCGGTTTTATTAACAGAAGGAAAGACAGATGCAAAAATTTTAACAGTTGCATGGGAAAAATTATATGATTATGAATGCCCATTTGATATTAAAAGTTGTAACTTACTTGATGATCAAGAAGAAAATGCAATCGCAGGTGCGGGAATTCTAAAAAATACACTTTGCGCATGGAGATTTGATTCTGTTAAAACTATAATAGGCTTATTTGATAACGATACAACAGGATTGAAAGAATTCGGATTAGATGGAAATTATCATGCAGTTACAGGAAAACCATGGAAAATTCACACTAATAAAAAAGGTTATGCTTTTGTTATTCCGGCAAATACTGAGATGCTTAAAGAGATAGCAAGGGCAGGGAAGCTTTCAATTGAGTTTTTATTCGGGTATGATAGTTTATGTAAAGAAGTGAATGGAAAAAAACTTGAATTTGAACCTATGATAACAACAGTATTGGTAAACGGTACAAAAGTAGATTTAGAAGTGACTGATAATATTGAATGGTATTATAATAAAATAAAAGATAATTCTAAAGTTGATTTTGCATATACCGTCGTCCCAACTTTAGAGAAAGAAGAGTTTGAAAATTTTCGAGATATTTTTTCTATTGTACTTGAGATATTAGAAAGTATAAATTGAAAAAAATGAATTATTGATTTAATAAGATATGGTGTATCGTGGTAAAGATTAAAGCTTTGCTGCGATACACTTTTTTATTAAAATGATATGGTTCATCTTGGATAATCATTGTTTTTTAAATCTCAAGGGGGTCAGGGGGATATGCCCTCTGCAAGCAAATTTTCATAAGTTTCTGTGCAGAAAAACTTGTGAAAATTTTGCCTGTGGACGCCCGTAAGCAGTGCTTGCTATTCTGGCAGCGTATATACGCAGGCAGTGCTTGCTATTCGTCCACATGTCATGACACAGGCAGTGCTTGCTATATCACTTCAAACTTTCCGTAGGGAGTTTGCGGTTTTTAGGCTGCATAGGCAGTCTGTCCAAAAACCATATAGGCGTTAATGCCAAATTTTTTCAAAAAGCTTTTTTAAATAGGTACGTTTTTTGCATATTTATCATTTACAATGATGCCATACAAAATATTTTAAGAAAGGTACCCTATAGGGGACACTTCATTTCTTTGTAATCTCTGTGTGGGCATATTGTTCTTATATGCTTTTTAGTCTGACAGACAGAGCAGATAAAAACTGAATATGGTATCACATACAGGACATGAGGATATGTGTAGCCGCTATGCAGGTACGCCATGATATGCCTGCTCCGGATCATTGCTGGAGTGAACACGAGGAAATGCCAAACAGTGCATTGAAGTAAAGGCATGGAGCGAGAAATATTTGGCAAAATGCACAGCAGGTGTGCAGGGCGATGAAGCATATCCGTGATAATGATACTTCCAGATTTCGGAGAAATCTTGAAATCTCGGTCACAAAGATGACGGTGCGATTCCGATGTGGGCAGAGTACTGACCTGCCACTTGTATGTGAATTTATGGAATGAAAAATGTGTGGGCATAGCAGAGGATCTGCAGTCTTTGAGATGATAAAAAACAGATAAAAAATACAGCGTTAGGGCAGTTATAAACACTTTAGTTTATGCTGCCTTTTTTGCGTGCAGAAGGAGGGAACTGAATGGAAAAATCTTATATGAAAGTGGTAAAGAATAAATAGAAAATATCATGTTGGATGAATGGAGCGGACTGGCAGATCTACTTGCTAACCTGATTGAAAAGTACGCAGCAGATTTGGATATTGCGGATATGCCCGACACAAAATTAGACATGGAAAATAAAGAGGAATTATTGGAGAAAGAATAGAATTCTGTATTGCAAGCAGCACAGCCATGAGATATAATAATCGTGATAATGCTGTCCAAACAAAAGCCGAAAATATGAAAGAAAGGCAAAGGAGAATACATATGGATAATCAAAAGCACATGGGAAAAGATAAAGAGGGAGTAATTTTTCCGATTGCTCCAAATCTTTCCGAAATGGGTGACAGTTATTTGGAGTTCATAGAAAAAATCAAAAGTGAAATTCAGAAGCAAAGAGTTTCTGTTGTAATGAATGCCAATGCCAGTATGATCTGCCTTTATTGGAATATCGGTAGGGCTATTTTAGCGAAACAGGAAGAAGAGAGATGGGGAACAAAGGTCATAGATCGTATGGCAAAAGACTTGAAAGATGCGTTCCCGGAAATGTCTGGTTTTTCTCCTCGAAACATCAAGTATATGCGTAAATTTGCCCAATGTTGGCCGGATTATGAAATTGTGCAACGGGTCGTTGCACAAATACCGTGGCGTACAAATATAACATTAATGGACAAATTAAAAACGGAGGAAGAACGCATATGGTATGCTGGTAAAACGATAGAAAATGGCTGGAGTAAAGCCATTCTGGAGTTGCAGATTCAGAGCAGATTGATGGAGCGTACCGGAAAGACGGTTAATAATTTTCCTGCTGCATTGCCGCCTCTTGATTCAGACATGGCAAATCAGATATTTAAAGATCCTTATCTGTTTGATTTCTTGGGAACAGATATGCCAAGGCGGGAAGTGGAAATTGAGCAGAAACTGACCGAGCATATACAGAAGTTTCTTTTGGAACTTGGGCAGGGATTCGCTTTTGTTGGCAGACAGGTACACTTAGAAATAGGCGGTCAGGATTTTTATATTGATCTTTTGTTTTACCATTTAAAGCTACGCTGCTATGTTGTGATTGAACTGAAAGCCTGTGACTTTGAGCCGGGATTTATCAGCCAACTTAATATGTATCAGAATGCGGTTAATGATATTTTACGGCATCCGGACGATAAACCTACTATTGGACTTTTACTGGTCAAAGGAAAGAATGAAACAGTGGTTGAGTATTCTTTAGCTGGGTATCAAAACCCGATTGGTGTTGCGGAATGGAAAAACCAGATTACACAGTCCTTGCCGGAAGAGTTACAAAGCAGTCTGCCGTCTATCGAGGAAATAGAGAAAGAGTTGGAATAGCAGAAGATATTGTAGTAAAAAGTGCAACGGGCGTTGCACAATTGGAGAGAGCAGGATGAGTAAAGAAAAAGTCAAAGTCTATACCTATACCAGAGTATCCACAGCCATGCAGATAGACGGTTATTCATTGGATGCGCAGAAAGCCAGAATGAAGGCATTCGCTGACTATAATGAATATGAGATTGTGGGTACATATGAGGATGCCGGAAAGTCCGGTAAATCCATTGAGGGAAGAATGGAATTCAACCGCATGATGGAAGATATAAAGGCAGGGAAAGACGGTGTTTCTTTTGTCCTTGTTTTTAAGTTATCCAGATTTGGCAGGAATGCGGCTGATGTACTTTCTACTTTACAGATCATGCAGGATTTTGGCGTAAACCTGATCTGTGTGGAGGACGGTATTGATTCCTCCAAAGATGCGGGAAAGCTGATGATCTCCGTCCTGTCAGCGGTTGCTGAAATTGAACGGGAGAATATCCGAGTTCAGACGATGGAGGGGCGTATCCAGAAAGCCCGTGAGGGAAAGTGGAACGGCGGCTTTGCGCCCTATGGTTATCAGCTGACAGACGGGAAACTTCAGATCAATGAAGAAGAGGCAGCGGCTATCAGGGTGATCTTTGACCAGTATGTGAATACGGATATCGGCGCTAACGGAGTGGCAAAATATCTTGAAAATCACGGTATCCGTAAAATACAGCGGCAGAATGGGAAAAATCCGCTCTTTGATGCACATCTGATAAGGATCATCTTAAAAAATCCGGTGTATTGCGGGAAGATTGCCTATGGACGCAGAAAGACGGAAAAAGTTCACGGAACACGGAACGAGTATCATCTTGTGGAGCAGGACAATTACATTCTGGTGGACGGACAACATGAAGCAATCATTGCTGAAGATGTTTGGCAGGCTGCACAGGTAAAACTGATTGCACAGGCAAAGAAGTATGAGCATGTGAACAAGGCAAAGGATACACGGACGCATCTTCTTTCTGGAATTGTCAAATGTCCGGTCTGCGGTGCGGGTATGTATGGCAACAAGTGTATCAAGAATAAAAAGGACGGTACGAAATATAAGGACTTTTATTATTATGGCTGTAAACACCGGAAGATGCTTCGTGGTCATAAATGCGACTATAATAAGCAGATACGGGAAGAACTTTTGGACGATGCCGTGGCGGAGATCATAGTAAAACTGGTGAGCAATCCCAAGTTTGCTGCCATGATGCAGGAAAAGATCAACAGAAAGGTTGATACCACTGCCATAGACGGGGAATTAGCTAATTATGAGAAGCAGCTCCGCCAGTTCTATTCTATTAAGACTAAGCTTGCGGAAGAAATAGATTCCCTCGATCCGGACGACAAACATTATGTCAAACGGAAAGCTGACCTTGATGACAGGCTCTACCGGATGTATGATAAGATAGAAGATGCAGAGACAAAGCTTATTGAAGCTAGGGCGAAGAAGCAGGCAGTTGAAGCGGAGAAGCTGACCGGAGATAATATCTATAAGGTGCTGATCTACTTTGAAAAGCTCTATGCCGTGATGAATGAGGTGGAACGCCGTCAGTTTATGGAAACGCTGATCTCTGAGATACAGGTTTATGAGGATAGGCAGCCTAATGGTCAGTGGCTGAAATCCATTAAGTTCAAGCTACCGATCATTGAGGAAGACATAGAGATGAGTTTGGACAATGATAAGCATGTTGAGACGGTTGCCCTATTATCCCAAATGTGATGCAGTATAATGCGAATCAGGTTATTAATGTGAACTTTGTTCGTATGGGAAAAGGAAGGAATTTGCAGGGTCAGCCCCCAAGATGTTGGTGGTTAAATTCAGGCAAGTTTGAATTGGGCATAACAATGGCTGGTATTTGCCTGATTTTTTGATTGGTTTTATAGATGCATAGGGGATAAATAGCTTTGCTATTGACAAAATTGTTGTTCAAGGGAGAAAATCCTGTGGGTAAATTATAATCAAGAATAGGTCGACGATTGCGGTACAAGATGTTGACATTATAATGTAAAAGTGATATTAATATATATGAATCGACAGTTGCGGTACAAAAAGAGAGGAGTGCTTATATGGGAAGACCGGGTTATATATCATTATATGCTGATGAGAAGACACAGAGGATTTTTGATGAATTTACAAGAATAAAAGGTATTACAAAATCAACTGCTTTATCGGAAATGATGGAAATATATATGATTAGTCAAGATGAACAGTTATATTTGAACCTAAAGAAGAAAATGTTAGGTGTCGAAGTGGCTAAGCAATTAATTCTACAGAGTAGCGATGAGGAACCGGTGAATGACTATATTTTTATTAAGCTTAGTGATTCATTTACTAGTAATGGGGAAATTTTAAATGCTGAGGAAACAATGCTTGCGTATATCCGTAATTGTGAAACAAATGGTTTAGATTACACATGGTTCTCAACGGAGTCGCTTTATTTTGGAATGTCAAAAAAGAAAGTGGATTATTATAATAGGCTTTGTAGTAGAGGTGAAATTGTTAAGATGTTATTTGCTATTGGCGGCGGGATTAATGAAATCTGCTATTCCGCAACCGTTGTCGGCATTATTTCAAGTAAAGAACCAGTGTGGTGTGGAGATCTCCCCGAGAGTGTGCCAGTTGAATTTGGAGAAGGCGAACGTGCGAGAATCTGGATTATGATAAAAAATATTAAAGAAGAGCACAAGTTAAAAGCTGAAATGTTCCGCTTTCGTAGTAATGGTAACTACTTAAAGCAGGCGATTACAAGTTCCCAATTTCATTTTGGGTACGTCTATATACCAGATTCAGAGGAATAGAAACATGAATGAATACAAAAGATGTTTCTTTATTGATTATGAAAATGTTAATCGTGACGGGTTGAATAGAATTATATAATTATCTGAAGATGATTGTGTAAGAATTATTATAACCATATAGATGAAACACTTACTTCCGGATTACATAGACGTATAAATGAATCAAAGGCACATTGAGATGGTAAATTTATTCTCTAAAACATATTTGAAAAAACGGAGCTGAAGGTCACTAATCTTTATATTGCACGGGTAAAGCAACAAGGAAAAGGATTGCGAAAAGCAGTCCTTTTTTGATACAGAAACGGAAATGGAGGACGAGAAATTATGACAAATTTCAAAGTATGAGATGGAAACTGTGGTGAATTATAATGCCGGAGAGCAAATTACCACTGTCTATATAAGGGATAAGCCGAGGACAAGATAGACTTTACAGATCAGTGGGATAGGTTGCCAAAGGAAAAGCAGTGGGAATTTATTGACAGAAGAGCAGATCTCGCAAGATTGGCAGAGATAGACCTGTAAAATAAGTTTTTTGAGTATTATTTACCCTTTCCTTTTAATTTTGCATTTATCTAAATAAACTTGAAAATTTGATATAATTATGATATAATCAAAATCTGGCTGGAGGTTTAAAATTATATGGACAAAAAAGTTATATCTAAAATTGTTAAAGCCAGCGGCATATCTGCCGACGAAATGGTCCTCATTCATTTTTGGGGAGAGGACGCTGACAAGGAGATTGCAAACAGCTTTATGGTAGCTGTGGCGGAGATAGGAGCTACGCCCGTATTGTTACAGCAATCCCGTTCTGTAAATCGGAACATTTTCCTTGCAGTAAAAGAAAGCTGCTTTAGTGAGCAATATTTTGAATTGTTCACTAAGTTTGACACGGTGCTTGATGTTTTCGCTTATCGTCCTGTTATTCTTGGATATGAAATTGATAAAGATAAATTTGAGCTTTACCGCAAGTATATGGCGCAACTTTTTTCAAAGCTCATGAACTGTAAACGCTTTACACAGATTAGAATTCCCACTGCCGCAAACGCAGAAGAATCCGGTCTCGACACACAGGATTATATTCAGCGTATGGAGAGAGCCTATGATGTTGATTATAATGCTATTTATGAGGCTTGCAAGGAGGCAAGAGAGCGTTTAGAGGGGGTCAATAAAGTGTTGCTCCGCACGGGGGAAAATTGTGAACTTTCCTTTGAACTAACCGATAGAGTGTGGCATATTGATGCCGGGGACGGCGACCTTCCATGCGGCGAGATTTATATTGCCCCTGTCGAAGATAAAACACAAGGTACGGTTTATTTTGAAACATTCTACCTTGACGACGCTAATTATAAGCACGTTATATTGCATATCAAAGATGGGTTGATAAGCAATAGTAATCAACCTGAAATTACCGCCTTTTTTGAGAAACAACCACAAGAAAATAGGGTTGTTTGCGAACTTGGCTTTGGAATGAACCCCAATGTGACTGATCTGTGCGGTTATATTGTTTTGGATGAAAAAATGTGCGACTCTTTTCACATTGCTGTTGGCGCAAATAATATGTTCGGCGGTACAAACGCAGCCTCAGATCATATTGATTTTGTCGGACATGGTACGATAGTCTTATAACTGGAGAGCAATGATATGAATGAGCAACAACAAAAATTTGAGTTCTATCTTGATGAACAGATTGCAGCCTGTAAGCAACGCAGTAAGCTGCTTGCTGAGGATGACCGTATGGATGAAGGGAATTTTGAAAAAGTTCGCGCAAACGTCTATGAGATTTTCAAAACTATTCTCTCTGTTGCGGAAAAGGTTTGTGGGAATGATGATTTAGCTAAGAGACATTTTTTCTTCACAAAAGCTGAGCAGATTCCAATGAGTTGGATGACTTCCTATGAAAAGGCCAAAAAGAATAGGGATGTTGAAAAAATGCGTATTGAAAGCATTAAGCTCGACACCATCCAGGAAATCAAGGATATGTGTATGCAAATTTGGGAGGAAACTACATGACCGAAGCAGAAGCAATCAGCCTATTTAAGTGCTTGGCAGATAAGTCACGACTACAAATATTGAAATCCCTTGCTGTTGAGGATATGTATGTCGAGAGATTGGCAGAGCGATTGGGCCTTACTGCGCCTACAATTTCTTTCCATCTAAAAAAACTATCGGACGCTGGTGCTGTGACCGCATACAAAAATCAGTATTATATGATGTATTCCTTAAACAAAGAGATATTTCAGACCAGCATATTGGAAATACTGCAGCAAGAATCTGACGAGGCGCAAAAACAGGCACAGCGGGACGCAGATTACCGACAAAGGGTAATTGACACCTTTTTTGAATATGGGAAGCTAAAATCAATTCCCACCCAGCTCAAAAAGGAACACATTGTTTTAGAAGTTATTGCCGAAGCATTTGATTTTGACAGGATGTATTCCGAGCGGGAAGTAAACATTATTATTGCCGATTTCTATGATGATTTCTGTACCATCCGCCGTGACATGGTTAGTGAAAGGATTTTAGGTAGAAATGGTATAGAGTATTGGCGAATCAAAAACGACTGATGGGAGTAGAGAACAATGGTAATTGGAATTTTTGGTGAGAGCTGTACGGGCCAATCTACCCTTGCCGACAAATTGAAAGGGAGCATAAATGCACAGATTTATACCGGCAAGGATTATCTTCGCCTGGAAAAGAATGAAGTTGCAGCAAAGCAGTCTTTTCAGGCGAAGTTGCGTGAAGCAATCAATGGGGAGAATATCATCTATGTGATTTCGGAAAAAGAACACTTGTCGCTATTGCCGGATGGTAGTATTCGTGTTTTGGTAACAGCGGATTTGGAAACCATAAAAACACGATTTGCTGAGCGAATGCACGGTAATCTGCCAGCCCCAGTAGCAGCTATGTTAGAACGAAAGCATGGCTGTTTTGACACGGAGCCACATGACATCCATGTAATTTTTGGGCAAACGAGTGTAGGAGATGTATGTAGAAAGATTGCAGCTATAAACATTTAATGGGGGTGGGTTTTGTTGCATAAAGACGAATAGGTATTGTGTCCGATTTGCAGGAGCAAGACGCGGATTAAGATACGCCCTAACACGGTGCTTGAAAATTTCCCGCTATTCTACCCGAAGTGCAAACAAGAATCATTAATCAATGTAAAAAAGTTACATACATCAGTTTAATAAAACAGCATGAAAATAAAATCTAAAATGGAATATGAAAAAAGAAGATGGAATTTACATAAACTTAGGATAGAAGAAACCGACAAAATACAGCCTATTGGACACATCAAGGTGTATTGAAATGAAGTAAAAAACTTCAATTCGATACACCTTTTTCGTTACAAAAAATTACTGTTTTTTCATACAAAGGGGGTGCAGGGGGATATGCCCTCTGCAAGCCAATTTTTTCAAGTTTCCGATTAGGACAAACTTGGGAAAATTATGCCTGTGGACATCCACAGGCAGTGCTTGCTATGTCACTTCAAACTTTCCATAAGGAGTTTGCGGTTTTTTTGGTGGCATAGGCAGTCTGTCCAAAAACCATACAGGCGTTAATATCAAATTTTTTAAATAATTTTTTCTAAATAGGCAAGTTTTTTGCGTATTTATCATTTAGAATGATGTCATACAAATTATTTTAAGAAAGGTACTCTCTAGGGACACTTCATTTCTTTATAATCTCAGTGTGGGTATATTGTTCTTATATGCTTTTGGACTGACAGACTGAGTAGATAAAAACTGAATATTGTTTCACATACAGAACGTGAGGATATGTGTAGCCACTATGTAAGTGCGCCATGATATGCCTGCTCCGGATTAACGCTGGAGTGAGTGTGAGGGAGTGTCGGATATGGCATTAAAGCAAAGGCATGGAGCGATAGAACCTGACAAAATGCACAGCAGTTGTGCGGGGCGATGAAGCATATCCGTGATAATAATACTTCTGGATTTTAGGAAGAAAATTCAGTCATGAAATGACGGTGCGATTCCGATGTGGGCAGAGTGCTGACCTGCCACTTGTATGTGAATTTATGGAATGAAAAATGTGTGGGTATAGCAGAGGATATGCACTCTCTTAGATGATAAAAATCAACATGGAAAACACACCAGGATTTACAGCGAAAGTGCAGGAGGGAGAGGAATAATGTGGAGCATAAGAGAAAAATATATTATGATGATCTAAAGGATAATACTGCCTTCAAACACTGCAATGATGTTATGAGCAGATTAATACTGAAATACGAATCGGATATACTGACAAAGTTAGGTTGTAAAGAAATGCCAAACACACATTGCAAAGAAACGGGTATTGTGCTATGATACATACATCGCAATGCGTGGGTGATCAATATGGATATAGCGAAAAGAATAACAGAACTTCGTGAAGGAACTGGTGAGAATAGAAAAGAATTTTCGACTCATACGGGGATACCTGTCCGCACATTAGAGGACTGGGAGGCGGGGAGGCGAACTCCGCCGGAATATATTCCGCGGCTGATAGAGTATCAGCTGAAGTATGAGAAGCTGGTAAAAAGCAATAAGAAGGATTAAATCCGTCGAATTCGACGGGTTCAAAATAATTATAACTGTGTGGAATTCGAGACGGTTAAATTAGATTATGGGCGTTTGATCATTTTTGTGAGACCACGAAATTGCCCACTGTAGGAAAAGAAACTAAAGAGATTTGCTCGATTATATGTTGACCCGCTACGCTTGCTATTTTATTTTCCCATATTGAAAATACACAAGACGATGAGGTGAACGAAATGGATGGCAGTGATGACATGAATAAAAACTCAAATGTTATTATCTATACAACCGATGACGGTTTAACAAAGATTGAGACAACTTTTGACGGAGATACCGTCTGGTTGTCTCTTGATCAGATGTCAGAACTGTTTCAGAGAGATAAATCAACGATCTCTAGGCATATAAAAAATATATTTTTAGAAGGTGAACTATCAAGAGAATCAGTTGTTGCAAATTTTGCAACAACTGCAACTGATGGGAAAACATATCAGGTTGATTATTACAATCTTGATGTGATTATCTCGGTCGGTTATCGTGTTAAATCTAAACGCGGTACGCAATTCAGAATCTGGGCAACCGGAGTATTAAAAGAATACATGCGAAAAGGATTTGCGCTGGACGATGAGCGCCTAAAGAATTTGGGCGGCGGTGGTTATTTTAAAGAATTACTTGAGCGGATCAGAGACATTCGGGCTTCTGAGAAAGTATTTTACAGGCAGGTTTTGGAAATCTATGCTACCAGCATTGACTATGATCCAAAAGCTGAAATTTCCATAGATTTTTTTAAAAAGGTTCAAAATAAAATTCATTACGCTATCCATGGGCAAACTGCAGCAGAGGTCCTCTATACAAGAGCGGATGCTGAGAAAGAATTTATGGGGCTCACAACATTTGCCGGAACACAGCCAACGCTAAAAGAAGCTGTCATTGCCAAGAATTATCTGGATGAAAAAGAACTTCGGGCTATGGGGCAGCTTGTATCCGGATATTTGGATTTTGCCGAGCGTCAAGCGGAACGGGAACAGGTAATGACTATGGAGGATTGGACAAAACATCTGGATCGTATTCTTACAATGAGCGGAGAACAATTGTTGCAAGGTAGTGGAAGTATCGCACGTATGCAGGCAGTTGATAAAGCAACCAACGAATACAGAAAATATAAAGCCAGAACCCTCAGTGATGTGGAGCGGGATTATTTTGATTCCATAAATATCCTAAAACAAAAGATTGATAAAAAGTAAAAAGTGTTATCCCATCATTGAGGAAGATATGGAGATGAGTTATGACGATGATAAATATATGGAGACAGTATGTTTATTGTTCCGATCATCCATCTGAAGGAATATAACAAAAATCCCGAAATCGGAGATATTTTGCCAAAATAAATTTACAAATCCCGATTTCGGGATTTTGCTTTGACAAGTATCAAAGCTCAGCTGTTTTCTGCCGATATATCAGCCAAAGCGAACATGAAACCGGCATTTTGGAAGGAGATAAACTATGGCAATCACAATATTAGCAGCATCGGGATCGTTTGCAGTACAAGGCGGAAAGCAGACTTCATCGGCAAAACCGACGTGGAATCCGAATAAAGTATACAAGTATCTGGAAGATATGAATCAGGGATTTCAGAATTACAAAAAACAGGCGGTTTCTTATTATCGTTCTATGATTTTGCAGCAGGAAGGCGACGGAACGATGAGCGTGGAAGACTTGAAAAAAGAAATTAAAGAGTGGTTCCCGGAGTACACTCTGACAGATTCTGAGCCATCCAAAGTTGTTACAGGAAAATTTTATCTTTACATAGATCAATCCCAGCTGAAGAAAATGGCGTCTGATCTGGAGTGCCGGGCGAAGGTATACGGTTTGATGGACAGCGAACTTCAAGGGAAGAAAGGCTATACATTGCAGTACAGCGACGGTAGAAATGTTACCTCCCATCTTACGGGAAGTATTTTTTCTCTGTGTGAGGTAAACCGAAAATATGCCGGCGCCGATGGAATTCCTTATCGCGGCAGCTGCAGCTCGGATCATCCGTTTTCTTCGTCGAACTCCCACGCACAAGTCCGTAGCATGAGCTTCCTCAATGACCACATTGACCCGGCGAAATCAGCGGCGAAAGACAGAAAGGCAGCAGCGGTGAAAGCGGCAGAAAGGGCAGCGAAGAAGCGGGCCGAACAGAAACTGGAGGCCAAGAAAGCGGCGGCAAAAGAAGCTAGTGAGAAAGAAACGGCGAAAAAGGCTGCAGCCAAGAAAGTGAAGAAAAATGAACTGGCACAGAAACGGAATGCGTTGAGAGTAGAGAGAGAAGATGAGGCAAAGGAGGCCGTTGAGGAATTGCTGGAGCGGCAGATGGAAGCAGGTGCAGGAACTTTCTTTGACACCACAGCATAAGCTCCAAAATAATGAGTCTTAATTATGCTCTTACTGCATGCAGATTACGTAATGCCGACATCAAGGAAGGATAGTATATGATCCGAGCAGTGATTTTTGATATGTTTGAAACATTAATCACTCACTACCGAAGTCCATTGTATTTTGGCGCGCAGATGGCAGCGGATGCGGGTATACCAGAGGAGAAGTTTTTAGAACTTTGGGAGCCTACAGGATATGCGCGTACGATAGGGAAAATGACACTGGAAGAGGCATTGGAGATGATTCTTCGGAAGAATCAGTGTTACTCTAAAGAAATATTGAAGACAATTGTGGATAAGCGAGTGGCGGCAAAAGAAGAGTGTTTTAGACATCTTCATCCGGAAATTATTCCAATGCTTATGAAGCTAAAAGAAAAAGGCATCTTAATTGGATTAATCAGCAACTGTTTTTCTGAGGAGGTAGATGTAATCCGTAAAAGTGCACTATTTCCATATTTTGATGCTGCTTATCTTTCTTATGAGCAGGGAATTCAGAAACCTGACGAGGAGATTTTTAGCAGATGCATGGAAGAACTTTCCGTGAGGGCGGATGAATGCCTGTATGTCGGAGATGGTGGCAGTTATGAACTTGAAACTGCTGAAAGACTAGGCATGACAGCAATACAAGCAGTTTGGTATTTAAAAGAGGGAATGCCGCAACGATTACAAATAAATCATAACTTCTTTCAGGCGGAATCTCCGTTTAGCGTTTTAAGCTATTTAGGGGGTTAAGTGTTAGTGTTAATATGAGTTGTGCAAAAATTGTATCAAAAGAATCGGAGGTAAATTATAATGTTATTTATTGAATACCCCAAATGCTCAACCTGTCAGAAAGCTAAAAAGTGGCTGGATACACATGGTATTACCTATACCGAGCGTCATATTGTTGAGGACAATCCTTCTTATGACGAGTTAAAACGGTGGCATGCGAGGAGCAGCATATCGCTTAAAAAGTTTTTCAATACCAGTGGTATGCTGTATAAGGAAATGCAGCTTAAAGACAAGTTGCCTGCCATGAGCGAAGAAGAACAATTGAAGCTTCTTGCTTCTAATGGAATGCTTGTGAAACGTCCGATTGTTATTGATGAAGACATGGTTCTTACAGGTTTTAAAGAAGCCGAGTGGGAAGAAAAACTTTTATAAATATAGATGGGTAAAGTCTGGGAGATTCCCCGATCCACTACTCTCCACCTTTTGCAACCGCTCCTATCAATTCTGCCAGCCCCTGCGCCATAATGTATCTGGTGGATTCGTTGGGATGGCAGCCATCCGGCAGATATTGGGCATAATTATTACCATTGATGCCTAGCAGATTATAACTGTCATAGCAAGGCAGGCCTTTCTCATTGCAGATAGAGATTACGGAAGCGACATAGTCGGACAGTTGTCCACCTGTGTCGGATAAGGGCTGTTGTCCGTTTTCAAAGAGAGAAGTAAAGTTTGGAGTCAGCAAGATGATCACGGCATCAGGATATGCCCTTTGTATTTTTTCAATAGCTGTGCGCAATGCGCCTTCATAGGTATAGATGTCATAAGGATCATCATTTCTTATTGGTCTGCCCATAAAATAATCGTTTAAACCAAAGTTGATCACAAAGCATTGCTGACGGTTTCGATCCGAATGTTCGAAATAGTCTGTCATTCCTGCATAAATTTGAGAATCTTCACTAAAAAGACTTAAATCCTCTGAAAGAAAAGCATCTACGATTACCGGAAATCCGGGGTACTCATCATAATTATCCATTATAGCTGCACGGCATCCACCTTTGCCACAGTTGTAGGTGTGAGCCCCGGTGAAGCCGTTGAAGGCACCGGGAATGGAGGATGTTTCTGAGAAGGCGATCACGCTGTCACCAAAGAAAACGACATCCCATTCGGAGAGGTCGGGATATGCCGATTCCTTCTCGTTCCGACAGTCATTTACCAGTATCTCAAAATCTGTCAATGCATCTTTGTAGTTCTCCAAAGTCAATTGATATCCGTAGTCTTGATCTGAATACATGGATAAAACTTGCGCAATGCCTTCATTTGCTTTGAAATAGCTCTCATAGTTAGCATTATTGCCTACCAGCCATTCTGTTGAGTTATAAAAATAGAGGGAGAAATGGCTTTGCAGCCGCTTGTTGTTCTCACAGCGGGACATCAACGTGTTGACAAAATCGGTGTAGGCAATCATTTCCGCAAGAAATTCTTCTTCGTCAAGTCGCTTCCAATATTCAAGTGAGGGATATGCCAAAATAATCTCAAAACGTTTATCATCCCAAATATTTATCAGATTCAGCAGATCGCCGGCGGTAATGATATCAGGACGCACACCTAAATATATCGTATCTACCGCATTGCTGCTTTTGGACACTTGAACACAATATTCATACAGGGTTTTCGCATCGGGTATGCAATAGGAGGTCTTTAACAGATGGATATCACCGTCGGATAAATAATCCTCACCGGGATAGTACTTAATTGGAAAGGTGGAGAAAAATACCGCATTGTAATTTCCCGTGTCAATTTGTTCAAAGTCGGCACTTACAAGAGCAGATCTCTGACATTCTTCGTATTGATGGACTCCACTCTCGCTCCCCGCCATAAGGGTCAATAATATAATGAATATGACTTTATTCATGACTAACTCCGCTATTATAATCTGTTTAGATATTCTATCATATACACAATATAAAGTAAAATATATCAAAATCTATTCGAAAAATCAATGCCGTGGTACAATAGTATGTAGTAAACATGGCGGACATATGGTAAGATACTTATTGTACATATGCTGGGTATGGATTTTATCAAGAAGCTATTTGTACCGGATGTGCTTTTGCTTCGTGTCAAACATACAATAGAACTGGTTCGGCTTCAAGCGGATCTGGCCCGGGAAGTGGCAATAAAGGCGCAGGAAGTGATGTCACAGAATGAAAAGCAGGAGCGGATGGTCATACAGACCGTGCTGGCTTTATCCGGCGCTATTGATGCCAAGGATTCCTATACCAACAGTCATTCCGCCAGAGTGGCGGATTATTCCAGAGAAATTGCAAAGCGCGCAGGGCTTTCCGAAACAATGCAGAACGATATTTATATTATGGGACTGCTCCATGATATGGGCAAGATCGGCATTTCTGATACCATTATCAACAAACCCTCAAAATTGATGGACGAAGGGTACCCCGATGGCATTGCCGGTGAAGAGATTCCGGCGGAAGCAAGGATTATTGCGGTTGCGGATGCTTATGACGCCATGAGTTTCAAAAGGAGCTATCGCGGCGACTTACCTCAGGCAGTGGTTCGTTCTGAAGTGGAAAAAGGGAAGGGGACGCAGTTTGATCCTGCATTTGCAGAAATTATGCTTTCCATGATTGATGAGGATGCGGATTATCAGATGAGGAAAGGTAGACAGATAATGGAAAAGAAAGGGCATTTTACAGAAGGGCTCAAAGATGGCGTGCCTATTGCGCTGGGTTATCTATCGGTTAGCTTCAGTGTCGGAATTATAGCACTGGCATCAGGAATCAATGTTTTTCAAGGGGCGCTTATGAGTCTTACCAATGTGACCAGTGCAGGTCAGTTCGCAGGGATTGCGGTAATTGCTTCGGGTGGAACTTTATTGGAACTTATTTTGACGCAGCTCATCATCAACTTGCGCTATGCATTGATGAGTCTGTCACTTTCACAAAAGCTGCCGGAGAAAATGCCGCTCTGGCAACGCATGATAGTAGCTTTTGCAAATACGGATGAAATCTTTGCAGTTGCCATGGGACATGCCAAAAGCTTGACATTTTCCTATATGGTAGGACTGCAGATCCTGCCCATTCTCGGGTGGACCGGCGGGACGGTGCTAGGAGCAATTGCAGGCCAGGTGCTGCCCCCAGCCATTGGAAGTGCGTTAAGTGTTGCGCTTTATGGAATGTTTATTGCAGTCGTGGTGCCTGTAGCCGTAAAGGTCCGATCGGTACTGTGGGTTGCTGTGCTGGCGGTCTTGTTTAGCTGCGTGATTTACTATGTTCCATTATTTTCGGGTATTTCTACGGGGATATCGATCATTATCTGTACGATTTTGGCTTCAGTGACTGGAGCGCTCCTATTCCCGATTCCGCAGGAAACGAAAGAAAAAGAGGTTTGACAGTATGATTTATTTGTATATTCTGGTCATGGCGCTGGTAACGTATCTGATCCGCATGATTCCGCTGACCGTTTTCCATAAAAAGATAACCAGTCCGTTTATCCAATCATTTTTATATTATGTTCCTTATGCCTGTCTGACGGCCATGACGATTCCTGCGGTCTTTTATGCGACCAATAGTGTGTGGAGTGCGGTTGCAGGTGTAACCGTAGCAGTCATACTCGCATGCTGCCGCAGAAATCTGGTTACGGTGGCGGCGGGGGCTTGTTTGGCGGTGTTTGTTGTGGAGCAGTTTTTAGTATGAAGGAAAGATAATAATGCGAATCATAAAATGTATGGAAAATAAATCTCTTTTACCTTTGCTTGAACTGGTTGAAGAGATACGGTCATTGGTTATGCAATGTTTTCACGTTTTCATATTGAGGGAAAATACGAAGATGAGCTGCTTATACTTACTCCGGTCGCAGTCAAAACGGAACTGCAGCGCAAGGAATGTTTAATGGTAAAGGAGTTAGTTGCAGGAGCATTGAGTGATATAGAGAATAGCTTATAATAATGGGAGGGCAACAAGATGAATATTGCAGTTTTTGCTTCTCATGGGGGCAGTGATCTGCAGGCAATTATCGATGGATGCAAAACCGGCAAGATAAATGCCAAAGTAGCAGTGGTCATCAGCAATAATGGAAATTCAATGGCTTTGCAAAGAGCTGAGAATGAAAAGATACCCTGCTATCATTTAAGTGCGAAACAATCTGGCAGTGAAGAAAAATTAGCAGAAGAAATTCTGGATGTGTTATCTAAGTACAATATAGATATGATCTTTTTGGCAGGCTATATGAGATTGCTGCATATATCCATTCTTCAAAAATACCATAATCGCATCTTTAATATTCATCCTGCCCTGCTTCCAAAATTTGGAGGAAAAGGAATGTACGGAATGAATGTTCATAATGCGGTGATTCAAGCACATGAAGGGGAGACGGGAATTACTATTCATAGAGTAAATGCCGAATATGACAGCGGTGAAATCGTTGCCCAAACTAAGGTGCCTGTTAGGGCCGATGATACGGCAGAAACATTAGCTGCCAGAGTTTTGGAAAGAGAACATGAATTTTTGATTGAAGTGATTTCGGATATTGCAAACGGCCGCATTGTTTTGGGAAAGGATCAGAAATGAAAATACTTGTTCTGGGAGGAACCCGATTCTTTGGAATACATATGGTGAATGAATTGTTGATTAATGGACATGAAGTTACCATTGCAACCCGTGGTAAAGTGCAAGATAGTTTTGGTGATAAAGTAAATAGAATTATTTTTGATCGAACGAATGTGAGCAGTATGAAAGAAATGTTCGCAGACGCTTATTATGATGTAGTGATTGACAAAATTGCGTATAGCTCTGATGATATCAAATCTGCAATGGAAACGATAAATTGTGGTAAATATATTTATACATCCAGCACAGCAATCTATCAGCCGAAACACATGAATACGAAGGAAGAAGATTTTGACGGAACAGCAGGAAAGCTTATTTGGTGTTCCAGAGCAGATTTTGATTATGCGGAAATAAAGAGACATGCAGAATATGCTTTATGGCAAGAGTATAGTGATAGAAATTGGGTTGCAGTCAGATATCCCTTTGTGATTGGAAAAGATGATTATACAAAAAGGCTGTTATTCTATGTTGAACATGTTATAAAATCCATTCCTATGCACATTGACAATATTGATTGTCAAATGGGATATATTCGTTCAGACGAAGCAGGAAAGTTTATGGCTTTTTTGGTTGAAAAAGATTTCTTAGGGGCGGTTAATGGTTGTTCTTCGGGCACCATTTCATTAAGGGAAATAATTGCTTATGTAGAGAATAAAACAAGAACAAAAGCAATTATTGATAACTTGGGGGAAAATGCTCCGTATAATGGAGAGCCAGAATACAGCATTAATATTCAAAAAGCGCAAAGCCTTGGATTCCCGTTTTCATCATTAAATGATTGGATATACGATTTACTTGACTATTACATTGAATTTACATCTAGGATTACAAATTAATTCACCTCTTTTGCTTATATCTGTTTATCTTCGAATCATTATATGGTATAATTACAAAAGCGACACAGTTTAATATTTTTCTAAGTAGGCATACTGTTTGGTAAAAACGTATGCTCTGATGTCATATCCTACTTGGAATGAACTGTGTCGCAGCAGAAGTCAGGCATCGTTTTTCGGTGTGTGACTTCGGTCACGCACTTTTTTATATTTTGCAAAATGGATAAAAGGGGGAGGCAAATATTATGGCAACATTTGACAGGGTATTATCTGGAATTCCCGATATGGATATGACACTTGACAATATCAGACTTGGAGATAACATAGTATGGCGGGTTTTAAGTTTGGAGGACTTTAAAGTCTTCCTCAAGCCGTATGTCAACCAGGCTATTAACGATAATCGAAAAGTTATTTATGTCAGATTTGCTGCCCATGAAGCTCTGCTTGAAGAGCAGGAAGGATTAAAGATTATTCCTGTTGAACTCTCTCGTAAATTTGAAACTTTTACAGTTGAAATTCATAACTTAATTGAACGGGAAGGTTCCGGCACGTTTTATGTCTTTGACTGTCTTTCGGATCTCCAGACTGCGTGGACAACCGACTTGATGATGGGGAATTTCTTTATGGTTACATGTCCTTTTTTGGCAAGCTTGGACACAGTTGCTTATTTTCCCATTTTAAGAGGAAAGCATTCCGCTAAGGCAATTGCAAGAATAAGAGATATCTCACAGCTCTTTTTGGACGTTTATTCAAACATGGACGATATTTACGTCCGTCCATTGAAGGTATGGAACAGGTTTTCAGAAACAATGTTTCTGCCTCACTTTTATGATAGGGAAAACAACAGTCTTGAGCCTCTTACGGACGGAATTAAAGTAAGCAGGTTTTATGAAGTTATGAATAAAACGCGAACAATGAACAGCAATCAGAATATAGATGGCTGGGACAGTTTTTTTGATCAGGCTGAGCAGAAATTCAATGATGGATTGGATACTACAGATGAATGTAACAGAATATGTGAAATTATGATGTCCAGAGATGAGAAAATACGAAGTCTCATCAAAGCAAATTTTACGCCTCAGGATTATTTTGAGATTCGCAGCCGTATGATAGGTACGGGAATGATTGGCGGAAAAGCCTGTGGTATGCTGCTGGCAAGAAAGTTAATCGAAAACAATAGTACTGACTTATACCAAAAATTAGAACCGCACGATTCATTTTACATAGGTTCCGATGTTTTTTATTCATATATAGTATATAACAATTTTTGGGATATCCGGATAAGACAAAGAGAACCCGAAGAATATTTTACTCTGGCGGATACTCTGGCAAACTGTTTTAGAACAGGTAAATTCCCCGATGTATTAAAAGAAGAGTTTTGCCGTTTACTTGACTATTATGGACAAAGTCCCATCATTGTGCGTTCGAGCAGCATGCTTGAGGACGGGTTTGGGAATGCATTTGCAGGGAAATATGAATCTGTTTTCTGCGCAAATAATGGAAGTCTGGAGGAAAGGCTGGAAGAATTTGAAAATGCTATAAGAATTGTTTACGCCAGCACGATGAGTAAGTCTGCTTTGGACTATTGCCAAAGGAGAGGTTTGGGGACAAAGGACGAACAGATGGCATTGCTTGTACAAAGAGTTTCCGGCTCCAGATATGGAGATGTTTTTATGCCTTGTGCTGCAGGAGTGGGATATTCCTATAATCCTTATTGTTATACAAAGGATATAGATCCCGAAATGGGAATGCTCCGTCTTGTAATGGGCCTTGGGACGGGAGCAGTAGACAGCGATGCAGATGTATTTCCGCATATTATAAATCTTGACAACCCTACATATGGCGGACTTCAGCAACTTGCACAGGGTAATGTGGATTTTATTGATTTTGTATCAGGGCAAGTGGTAAGAAAGGAACTGTGTGAGATTGCAGATAAAATCCCTTTACATTTAAAACAACAGTTTCTTGATTATGACAATGTGACGGATAGTATGCTCATTACCTGCAGCGGAATAATCAATAACGCAGAGGTAATGAAGAGCATGCGGGAATTAATGACAATTATAAAGAATAACTATGGTTATCATGTTGATATTGAATATACTATAAACCTATCGGAAGAGGGTGATTATGTTATAAATTTACTGGAGTGTAAACCCCTTCAGATATTACAGGATAGGAAAGGAATAAGAATGCCCAGGAATATTGATCCACAGAAAGTATTTCTGGAATGCAGCAATGCCTCAATGGGTTTATCTAAAAAAGTAAAATTAGATTACATAGTTATGGTTAATCCCACAGCGTACCATAATACAAGATATAATTTAAAATTTGTAATCTCAACGGCATTAGAAAAAATCAACTGGTATTTCAGAAATACAGATTTTCACCTTATGCTTTTGGTGCCTGGGAAAATAGGTACATCGTCTCCGTCCCGGGGAGTGCCTGCATCTTATTCCGCAATAAGCGCTTATGATGCAATTTGTGAAATCTCGGAAAACAGGACGGGATATTCGCCTGCTTACGGAAGTCATATTTTTCAAGATATGGTTGAAGCGGGGATAATTTACGGAGCTATATTTGAAAATGAGAAAACTCTGGCGTTTAATTCCGAAAAAGTTAGCAGCTTAAAAAACGTTATTAACGAAATTTGGCCCCAAAATAGTGACATTATGAAGGTTATGGGAGTTTATAATGTTACGGATAAAAACTGCTATTTATATCATGATATGAAGTCCGGACATTTATTATGTACCATTGAATAATCTAAATCTATTTATACAGTTGAGGTTCGCTGCCAGAGTTTTGGGAAAGGATTAGAAATGAAAATACTTGTTCTCGGAGGAAGCCGTTTCTGTGAAAGTTTCGTTAATTAGAGCGTCTGCAGAGGATGCAAAAGAAATCTGGGAGATGCAGGTGCGATCATTTGCAAACTTGCTGGAAAAATATCAAGATTTTGATACAAATCCGAGCAATGAGCCGTTGGAGAAAGTAAAGGCACGGTTGGAACAGACATTCACATATTATTATTTCATATGTCTGGATGATAGAAAGGTTGGCGCAATTCGTATAGTTGATAAAAAGGAGTCACCGCACAAACGAATTTCGCCACTTTTTATTTTGCCGGAATATCGAAACAAAGGAATTGCGCAGCAGGCAATCTTGTTATGTGAAGAAATTCACGGCTTCGATTGCTGGGAATTAGATACGATTTTACAGGAAGAAGGAAACTGCTATTTATATGAGAAAATGGGATATAGACAAACCGGGAAAACGGAAAATATAAACGATCGATTGACCTTAGTGTTTTACGAGAAATAAGCTCTGAAATATAAAATTCTTGACGCTCAAGTTACCTATGGCTTACCATAATATGGAGAGAATAATCAGCAGGAGTGAATAGGATGAATTTTTTAACGTAAAAAAGATTGGTGAGAATATCAAGCGCAAAAAAGAGCAGTTGGGAAGTTCTTCCCAAGGTTAGGAATTTGAACAGAAATCCCAAGACGGAATGAGGGAAGCGGATGAGGCAGAACAGGATAGATTCAAGCAGCTTTTGCTGGAATTTGGGCAGATGTATGCCAATGGTAATGCGCATACCGAGTACCTCAATAAGATGGGCGGTGCGGGAACTGCTGAATTTATGTTTGACGCAATTCGCATCTACTGCGGGAAATAAATTTTGCACAACATATCATGTTAAAACTATTTGCGGTCAAAGCGTGCTGGCTAAAGTCGGTTTTCAGCTTTGACCGTGTTTCTAGGGGATAATTTTATGAAAGAAATTGAAATTATTATTTGTGATGAATGTGGAAGTGAGTTTTTAAAATCAACATCAAAAATGGAGAATCTCTGTCCGGAATGTGCTCACATTTTATATGGGTATCCGAAATGTAATCATATTTTTAAAAATGGAAAATGTATGTATTGTTTTTGGAACGGAAAACAAAGTAAATACATTAAATCGTTGAACCAATAAGTTCTGATTTATTGTAGGAGTACCTTTGCAAAAAGGGAATGAAATTATGAGATAGTTAGAAAGGCATTGAGTGAGTAGAGAATATGGATGAGCAAAATTATATAAATTATAATTCAGCTGCATGGGATAACATAAACGAGAGTCTCGTTGATAAAACAAAGGCTATCAGTCATGAAGATTATATCGCAGCAAAGAATGGGGCATTAAATGTTTCATTAGCAGGAATCAAGACTGTGCCAAAGGAGTGGTTCCCGAATTTGAATGGTACTGATGTACTTGCACTGGCTTGCGGCGGTGGCCAGCAAGGACCGGTGTTTGCTGCACATGGTGCTGCTGTAACGGTAACGGATATTTCCAACAGTCAGCTTGCAACCGAAAAATATGTCATGGAGCGGGAAGGTTATGATATCAATATTGTCAAAGCAGATTTATCAAGACCTTTTCCGTTTGCCGACAATTCTTTTGACATGATATTCAATCCTGTATCAAACTGCTACATTGAAAATATATTGCCAATGTGGAAGGAATGCGCAAGAGTGATCAGGACAGGCGGAGTCTTGATGATGGCGTTTTGTAAAGAGGAACTATTCCTCTTTGAACCTGATTTCAAGAATGAAGATTTTTTGCTGTCCAGACACCCTCTGCCTTTTAATCCGCTTAAAGATCTGTCTGAAGAACAATTGGAGAAAAAGAGAAATGCTCAGATGCCACTTGCCTTTAGTCATACATTGACAGAGCAACTCGGAGGTCTGATAAAAGCGGGATTTGAGATTACAGATATCTACGAAGATTGTGACGGCGGAGGTTTAATAGACAAATATATGAATTCTTATGTGGCGGTTCGGGCAGTGAGAAAATAAGTTATTGAAGGAGCATTTACCATGAAACGACTTCTTCTGGTTGACGGCAGCAACCTATTATTTCAAATGTTTTTTGGAATGCCTGCAAGGATTGTAAACGAACAAGGCAAAGCGATTCACGGAACGCTGGGATTCGTGGGCGCATTATTGAAGATTATTCGCAGAATAGAGCCTACACATATGGTTGTGATGTTTGATGGAGAACATGAGAATAGTCGTTCTGTGCTCGACTCCGGCTATAAAGCGAACAGAGTGGATTATAGCGAAATACCGGAAGAAGAATCCCCGTTTTCACAGTTGCCGGATATATATGCTGCACTGGATTATCTGCAGATTCAATATGCGGAAACCACTACCTGTGAAACGGATGATTGGATTGCAGGTTATGCATTGGCTTACGGGAAGGAAAATGAAATAGTTATTTCTTCATTTGACAGCGATTTCTTTCAGCTTATAACCGATAAGGTTTCGGTGCTTCGATATCGAGGAGAGAATACGATTATCTGCACGCCGGATTACATAAAAAATAAGTTTGGGATTGAACCGAAACAATATGCGGATTTTAAATCCATGACCGGTGATGCTTCAGATAATATTAAGGGTGCCGATAAAGTGGGACCCAAAACGGCTGCATTACTTCTTAACGAATTTGCAGATCTTAAAAATATTCTTGCCAATGCAGAAAATATAAAAAGAAATTCTATAAAGGAATCTATCATCAGGAATTCCGAAAAGTTGATAATAAATTATAAAATCATTAAATTGGAAAATACAGCTCCGCTGCCTTTTGACTTAAGTGAACTTATTTATAATGATAAAGATATAACTACGAACGAAGTTTTGAAAGGAATTGGATTAAGGTGATTTGTCGTATAAAGTGCGCAGACAGGGGGTATGTATATGGAACTGCAGCCATATGAAAAAGAGCATCTGGAGCAACTTCGTAGACTGTTGCCGGAGTGTACTGTCCTTTTAAAATCAAACGGGGACTTTCCCTTGGAGCAGGCAGGTAAACTGGCTCTGTATGGCAGCGGTGCAAGGCACACGGTAAAAGGCGGCACCGGTTCCGGAGAAGTCAACTCCCGCTATTTTGTCAATGTGGAACAGGGCTTGACAGATGCGGGCTTTTCTGTTACCACACAGGAATGGCTGGATGCTTACGACCAAATCCGAATAGATACAAAAAAGCAATTTATCAAAGATATCAAGGTACGTGCAAGAAAAAAGCATACCAATGCCATTGTGGAAGGTATGGGCGCGATTATGCCGGAACCGGAATATACCCTTCCGTTAAATGGGGAAGGTGATACAGCGCTTTATATTTTGTCACGGATTTCCGGCGAAGGAAATGACCGCAGTTACATCCCCGGAGACATTCTGCTGACAGAAACCGAACAGAGGGATATTTTGGCTTTGCACAAAAAGTACGATAAATTTCTGCTGGTCCTCAATGTCGGCGGGCCTGTGGATTTGACTCCCGTTCTGGAAGTGGAAAATATTCTGGTCTTATCCCAGTTGGGCGTGGATACCGGCACTGTTCTGGCAAACTTGATTCTGGGAAAAGCGTATCCTTCCGGCAAATTGGCTGCTACTTGGGCTTCCAAAGAAAGTTACTCCCACAGGGGGGATTTTGGCGGTATGGAAGATACCCGCTATCGGGAAGGCATCTACGTAGGCTATCGCTATTTTGATACCACCCGGACAAAGCCGCTGTTTCCCTTTGGCTTTGGCCTTTCTTATACTCGCTTTGAAGTGTCAGATACTCATTTGACTACAGAAGGGGAGCGAATCTGTGTGAGCGCTGTCGTCAAAAATGTGGGGCATCATCTTGGAAAGGAAATTCTGCAGTTGTATGTCAGTGTGCCTGAGGGACGATTGGACCAGCCGCTTCAAACACTGGCTGCCTTTGCTAAGACAGGTGAACTGGAAGCAGGCGAAACGCAGAAGATAAACCTATGCTTTAAATTGTCTGAACTGGTATCTTTTGACACCGAGAATGCTTCTTACATTTTGGAAAAAGGAAATTATGTGCTTCGTCTTGGTACCGGCAGTACAGAAACTGTGGTATGCGGTATCATAAAACTGGATGCGGATGTGACGGTTCGGAAAGTCCGTCATATCGGAGGCGAACCGGACTTTGTGGATTGGAAGCCTGAAAACCGTAGGGAAGAGATTCTGCCCGCTTCTATTCCGCAAGTCACTGTTTCGGCGGCTGATATCTTGACAGAGACGGTAGTATATGATGCACCGCAGGAAATCGATCCGGTGATCAGTGGACTTTCGGATGAGGAACTTGCATACTTGAACGTAGGTGCATTCGATCCCAAAGCAGGGGTTTTAAGCATCATCGGTAACGCCGGCAAAAATGTGGCAGGTGCGGCAGGAGAGACTACCGAAGGGCTGAAAAATAAGGGCATTCTACCTTTGGTTATGGCGGACGGTCCGGCAGGCCTGCGTTTGAGTAAGGATTACACGGTGGATGATAAGGGGGCGCATGCAATCGGTGAAACCTTACCGGAAACAGTCCTCGATTTTATGCCTGCGCCGGTTGTTTTTTTGAGTCGGCTCATGGAACCTAAGGCTAAGAAGGGTGCAGAGATTCTTCATCAGTATGCTACAGCCATTCCCATCGGTACCGCCGTTGCACAGAGTTGGAATCGTGAATTGGCGCATACTTGCGGTGATATTGTAGGTGATGAAATGGAGCGATTTGGCGTACATTTGTGGCTTGCACCGGCGCTGAATATCCACAGGGATATCCGCTGCGGACGCAACTTTGAGTATTTCTCAGAGGACCCATTGCTTAGCGGCATCTTTGCGGCGGAGATTACGAAGGGTGTACAGAAACATCCCGGATGCGGCACCACAATTAAACATTATGCCGCAAACAACCAGGAGACCAACCGTTACGCCAGTAACAGTGTTGTCAGTGAGAGAGCCCTTCGCGAAATCTATTTACGGGACTTTGGGATTTGCGTGCGTGAGGCAGGCCCCCATGCAGTTATGACGTCTTACAATCTTCTCAACGGTATACATACCTCTGAACGTCGGGATTTAGTGGAAGATTATCTGCGCAGCGAATGCGGCTATCAGGGTATTGTTATGACCGACTGGCTTGTGGCCGGGGCCTTTTTGACTCAGAAATCCAAATATCCTGCCCCGAAAGCATCAGGAATTGCCGCCGCAGGAGGGGATCTGGTTATGCCGGGTGGAAAAGGTGATTACAAGGACATTCTTGCTGCGCTGAAAAACGGCAAGCTTTTGCGAACACAATTAGAAATCAATGCTACCCGGATACTGCGGGCTACGAAATTGCTTAAAGGTTGATGGCAGAAGCAGGGTAGTAAGAGGAACTTTTGCAACCGAAATTAACAAATTGGGAACCAAAATGTTAAGTTTACTTGATGGATAATTCAGTATATGAATTGTATAATTTGTTAAAAAAGGTTGCAAAGGTGGGTTTTGTATGAGAAGATATTACTTAGATAATATCAGATGGATGACAATCGTATCCGTTATTGTATATCATGTGATATATATGTACAACGGCATTGCCACCGCAGGCGTGATTGGGCCGTTTTCTGAGAAGCAGTATCAGGATGGTCTGCAGTATGTTCTGTATCCGTGGTTCATGATATTGCTGTTTATTGTGGCAGGAATGTGTTCACGCTACTATCTGGAAAAGCATAGTGTGAAGGAATTTATAGCCACCAGAACAAGAAAACTTTTGGTCCCATGCACGATCGGATTGTTGGTCATAGGGTGGGTACAAGGATATATCAGCATGGAAATAAGCAATGCATTTGAGACTATTACGGATGCTGTTCCGGGGTTTGCTATGTACTTGATTATGGTATTATCCGGTACGGGTGTGCTGTGGTTCATACAGATGCTCTGGTTGTTTTCCATGCTGCTGGCAGTGATTAGAAAACTGGAAAAAGGAAAATTATTTCAATTAACCGGCAGGATAAATATTCTGGGACTTATACTTATGGTTATTCCTGTATACTTGTCGGGGCTTGTTTTAAATACTCCGATAATCGCAGTTTACAGATTCGGGATCTACGGGTTCACATTTTTACTGGGCTATTTTGTGTTGGCACATGATGAAGTCATAGACAGGCTGAGTAAGTATTCTGTGCCGTTGATCGCAGCGGCGCTCATTCTTGGGGGGCTGTATGTAGGGTTCTATTTTGGCGAAAATTATGCCGTGATGCCTACAGTAAATTGCATACCTGCCGTAGCATATGCATGGGCTGCGTGCCTTGCGATTCTGGCTTCCATGAAAAAATGGGGAAACGCTATGAATAAGTTTGCGGGCGGTATATCCAAGAGAAGCTTTGGACTGTATGTCTTTCATTACCTTCCGCTATCCACTACGGCGTATCTGCTGCACAAATATACAGACCTTTCGGCACTTCCAAGCTATCTTCTGGTTGCGGTAGCGGCTTTTTTGGGAAGCTTTATATTGTATGAAGTGATAGTAAGGATACCGATTTTAAGATGGTGTGTTCTTGGAGTGAAAAAGGAGAAGAAACATGTTTAAGGATAATCTGCTCCAGCTCAGAAAATACAAGCAGCTAACGCAGGAAGAGCTTGCAGAAAAGGTGGGTGTGACAAGACAGGCCATTGCAAAATGGGAATCCGGAGAAACGATGCCGGATCTGGAAAGAAGCCGGATATTGGCGGATATTTTTGAGGTTTCTCTGGATGATCTGGCAAATTATGAACCGGCTGAAAATGAGGGGATGGGAGTTCCACCCAAAGGAAAGCATATTTTTGGCGTGGTGACGGTCGGCGATAAGGGACAAATTGTAATTCCTGCTAAAGCAAGGAAGCTGTTTTCCATAAATACAGGAGACTCACTGGTTGTTTTGGGAGATGAATCTCAGGGGATCGCATTGGTAAAATCCGAAAGTTTTATGCAAATGGCAGATATAATAAGGCAAAGTATGGAGAACGCAAATAGTCCCCAAAAGAGATAGTGATAAAACAAGTAAACAATAAAAAGTTTAAGGAGGATACAAAATGAGCACTAAATTTACTTGTACTGCAGAGGAATCATTGAAGAAGCTGAAAGATGGCAATGCGCGCTATCTGGAAGCGAAAAAAGGTGAAGGAGATGTTTCTCCGGCACTTCGGGCAAAGACCTGCGCAGAAGGGCAGACACCATATGCCATCGTAGTCACCTGTTCTGATTCCAGAGTGATACCGGAGAGCATCTTTGGTGCCGGAATAGGAGATATATTTGTAATCCGTGTGGCTGGTAACGTAATAGATAATCATCAGCTTGGCAGTATTGAATATGCAGCAGACCATTTGGGAAGCCCTTTGGTAGTAGTCATGGGACATAACCATTGTGGAGCGGTAGGCGCTGCAATCAGTGACAATCCGGGAGGTTACATAAAGTTTATTACGGATGAAATCAAGAAAGCAATTGGTGACGAAAAGGACGATTACAAAGCTTGTTGTCTGAATGTAAAGAACAGTATACAAGTAATAGAACAGAGCCTGAAGATTCAGCATGGCGCAGAGCACGGACTGCAGGTATGCGGTGCATTGTACCACCTGGAAGATGGTAGAGTTGAGTTTTTATAATTTCATGATCCGAGGAAAGATTGAGGCGAACGGATGAACCAAAAGCTGCGAGATGACTCTGAGCAAATAGTGCGTAGTGCGATACAGGCCGTCACCCCGGATGAAGCGGTAAAGAAAGCGCTGGAAGGAAAAGAGTTTATCGGGCGTATTTATATTGTGGCTGTGGGGAAGGCTGCATGGAGGATGGCAAAGAGTGCGGCAGAGGTTTTGAGTCAGCCTTATGAGTCGGGAATCGTCGTCACAAAGTATGGTCATACAGAGGGCGAGATTCCCGGCTTTGCTTGTTATGAAGCGGGCCATCCCATACCGGATGAGAATAGCTTTGCGGCAACGCAGGCGGTGCTTGATATGACTGCTGCATTAAAGGAAGATGACACAGTACTCTTTTTATTGTCCGGCGGCGGAAGTGCGCTGTTTGAAAAGCCGTTATTATCCGGTGAGGAATTAGGAGATATAACGGAGCAGCTTCTGGCGAACGGAGCGGATATCGTGGAGATAAATACCATTCGGAAGCGATTATCCGCAGTGAAGGGCGGAAAATTTGCGAAGCACTGCGAACCGGCGCATATAGAATCAATTATCCTGTCAGATATTATGGGGAATCCCCTCGATATGATAGCATCCGGTCCGGCATATCCGGATAGCAGCACCAGCGCACAGGCACGGGAAATTGCAGATAAGTATGCACTCAAGTTGAGTGAAAGAGCATGGCGTCTGTTGGGAGAAGAAACACCCAAGGAGCTGCCCATGGTGGCAAGTACCGTGATCGGAAGTGTGAAGGAATTTTGCAGGGCTGCAATGCGGGAGTGTAAAAACTTAGGATATGAACCGATTCTTTTGACCGATTGTCTGAATGTAGAGGCACGGGCAGCGGGAGCAATGCTGGGAAACATCGCACGTTCTCACTCCCGGGACAAAAAGAAGCTGGCTTTTATTGCGGGGGGAGAAACGATCGTGCACCTGACCGGCAAAGGAAAGGGCGGACGTAATCAAGAACTTGCACTGGGAGCTGCCGCCGGCATTGCGGGGCTTTCACATGTGGCGATATGCAGTGTGGGATCGGACGGTACGGACGGCCCCACAGATGCAGCAGGCGGTTATGTGGACGGAGATACATTATCTGCGGCTGAGGAAAAGGGATTGAGTATAGAAAAGACCCTCCGGGAAAATGACAGCTATACGCTGCTTAAAGAGCTGGATGGGCTGATCATGACCGGTCCTACCGGAACCAATGTGAATGATGTGGCGGTTGTACTGATTGATGGGATATGACTACGTACAACTTTTCGTTCGGTGTAGAAATGATGATGAAAGGAGCATGGCATGGAAATCATAAAAATAAACGAAGATACATGGCGGATTGAAGATGAAGGCGTGCGGTTCTTTTTGTTAGCAGGAGAGAAAAAAGCGCTGCTGATCGACAGCGGCATGCAAATACACAATGCAAAGGAAATAGCGGAAGGTCTCGTGGATCTTCCGGTAGAACTTTTAAATACCCATGGGGACAATGATCATATAGGAAGCAATGATGAATTTGATTTCTTTTATATGAATCCCGCGGAAGCGTCTAACTATTATAATACAAAGAAGAAAACAGGAAGGATGGTACCTGTTACGGATGGAGATATCATTGATCTGGGCGGTCGGGAACTGGAGATCATTACACTTCCGGGGCATACGCCCGGTAGTATTGCGGTGTTGGATAAAAATAATCGGGTACTGATAAGCGGTGATCCGATACAGGACGGAAATATTTTTATGTTTGGCGTCCAGCGGGAGATGCATGCGTATCTGCTCAGTCTGGAAAAGCTGGAAAAGTATAAAGATCGTTTTGATACAATCTATCCTTCCCACGGTTCATTCCCGGTATCCCCTGAACTGATTGGTGCTTTACATGAAGGGGCGCAGCGTATTATGGACGGAGAAGCAGAGGGCAGTAGTGAAGAATTCTACGGAGTAAAAATAAAAAGATATGATGTGGGAGCTGCGGTGTTCTTATGTGATGAATAATAACAGTGACATACTTATGTAATTAAAAACAGCGGTGACGTGCTTTAAGAAAGCTTATGTCACCGCTGTATCATATTTTTAGAAGTCTTATTATTTATTCCTTGTCATGAATTTCACTGTGCAGCATCTGAAGTGATTTTACTTCGCTGTTCCCATGTGTTTTCACATAATGGATACCGCTGGCGGTTGCCATTGCTGCAGCGATGGTCGTCATATAAGGAATCTTTGCTTTAATAGCGGCCTTACGCAGATAGCTGTCGTCGTGGGCGCTGTCCTTACCGATTGGTGAGTTGATGATCAGGTCAATCTTGCCGTTTGTGATCAAGTCAAGAATGTTAGGACGGCCTTCATACAACTTGTTGACTTTTTCCGCAGGAATACCGGCTTTTGTGATCAATTCGTGAGTTGTGCCGGTGGCAATAATGCGGAAACCGCTTTCTGCAAACTGTTTGGCAACCTCTACAACTTCCTCTTTATCCTTTCGATTGACGGAGATCAATACGGTTCCCTCTAAAGGCAGCTTGGACTGTGTTGCTTCCTGAGCCTTGTAAAAAGCTTCTCCATAGGAACTTGATAAGCCAAGAACCTCGCCGGTAGAGCGCATTTCCGGTCCGAGAATGGGATCTACCTCTTGGAACATATTGAAGGGGAAAACAGCTTCCTTTACACCGTAATTGGGGATTTCCTGTTCTTTCAATGCCGGAACCGGTGAGGTTTTACCGGTCAGTTCCGCCGTAATGATTTCCGTTGCCAGCGGCACCATGCGGATATTGCATACTTTGGATACCAGAGGAACGGTACGGGATGCGCGGGGATTTGCTTCCAGTACATATACTTTGCCGTTCTCAATAGCGTACTGCATGTTCATCAAGCCCTTAACATGCATTTCTTCCGCAATTCTGCGGGTATATTCTTTGATTGTTGCTACATTTTCAGCGGAAATATGAACGGACGGAATAATGCACGCTGAGTCGCCGGAATGGATGCCTGCCAGCTCGATATGTTCCATGACTGCCGGAACAAAGGCATGTGTACCGTCGCTGATCGCATCTGCTTCGCATTCCAGAGCATGGTTGAGGAAACGGTCAATCAAGATGGGACGGTCGGGAGTTACACCCACGGCAGCTTTCATGTACTCGGTCATGCTCTCGTCATCATAAACAACTTCCATACCGCGTCCGCCAAGTACGTAAGAAGGACGTACCATTACCGGATAACCGATCTGAGAGGCAATTGCAAGTGCTTCCTCCACTGTGGTTGCCATGCCGGATTCGGGCATGGGTATTTCCAGTTTTTCCATCATGGCTCTGAACTGATCGCGGTCTTCTGCCAAATCGATGACCGAAGGAGAAGTACCGAGAATCTTTACACCGTTTTTCTCCAGATCTGCTGCAAGATTTAACGGGGTCTGTCCGCCAAACTGAGCAATCACGCCTAAAGGCTGCTCCTTCTTATAAATGCTTAAAACATCTTCAAGAGTTAAGGGTTCAAAATACAGCTTATCGGAAGTATCGTAATCCGTGGAAACCGTCTCGGGATTACAGTTGACAATGATGGTTTCAAATCCAAGCTTCTTCAGTGCCAGAGATGCATGTACGCAACAGTAGTCAAACTCAATACCTTGACCGATACGGTTGGGGCCGCCGCCCAGGATCATGATCTTGGGCTTGTCGCTGTTAACAGGATTCTTGTCCGGTGCATTATAGGTGGAGAAATAGTAAGCGCTGTCCGGAGTACCGCTCACGTGAACGCCCTCCCAGGATTCCTCTACACCCAGACTGATCCGGCGTGTGCGGATATCCTCTTCCGGTACCTCTAAAATCTGGCTCAGATATTTATCGGAAAAGCCGTCTTTCTTGGCCGCAATCAAAAGCTCATCTGCAGGCAGGGAACCTTTGGACTGCAAAAGCTGCTCCTCTTCCTCTACCAGCTCTTTCATCTGCTCGATAAACCAGCTCTTCACATGGGTGATCTCATGGATTTCTTCAACGGAAGCTCCCTTACGCAGCGCTTCATACATGGCAAAATGTCTCTCGCTGGATGGCGTGATCAGCATCTTCAGAAGCTGTTCTTTGGATAGGGAATCAAAGTTCTTGGCGTGTCCTAAGCCGTAGCGGCCGGTCTCTAGGGAACGGATGGCCTTCTGGAACGCTTCCTTATAGGTCTTGCCGATGCTCATAACTTCGCCGACTGCACGCATCTGTGTGCCGAGCTTGTCTTCCACGCCTTTGAATTTCTCAAAGGCCCAGCGCGCAAATTTAATTACCACATAATCACCGTCAGGTACATAACGGTCAAGCGTACCGTATTTTCCGCAGGGAATATCTTTTAAGGTCAGGCCGGACGCAAGCATTGCGGATACCAGCGCAATGGGAAATCCCGTTGCTTTGGAAGCAAGCGCGGAGGAACGGGAAGTACGGGGATTGATCTCAATGACAACGATACGGTCGCTCTTGGGATCATGCGCAAACTGTACATTGGTTCCGCCGATTACCTGTACGGATTCTACGATCCGATATGCCTGTTCCTGAAGCCGTTTCTGTGTTTCTTTGGAGATGGTCAGCATGGGAGCGGAGCAGAAGGAATCTCCCGTATGAACGCCCATGGGGTCAATGTTTTCAATAAAGCAGACAGTGATCATATTATTGTCTGCATCGCGTACAACTTCCAGCTCCAGCTCTTCCCAGCCCAGAACGGATTCTTCCACCAGAACCTGTCCAACCAAGCTGGCCTGCAGGCCTCTGGCACAGACAGTCTGCAGTTCCTCGCGGTTGTATACCAGTCCGCCGCCGGCACCGCCCATTGTATATGCCGGGCGCAATACCACAGGATATCCCAGTTTATCGGCAATCGTCAGCGCTTCATCCACGCTGTAAGCCACTTCGCTGCGGGCCATTTCAATGCCCAGTGCATTCATGGCATTTTTAAATTCAATACGGTCTTCGCCTCGTTCGATCGCATCCACCTGCACACCGATGACCTTTACATTGTATTTATCTAAAATTCCCGCTTTGTTTAATTCTGCACACAGGTTCAGTCCGGACTGTCCGCCGAGGTTGGGTAAAAGCGCATCAGGACGCTCTTTCGCAATGATCTGCTCCAGCCGCTCCACGTTCAATGGTTCGATATAAGTCACGTCCGCAATTTCCGGATCCGTCATGATGGTGGCGGGGTTGGAATTAACCAGAACAATCTCATACCCGAGCTTGCGCAGCGCTTTACAGGCCTGCGTACCTGAATAATCGAACTCACATGCCTGGCCGATGATGATCGGGCCTGAGCCAATGATGAGAACTTTGTGAATATCTGTTCTTTTTGGCATTTGTATATCCTCCTGAAGTAATTTTGTTACGTAGCATTTTAATATGTGGATGATATCAAAATATCCCCTCCTTCCATTATATAGAAAATCAGAGAAATCACAAGAACCTTTCAAAATAATTTCAGAACTTTTTACAGATCTAATTGCCAAGCTTATTGGAATTATATCCAATGGTATGTTATAATATTTCCATAACAAGTTAGCGGCTTAAGTTTCGGAAAGCAGAAGCCGGAGCTCGGAATGAGAATAGAGGAGGAAACGGGTATGGCAACATGGAAATGCAGCGTGTGCGGCTATGTATATGATGAGGAGAAAGAAGGCGTTCCTTTTTCGGAGATAAAAGAATGTCCTGTTTGCAAACAGCCGGCAGCGGTATTTGAAGGCGGACCGGCAATGGAGGCAGCATCTGCTGTGGAATGCAGCAAAGAAGCTGTTGGTAAAGAGACGGGAAGCAAAGAAGAATCACTGGAGTATCCCGCCGCGTATGCGCGCAGGGATGAGTCCTGCAGATACATGAAAGAGATTCATCAGATGGCAGTAAGCGGAAAGTCCATTATTGAAGCAATGGGGACGCAGATGCCTATGCCGTCCTGGGAAGATATACTGATTTTGGGAGCACAGCTAAATCCGCCGCCGCTGATGGAGCATGACGAGGTGGATACGGAGACTGTTATCGGAAAGCATGCGAAAAAGCCCATGGTCTTAAAAAATCCGGTATATATTTCCCACATGTCCTTTGGGGCGCTTTCCAAGGAGACGAAGGTGGCGCTGGCCAAAGGAAGCGCCATGGCCGGGTCTGCTATGTGCAGTGGAGAGGGCGGTATTCTGCCGGAAGAAATGACCGCGGCAGATAAATACATATTTGAATATGTACCCAATAAGTATAGCGTGACACCGGAGAATCTTAAAAATGCCGATGCGATTGAAATTAAAATCGGTCAGGGAACCAAGCCCGGCATGGGAGGGCATCTGCCGGCAGAGAAGGTCACGCCGGAGATCAGTGAAATCCGCAATAAGCCTATGGGGCAGGATGTGATCAGTCCCTCCAAGTTCGAGGACATTAACAGTAAAGAGGATCTAAAGGACATGGTGGAGTGGCTGCGGGCGGCATCTGAAGGAAGACCCATCGGAATTAAGATAGCGGCCGGCCGTATTGAAAAGGATTTGGAGTACTGTGTGTACGCCAAACCGGATTTTATTACAATAGACGGAAGAGGCGGAGCAACAGGAGCCAGTCCTAAGCTGGTGCGTGACGCTACCAGTGTGCCGACCATCTATGCGCTTTACAGAGCCAGAAAGTATTTGGATCAGGTGGGTGCGGACATTCAGTTAGTGATTACCGGAGGACTGAGGGTATCGTCTGACTTTGCCAAGGCAATTGCCATGGGTGCGGATGCGATTGCCATTGCTTCGGCTGCTTTGATCGCAGCGGCTTGTCAGCAATATCGCATTTGCGGCAGCGGCATGTGCCCTGTGGGTGTGGCAACCCAGGATCCGAAACTGCGGGAGAGACTCCAGGGTGAAGCGGCTGCAAAGAGGGTGGCAAATTTCCTCAATGTGAGTCTGGAGGAATTAAAGACCTTTGCGAGAATTACGGGACATCAGAAACTGCATGATTTGAGCGTGGAGGATCTTTGTACAATTAATCGGGAGATTTCGGAGCATACAAATATTCCTCATGCATAAAATGTTTCCGGGAGGAGATATGGCAGAGTACAATAGGTGCTCTGCCATTTAATTTAATCAAATATGTTTTAATTTTATCATATTTAGAGAAATGATAAAATTAAAGTTGACAATAATAATATTAAATGATACGTTAAATGTATCAAATAAAAATTATGAAAAGTCGGAATGGAGTAATCAGGTGAAAGATTATAGCTATCAAAGTAAGTGGCAGAAATTACTGACTCCGAAAATAGTATCACTGCTTACAAAATTACATGAGTTTAAAGGTGAGCAAACATTATTTATGGAAGCTCATGCGGATCAATTGGCGGAGCTTGTAGAAATAGCAAAAATCCAAAGTACAGAGGCATCCAATAGGATTGAGGGAATTCACACTTCCGATGAGAGGTTAAAAAAGATTGTGTTGGATAAGACTATGCCCAAAACAAGGGCTGAATTTGAAATTGCCGGTTATCGGGACGTGTTGAATACCATCCATGACAGTCATGAGCATATTCCGATAAAGCCATCCATTATTTTACAGCTGCACAGGGATTTGTATAAGTTTGGCGGGCAGGAATCAGGAGGACATTATAAAGCATCTGACAATGTGATAGCGGAGATAGATGCAGGTGGAAATGAGCGAGTCAGATTTCAGCCGGTTCCTGCGTGGGAAACATCGGAATCGGTAGAAAGACTTTGTAAAGCATATGAAGAAATGATGGAAGATGAAATAGTAGATAAACTGCTAATAATTCCCATGTTCATTCTTGATTTTTTGTGTATTCACCCATTTAATGACGGAAATGGACGAATGAGCAGGCTTTTAACGCTGTTATTATTATACAAAGAAGGCTATATTGTAGGAAAATACATCAGTATAGAAAAGTTGATAGAAATATCTAAGGACACATATTATGAGGCCTTACAGGAAAGTTCGCAGAATTGGCATGAGAATGAAAATATGTATGAACCTTTTGTCCAATATATGTTGGGTGTCATGATAAATGCCTATTGGGAATTTTCATCACGAGTAAGGTTGCTTAGTAATAGCGGTTTATCTAAACCCGATAGAGTAAGAGAAATAATAAAAGAAACGGTCGGGACAATTACCAAAACAGAAATCATGAAAAAGTGTCCCGATATTAGTCAGATAACAATTCAAAGGACATTGATACAACTATTGAATGACGGCGAAATTTTGAAAATCAGTGGGGGTCGTTATACCAAATACGTGTGGAATAGGGAGGATAGATAAAATGATTACCGGCGAATTAAAAAACAAGATTGATGGTTTGTGGGATATATTCGCAGCAGGAGGTTTAGTAAATCCTCTTGAAGTTATCGAACAAATCACATATTTGATGTTTATTCATGATTTAGACGATTCCGATAATTTGAGGGCAAAAGAAAGCGCAATGCTGGGACTGCCTTATGAGAGTATTTTTTCAGAAAAAGTGGAGATTGGAGAAAGAACGATTGAAGGGTCACAACTGAAATGGTCTGTATTTCATGATTTTCCTGCAGGTAGAATGTATTCAGTTATACAGGAATGGGTGTTCCCGTTTATAAAAACACTCCATAGTGATAAGAATAGTGCATATTCAAAATATATGGATGATGCTATTTTTAAACTTCCGACCCCGCTATTGTTATCAAAAGTGGTAGATTCACTTGATGAAATCTATCACTTGATGGCAGAAGCAAAAGATATGGATATTCGGGGAGATGTTTATGAATATCTTCTTTCTAAAATTGCGCAATCCGGTAGAAATGGACAGTTTAGGACACCAAGACATATCATAAGAATGATGGTAGAACTAATGCAGCCCAAACCGGATGATATTATCTGCGATCCTGCCTGTGGTACTTCAGGTTTCCTGGTAACAGCAGGAGAATATTTAAAAGAAAAACATAAGGAAGATATTTTCTTTAATAAGCAGAAAAAAGACCATTATATGAATCACATGTTTTTTGGATATGACATGGATAGGACGATGCTTCGCATTGGGGCTATGAATATGATGACACATGGCGTTGAGAGTCCGTTTATTGAATACAGGGATAGCTTGTCGGACCAAAATCCCGACAAAGATAAATATTCATTGATACTTGCTAACCCGCCGTTTAAAGGCAGCTTGGATGCAGATTCTGTGTCCGGTGACTTGTTAAAAGTGTGTAAGACAAAGAAAACGGAGCTATTATTTTTAGCATTATTCATTCGCATGCTTAAAGTGGGCGGGAGATGCGCATGTATTGTTCCGGACGGCGTATTGTTTGGGTCTTCTACGGCCCATAAAGCAATTAGAAAAGAATTACTGGAAGAACATAGATTAGAAGCAGTAATTTCGATGCCTTCAGGAGTGTTTAAACCATATGCCGGAGTGTCGACGGGAATTCTTATATTTACAAAGACCGGTCATGGAGGGACCGATAAGGTTTGGTTCTACGATATGACTGCCGATGGCTTAAGCTTGGATGATAAACGTACACCCGTGGCAGAAAACGATATTTCTGATATTATTGAAAGATTTCATAATAGGGATAAGGAAATGGATAGAGCCCGTACGGAGAAGTCGTTTTTTGTGCCAAAGCAGGATATTGTAGATAACGATTATGATTTGTCAATTAACAAATATAAACAGATAGAGTATACGCCAATAGAATATCCTGCGCCTAAAGAAATTATGGACAAGATTCTTGAACTGGATGCGCAGATTGCAAAAGAATTAACGGAGTTGAAGGCAATGCTGTAAACTTTGGGAAAGGAAAAACAAATTCGGATTTGTAGGGATGAATTAAGTGAGGGTGCGACTTGATAATGTTTGTGAGTGCGCTTCGTCAAATTTAGCGCAAAAAGATATTAATGATATTGATGGAATATATCCAATTTATGGTGCTTGTGGATACATAGGAAACGTAGATTTTTACCATCAGGAAAAGGCTTATGTGGCAGTAGTAAAAGATGGTGCAGGAGTAGGGAGAACTATGCTTTTACCCGGAAAGTCTTCAGTAATAGGTACGCTTCAATACTTGATTCCGAAAGGAGATATTCTGCCTGAATTTTTGGCTTTTGCAGTTCAATCGATGCATCTAGAGAAATATTATACTGGTGCGACAATTCCTCATATATATTTTAGGGATTACAAAAAAGAGGAGTTCGAACTTCCGAATATTGTAGAACAAAAAGAAATTGTTAATATATTAAAGAAAGTTTCAGGGACTATTGAATTAAGGAAGCAACAACTTGAGGAATTTGACGGCCTCATCAAAGCCCAATTTGTCGAGATGTTTGGGGAACTCCAAAATATTCAATATGCCACTGTTGCAGAAGTATGTGAGATTATAACAGATGGAACTCATCAACCTCCAAAGTTTGTTGAGG
>JAFLSY010000006.1 GCA_022510745.1 Lachnospiraceae bacterium
GACGGCCTCATCAAAGCCCAATTTGTCGAGATGTTTGGGGAACTCCAAAATATTCAATATGCCACTGTTGCAGAAGTATGTGAGATTATAACAGATGGAACTCATCAACCTCCAAAGTTTGTTGAGGGAGGTATCCCATTTCTATTTGTTTCTAATATTGCGAATAATGTTATATCATACGATACAGAAAAATTCATTACTGAAGAAACATATACTGAGTTAATAAAAAGAACTCCCATTGAAATTGGGGATATTCTTCTTTCGACAGTTGGATCATATGGGCACCCCGCCATAGTTAAATCAGCTAGAAGATTTTGCTTTCAGCGACATATTGCGTACTTAAAGCCTAAAAAGGAACTGATTAATAGTGATTATTTTCACGCCGCATTGCTATCAGGAGATGGTCAACGTCAAATTGAGGATCGTGTTAAGGGTATTGCTCAAAAAACATTAAATTTGTCAGAAATTAGAAAAATTCGTTTGCCTCTGCCACCAATCGAACTTCAACACCAGTTTGCCGCCTTCGTCCAACAAGTCGACAAATCAAAATTTGCCTAAGTTATCAACCCAACGAAAGGATAATCCAAATGAGAAAGAATTTTGCCCAGATATTAAAAGAAACTAATATTGATATTAAAGAAGAATATCAAAAACTCTTAGAAATATTTCTTGGACAATATTACTATGAAATTAGCGAAAACTTTCTAGATATTTATTTTCGTGGCACGTGTATAACCTTAGAGGAATTTAACAGAAAATATGATTTTAATTTCGGTTATGATACAGTTGATGTTAATATTGATTTCTTTATTAGGTTCTGTGAATATTTTTATAATATGATGAATGCATTGCAAATAGCGGGCAGGTCGAGTTACTTTTATTATAATCCAGTATTTGTAACGGATTTAATTTTAAAAATTATTGAATCCATAGGTTATGAGCGAGTTCCTAGGGATAACGTTTTTATCTTCGTGGAAAAGTCCTCTGCTGCGGTATCTGTTGCGGAGATTTTGCCGACCGAACTTTCCTATAATGTTATATCCTATAATCATTATTCCATGAAAGGCGATTTGGAGGAAAAGAAGGCTACAATCTTGCAACTTGCAAATTTATTAGAAGCAAAGCGAGAGCTCTTGCAAAAGGAAAATAAAGAATTAGAGAAGGACCTATTCTATTTATTTAATAATTTTAATATCCGCCATAACAATATTGATCCGAAATTAAAAGGTAAATATCGAAAGCATGTGGCGAATATGTCAAGTGATGAACTGGAGCAGTGGTATGACGAAACATATCAAATGTGCTTATTGGCATTTTTAGAAATAGAGCATGCAGATAGAAAAAAGAAGTTTGACCAAGTGAAAGAATGTATAGAAAACGAATAGGGGAGGACTCGCATATGACTAATTTTGATTATTTAAAGCAAGAATCAAAATTTAGCAGCTTTGCAGATGTAGCCATAGCGGCAGAGAAAATTCTTTATATTGATATGGAGGCGAGTGTCCTTAATTGTCGTCGTGCTATGGAATTTGCTATCAAATGGATGTATTCTGTTGATAAGTCATTGGAAATGCCTTATCAGGATACTCTGTCCAGTCTAATGAGTACCGAAGATTTTCATGACCTTATAGATGATGCTTTGTGGAAGCGTATGGACTTAATACGTAAGGTGGGGAATAGGGCGGCTCATAATGGAAAAAAGGTGACTTTTGATGAAGCGGTTCTTTGTTTACAAAATTTACATATCTTCATGGATTATGTTGCATATTGCTATGCGGATAATTACGAAGAAAGTAATTTTGATGAGACATTATTGGGACAGCATAAGGAAGTTCCTATATTACAAGTAGAAACTCAGGATGTTGATCTTAAGGCATTAATAGCAGAAAATAAGGCGTTGAAGGAAGAACTTACGGCAAGACGAGCAGAACAGCAACCCACATATGTGCCGAAACCCTTGGATTTGTCGGAGTATAAAACCAGAAAAATATATATTGATGCTATGTTAAAGGATGCCGGCTGGGAAGAGGGTAAAGACTGGCTAAACGAGGTTGAACTTCATGGAATGCCAAATAAATCCGAAGTGGGATATGCTGATTATGTTCTCTACGATGATGCACATAAGCCGCTGGCAATCATAGAGGCAAAAAGGACCTGTGAAGATGCTGTAAAAGGAAGGCAGCAGGCGCAGCTTTATGCTGATTTGATGGAGAAACAATACAAACGCAGACCGGTGATATTTTTGACGAATGGTTTTGAGACTAGAATAGTGGATAACCGGTATCCCGAGCGTAAAGTCTCCGTTATTTATTCCAAAAGAGATTTAGAGAAATTATTTAATCTTCAAGCTATGCATACAAGCCTAAAGAATGTCGTAATAGATAAAAGCATTGCAGGGCGCTATTATCAGGAAGGCGCTATAAAAGCGGTATGTGATAGTTTTGATAAGAAAAACAGGAGAAAAGCTTTATTGGTTATGGCAACTGGTTCCGGAAAGACAAGAACCGTGATTGCTTTATGTAAAGTGCTTTTGGACGCTGGTTGGGTTAAAAATATATTATTTCTTGCGGATAGAAATTCATTAGTCACACAGGCAAAAAGAAATTTTGTGAATCTTTTGCCTGATTTGTCATGCACAAATCTATGTGAAGAAAAAGATAATTATAGTGCTCATGGAGTTTTTTCGACCTATCAGACCATGATGAATTGTATTGATTCCGTAAAAGATGAAAACGGCAAGTTGTTTACGTGTGGTCATTTTGATTTGGTAATCTGTGATGAAGCGCATCGCTCAATATATAACAAATATAAAGATATTTTTACTTATTTTGATGCTCCTTTAGTAGGTTTGACAGCCACACCTAAGGATGAAATAGATAAGAATACTTATTCAATTTTTGAATTGGAAAACGGTGTCCCCACTTATGGGTATGAATTGGCGCAGGCGGTCAAGGATGGCTATTTAGTGGATTATATGTCTGTTGAAACCAGGTTAAAGTTTGTTGAGCAGGGCATTGTCTATGATGAATTGTCAGAAGCCGACAAAGAGATTTATGAAGATACTTTTGAAACGGAAGATGGCGAAATTCCTGAAAAGATAAGCTCGTCTGCACTTAATACATGGATATTTAATGAGGATACCATTAAACAGGTACTCCACATCTTAATGACCGATGGCATTAAAATTAATTATGGAGAAACGTTAGGGAAAACGATTATTTTTGCAAAGAATCATAGGCATGCAGAAAAAATTTTGGAGATATTTAATAAAGAATATCCATATCTTTCAAAGAATGGTCAATCTTTTGCCAAGGTGATTGATAACTATATGACTTATGCGCAGAGTGCAATTGATGAATTTTCTGATGCAAGGAAAATGCCTCAGATTGCCATATCTGTAGATATGTTGGATACAGGTATTGATGTGCCGGAAGTGTTGAATCTCGTATTTTTTAAGAAAGTAATGAGTAAAGCGAAGTTCTGGCAAATGATCGGACGCGGGACACGTCTTTGTCCGGGACTTGTAGATGGAGAAGACAAACAAAAATTTTTTATTTTTGACTTTTGTGGTAATTTTGAATTTTTCCGTATGAATGAAGGAAAGCCTACGGCTAACATGATTGCACTTCAAGGCGCCATCTTTAATCTGGAATTTCAGATAGCATATAAGTTACAGGATGTAAAATATCAGGTTGAACGTTTGATGGCCTATAGAAATAAACTGGTTGATATGATGTCTGATAAAGTTAGTGAATTAAATAGAGAGAACTTTGCTGTTCGACAGCATATCAAGTATGTAGACTTGTATGCCAATAAAGATAACTATCAAACTTTGTCTTATGAAGACACGTTAGTGGTTCGAGAGGAATTAGCCCCGCTCATTTTGCCGGATGGGGATGATGCGAGCGCAGTCCGTTTTGATGCACTCATATATGGGTTGGAACTGGCTTATCTGGCTGGAAAAAAATATGGAAAAGCCCGAAATGATTTGATTAAGAGGGTAAGTGGTATAGCCAGTGTTGCAAATATTCCAGAAATACAGGTACAATCTGAGCTAATCAATAAGATTTTAAATACAGATTATATTGATAACGCGGGAGTGTTTGAATTTGAGTATGTGCGAGAGAACTTGCGTAATTTAATGAAATATCTTCCTAAGTTCAATATACAGTATATTACTAACTTTGATGATGATATTTTATCGGTTGACTGGAATGAATCGGAATTGGAGAGTGATGAATTAAAGAATTATAAAGCGAAAGCAGAATTTTATGTTCGCCAACATCAAGATAATATTGTTATTGCAAAGTTAAAGACGAATAAACCATTGACCTCAGAAGATATTGGTTCGTTGGAGAAAATACTGTGGAGCGAGGTGGGGAGTAAAGCAGATTATGAAGCAGAGTATGGAAATAAGCCTTTGGGTGAGTTTGTACGCGAAATAGTGGGGCTTGATATGAATGCAGCAAAAGAAGCATTTTCTGAATTTTTGGACGGCTCAAATCTGGATAGTAGACAAATATATTTTGTTAATCAGATTGTGGAATATATTGTTCATAATGGAATGCTTAAGGATTTCTCCGTATTACAGGAATCTCCGTTTACAGATAAGGGAAGCGTAGTGGAAATATTCACAGATATTAATGTATGGACAGGGATACGAAAAGTTATTGAACAGATAAATGCAAATGCTGTAGCGTAATTGTTCATTTTATATTCATAAGGAGGAAACAACATGTCAGCAACAAGTGATATGATAAGAAAATCATTTAAAGAAGGTGACGACATACGGGATGCGGGATTGACTACCCCGGAGGGCATCAAGCGGTATGATGATATTGTGTACGGCAGTGACGAAATGTGGCAAATGCTGGATGTGTACCGGCCAAAGGATAAGGAAGGACAGCGGCTTCCGGTCATTGTCAGTGTGCATGGCGGCGGCTGGGTTTACGGCGACAAGGAGCGCTACCAGTTCTACTGCATGAGTCTGGCGGAGCGCGGATTTGCGGTGGTGAATTTTACCTACCGTCTTGCACCCGAATACAAGTTTCCGGCTTCCTTGGAGGATACGAATCTGGTGTTTACCTGGATACTTGAGCATGCCGAAGAGTATGATTTTGATACAGAGCATATCTTTGGAGTAGGAGATTCTGCGGGTGCCCATATTCTGGGACTGTATACGGCAATCTGTACCAATCTGGAGTATGCAAAAAACTATGATTTCAAGGTGCCGCAGGGATTTGTGCCGACTGCCGTTGCGTTAAATTGCGGCAAGTATGAGATTGATTTTGGAGAGGCCTCTGAGGAGCAGACAAAGAAATTGATGGAGGATTTCCTGCCTGAAAAAGGAAGTCGTAAGGAGCTGGAGCTGATCACGGTGACGAAGCATGTGACGGAGAATTATCCACCGGTATTCTTGATGACAGCGGTGGAAGATTTCCTCAAAGAACAGGCCCCGCTCATGGTAAAGAAGCTGACTGCGTGTGAGGTGCCCTTTTTATACCGCATTTACGGAGATAAAAAGACCCGCCTGCAGCATGTGTTCCACTGCGATATGAGATTGGCGGACGCAAAGCTCTGCAATGACGAGGAATGTAACTTTTTCCGGAGTATGTTACAATGAATTACAACAGAAAAATGTTGAAAAAAGGGTGGATTATGATAAAATAATATAAGATACGCTGGAGAATTAGCGCTTGAAACTAAGATATAATCGTGGGTGATAAAGTGAAAATAAAATTATTTTCTAAAAATGGAAAACTGAAAGAAAAGAATCTGGTAGCAGTTATGATCGTCATCGTATTAACTGCACTGGTGATTCTGGAATCCTATGTTCAGATCAGTCGCTTGACGGAGAAGCAATGTCTGGAAAGAATGCAGGAAGCCGTCGATACGGTTATGGATGAAGTGAATCAGAAGCTGGGAAGAGACAGCGCTCTGTTAAACACTGTCGCACAAATCATAGGTATGGAAAGTGATTATAACACACCAACCATGCAGAATATCATATCAGAGTTTAGCGATTTAATGTCCGCCAATTCCATTGCCTTACTGCTGCCCGGGGATGTGGTGATTTCCACTACCGGGCAGGAAATGGATGTTTCCGGCAAGATTTCTTTTGATAGAGAAGCGGTTCTGGGAGAGCATGTGACGAACCGTGAGATCAGCGTTATGGACAATAATATGACGGTTATCCGTCATTTTATACCGATTAAACGGGGAGAAGAGACAGTGGCGCTGCTCTATGGCACGACCAGACTTCCCAACCTTCCCGATATGCTGAATCTGGACAATATTTACAGTGCATCCGCCGGTGTGTATCTGATCGACAGGGGAAACGGGGATCTCCTTATGAACACCATAGATGCGAATAATCTCGGCAATATCAGGGACTATGAAAATCTGACCACGCAGGGTAACGAGACCATGAGTCAGGCCATTGATAAATTACTGGCCGGTGAAACCGGATATATCGTATACAAATCCGAGGAAATGGGCGAATATCGATATTTTTATTATGCGCCCCTGGATGCGGAGGACTGGCAGTTAGGTGGTACAAAGGATATCAACCAGTGGTCGGTTGTGGTTACCGTTCCCAGGAAAGCCGCCTTGTCCAGTCTCTATGATATCAGAAAGATCTGCTGTATACTTGCGTTTATCGAGGCGATCATTCTGCTCTTGTACTATTTCTGGGCTATGCGAAATACCACGCTTTTATTGGATAAAATTGTGTTGGAGGAGCGACTGAAGAAAGCGGAAAATGCCGAGAGGGCAAAGACCATGTTTTTGTCCAATATGTCCCATGATATACGGACGCCCATGAATGCTATCATCGGTTATACAACCCTTGCCGTATCGAATATAGATGACAAGGAGCGCGTGAAGGACTATCTGTCCAAAACTCTTTCTTCCAGTAATCATCTGCTTAGTTTGATTAATGATGTGCTTGATATGAGCCGCATTGAGAGCGGTAAGATCGATCTAGTGGAAAGTGAATGCAGTCTGCCGGAACTTTTCCGCGATCTGCGGAATATCCTGTCGAATCAGATGCAGGCAAAGCAATTGAATTTTTATATTGATACGATAGATGTGCTGGATGAGGATGTGTACTGCGACAAGCTGCATCTGAATCAGGTGCTTTTAAATCTTTTAAGCAACGCCATGAAGTTCACGCCTGCGGGCGGCTCCGTATCACTGGTATTTAAACAAAAGCATGGAGCGCCGACGGGCTATGCGGCCTATGAAATTAAAGTCAAGGATACCGGAGTCGGTATGAGTCCCGAATTCATGGAGCATGTTTTTGAGCCTTTTGAGCGGGAGAAGACTTCTACCATCAGCGGCATTCAGGGAACAGGCCTCGGTATGGCAATTTCCAAGAATATCGTGGATATGATGGGCGGTACCATTTCGGTACAGAGTGAGCAGGGCAAAGGCACAGAATTTACGCTGAATCTGCAGTTTAGGTTGTTGGAGGAGCGAAAGCAGGTCGAGATCATTAAAGAACTGGAAGGCCTGCGGGCACTGGTGGTGGATGATGACTACAATATCTGTGACAGTGTGAGTAAGATGCTCATTCAGCTGGGTATGCGGGCTGAGTGGACCATGCACGGAAAAGAGGCTGTTCTTCGTGCCAAGCAGGCAGTGGAACTGGCAGATGATTTCAATGCATATGTGATAGACCTGATGCTTCCTGATTTGAACGGCCTGGAAGTTGTCAGACGTATCCGGAAAGAAATAGGGGAAAGTATTCCCATCATCGTGCTGACAGCTTATGATTGGAGCAATATTGAGGACGAGGCGAGGGAAGCCGGTGTTACGGTATTCTGTAACAAGCCTATCTTCCTTTCTACGCTGCGAAATACGCTGTTAAGCGCCATCGGACAGTATGTTGCGGAGGAAAAAGCGGAAAACGTTTCGTTGAATTTGGAAGGACGTAGAATCCTGTTAGTAGAAGATAATGAGTTAAATCGTGAAATCGCACAGGAGGTTTTAGAGGAAAGAGGACTGATCATTGAAACGGCTGAGGACGGCTCAATTGCGGTAGACATGGTGAAGGCTTCCGAGGCGGGCCATTATGATCTGATACTGATGGATGTCCAAATGCCGATTATGAACGGTTATGAGGCGACCAAAGCCATAAGAAGTCTGGAAGATAGCGCACTTGCGTCCATTCCTATTATAGCCATGACAGCCAATGCTTTTGACGAGGATAAAAGGCAGGCGCTGGAAAGCGGTATGAATGACCATGTTGCCAAGCCGATTGATATAGGTAAGCTGGAAGAAGCTTTGCGGAAATATTTATCAAATTAAAACCAAAATGCAGAAAAGGAGATTGACATGACGATACAAGAATGCTATACGCTGATGCACGGGGATTACGAAGATGCGATCGGAAGGCTTATGAATGATGACCGTATCGTAAAATATCTGAATAAGTTTGCGGCAGGGGATGATTATGCCGCATTGCTTGCAGCTTTAGAAGAGAAGCGATATGAGGATGCTTTCCGCCATTCACACAATTTAAAAGGTATGTGCCTGAATTTGGGTATCACCGCACTGGCTACGTCCGGCAGTACGCTTTGTGAGGCATTAAGAGGCGGAGCGCCGACTGTAGACATTGAACCGATGTTAGAAGCGGTCAAACAGGATTATGAAGCTACAATAGCCGCCATTTCACAGCTGTAAAAGTAAATCAAGGAACAGTAACTATGGAAAAGAATTATAAGGATCTGGGTTTTACTCCTGACCAGGCCGCAGAGATTGAAGAAGGCCTGAATATGAATATTGATGTTTCTCCTTATGCCAAAAAGGAATTTCTGGCTATTCAAATGCGCCAGATCCGTATGGGCATTATGGAGGATCTTCCTGTCTGGATTTATGCCAAAACGGACTATGACTGGTTTCAAATGGAAGAAATCAGAAAGGGACTTAAGGATAAGCTGGATGTGAACATCTATGCCGATCCTGCGCTTCCCTATGACAAGATGCGCCAGATCCGTAAAGGGCTGAAAGCCGGTATCAGCTTGATAGAGTATAAGCGTTTTGACGCCGGTATTCTGAGGCAGCTGCGAAAGGCATTATTGTCAAGGATAAATCTGGTAGAATATATCAATGCCGGTTATGTGACGGAGCAGTTGGAACAGATTCGGCTGGCTCTGGAGGCGGGCATAAATATAAAGCCTTATGTAAACAAGGGCTTTAGAGGCGTTTCCATACGGGAAATTTTTTACGGTCTGGAGAAGGGACTGGATGTATCCATCTATGCAAAAGTGGAGTACAGCTGGCAGCAGATGCGCGAAATCCGTCTGGGTATGGAAAAGCGTCTGGATGTGGAATACTATATCAATCCGCTGTATGAGTGGCAGCAGATGCGCCAGATCCGGCTCGGTATGGAGGAGGATCTGGATATATCCGCATACCGTAGTTTTATGTATACGGCCAGGGAAATGGAGGGAAAACGTACTGAACAGCTGAAGGCCAGGGGTAAATTGCCGACAGCGGAACAGGAACCCGCCAGAGTCGAGGAGGTAACCGAGTCCGTATTGATTTCCGCCGTTAGTATCAGCAGCGACGGAATGGAAGCATATATCACGGTTAAGGAAAAGGCGAAAAAGCTAAGCAGGGAGGATATCATACAGGCGCTGGTCAAGCAGGGAATTGCTTTTGGTATTCTGGAGAATGGCATTGAAAGGATTTTAAAGGGTGATTATACCACCGAACCCATGTTGATAGCGAAAGGAAAGAAGCCTGCTAAGGGAAAGGACGGGTGGTATGAATACTTCTTCAGAAAGGAAGTGGCAGGTACCCACAAGCGTATGCCTGACGACAAAACAGACTGCAAAAATATAGAGTGGTTTGAATGTGTGGAAGAGGGGCAGAAACTGGCGTACTACCATGAAGCGGAATACGGTCCCGATGGGCATACGGTAACCGGAGAGTCTATCAAAGGAAACAAGGGTCGTGAGTTGAGTGTGCTGACCGGAAAGGGATTTGTTTTACTGCCGGATCAGAGAACCTACCTGGCGGCATTGGATGGTAAGGTGGATTTGATCGATGAGAGACTGGAAGTCGGCAGGCTTTTAGTCGTAGAAAATGCGTCTACCGTAGGCGGTAATATCAATTTTGACGGTAGTATCTATATAAAAGGCAATGTAGGAACGGGCGTGACCATAAATGCCACAGAAGATATTGTGATAGACGGTCTGGTAGAGGCTGCAATCATACAGTGCGACGGCAATCTTTTGTTGCGGCGTGGAGCCAATACTGCGGGCAATGGATATATTAAAGCGGGTAAAGGTATCTGCGCAAAATATTTGGAGGCTGTTTCCGTATTTGCACGTGAGGATGTGTGGGTCAATTCCTGTTTAAACTGCAAAATCTTTACGGAAGGAAAGATGATGGTCTGGGGCCCCGGAGGAACTTTGGCCGGTGGAGAAGTCTGTGCGGTCAGAGGGTTAGAGACCATGCATCTGGGCAATAGAGTAAGTCTTCTCACGGAAGTTAAAGTCGGTACTACCGAGGAATCCGGCAAAAACCTGGAAGAAGCGGAAGAAAAAATTCAGGAAGTGCATCGGGAACTAAGCCTCTTGGGCAGCTCCTATATGGATATGAGAAAGAAATACTCCCCTGAGGTCCGCAATACCATGAAGGTCTATCTGAAACTGGAAAGTGCCATCTATACAAAGGAAAAAGAGCTGGAAAAACTTTATGGATTGAAAAAACACATAGAAGAGGATATAGAAAGCAGCAAAGAGGTATGCATTTTTGTCAAAGGAACGCTCTATGAGGGTGTGTCTGCCGAAATTAACGGAAAAAGATGGGTGCCGCAAACAATGGAAAATGTTACCGCAAAATGTGTAAACAAAAAAGTTGAGGTATATGCTAATTAAAGCAGTTTCATCATGTTATAGGAGAGGAAGGCTATGAAAAAAGTACTTATCGTTGACGACAAGGAATTGAATCGAGAGATGCTCACCGATATTCTGGAAAAGGATTACGGGATACTGGAAGCGGAAAACGGAAAACAGGCGCTGGAAATGATTGAATCTCATTTAAGTGAACTGGCTGTAATTCTGTTGGATCTGGTAATGCCGGAGATGGGAGGTCTGGAAGTACTTGATGTTTTGCAGAAAAAAGGCTGGATGAAAAAGGTGCCGGTACTGATCATCAGCGGAGAGCAGTCATTGCAGGTAGAGAAGGAGTGTTTTGCGTTGGGGGTTTCCGATTTTATCCGCAAGCCCTTTGATGATACATTGGTTCAGCGAAGAGTACACAATGTCGCAGAATTGTTCGTCTATAAAAATTCTCTGGAGGAAAAGGTGGAGGAACAGACCCAAACCTTAAAGAAACAGTATCAGATTCTGAAATTCCAGGCGGCCAAGCTGCAGAAGAGCAATACCAATATCATTGATATTCTGGGTAACGTGGTGGAATCCAGAAATTTAGAGAGCGGAGAGCATGTCAAACGCGTAAAGGGTTATACGGAGATACTGGCAAAAGAAATGATGAAGGATTATCCGGAATATGGGCTTACGGATAAGAAAATTGATGTCATCGTCTCTGCAAGCGCACTGCATGATATCGGCAAGATTGCCATACCTGATAATATTCTCTTAAAACCCGGAAAACTGACGGATGATGAATATGAATATATGAAGTCCCATACCACGAGGGGCTGTGAAATCCTGAACAATATCAAAGATGTGTGGGATCAGGAATATGAGGAGGCCTGCTACGAGATTTGCAGACATCACCATGAGAGATATGACGGCCGCGGTTATCCCGATAGATTAAAGGGGGATGATATTCCTATTTCCGCACAGTTGGTTTCTATTGCGGACGTTTATGACGCGCTGGTAAATGAGAGAGTTTATAAGAGTGCCTACAGCAAGGATCAGGCATTCTCTATGATTGTAAACGGTGAATGCGGCCTCTTTTCACCCAAGCTGTTGGAGTGCTTCCGAAACTGTAAAAAGCAATTTGAGGAATTGACAGACAGTCAAAAGAATAATTGAAGAATCATTGGTCTTGTGATATAATCAAGCTAGTCTTAAAAAATATAAATTTTAGGAGGATATCAGTATGAAATATGTATGTCAGGTATGCGGTTATGTGCATGAAGGAGATGCTGCTCCTGCAGAATGTCCTATCTGCCATGCTCCTGCAGAAAAGTTCACAGCACAGTCCGGTGAAAGAACTTGGGCAGCAGAGCATGTAGTAGGCGTGGCACAGGGAGTTCCTGAGGACATCTTAGCAGATCTTCGTGCAAACTTTGAGGGTGAATGCAGCGAGGTAGGTATGTATCTTGCTATGGCAAGAGTTGCGCATAGAGAAGGTTATCCTGAAATCGGTATGTATTGGGAGAAAGCTGCTTTTGAAGAAGCAGAGCATGCTGCTAAGTTTGCAGAGCTGTTAGGTGAAGTTGTGACCGACTCTACCAAGAAGAATCTGGAGATGAGAGTTGCTGCAGAGAACGGCGCTACCGCCGGCAAGACTGACTTGGCTAAACGCGCTAAGGCTCTGAATCTGGATGCAATCCATGATACCGTACATGAAATGGCTCGCGACGAAGCTCGTCACGGAAAAGCATTCGAAGGTCTCTTAAAGAGATATTTTAGCTAATTCATATCTGAAAACTAAGGATGGGAAAGGCGAAGAAAGTATTTTTTTCGCCTTTTCTTTATATAATGCCATGTAACCCTATGGTGAAGAATGCAGTCGAGGCAGAACTGCAGCCTCTGGCAGAGGTTTTGCAGAAGGCATGGAGGAGGGCGAATATGTTTGAATTTTCAGAGGATTACAAAGTCGGCATTGAGTTGATCGACAAGGAGCACGAGGGGCTTTTTAATCTGCTTAACTCTGCAATTCTTTCACTGGATCAGAGAAGCGCAACGCCCTGCGAGATAGCAGCGGATTTTTTGGAAAATCTGAAAACCTATGCAATCGAACATTTTACTCACGAGGAAGCCTATATGAAAAAGATCGGTGACGGTGAACTTGCCAGACAGCAGGAGGAACATGCGGATTTTGCAGCGTCACTGGAGCATTTTTATGCGGATGAGCACACAAGAGAATCTGATGTAAGAGAACTGATCAACTATGTGGTAAAATGGCTTTTTTCGCATATTCTGGCCAGTGATATGATGATTGGCAAGGTACATACCGGCATTACCGCGGATGAAATTATTTTTTCTGAAGAATACATGACTTATATAGATTTTGTGGATGAAGAGCACCGCATATTGTTCGAGATCATCAAAGAAACCAACGATTTGGTCACGGACAATATCATGTATGATGAATATGACGAAATTATAGCAGTTCTGGATAAACTGAAAAAATTTGCGAAGACTCATTTTGAACATGAAGAAGCATATATGGAGAAGATAGGCTATCCTAAATTGGATGTGCAGAAAATGGCGCACCATGCGTTCGTTGAAAAGCTGTCGCATCTTGATTTAGTGCATACAAAGACAATAGACGAGGGCCAGCAGAAATATTTAAGTGATATCGTAGAATACCTGCTGGGTTGGCTTACTTTGCACATTAAGGATATGGATCGCCAGATTGGCGAGTGGGAGAGAGGAAAATGATCATCTATCTGATGCGGCATGGAGAAACCGATTGGAATAAGAGGGGCTGTTTTCAAGGACAGATGGACGTGCCGTTGAATGATTATGGCAGGGAACTGGCAGAAATCACTGCCGAGGCTTTAAAAGATGTGCAATTTGAAGCAGCTTTCTGTTCGCCGCTGATTCGGGCTGTGGAAACAGCAAATATTATGCTAAAGGGGCAGCGGACAGCGGAACAGCCTCAAAGGTGTGAGAAGCAGATTTCTCAGGAGAAACCAAAGGTTCCCCTTATAACGGACGAACGGCTGAAGGAAATCAATTTTGGTATTAAGGAGGGCAGTAATATTGCCCAGATGCGTTCTGACCCCACGGAACCCTTATATTATCTGTTGAATGATCCGAAAAATTATGTTCCGCCGGAGGGTGCGGAATCCTTGGAAGAAGTCTATAAAAGAAGCGCTTCTTTTATGGAGGAGAAAATACGGCCCTTAGAAAAGCAGTATGAAACCATACTGATCGTGGCTCATGGCGTCATGAACCGCAGTATCATAAATCCTATAGCAGGTATTCCCATGGAGGATTTCTGGTCAGTCAAGATGCTCAATTGCACGGTCGCCGTCCTCTCCTTACAGGACGGAAAATTTCAGGTGGTGGAAAAGGGCAGGACTTATTACGAGTAATAATGTTTTAGTTAAAATAAAGTTATACTTGCCAATGGCAGAACAACATGATAGTATACAATGTGAACTGTTCACATTGTATACTATTTTTGCGTAAAGGCTTAAAACAGGTTTCAATAAGAAAGGCAGGATACTATATGGAGAATCTGGATGAAAGACTGTTGTCCGCATGGCTGCAGCTATCCGTTCAAATCATCAACGAGAGAGTGGTTTCAGACATGCCCTTTAATGAGGCTCTCGTCTGTAATCTTTTAAGCAAGGATGAACATAGCCGGCTGACGGCTACCGACCTATGTGAACAGACTAAGATTCTGAAATCTCAGATGAACAGGATACTGAATAGCCTGGAGGAACAAGGACTGATATACAGAGAACGTTCAACCGTGGATAAAAGGCAGATTTATGTTACGCTGAACAGGAAGAAAAATAGTTTGTATGAAAAGGAACATACAAAGAATCTGCAGGTTGTCAATGCGATCATTGAAAAGTTCGGAAAAGAAAAAACGGAGAGCCTGATTGAAGATTTGGAAGTGATTTCCGCAATTACAGAGGAGGTTTTTTCATGATACGGTTTTTGGTGGACACCAGTTCCGACTATCTGCCGGAGGAGATGGAGAAAAAAGGGATTGAATTTGTACCTCTGCAATTATCGATTGGAGAGAAGAATTATTTAGACGGCGTGGATATAAGCAGGGAGGAATTCTTCCGGCTGTTGATAGAGGATGAGGTTTTTCCTAAGACTTCCCAGCCCTCCGCCGTTGCTTTTCAGGAAATTTTTGAGGACGTGAAGAAAAAGGGAGATGAAATGATCTGTATTCCGATCTCATCCACCTTAAGCGGGACTTTTCAGAGTGCGATGGTAGCAAAGAAAATGGTGGACTATGAAAAGATATATCTGGTGGATTCCATGACCGCTACCTACGCCATCAAGATACTGACAGATCACGCCTGTAAAATGCGGGAGGAAGGAAAATCCGCACAGGAAATCGTACAGGTGCTGGAAACCTTAAAGAAGCGAATACGGATAGAATTTGTGGTGGATACGCTGGAATACCTCTATCGCGGCGGCAGACTGAGTAAGGCGGCGGCAACACTGGGTACTCTGGCCAATATCAAGCCAGTGTTAGGACTGGACGGAGAGGGCATTATAAAGGTAGAAGAGAAATGCCTGGGGCTTCCCAGAGCTTATAAAGCCATTATACATAAATTGCAGCGGGTACGCCCCGATACCGCATTCCCGATTTATACCCTTTATTCATACGGTACGGAGAATACAGAAAATCTGGAAAAAGCCTTGAGGCAAGCTGAAATCCCCATAACGGAGAGACTGCAGATAGGCGCCACCATCGGCACCCATATCGGACCGGGTGCGGCAGGACTTATCTATATTGCGGAGGAAACAGAATGAACCCTATTAAGAAAATATATTGCAGAGTATTTCAGATTTGTTTTCGGGCGGCGCTGCCCATTCTCCCCTATAGAGAGCCTAAAATATTGGAAAACATGAAGGCTTTGGCGGCGCTGCTAAAAGAGAAAGAAAAAAACAGTATACTGATAGTCACTGACAAGGGGATTTCCGGGCTGGGGCTGCTTGAGGAACTGACAGAAGCTTTAAAAGAATCCGGCATTGCTTACCATGTTTATGATGATACGGTGCCAAATCCGACGATTGACAATGTGGAGCAGGCCAGAGAACTGTACCTGCAAAAAGGCTGCGGTGCCATTATCGGTTTTGGAGGAGGTTCTTCCATCGACTGTGCTAAGGTGGTGGGAGCCCGGATAGCAAAACCTGCAAAGCCGGTACATAAAATGCGGGGACTGTTGAAAATATGCAAAAAGCTTCCCATGCTGATCGCGATTCCCACCACGGCAGGAACGGGCAGCGAGACCACGCTGGCGGCAGTGATTACGGATGGGGACACTCACCATAAATATCCCATCAATGATTTTTCTCTCATTCCCGCTTATGCGGTATTGGACTATCAGGTAACGATAGGATTGCCCAAGCATCTGACCGCTACTACCGGTATGGATGCACTCACCCATGCGGTGGAAGCCTATATCGGCCGAAGTACTACAAAATTCACCCGCAGGATGGCGGAAGAAGCGGTTATACTGATTAAAGATAACTTAAAACATGCTTATGATAACGGAGAGGATGCGGAGGCAAGAAAGCATATGCTTCGTGCGGCTTACTGTGCGGGCATTGCCTTTACCCGTTCCTATGTGGGCTATGTCCACGGCGTGGCCCATTCCCTTGGAGGGCAGTATGGGATTCCCCATGGACTGGCCAATGCGGTCATTCTACCCTATTTTTTGGAGGAGTACGGAAAAAGCTGTGAGAAGAAGTTGGGAAAATTGGCCCGTAGCTGCGGCATTGCAGAGGCAGGAGCATCGGATGAAAAAGCTTCTTCGGATTTCATTGCCTGGGTGAAGGCCATGAATCATTCCATGCAGATACCTAAGACTCTGGAAGGAATTCGGGAAGAAGATATCCCCAAAATGGCGGAGCATGCGGATAAGGAGAGCAATCCCCTCTATCCCGTACCTAAGCTGATGAATGCAAAAGAATTGGAAGGGATGTACAGGAAGGTTGCAGGAAATTTGGAATAAGCGGGTCCGGCAAACACCGGAAGTTTGTCATAAAGTTTGGAATGGGAAGGCATAAAAAGAGATGGAGATCAGTGAGATTGTAAAGAAACAGAAAGAATTTTTTGCTGCAGGGGGAACCCGCAGTATGGCAAAACGGCTGGAGATACTGAAAAAGTTGCATCAGGCAATTAAGAATAGAGAAGAGCAGCTCTGTGAGGCGATACAGGCGGACTTAGGTAAAAGCGCTACAGAATCTTATATGTGCGAAGTGGGACTGACCCTGTCGGAATTATCTTTCCAGATAAAGCATTTAAAAAAGTGGGCAAAGCCCAAACGTCGTAAAACGGATTTAGCTAATTTTCCGGGGAAAAGCTTTGCTCTGCGGGAGCCCTATGGCTGCGTACTGATCATGTCCCCATGGAATTATCCTTTCTTACTCTGTATGGAACCCTTGGTTGGCGCCATTGCGGCTGGAAATTGCTGCGTTTTAAAGCCCTCCGCTTATTCGTCCCATACCTCTGCTGCAATCAAAGAACTGATTGAAGAAGTGTTTCCGGAAGAATATGTGGCGGTGATAGAAGGAGGCCGTGCAGAGAACAGAGCCCTGTTAGAGGAGCGCTTTGACTACATTTTCTTTACCGGCGGCATAAACGTAGGAAAAATGGTTTTACAAAAGGCGGCGGTATATCTGACTCCCGTCACGCTGGAGCTTGGCGGTAAGAGTCCCTGTATTGTGGAAAGAACTGCGGATTTGAAATTGGCGGCGACCAGAATTGCTTTCGGAAAATATTTAAACTGCGGCCAGACCTGTGTGGCACCGGATTATCTGCTGATTGACAAAGCGGTCAAAAAAGACTTTCTGGAGCATTTCAAAGAGGCCATAACACAAATGTACGGGGAGAATGCTCTTCATAATCCCGACTACGGTAAAATTATTAATGAGAAGCATTTTGATAGGTTGAAAGCTTTGATAATACCGGAAAAGATTGTTTACGGCGGTCAGGGAAATCGTGAAACACTGCAGTTGGCACCTATGGTCATGGATCATGTGAGGGAGAGTGATGCCATTATGCAGGAAGAAATTTTCGGTCCTATTCTGCCGGTCATAGAATATGAGACTATAGATGAGGCATTTGAGTTCGTACAAAAAAGAGAGAAACCTCTTGCAGCTTATCTCTTTACAAGAAATAAAACTGTGGAGAAACGTTTTCTAAAAGAATTTTCCTTTGGGGGAGGCTGCATTAACGATACGATCGTGCATCTGGCTACATCCCGCATGGGCTTTGGGGGAGTCGGAAACAGTGGCATGGGGTCCTATCATGGGTGGAAAAGCTTTGAAACCTTTACTCATGAAAAATGTATTCTGAAAAAATATCGCTGGCCGGATCTGCCGATTCGCTATCAGCCCTACGCTTCCGTTAAGGATAAGCTGGTGCATATATTTTTAAGATAATAGATAGGAAAACATAAATTGGGTTCAGGCCGTAAGGTCTGAACCCAAAATCATTTTTATAGTTTAAACAAAGTGTTTAAAATACCTCTGCCTAGGGAAGCACCCACATTGCCGCCCAGCTTTTTACCGAAGGAACCTCCCACGGAAGACCCGATGGAATTACCCAGTTCTCTGCCGATGGTGCCCGCTGCACTGCTGGCTACGCTCTTGGTGGCGGATTTGATCTGTCTGTTTTTTGCAGCTTCTTTCTTAGCGGCTTCTTTTGCTGCGGCAGCATCTGCTTTCGCTTTCTGTGCGGCGTCTGCATCAGATGCAAACTTACGCTGTAAAAATTCATAAGCAGAATCTCTGTCTATGGCATTGGAATATCTCACATATAAAAGATTGCTTTGAATCTGTTGCGTGCGGAAAGCATCGTCCAAAGCACCCATCTGGCTCTGGGGAGGCAGCATTGTGCATTTCTCCACGATAGTGGGAACGCCGTTCTCATCCAGAACGGAAACCAACGCCTCACCGATTCCAAGCTGCAGCAGGGTATCATAGGTATCGAAATCGGGATTTGCTCTGTAAGACTGAGCTGCTGCCTTAGCTGCCTTCTGCTCCGTGGGAGTATATGCATGGAGCGCATGCTGTACTTTGTTGCCCAACTGGCTTAATACCCCATTGGGGATGTCCTTGGGATTCTGGGTAATGAAATAAATACCCACACCTTTAGAACGAATCAACTTTACAACCTGTTCTATTTTATCCAAAAGCACCTTGGAAGCATTGTCAAAGAGCAGATGGGCTTCGTCGAAGAAGAAGACCATACGGGGTTTCTCCAAATCCCCAGCCTCGGGCAGGGTTTCAAAGAGCTCCGACATCATCCAGAGCATAAAGGTTGCATACATGGTAGGACTGTTAATGAGTTTTTGGCAGTCCAGAATATGAATGGTGCCTTTTCCGCTGGTGTCGGTAGAAAACCAGTCGGTAATATTTAAAGCGGGTTCACCGAAGAACAACTCGCCGCCTTCGCTCTCTAAAGCAACAACAGCTCTGGTAATGGCGCCCAAGCTGGCTTTGGCCATGTTGCCGTATTTTGCAGCATATTCCGTGGCATTTTCCGTCACATATTGGAGCATGGAGCGCAAATCCTTGGTATCTATCAGCAATAAGCCTTCATCATCCGCAATCTTGAAAATGATGGTCAGTATATCTGACTGTGTATTGTTCAGTCCCATGATTCTGCTTAACAGTAACGGCCCCATTTCCGAAATAGTGGTACGCAGGGGCATTCCCTTTTCGGCGTATACATCCCAGAAAGCAGTGGGATATGCGTGGAAATCAAAACCTTCCGCGGTCAGACCAAACTCATCCACTCTTTTCTTTACGGATTCATTTTCTGTACCGGGACGGCACATACCTGCCAGATCTCCTTTTACATCGGCCAAAAAAACCGGCACGCCGCAGTCGCTGAAGGACTCCGCCATAACCTTTAAGGTTACAGTCTTACCGGTACCCGTCGCCCCCGCTATCATTCCGTGGCGGTTTGCCATGCCCGGATAAATGGATACTTTTTTATCGCCTGCTTTACCAATCCATATCTTATTGTCCTGTAACATATTCCGTGCCTCCTGTGTATAACCTTATATACTACTATTTTACGATATGTCACATGTATTTTCAAGGTTATTCTGATAGTGCGGATTTACCCTATATTAGAAAGAACCTTTAATAAGATTATAATGTTTTTCGCATTTTATCTATCAAGTCTTGGTCGCACTCGGCAATCGCCATGATGACGTCGTCCGCCATACCGCGCATCAGCATGTTTCTGACTATGGTACGGGTTCTTTCATCCGCACCTATACTTCTCTCTTCTTCTGCCCATTCTCTTACTGCCTGGCACATATTGTATACCTCCCTATTCTCATTATCCTTTTCCATGTACTTTTTCCGTTCTCTCCAAATGGAAGGCATATCCAGCATTAGGCATCAAAGCCCGGCCTACGGCATGCCCTGACAACATCTCTGCCACTTATAAAATTTCGTTTTGAGTAAGGTGGCAGAACTTGCCCGGAATGTGCTGACTGCACGCTTCTTGATTACTCTGAATGAACTGATTGTAGCTTATTGAGTCAATTTTGTCAACAATATTTTGAAATATTATGTACGTTAAATAATTCTAACAGATATACAAAAAGCACTCACTTTGCGCAGACGTTATTGATTCCAGCACCCATCATTGACATAGAGGACTTCCGCCTGCTCATAAACCTCCTGCCGTGCATTTTCTGCAGAGAAATCCTGCAGGTAAAAGGTTTCCTCTCAATGAAAAATACAACACAAGGAAAAGGCAGAGGGGCAAGATAATTGCCCCTCTTGTATTCTATTTGTAATTGACAGCTACAGAGTGTTAAGCCTAGTATTGTAGCCGCTATTTTCAATAAGATTCCCTTTATTGTTTTCTCCTTTTGCTGATGCCGGAAATAAATAAAATAATTCCTGCAAAGGTACAGCCGAGCAGAAGCAACCATTTCACATTGCCGTCAATCGTACCGGTATTCCAGATTAACAGCTTAAGCGTCGGCAGAGGAAGTTTAATTCCGATCCAAGCATTGATAAGGTTATCTGCAAAAAAACTAAAAGTGCCTATAAGTATCGTGCATATTCCGGCTTTTATCAGTCCGTTAAATCTGGAGTATCGAATTAGTAGGAACAGAAGCCATGCAAGTGCCACAAACGGCAACGAAACAGCAGATGCAATTCGCCAGAACCCCGACGATTTGGAATAAAGCCCGATACTAAGCATCATCAACACGAACAACAATGTGATTGCCGTCATGACCGTCAGACCCTTTTGCCTGCCAAGCAAAGATTTTAACGGTTTTACATAAACAGCAAACGGAAGAAAGCACACTGAGAATCCAAACAGTACCGATGACGATACAACGAAAAACCAGCTTCCGTGTGTGTAAATGCAGATGACTCCGAAAAGCAGGAGCAGACTGACAGTAAATGTACAAAATGTCCATAGCAGCTTGTTTTCCGGCATCATCAGTGGTACAACAATCAAGGATGCCGCAGTGATAAGTGAAGCAAAAACAATAAAAAACCAGTTCAGCGCCGCACCGGATGCAAGGTTAACGATTAGACATACTAGAATTGGAATCATAAAAATTCCGGCAATCACAGCGCCCGCAATAGTGGATTTTTGTTTAAAGAATTTGGCTTGATGGAGAATTACGTTTTCTGTTTCTGATTTCAGATCGGTTTCAATTTCTGTATTGCGTATTTGTTGCAAAAGCGTAGAGCAATCCCTGCAATCAGTAAGATGCTCGTCAACAAGTTCTCTGCTTTCATCACTGCATATCTGATCCACATAGAGTGGAAGAAGATCGTGGATAACATTACAATTCAGTTTCATAAACATTCACCCTTTCTTGAAGTTTTAGTTTGGCGCGATGATACGTGACCCTCGCCCAATTTTCTGTTCTTTCAAAAACGCTGCCAATTTCCCGGAAAGACAGCTCCCCAAATATCCGCATCTCAAACACTTTGCGATAAGGCTCTTCCAATTCATTCAAAGCTAAATGAATCCGATAAGATGTATCAAGGTCTTCAATTTCACGTTCGATATTGATATCGCTGGAGGCATTTGTATCGGGCGCTATTCCATTATTTTTTGACTGTCGACGTATTTCATCCAAAAACAGATTCTTGGCGATAGCACAAAGCCATGTCATTACGTTTGATTCTCCACGAAACGTATTTTTTGCGGTAAAAGCCTTGTAAAATGTTTCCTGTGTAATCTCCTCTGCTATGTATTGTTTTTTGGCAAGTGTCATGACGTAAGAATAAACCCGCATATAGTACGTTTCATACAGTTTTTTAAACGCTTCCTTCTCCACGTGTCATCACCTCTTTTTCTGTGACTTCATTGGTTAGACGGATGAATTTCGGTTATGTTACAAAAAATTTTATTTTTTAATCTGAAAACATGTTGTAGTCTATATCATACTATATCTGCGACTGAATCATCAAGATATTGGAGAAACATGAGTTTCTCAAAGATTGTGTAGTTGCGAAAATATCACGAGGGAAAGAGTAAAGGCAAACTCACTTATCAAAATAATATTATGGAATTGAAATCCTCACTGTCCCGATTTAAGGATTATTTAATAATTCCCATGCTACGGTACTAATACACTCAGCAGATTTGTTATTGACGTAACAAAAAATGCGCAGTATAAAATAAATGCCGATTTTATTGGCGGGATAAAGGAGTTTACTTATGTTTTTCAGAATTTTAAGGAAAGACTTAAAGCGTAAAAAGACCATGAACATTATCATTCTTTTGTTCGTGATCCTTGCCACCATGTTCGTAGCCAGCAGCGTGAACAATATTTTTACAGTGATGAACGGGTTAGACTATTATTTTGAAAAGGCCGGACTAACCCAAAACTATTTTATCGTATCCCGGACAGGGGAGGGTGGGGCGTCACTGGAAAACTTACTCACCTCACAGCCGTCGATAAGAGATTATCGTGCAGAACCTCAGATTATGGTCAACAGTGATTATTTTACAATGGATGGTACAAAAGTATTTAATTATACCAATATAGGCTTAATTCTCTCTCTGGAAAATATGCAGCTGAATTATTTCGATGAAGACAATAATATCATTACGAAGATAAATCCGGGAGAGGTCTATATTACAGGAAATATTATAGAAAAGAGTAATTTAAACAGCGGTGATACCATTGTGTTGGAGCATAACGGCACTACGCTTTCCCTTACTATCGCAGGTTCAGGAAAAGATGCTGTTTTCGGTTCGGTTTTTATAAACAATCCCCGTTTTATCATCCATCCGGATGACTATGAAAAGCTTATGGAGAATGAAACCATAGAACAGTATTTTTCCACCCAAATTTACTATATATCCACCGACGACATCATTTCATTAAAAGATGCCGTTTCAGAAGAAAGCGGTATCCTTTTTGACGGGGATATCTCCTTAATCAGGATGACCTATTCTGTACCCATGATCATTGCGGGCGTTTTGTTAGTAGTGAGTATCGGTCTGATTTTTGTATCATTTACGGTTCTTCGCTTTACCATCGGCTTCACTATAGCCGAAGAATTTAGGGAAATCGGTGTTATGAAAGCAATCGGCATAGGAAACGGCAGCTTACGCCTTCTGTATATTACGAAGTATCTGGGCATAGCGATCCTGGGTGCCGTTATAGGGTTTGGAGCTTCCATTCCCTTTGGCAATATGCTCTTAGTAAGCGTCTCGAAAAACATGGTTCTTGGCAGCAAAAACAGTTTGCTTACAAGTTTTCTTTGCTCGGCAGGGGTAGTGGCTGTCATTCTGCTCTTCTGCTATTCCTGTACGAAAAAGGTCAATAAACTCTCTCCGGTAGATGCTGTCAGAAACGGACAGACCGGTGAACGCTTTGGTAAAAAGAGTCTTTTTCACCTTGGAAAAAGCAGATTGGGAACTACGGGTTTTCTTGCTCTCAATGACCTGTTCAGCAGTCCAAAACAATTTGGCATTATTACAGCCGTATTTTCTACCTGTCTGCTCTTAGTCATGATACTTGCCAATACAGCCAATACTCTGTGCAGCGATAAACTGATACCTCTTTTCGGCGTGACCTACAGCGATGCATATATGGTTGATACCAGCCGTGCAGTGAAAATGATGAACCTCAGTGAAGGGGATGAAATTGTCTATGAGACACTGAAAGAAGTCGAAGATATTCTGGCGGAGAACGGTATGCCCGCTGAATGTGTGGTAGAAGTGCAGTATAAATATTCCGTGAGCTTTAACGGGCACTCTGTAAAACTCAGCTTCCAGCAGGGTAAAGGCCCTCACGCTGACGAATATGTTTATCAAGAAGGAAGCGCGCCTTCTAATGAATATGAAATTGCCCTGACGTCACAGGCGGCAGAGTTGATCGGTGCGCATATCGGTGATACGGTATCCATAAATATTGGCGGCGAAGAGAAAGAATATATGGTTACTGCTTTCTTCTCCACATTTAACCAGATGGGAGAATTAGGCAGACTGCACGAAGATGCTAATACCAATATGCATGAATCAACCGGTTCTATGGCCATACAGATTGCGTTTACCGATCATCCCGGCAGTTCTGAAATAGCTGAAAGAATTGAGCGAATGAAAGAACTTTTTAATAATGAAAATATATTCACTGCGGCAGAATATGTAGATGACTGCACGGGCGCTTCCGATACGGTACGTACGGTTGAGTATCTGGTGCTCATGATCACACTGATTATTACCGCATTGGTGACTGTGCTCATGGAACGATCCTTCATAACAAAGGAAAAGAGTGAAATCGCCCTTATGAAGGCCATGGGTTTTGGCAGCAATAAGATTATAGCGCAGCATATCCTTCGCTTTTGTTTTGTTGTAGTCCTGTCCACGGCAATTGCCGCTGCCCTGTGTCTGCCGCTCACAAAGCTTTGCATTGACCCTATCTTCTCAATGATGGGTATTGCATACGGCATGGAATATCAGATCAAACCCATTGAAGTATTTGTGATCTGTCCCCTTGCCATACTGGGAATCACAGTGATAAGCGCTTTTCTCACCTCATTATATACAGGAACCATTACTGCATCGCAGACCTCAAATATTGAATAAAGAAAGGAAGATAAACCATGGAAAAAACTTTGGAAGTAAGAGATCTTTGCAAAACATATATCGCAAATAAACGGCAGAATAATGTCTTAAAAAATATTAATTTTACGGTAGAAAAAGGGGAAATGGTGGCCATTATGGGCCCCTCCGGTTCCGGAAAATCCACACTGCTCTACACCGTTTCGGGTATGGATCATACCACCTCCGGGGAGGTTCTTTTTGACGGCAGGGATATCGCCGCCATGTCAGAGTCCGAACTTGCAAAACTACGCTTGGATGAAATGGGTTTTATTTTTCAACAGATGTATATGTTGAAAAATCTCTCGGTGCTGGATAATATTCTGCTGCCCGCTATACATTCTAAACGCAACACCTTAAGCCGCAGGGAAAAACTGGAAGCCGGTCAAAATTTAATGCGCCGTCTTGGCATTATTGACATTGCCGATCATGATATTAATGAGGTTTCCGGCGGACAATTGCAAAGAGCATGTATCTGCCGCAGTATGATCAATAAACCCAAGATGATCTTTGCGGATGAACCTACCGGTGCCCTAAACCGTACCTCATCGGAAGAAGTAATGGAAGAACTTTCTAAATTAAATCAGGACGGTACCACCATTATGCTGGTGACCCATGATGCAAGAGTGGCCGCAAAATGTTCCCGTGTGCTCTTTATTGTTGACGGCAATATCAAGGGCGAGTATCATTTGGATAAATACACCTCACTTACACAAATGAGGGAGAGAGAACGTTCCATTAACAACTGGCTTATGGAAATGGGCTGGTAGGTTTCAGCTTGATAAAGGCGGTAATATATGACAGATATTCTGATTATTGAAGATAACAAAGAAATAGCCGGCTTACTTACAGATTTTTTAAGAGCAGAACATTATATTGTAAGCACCGCCTCTGACGGAGAAAAAGCCTTGTCCCTTTTTGAAAAATACGGGGCAAGGCTTGTCCTGTTAGACATTATGCTGCCGGGTATCGACGGCTTTGCCATCTGTGAAAAAATCAGAAAAACCAGTGATACTCCCATTATTATCCTGAGTGCAAGGACAGGGAAAAACGATAAATTAAACGGTCTGCTTTTAGGCGCGGATGACTACATGGAAAAACCCATTGATATCGATATTCTCTTAGCTAAGATTGCGGGAATTTTTAAGCGCAGGTATTCTATTGAAGAAATTGTAAGCGGAGATTTAAGGATCAACAAAGCAGAAATGACGGCTTACAGAAACGACATAAAGCTGGATATGACAGCCAAGGAATTTGAACTGCTGCTCTTACTTGTATCTAATAGCGGGAAAACACTGAAGAAGGAATATATTTTCAACAGCATATGGGGCAGTGACAGTGATTCCGAATTACAGACTCTGACCGTTCATATTAACCGTTTGAGAGAAAAAATTGAGAACAATCCCAAGCAGCCTGAGAGGATTCAGACCGTATGGGGTACGGGGTATAAATTCGTATGAAAAGCTTTGACAAAATCATGCTGACAGTCATTCTGCTCATCGCCATAATCTTTGCCGGAACAAACATCGCTCTTTCAGCAGATGAAAAAGAAGACGGGAACAAGCCCTACCGGGTGGAGATCGGACGCTTGTGCAGGGAATTGGAAAATGGGACAAACCCGGATATCTCTGCCTGTAGATATGTAACCGGCATAACAGTATATGACGGCACTGTCGGTTTTTATAATGTACAAAATCCGTATGTGATAAAAGAAATTGACAGCAAACTTTATCGCTTCGATTATGTACTGCACACCGAAAATGTCATGCATATTAGAATCATTTTAAATTGCGCTCTGGCTGTTCTCAGTGGTTTGCTTCTTGCCATCATGCTCTTTATACGCAAGCAATTGCTACAGCCCTTTCACCGCTTGGCAAACGTCCCATATGAGCTTTCAAAGGGGAATCTCAGTATTCCATTAGAGGAAAATCGCAGCCGCTTTTTCGGGCGCTTTATGTGGGGTGTAAATCTGCTGCGGGAAACCATGGAGCAGCAAAAGCAGCGTGAACTTGCGCTCCAAAAAGAAAAACAGACACTTCTGCTGTCTATTTCCCATGACATCAAAACACCCCTTTCCGCTATTAAACTCTATGCATCAGCGCTTTCAAAAGGGCTTTATCAAGATACGGAAAAGAGACAGAAAGCCTTCTGCGGCATTCAGACAAAAGCAGATGAAATAGAACATTTTGTGTCCGAGCTTTCCCATGCGGTAAGCGAGGACTTTTTGCAGTTTGAGGTGAAAAACAGTGAATTTTATCTCTCAGAAGCTGTGGATTATATTTCCGCTTACTATACGGAAAAACTGGCTGTAAATAAAATAAAGTTTCATATTGATACTTTTGGAGACTGCATTGTCAGAGGAGATCTCGACCGTAGCATTGAAGTGCTGCAGAACATTATGGAAAATGCCATAAAATACGGTGACGGAAGAATGATCAGTATAACATTTTCAGAGGAAGAAGGCTGCCGCCTTATCACAATAAAAAACAGCGGTTCCACCCTGCTCGAATCGGAACTGGTACACATTTTTGACAGCTTCTGGCGGGGTTCCAATAGTGGCGGTAAAAGCGGAAGCGGCTTAGGCCTTTATATCTGCCGTCAGCTTATGTTCAAAATGAACGGAGATATTTTTGCAGAAATAAACGGGGATGAAATGCAGGTCACTGTGGTATTGCGAAAAGTTTAAAAACGGCAGCAACCGCAAAGTTGCGACTAATTGGTAGAATGCAACCGTGGTTGCGGCTATAATCAGGCCATAATCGATTATAAATTTTACCGTTAAGGAGGAAATATGAAATGACGTTAGGTGAACAGATCAAGCAGGCCAGAGAGGAGAAAAATCTTTCTCAGGAAGCGCTTGCCGAACATATGGGAGTCAGCAGACAGGCGGTTTCCAAATGGGAAAATGATACAGCTACTCCACAGGGTGTAAACAGGGAGATACTTGCTCAGGTATTGGATTTGGAAATCATAAGGGAAGATACGAAAGTCCCCGGAAGAAATGTTATCCTATGGAGCGGTTGGATCATGGCGGTTGTATTGTTGGCGGCACTTATAGGTATCGTAGTATTATTTCGTATAAATAGGAAGGACTCAGATGGTAAGTTACAGCAGTATGCGTTTGAGGCGGGTACGGACGAGGGAACCGAGCCGGACGGGAAAACAGAGACGGTTCCAGCTGCTGGTTCGGAAGAGGAAAATCTGCCTACAAACGAGCCGGCGTTGCAGAGCATTCGCTTCTATGACAGCAGCCAGAATGAGGTGACGGACGAAGCGCTGTGGTATAATGCTGCAAAAATCGAGAGCATTTTGATTCAGTGGAGCGGCAGCAGTCCGGTCAGCATCAAAATGCTGGCAACCCCCAGCGGTTCGGAAACAATGGAAGATACAGAACTACTTTTGACAAAAGTGGTTTTGGACGGTGATGCCGCGGCGCTGCTTAGTGCGGAAGCATTGACTGATATAAGCATGAGCCATGTATATTTTGAACTGGATTACGGGTATGTGATTCTTACCTCTGAAATATATAATGTGTTTTATGATGAAAGCATAGTGGAGTAAAATAAAGAGGTATAGGAAACTCCCTTTTCGGAATTATGTGGCTGTGCTAAAATAAGTATGTTACGGGTTTGCAGGATATAAGTATTCATTTCGGGAGCGCTTTTCCGAAAAGGGAGTTATGGTCAGCCACATGAAAACAGTGATTTCTATTGGAAAAGAAGTAATATTATTTATTATGTTATTGGCTCTGGGAAGTCTATGCTTTTTAAATGGGCTAATTGCCTTACAAAAAGAGAAAAACGCCATTCCGATAAGCAAGCTGAGCCCCGAGGGATGTAGAATAGGACAGTTTGTTGTGGGGGAAATCACTTCGTATGTGAATAAAGATATGGGGAATGGAAGCTATTCAGGAGAAAGTGGAGTACTTTTTACCGGCGGCAAGGAATACTATTTCTATACCATTCCCGTTGATAATAATTATTATATTCGCATCATGATTGTAGATAAAAGCATAGTTCACGAGTTAGAAGAATTTTCACGGGGGAAAGGTGATGCCATATATTTTGAGGGGCAGATTATAAAATCACCAACAAAAATAAACTACCAATGGTATGAAGATATAGAGGAATTTCAAAACGTTGGTACAGACAGTATTATTGCAGAATATGTTGTCAAGGAAATACATATTCAAGAAAAAACCAAAATAATATATACGGGTATTTTTCTGTTACTTCTTTCTTTTGTACAATTTCATCTTATGGGAGGTTTGGGGGCTATCATTTGTACAGAGGATATAAAAGAAAAAGGGCCTGATAAAGATATTCAAAAGTTATATAATATAGAAAATGAATTGATGGCAGAGAAAAGACATTTACTGTTATTAAATAAGAAAATGTCAGAACTCAAGAAAGGATGTTTATATAGGATATTTTTACTGGCTGCAGGGGTTTATATTTTTGGGAGCAATTACTATTGGGAAGTAAAATTCATAGGCATAATAGCAGTAGTCATTTCCTTAAAAGGTATTATAAAATACATGCTGAATTCGGGAAACAAATGTATGGAGTGGATCATGCGATTATTTAATAAAGAATCCATCGCAATGCAGATCAACCATAGTAAAAATAGTATTTCTGCAATGGAAGATAATAAAGAGAGTTAAGCCATGTAGTCATACAAAAGGTGATCGGAATCAAATAGTAAATAAGGGATAAATGTGCTATGATTGAAAAAACAGCTTAAAGAGGAGATATAGATTCATTATGAAAGAGAAAAATATAGCAGCATTTTTTGCTATATTAGCTGCCGCCCTATATGCCATCAATATCCCATTGTCCAAGCTGCTTCTTATCCATGTGGATGCCACAATGATGGCAGGGGTTTTATATTTGGGAGCGGGGATTGGAATGTTATTATGGAGGCTGGGAAGTAAAGCGCTGGGTAATAGTTCTGAAAAGGCACCACTGACCAAAAAGGAATTGCCGTACACAATCGCTATGGTTGTACTGGATATTATTGCGCCTATTATGCTGATGTTTGGGATTTCAAAAACCAATGCAGCCAATGTTTCTCTGTTAAATAATTTTGAAATTGTGGCAACTTCACTTATTGCCCTGATGCTTTTTAAAGAAGTAATCTCTAGAAGACTGTGGTTTGCTATCTTTCTGGTCACCGTTGCAAGTATTATTCTCAGTTTTGAGGGAACCGGCGCATTTCTGTTCAATACGGGGTCCCTGTTTGTACTGGGAGCCTGTATTTGCTGGGGATTTGAAAATAACTGTACCAAGATGCTGAGTAATAAAAGTTCGGAAGAAATTGTGATTATCAAGGGTTTCTTTTCGGGTCTCGGCAGCATTGTTGTTGCATTGTTCATAGGTGAGGGCATTCCTGAATTAAAATGGATTGTGGCGGTATTGGTGCTGGGCTTTGTTGCGTATGGATTGAGCATCAATTTCTATATTATGGCACAAAAGGATTTAGGCGCTGCAAAAACCAGCGCCTATTATTCCATTGCCCCGTTTTTAGGTGTGGCATTTGGAATGTTGTTATTGGGAGAGAGGCCGTCACTGCAGTTTTATGCAGCGCTGGTAATCATGTTGATCAGTACGGTGTTAATGGCTAAAGATACGATTGAGTTGCAACATACTCATGAACATGAGCACACGCACACGCATGAGCATCGTCACGGGGATGTGGTACACACCCATGAGCATACTCATATTCACAGCCATCTGCACACTCATGATGAACAAATGGATACTCATGAAAATCACAAACACACCCATGGTGGGTTGGAAGACCATGATCATATGCATTTAACCACACAGTAAACTAAAAGGCTGCAGTATGACAGGTAAAAATTTTCAATGAAATTTTATTGGATTGGTGGTATGATAAAAGCAGAACGACAGCAGTGAAGGATGATGCATGTGAAATTACATAATTTCAAATTAAATTTAAAACAAAAAATTTATTTGGGAATATTGGCAGGAATCATCGTACTGAATATAGCAGCATGGTGTGCTCCTGCCTTTTGCGACTGGTATATTGCCCATATCTTTCCTATATGGATAAATACTTACGGTCGTTTTACAGGTCTTTTCCCCTTTTCCGTAGGAGAACTGTTATTAGCAGCAGGGGTAATGCTGACTGTGGCAGCTCTGCTTTTGGGATTCGTGCTGTTGTTTACACTTCTGCTTCCGCAGTTTCAAAAAAACGGCAGGAAAAAACTTGCAGGCGGTGCAGTAAAATTCTATCGGGGACTGACATGGATTCTGTTAGGCGTTCTGCTTATTATGACATTAAACTGTACCCTGTTATATCATGGCAGTGGTTTTAATGAAAAGTATCTTGGGATAGAGGAAAGAGATTACACATTTGAGGAACTTTTGGCGGTACGCAATTATGTGGTGCGCCGATGTAATGAACTTTCTGCAGTAATGGAACGGGATGATAATGGAGATATTGTATATAAAGGAGACATGGCAGAAGAAGCAATTCTGCAGATGCAGAAACTGGGCGAAACTTACGCAGGATTGAGAGGGTACTATCCCAGACCCAAACCGCTCATCTTTTCTGATTTTATGTGTCAGCAGTATATGCAGGGATATTATTTCCCGTTTTCCATGGAAGCAAATTACAATGACGTGATGTATCTGACCAACAAACCGGCAACCATGTGTCATGAACTTGCTCATTTAAAGGGTTTTATTTATGAGGACGATGCCAATTTTGTGGGATTTTTGGCCTGTATTTCCTCCGATGATATCTTCTTTGAATACAGCGGCTATTTGAGTGTGCTGTATTATCTGGACAATGATTTTTATGATGCGATCGGAGGTAATAGAGAGCGTTATTTTGAGGAGGAGCAGATTCTGTCTCAGGTGCACGCCGACAATATTTTTGTGAAACAGGAAGAATGGGACAGGATAAACGATACCGCTCTGATTGATACCGAAGTAGTGGATGCCGTCTCCGACAGCTTTGTAGAAACGTCTTTGAAATTAAACGGAGTGGAGGACGGAATGATCAGCTACAACCGTGTAGTGAAACTGTTGTTACAGTACTACGAAGGTGATGTGTTTTAAGCATTCCGGACCCCACCCCATATGTATTTTTATTCTCTGCCGTCCCAGCAGTAGGTACAGAGCTTGCATTTGTCAGTGCCTACTGCATCCAGCATATCGTCCAGTCGGTTGAAGCGCAGGGAGGTAAAGCGTAATTCTTTACGGATCTCTTCTACCATGCGTTCGTATTTTTCAGAATCCGGATCGGCATATTCCCGTAAAACTTCATCGGTCACGTTGCCGTTTTCCAGTCTGGCAATGACGCGGCGTGTGATCAAATCCATTTCCGAAGAGGAACGGGAGAAATTTAAGTATTTACAGCCGTAGAGCAGGGGCGGGCAGGCCGGCCGGATATGCACTTCCTTTGCACCGCTCTGATACAGAAATTCCGTGGTTTCCCGCAGCTGAGTACCCCTGACGATGGAGTCGTCGATCAATAACAGGCTCTTGTCCCGGATCAGGTCTTCCACCGCCAAAAGCTTCATCTTGGCAATCAGATTGCGCTGACTCTGCATGGTGGGCATAAAGGAACGGGGCCAGGTAGGCGTGTACTTGATAAAGGGTCTGGAAAAAGGAATGCCGGATTCATTGGCATAACCGATTGCATGGGCCGTGCCGGAATCAGGTACGCCGGCTACGATGTCCGGCTTTACATTGTCCCGCTGTGCCATTTTAGCACCGCAGTTATAGCGCATCTGCTCTACGCTGACGTTCTCGTAGGAGCTGGAAGGATAACCGTAATAGACCCATAAAAAAGTACAGATTTTCATTTCGTTGCCCGGATTTGCCAGAGTGATACAATTCTTGTCGGTCATCACCACAACTTCACCGGGACCTAATTCTTTGTAATCCTTATATCCCAAATTCTTATATGCAAAATTCTCAAAAGAGGCACAGAAAGCATTTTCCTTGCGGCCGATCACAATAGGAGTGCGGCCGTATTTATCCCTTGCCGCATAGATGCCCGCCTGATGCATCAACAGCAGGGAGAGGGAGCCTTCTATTTCTGCTAATGCATAGCTGATGCCGTCTATCAGATTTTCCTTTTGATTGATCAGGGCGGCTACCAGTTCTGTGGCGTTAATATCGCCGCCGCTCATTTCTAAAAAGTGGGAATGTCCGTTGTCAAAGAGCTTTTTCGTCAGCTCTTCCACATTGTTGATCTTGCTGATGGTGGTCAGCGCATAGGTGCCATGGTGGGAGCGCACGATCAGAGGCTGGGGTTCATAATCGGAAATACAGCCGATACCGAAGTGCCCTTCCATTTCCTGTACGTCTTTGTCGAATTTGGTTCTGAAAGGTGAGTTCTCAATATTGTGGATGGCACGATTAAAACCGTCCTTTCCATACACGGCCATACCGCCCCGTCTGGTTCCTAAATGGGAGTGATAATCCACTCCAAAAAATAAATCGAAGGTACAATCCTGACTTGCTGCCACACCAAAAAATCCGCCCATAGCTGTTCCTCGTTTCTTATGAATTCATCTGTTTATGTATCTGTATGTCCACAGACACTTTAATCATAACTGTTTTTGCGCATCTTAACAAGATGAAACTTATAGATATTTGTGAAAATTTGTGATACATTCCTTGTATAGATGATGGCGGACCTAAGTCAGCCGGAAGGGAGCGGGTATGGAATATATAAAGGAATATATCAAAATAGAGGAGAATGGTATTTATATTGTATTTGGCATTACGAAGAAAGAGCAGTTGAAATTGTTGCATTTTTCCCATGTGCCGTTTACGGAAAGTGACATCGCCAAAACCGGAAGGGAATGCAAACAGTGTGACAAGGAGGCAACTGAGCGCTATATTGAGGAAGCATTTCAACTGGTGCAGGCCAATTTATCCGGTTATAACCGTCCTTACGAAAAGCATGGGAACAAACATATTGTAACGGCACCGGGATATCTGCTTACCTATGTGGGAATAGAAGATACCAGAAATGAAATCGGACGCAGGCTGATCGTTACGCAGGAGGATAAGGAGGTAACCCATACCCGGGTAGAAACAGTGATGCAGTTCTACGACGGCACCTCTGTTGTACGCATGCAGAATACTCTTTATAACGAGGGCGCAGAAAAGCAGACGCTGGAGTATCTCTCTTCTTTCTGTTATACGGGACTGGAAAAAGAAGGTACTTCTTCTTCCGATGAGAAAATGCGCGTACGGATTCCGTTTAACGGCTGGCAGAAAGAAATGAGTATACGGGAATTTACTTTTGCAGAACTGGGGTTGGCCCAGACCCAGCCGGGAGTGTACCAGCGGACCTCCCAGGTTCTGGAAATTACGAATACAGGCAACTGGTCCACAAAAGAATATCTGCCATTGGGCTATGTGGAGAATAAAGAGGCCCATACGGGATTGTTCTGGCAGATTGAGCATAACGGTTCCTGGCACTATGAAATCAGCGACCAGAATACCCATTTCTACGTCTGTGTCAGCGGGCCTACGGAAGTGCAGTCCCACTGGTTTAAAGAACTTGCACCGGGGGAATCTTTTACCTCTGTACCGGTGGCTGTGGGCGTATGTAAAGACAGTTTTGAGGAAGCCATCTGCGAACTGACGAAATACCGCAGGAAGATTCGCAGGCCTAATGCGGACAATGAGAATCTGCCCGTTATCTTCAATGACTATATGAACTGTCTGTTCGGGGATCCTACCACGGAAAAGGAACTGCCCCTGATAGACGCGGCGGCGGAGAGCGGCTGTGAATATTATGTGATCGATGCGGGCTGGTATGCCCCCGGCGAATGGTGGGATAGTGTAGGGGAATGGCAGGAATGCCGCCAGCGTTTTCCGGGTGGAATTAAGGAGGTCACGGATTATATCCGCAGTAAGGGTATGATCCCCGGTGTCTGGCTGGAACTGGAGGTCATGGGCATTCACTGTGAAAAGGCAAAGCGCGTGCCGGACGACTGGTTCTTTGTGCGCCATGGAAAGCGGGTCTATGACAGAAGTCGTTACCAGTTGGATTTTAGAAATCCTGCGGTCATCGACCATGTGAATGAGGTCATCGACAGAGTAGTGCAGGAGTACGGTGTGGGCTATATTAAAATGGATTACAATATAGAACCGGGTATCGGTACGGAGCTTGGTGCAGAAAGCGTGGGACAGGGAATGTTAGAGCATGAAAAAGCATATCTGAACTGGCTGGATGATGTTTTTGCAAGATATCCTGATTTGGTCATTGAGAACTGCTCCAGCGGTGGTCTGCGCATAGATTATGCGCTGCTCTCCCGTTACAGCATCCAGTCCACCTCCGATCAGGAGGACTACCGTAACTATGCCACGATCGCAGCCAATGCGGCAGCAGGTGTCACACCGGAGCAGGCGGCAGTCTGGTCCTATCCCATGCGTCAGGAGCTTGCAGGAAGCGGGGAAGAGCGGCGGATCCAACTAGAGCAGGGAAAAGAAGAGGTCATTTACAACATGATAAACGCCATGCTTCTGCGCATTCATCAGAGCGGGCATTTAGCAGAGCTTTCCTCGGAACGCAGGGAACTGGTAAAAGAGGGTATCCGCGTCTATAAAAATATCCGTCAGGACATTAAACAGGCATTGCCTTTCTGGCCTTTGGATTTGGCGGAAAATACAGACAAATGGGTGTGCGCGGGCCTGCGGACGGAAAAGAAAGCTTATCTGGCAGTCTGGAAAAGAGAGATGGAAGGAAAGCAGGACAACCGCAAAAGAAGTGCGGACCGTGTTTTGGGAGAGAATTGTTTGGAAATCCCGCTTAATAAACTGCTTAGAGATGAACAAGCTCTGCGGGTAAGCATTCTTTATCCTAAAAAGGAGGCAGTACCTTTCAGCCTGCAGAAGAACATACTGAAGGTCCGTCTGGAAAAGCCGGTAATGGCAAGGCTGTTTGTACTGGAATGGGAGGACTGAGTACAGTATGTCCAAGGATAAACAAATTTTAATTATCGATGATGATGAAGATCTATCTTTGATCATGGCGGAAATGCTGGAAGATTATGGGTACAAAGCTGCAATTGCGAAAAATGGGGAAGAAGCCTTTGAGCAGTTATCCCAAAATACCTGGCACCTGATATTGCTTGATATTAACCTGCCGGACGAAACCGGATTTGAATTATGCAGAGAACTGCGCAAGGTTTCAACGGTTCCCATTATTTTTGCAAGTGCAAGAACCAGTGAAACGGATCGGATTACAGGATTTGACATCGGTGGGGATGATTATCTGCCCAAACCCTATTCCATGAAAGAATTGTTGTCAAGAGTAAATGCATTGATTCGTCGTACCTATGGTTTTGCAGAAGAAGAAAAGATTACGACATTTGGAGATGTGACAGTCAACACTACAGCGCGTACAGTAACAAAAGCAGGTAAAGCGGTTTCCCTATCCCTAAGGGAGTTTGATCTGCTGGCATATCTTTGCGAGCATAAAAATACCGCAACCCCGAAGGAGAAGCTCTTGGCCGAGGTGTGGGGAGCATTTTCCACGGTGGAGGCCTCTACACTGACGGTACATATACGCTGGCTCAGGGAAAAGCTGGAAGATAATCCGGCAGAGCCTCAGTATATAAAAACCGTCTATAAGGTAGGCTATATGCTGGAGGTGCCGGGATGAAGAAAAAATTGGGTTTCGTAGCCGCGGGATTTGCCGTACTGCTTGTTTTGACGACAGGATTGTTTTATCTTTTTGCCGAGCATACAAACTTGGAAGAAAAGAAAGCGGAACTGCTTGTGGCAGTCAATGAAATCGAACAACTTGCGGATGCGGGGGAGTGGGCAGGACTGCATGAAAAAACGGCACAACTGTCAGAAAATATCCGGGCAATAGAAGAATCACCGGGAGGCAACGCCTGGCTTTTCACTTTGTGTGGTATCTGCCTGGCTTTTTTGCTAACTGTGTTTCTTTATGACTATTTTGCAATTCTGCGTCCCTTTGAGAAGCTGCAAGGTTTTGCGGAAAAAATCGCGCAGGGCAATTTTGACGTTGCACTGCGGTATGAGCGTTCTAATTATTTCGGTGCGTTTACATGGGCTTTTGACAGTATGCGCCGTGAAATCACGAAAGCTCGTTCCTGCGAGAAAGAAGCCATTGAAAATAATAAGACAGTCATTGCAACCTTGTCCCATGATATCAAAACACCCATTGCATCCATCCGCGCTTATGCGGAGGGGCTGGAAGCCAACATGGATAGTACGGCGGAAAAGAGGGAAAGATACCTAAGCGTCATCATGAAAAAGTGCGATGAGGTTTCGAGACTCACAAATGATTTGTTCCTGCATTCGCTGGCAGATCTGGAAAAACTGAAAATTTCATTGAAAGAACTGGAGCTTTGCGGGTTCTTAGAGGAGGTAATCGGGGAACTTGCCGCGGAACAAAATGATCTACATTTTACGATACCCCCATTTACTGCACGGATTGTAGCGGATGAAAACAGGCTTGTGCAGATCGTGGAGAATCTGGTGAATAACGCAAGAAAATATGCCAAGTCCGATATCGCTATTTTTTGTTCAAAGGACGAGGATAGCGCATCCATACATATTCGGGATTACGGAGACGGTATTCCGGATGAGGATATGCCCTTTATTTTTGATAAATTTTATCGGGGTAAGAATAGCGGCAGTGAGCAGGGTTCGGGGCTTGGTCTTTATATCGTAAAATATCTTACCGAGCAGATGCAGGGCAAAATTCTGCTGCATAACCATGAGGACGGGTTGGAGGCAATTATCACTTTACCTACACTTATGAGTAACTCTTAAGGACTTCATAATAACTTTTCCGATAGAATAGCGCTAGTAAAGAGAAGGAGGAGTTTATGAAAAATACAATTCTATCGGCAAAGGGACTCTGTAAGAGTTTTGCTCACAACGGCGGGCAGCTTCATATTCTGTCGCATATTGATTTGGAACTGTATGAAGATGATTTTACAGTCATTATGGGTGCATCCGGTTCCGGAAAATCCACGCTGCTCTATGCGCTGAGCGGCATGGACAGAGCTACGGCGGGACAGGTCATATACGATGGCAGGGATATTGTTGCCATGAAGGAGAAAGAACTGGCAGAACTGCGTCATACAGAGTTTGGGTTCATCTTTCAGCAAATGCATCTGGTAAGCAATTTAACCCTGTTTGAAAATATTGTAGTGCCGGGATATTTAAATAAAAGAAAAACTGCTGCGGAAGTAAAGTCTCGTGCCGGGGAGCTGATGGAACAGATGGGTATTTCCAAGGTAAAAACACATCTGCCCTCCCAGGTTTCGGGCGGCGAGCAGCAAAGGTGCGCCATCGCCAGAGCAGTCATCAATACCCCCGCATTATTGTTTGCAGATGAACCAACGGGTGCATTAAACCGTAAAAATACTACGGAGGTCTTAAATCTGCTGACAGAGTTAAATCAGGCCGGGCAGAGTATTTTAATGGTAACACATGATACCAGAGCCGCTTTAAGGGCGACAAGGATTCTCTACCTTGAGGATGGAAAGATCATGGGAAACCTGGCCCTTCCGCCTTATCGTGCCGAAGAAGAAAAAAGTCGGGAAACGCAGGTCAACGCCTGGCTTTCATCTATGGAATGGTAGGTGAGCAGGATGGAAATATTAACTCTGTTAAAAGCAAACATAAAAAGAAAAAAGGGCGCCTTTGTGGGCATTCTGCTGTTGACGGCGATCATAGTGGCGATGATGTCTTCTATCTTCAGTGTGCGGGAAAACTATGAAGCCGGTATGCATAGAGCGTTTTCCGAGTCCGGGAGCGGGGATATTGTTGCATATATTAAACAGGAGAGACTCACCGAAGAAGTGCGTACCATGGTAGAAAGCAATGCGCTTGTAGAATCTGTGGATTATTATGAAGCTTTTCTGACACAGGGAATCGGCACCGAAAAAAGATTCGATTCAGAAGGTCATTTCGTCATGGAGATGCGGGAAGGTATCCGGCTCTTTAATGAAGATTTGAATGGATTTGTAAGTGAAATACCGCCGCTTCAAGCGGGAGAGATCTATCTTCCGTTAGGACTGCGCAGTAAGATTGACTGCGAGGTGGGCGATGAGGTATCCATGGCCCTGCTTACGGGAGAGTATGCTGAATTTACGGTCAAGGGTTTTGTACAGGAGCCCTCACAGGGAAGCTTAACCATCGGCTATAAGCAGATTTTTATAAGTCATGAGGATTATGTTCGGATATGGGAAAGCCATCATATACCGGAATTGGAAGAACTGACTGTATTTATAAATGTGCTCCTGATCCATCAGGCGAAAGACAGTGCGCTTTCCGCTGCAAAATTTCAGAGACAGCTAAACTTAGAAACGAGAATCATTGATCTGTCAACAGGATCGTTAAACAAGGACCAAAGCATCAGATACAGTACGCTGATGCCCGATATTGTAATAGATATTGTGCAGGCGTTTTCTCTTCTTCTTTTTGTAGTCATATTGATCGTGATCAGCCACAGTATCGGTACCGAGATTGAAATTGATTATGTTACGCTGGGAATTTTGAAGGCGCAAGGATTTACGGAAAGAAAGCTGCGGACATTATTTTCATTGCAGTACCTATTGGCACAGATTATCGGAATCTTATTAGGCGGTCTGGCAGCCATACCTATCGGAAAAAAGATAGGAGACGGCTGTATGATGATAACAGGGGTCCTGCCCGAAAATGGTTTGTCCATTGGCAAGGCACTGCTTTTCATTATCGGTATTCTGTTAGTATCGATAGTATTGATCTTTATAAAGACCGGGAGAGTAGTGCAGATTTCCCCTGTCAGGGCCATTTCCGGAGGAAAGGAAGAAATCTTCTTTGACAGCCGCCTGAATCTGCCGATTCAAAAGAAACTGCTTTCTGCAAGCCTTTCCCTGCGGCAGATTACTTCCGCCGCAAAAAGCTATTGGGGAACGGTCTGTATTGCGGCTATCCTTGCATTTTCCATGATCACGGTGACATTGACAGGGAATCTGCTTTCCTCTCATAACGCGCTGCGTACAATGGGAATAGTCGTGCCGGATATAGAAGTTTATTACACGGAAAGGGACAGTGTGGTTTCATGGGAGAAAATCGATGAAATCGTGGAGTCCTATTCTAAGATAGAAGAAAAGAATTTTCGGGGAAGCAGTTATGCTTCGGTAAACGGAGAAAATCTGTACTTACAAGTGTTTGCATATCCGGAGTATATTCCGGGGATTTTGAAGGGCAGAGCGCCTCTGTACGATAACGAGATCGTGATCACGGAGATGGTTGCGGATATGCTGGAGATTGGAATGGGAGATGAGGTGACAGTCGCAAAAGGGGATAGAGAAGCGCGGTATATCATTTCCGGTATCTTTCAGTCGGCAAATGACAGCGGCACAACCTTTGCCATGGGTGCGGGCGGTGCAGAGAAGATTGCCGATGTAACTTGGTATTCCAGATACTATGTGCTGGCAGATGCAGAGGCGGCGGATGCCATTGCAGAAGAGATCACAAAGCAATACGGGGATGGACTGGGCGTTCATATCTACAAGGATGCCGATGATATGGGTATGGAAGAGTTTGAGGAGGTGTTATTTCTATTAAAAACGGTTATTTACAGTTTTTCCGTCCTATTTGCATTTGTAGTGGTAGCCATGGTATGTAACAAGGCTTTTATACGGGAGAGAAGGGATATCGGTATTTATAAAGCTATGGGATTTACAGCAAAGAAACTCAGGATGGGGTTTGCACTGCGTTTTCTGTGGATTGGCCTGCTGGGTTCCGTGTTGGGTGCATTCTTAAGCATACTGCTTTCCCAAAGACTGCTGGGCATCATATTGAGGCTGATCGGTTTATCCAAGATAATCCTGGAATATACATGGGGATCGGTTGCAATGCCTGCCGGTGCGATCTGTCTTAGTTTTGCGCTCTTTGCCTATCTGGCCTCCCACAAGATCAAGCAGGTTGCGGCAAGCGAATTGATTTTGGAATAATGATAATAATCTATACAATTAAGAAAGCGGCCGGAAAAATCCGACCGCTTTTGCTTATGCACTTTAAATATGAATCATAATGCGCAGGTACGCTTTGCGAGCTTATGCTTCCTCGCCCTCTGTACCATCTTTTCCGTCTGCACCTTCCTCTGCATCCGAGGTGGTTTCTGTGGTCTGCTTTGCCAGCATTCCTACAAGCTGGTCCATGGCAAATTTCAGAGATTCTTTCTGAATAGAATTTTGCGGAGCGGCGTCATAACGAGCTTTTACTGCATCATAGGCCCGCTTAATAGCAGCCTGTGCCACATCTTGCGCTTCACCCATTATATGCTCATAGCGGCCTGCATTCTCATCAGCCGCAGAATCAGACTCTTCAAAATCCTCTTCCTCATCCCCGTCCCAATAAATATTGGCCCCGGTAAGATCAATGTTTTCGGTACAGCTTTTTAAGAGTTTCTGTAACATGCTTGAGGATATGTTGGCACCACAAAGATCCAGATGTCTCACCCGGCGGGAAGACGAATAATTAGCGGTTTCGGCCTCCTCTTCCGCTGCTATAGCAGCGGAGCGTGCCTCCCACCACTCACTATAGCTTAAATCCTCTAAAACATCATAGTCCTTAAGATCGTGTGCGGGAAGAACTCTGGTGATGGCATGCTGCGCTACAAATATCAAGTCTGTGATTTCCGCATCGCCGCTGTTAAACGGAACCTCAAAAACCCGCAGGAGTCCGTTAGGACCATCCTTACTTAAAACGGGAAGAAAACGGCTCTGCTGAAGCGGATAAACATCCCGGTCCTCATAGTTCTTATCGCGTACAATGTAGAGCTGACAAACGGCATCGCCCGTATCGTTGATGCCAAGCTCAATGGCGAAACGGAACAAATAGTCGGTATTCTTCTCCAAATGTTTGCTGGAAATGATCTGTGTCCAGCTCCAGTACCAGTCTCCGATCTCAAAGACCGTTTCGTTCTGGCCTAAATGATTGTGCTGAATCATCCGGGCTCCGACATTGTTCTCACAGCTTGCATCAAAATGAAAATCCTTCGCATTAAAGTTTATAATCTTACTCATATTTAAATCCTCCGTATTATCGATTGATGTTACGGCCGGTGCATGAGTAATCAATAAACGGATTTCACAGTCGTTTGCATACTCTGCCCGACCGCTTTTTACGAGTCCCTTAGCCCTTTTGGGATAAGTGGTCCCGATTTGATTTCCCTGTGCATCTGTTACAATAATGTTTTTTGTTATGGGTATCACCCCCTTGAACAGATTTACAATATGCAATTGTAGTATGGGCAAACTTCTGTTTTTTTCTATGGGTGCCGTCCCCGTCTGCTTAATCCGTATTATAACATGTCTAGGGGGAATGGACAAGGTTAAAAGTTTTCCTGAAACGGAAGATAGATAAAAAAGATATTCTTCCCATCTGCTAGACGATATCCGATTTCTCCGCCATGTTTTTCGACGATCACTTTGGAGATTGCAAGCCCCAGCCCCGTACCGCCGTCGGTTTTACGGGTTCTGTCCCCACGCACAAAAGCGGTAAACATCTGGGAGGCCAACGCTTCATCAATAGGCGCGCCGTCGTCGGATATCTCAACGGTAACATGAGCAGAATCTTTCCTGCAAAAAATGCCGATATATTTTCCCGATTTATTATATCGAAGAGCGTTGGAGAGCAGATTTGCAATGACGCGTGAAAACAAGCTGACATCTATATTTGTAGGAATATCATCTTCAGGAATGTCAATGGAAAATGTAAAACCCGCGCCTGTAATTTCATCATAGTATTCCGCACAGATTTTTCGCAGGAACTCACAGATATTTACCGTTTCAAAAGTGGGCGCATAATCCGGATTGTCCATTTTCAGCATAAAAAACATATCCTCACTCAGCGCGGCCACCCGCCCTGCCTTTAAATCAATGGTACGATAGTAATCGGGCTTCTTTTCATCGGATACCAAGCCTGCTTCCAAGGCATTGGCATAGCTTTTGATGGTGGCGATCGGTGTCTTGATATCATGGGAAAGCTCTAGGAGCATTTGATTTTTCTGGGCAATCAATCCGGCATTTTCCTGTTTCTGTTTTTCCAGTTCATTCGTCATGAGATTGAAGGCATCTACAATCTGTTCAAACTCCGCCTCCGTCTTAATGTCCAGAAATACCCCGCTTTCACCTGCTTTGATGCGTTCCATGCCTTCTGCCAGATGTTCCAGCGGTTTTTTGATTTTTCTGCGTAAATACAAGCTCATAAATAACACTTCCAAACCGGCGAGAAGAAAGAATATAACTAAAAATAATCTGGTAAGCCGGGAAGAGGGAGTAGAAGAGGCGTTATTTAAATCTAAGACTATATTTACCTGAAAAATATCTCGCTCATACAGGCAAAGATAGTGGCCGTCTGCAGGCGCATCCATAAGAAAGCCGACAAAAGCATTATCACTGTCAGGAGAAAAGGAAAGCAGACTAAAAATTTCATCCTGCGTATACTGGTCTGCATTATTTTTCTTTTCACCGTAGACTTGAACCACTCGATATTCTGCATCCAGTTCTTCCAGCCAGCCGCCAATTTCCTGTACTATATCCAGATTTTGCAGTTTGCCGTTTTCGTCGACAACGTTATAGGGAAAGAGATTCTGCATGTTTCCCTGTGTAAAAGTTACAAGATCCAAAAGAAGACAGAGCAGAGCGGTAATGATCAAAAGGATGGGAAGGGAAACAAAGCAGATAATCAACTTTGTAAAAATGCGTTTTTTGAATTTAAATTTCATATTTCAATCCCTTTCCATTTTATATCCCAATCCCTTTATGGTACGCAAAATTTTAGGCGATTTGGGATTATCCTCTATTTTTGCCCGCAGGTTACTGATATGCACCATTATAGTATTGGCATCGGAAAGATAATTGTCCTCTCTGGCATATTGGAAAAGCTGCTGTTTTGTAAAAATCCGGCCTTTATTTTTAATAAGCAATTCCAGAATCAGGAATTCGGTTTTGGTAAGTTCAATAGGATGACCGCCCTTGGTGACGTTACCTTCGGATTTATTTAAAACAATATCAAAGCAATGGTAAATTTCTCCAGAAGAATTTCCTTCCGCATAGTCATAGCATCTGCGCAATTGGGCCTTGATCCGCGCAATGACTTCCATGGGATTGTAGGGTTTAGTAATATAATCGTCCGCCCCCAGTTCAAGCCCCAGAATTTTATCATAGGCCTCCCCTCGGGCAGTCAGCATGATGGCGGGAATCTTACTCTCTTCCCGTATCTTTCGCAGTACCGCAAAGCCGTCCAGCCCAGGCATCATAATATCCAGAATAACCAAATGGGGATGCTCGCTTTTAAAAAGCTCCAAAGCGTTTACTCCGTTGTCCGCCTTGAGCAGTTTCATCTGCTCTCTTTCCGTATAAAGTTCCAATGCATTTAACAGTTCGATCTCATCGTCCGCAGCAAGGATTTTATATTCCATTTATACACCTAGTTTCTCATAAATGATTTCTATGGGGGGCACCGAAAAATCATAGTGATCCTTCCAGTTCTCATCCAGCTTATCCAAAATAAAACACTGAGCCATGCCGATTGAATAATATTTTTCCGTGCCCTTTGTATATTCCGCAATATTCGCCAGATATCTATCTGTGAAAGATTCTTCCTTCAGGAGTTTGAAGGCATTTGCTTCCACATATCTGGCAGTTCCTTCAACCGTGATATAGTAGGATTCTAATCTCCGTGTATTATCATCTAACAGGGCAATTCTTTCCTCTTCCAGTTTTTTATATTCTAACATGAGTGCACGCAGATTGTCAGTATCCGATTCTTTCAGTGCCTGAGATAATAGGTCGGACTGCTTTTCCCACAGAGCGACCGCCTGTATGTTGGCATCGTATTGCGAGACAATCAAGTTTTCTCCGAAATCTGCATCCTCAAATGAATGATTTCCGATAAGGGCAAGGATATTCTCCTTAAAATGCGTGAACTGCCAACAATGAAAGGCCTCATGCCATATAGTGGCTGCCTGCTCCGTGTTTTCATAATTTCCACCCATGAGTCCCACCAAATTGGACATGCGTTCTTTGGTAGGCACAAGGACTTCATAGTGGTCGTTCACATAGACCGCTGTAGCTGCAAAGGCATCCGTGTAGGGGGCCCTTTTCAGAACCTCATAAGAGCCATTTTGCCATGTTAATACATAATCAGATTTTCCGTCATTAAAGGCCATGGGATAGTCTGTGAGCATAAAATTCGGAAATCCTAAGTCGGACATTTCCTCCTGCAGTGAGAGTGCGGTTTCATAGCAGAGACGGTCCTCCTTTCCGAGACCGTGTGTTCCCGTGAGTAAGACGGAAGTAAACAGCAAAATGCCGATCAAAGTAGCAACGATGATGGGGGCTGCCTTTTTATATTTATGATTCATTTGAATTTTATACCTTTCTGCAAATTTTAAAAATTTATTTATAAATTACGCCTCCTTCTTCCTACTCAAAAGCAGGAGCACGAGAAAGATATAGGCAAAGAAAAGACCTTTTAATAAAATGTGAATATCCACATCGCCTCCCGTTAGAAAATTTCCTGCCTGCGCCTGAATGCCGTTTAGATCAGGAATGATATAGAGCAGGACTCCTAACATTTTTCCGGAAAATCCTCCCAAAATGTTTTTGACCAAATCCAGTACGGAGTACAAAATACCGGCAATCATGACGAAGGCGCTGACAGTACCTGCCGCGTAACGGGGCAGCAGAACGCTCAGCCAGCCCGTCAAAAGACTTATAATGCACACACAGAGGGAAGAGATCAAATAGGCGGGAAGAATACGCCATAAGTCGGTACCGTAATTTTTCATTAACAGGTAGATCAAAACTGCAGCATACAAGATCAATTCCGAGAGCATGGCGGAAAGGATATTCGCGGCTGTCAGATAACTATGATATTCTGCCTGAGAAACACCCCTGATCCATATCAGATGACTGGTACGCCGCTCATATTCATTGGGGATTGTACCAAGGCCGATAATGACTGCCAAAGCGCAGCTTAGAGCGTTTATCAGCGTGAGGAGAATCGGTGCCAGCATCCGATAGTCCGTAACCGCAACGCCGCCAATGGAGACAGTTGCGCCACCGGTAGAGAACAGCATAAGAATAAAAATACCGATTATCGCAGATATGTAAAATACTCTTTGGCGGACTTTTTCTTTTAGCGCCGTAAACATAATGATTGTTCTCACCCTATATTTCCTCCTACCGCTTCCATAAAAATTTCCTGTAAATTTTTCCCAGCATATTCCGACTTATCCCATGTTCCGACAGTCACCCCTTCTTTCATCACGATGCCCCTGTCGCAGAGCTGCTCCACGTCATTTAGAATGTGAGAGTTTAATATAATGGTTTTGCCGGCCTCTTTAAGTCTGCTGATAAGGCCTAAGATTTCCATTCTGCCGAGGGTATCCAGACCCGCGGTGGGCTCATCTAAAATCAGCATATCCGGGTCACCCAAAAGCGACTGTGCTACGGCAAGCCGTTGGAGCATTCCCTTGGAATAGTGACGCACCTTGGTTCTGTCTGCTTCAAGTCCTACCGTACTGAGCAGCCGTGAGATTTCTTCTTTACGCTCCTCCTTGGACAGACCTTGTACCGCGGCATAGTACTCCAGTGTTTCCCTGCCTGTTAAAAAGGGCTGAAAATAAGGGGTGTCGGGAGAATAACCGATTTTTAATTTTGTATCCAGCCGGATTTCTCCGCCGGTTGGCTTTACCAAACCCAGTATCATTTTTATGGTTGTGGTTTTTCCCGCACCGTTGCTCCCTAACAAGGCAAAAACTTCACCGGGATGCACGTAAAAATTTAAATTATTTACTACACATTTTTTCTTGTAGAATTTTGTGAGATTTATACATTCAAGCATGAATTATTCCTCCTTATGGCCCAGTATAAAATGCCATGCTAAAGAGGGGATAAAGCCAAGCTTAAGATTAGCTTAAGTTTTTGCGGGATTGCAAACAAATGCTTTTTATACTATTATTTATTTATAAATAAAGCATGGAAAGGCGGTATCATGATGTTAAAATGTAATGGTTTTTACAGAGGTATCAATTTGGGCGGCTGGTTATCCCAATGTGATTACAGCGAAGAGAGACTGAATCATTTTATTACCGAGCCGGATTTTGAAAAAATTGCTTCATGGGGACTGGACCATGTGCGTATTCCCATTGATTACAATGTTTTGGAAAACGAGGACGGCAGCTATAAGGCCGATGGTTTTGCACGGATTGAAAAGGCACTGGAATCTGCTAAAAAGTATGGATTAAATGTGGTTATAGACTTGCATAAGACGGCTGGATTTTCCTTTGATGACGGAGAGGAAGAAAGCGGATTTTTCGAAAATGAAAAACTGCAGGAGCGTTTTTACAGACTGTGGGAGGAACTTGCAAAGCATTTTGGAAAATATGCAGACAGGGTGGCATTTGAACTGCTGAATGAAATTACGGAGCAGCGTTTTATTGATGCATGGAACAAAATATCCTATGAATGTATCAGACGGATCCGCAGCTATGCACCCGATACGATCATTCTGGTAGGCAGCTACGGAAATAACAGCGCTTGGGCAGTGGAAGAATTGGCAAAACCCTACGATGATAAAGTGATTTATAATTTCCACTGCTATGAGCCCCTTGCATATACGCATCAGGGTGCGTATTGGGCGAAGCAGCTGGACCAAAACGCAAGATACCGTTTTGAGGAAATGGATATCACGTCGGAGTATTTTGAGAAACTCTTTCTCCCTGCTTTGGAAAAAGCAAAAAGTTACGGGATTTCTGTTTACTGCGGCGAATACGGCGTGATTGACAGGGTGGATCCGAAGGATGCAGTGAAATGGTTTAAAGTCATTAACAGCGTTTTTGAAAAGTATGGTATTGCCAGAGCAGTCTGGAGTTATAAAGAAATGGACTTCGGAGTTTCGGACGGCCGTATGGATGAGATCCGGGATGAGCTGATCAAATATCTCTAAGGATAGGTGGCGTATAAACCCATCTTTATAAAAAGGAGGAAATGGGATGAAGAAATTTGCGATGGTTTTCATGTTATCAATAGTACTTGCATTATGTGGATGCGGCAATACACCCAGTATCGATGTTGTACAAGAGGGACCGTATGGTGAGATTAAGATATCCCTGCCTGAAGGATGGAGTTATGAAACATACGCTGCTGACAATGATTCGGAATATGCGACCTATGGAATTCATTTTTACCCGGAGAATGCAACCGACGGCTATGTAGATATTTCGTATACAGACGCTTTTGGCGTTTGCGGAACAGGGCTTGTGGTACAAGTTACAACTCTTGCGGGAAATTCAGCTGAAATAGGTACTTATGGCAATAATGATTATTGGTCTTATATTTCTTTTAGAGGAGAATATAAGGGATTGGTAGCAACAACAAATGATGTAATGGACTGGTGGGATGGGTATGATGAGCAGGTATTAGATATTCTTGATACCTTATCGTTTAGTCCGAACGTTGACGAAGCAGCACGGTAATAAGGATCAGCAATGGAAGTTAAAGAGTTTTACAGTGTAGAAGACAAAAAATATTGGATTGATCAGATTAAGAAGAGTGACTGGGCAGCAGGCCAATTTCTGTATGAATTATTAAGTAAGAACCAATTAAAAGATTTATGTGGTGAAACAACAAAAGTATTTCTGTTGACGGACGGCGAGCAGTTAATTTCATTCTGTACCCTTGCAGAACTGGATGATGTTAGAGATACCGATATCGGTCCATGGATAGGGTTTGTATATACTTTTCCGCAATTTAGAGGACATCGATATATGGGAATTCTTTTAAACTCTGCATATGAAACTGCTAAGGCAGATGGGGCCGGGCAGATTTATATTTCAACCGGAGAAACCGGGTTGTATGAGAAGTACGGATATTCCTTTTATCAAATGATGAAGGATATGAATGGCGAGGATTCCAGAGTGTATAAAAAAGAAATTTCATAGGGGGTATATATGAAAGTATTGTATGTATCGGATTTGGACGGCACTTTACTGCGCAGTGACGAAAAAACCTCTGTATATACCAATCAGGTAATCAATGAATTAACTGAAAAAGGAATGCTTTTTTCTTATGCGACGGCAAGATCCTTTTCTACTGCAACGAAAGTAACAAAGGGGTTGAATGCCCCGATACCTATCATTACATATAACGGTGCGGTCATATTAAAAAATGACACATATGACATAATAGCAAAAAATACTTTTACGGGAGAAGAAAAAGATGAAATTTTAAATGTGCTTCTGTCCCGAACTGTCTATCCCATTGTCTATGCATTTATATCCGAAAAAGAAAAGTTCTCCTATGTTCCAAAGAAATGTAATGCTGCCACAAGGGAATTTCTGCTCACTCGAAAAGGTGACGCAAGAGATAATCCTGTGGAGCTTATCAGTGATTTAGGCATGGGGGATGTTTTTTATTTTACATGTATTGATGAATATGAAAAATTAGAACCGCTTTATTTTGAGTTCAAAGAGAAATATCATTGTATTTTTCAAAAGGATATTTACAGCGGAGAGCAGTGGCTGGAAATTGTACCCAAGTCGGTTTCAAAAGCAAATGCTATCCTGCAGCTAAAGGAATATCTGGGTATTGATTATATAATCGCATTCGGGGACGGCAAAAATGATATAGATATGTTTGAAATAGCAGACGAGGCCTATGCCGTGGAAAATGCGGTGGATGAATTAAAAGCCTTAGCGACCGGTGTTATTGGCAGTAATGATTCCGACGGTGTTGCCAAGTGGCTTGAAGAGAGGAGTGGTATTTTATGATCAGAGAAATATCGGATAAGGATTACGAAGGGCTTATGAGGTTATATATGCAGCTCCATAATAACCCGTTCCCCCAAAAAGATGATGCCATGATAAAGCTGTGGAATACCATTTTAGAGGATGAGGATCATCACATTATTGTGGCGGAGGAAGACGGCAAAATAGTAGCTTCCTGCGTATGCGTTATTATTCCCAATCTTACCCACAATCAGCAGCCATATGCATTTATTGAAAATGTGATCACAGATTCAGAATATCGCAAAAGAGGACTTGCTACAGCCTGTCTTGATTATGCAAAAGAAATTGCCATAAAAGAAAACTGCTATAAGCTGATGCTGTTGACCGATTCCAAAGAAGAAAGTACTTTGCATTTTTATGAACAGGCAGGTTATAACCGAAAGGATAAGACTGCTTTTATTCAGTGGATATAAATCGGTCTGCAAAAGGAAGTAAATTAGGGTTAATAGATTGGAGATGAAATCATGATACTATTTATAGAGTGTATTATTGGATGTATTCTATTTGGCACCGGCATTGTTGGATCTGTGTTGGTTAATAAAACAATGTGGCTGCATGAATATGCACCGGCTGTACGTGAAGAATTTTTACGTTTGCATCCGGAGTATATAAAAACACCTCAAAAGTCAAATAATATTGGGCTGGTCACTGCCAAGATCATTGTCAGCATACTATTTATTATTTTGCTATCAGCTATGGTTTATATAGCCGGTGCAAAGAATTTTGTTTCGGCATTTGGAAAGTGCTATATCATTTGGTCTGTGGTAAATTGGTTTGATGTTTTTGTTTTGGATATAGGAATCCTTGCAAATTGGAAAGAAGTCAGATTGCCGGGAACAGAGCATATGGATAAAGAATACCGCTCAAACAATAAAAAGAGTATTATTGAGGGTTTTATTGGAGCGGGATTAGGGATTGTGATTTCAATAATAGTCGGATGTGTAATTGCTGGGTTATGCTGATAAAAGGAATCATTTTATAATGAAAAGGGAAGCGGCTTGCCTGAGAACCCTTTCCCTTAAAATGCATACTTCTTTAAGGGAAAACAACTCTTGGATGTTGATTATCCCCTTAAAATATGATAATATTTAAGGGAAAGAGAGGCATTTAAGGGAATGAGGACATTTAATTATTCAATTTTAAAAAATCAAAAATGGGATTCCGATATTCTTGGATATATAGCAGCTATATATAAATACGCAGGGAAACAGGAACTTTACCTCAAGCAAAAACCAAATGAACTTGAGAGCCTCGTTGAGATTGCAAAGATACAGAGTACCGAAGCTTCAAATGCTATCGAGGGTATTGTGACAACCAACACACGAATCAAGCAGTTGGTTGAGGAAAAGACAACACCGAAAAATCGCGACGAGCAGGAAATTGCGGGTTATCGCGATGTGCTTAATATCATTCATGAGAACTTTGATGCAATTCCAATAACGAAAAATTATATTCTGCAGTTGCATAAAATACTGTATAGCCATATGAATAATCCTATTGCCGGGCAGACCAAGACTGTGCAGAACTATGTCAGTGCGACCTATCCTGATGGGCATACAGAAATATTGTTTACCCCTCTTGCACCATATGAAACTCCGGAGGCACTGGAGAGGATATGTGAAGAATATAATCGTGTGATTGGTAATTTTGAAGTAGAGCCGCTCATAGCAATACCGATTTTTATTCATGATTTTTTGTGCATTCATCCGTTTAATGGTGGAAACGGTAGAATGAGCCGTCTTCTTACTACGTTGCTTTTATATCGCAGCAATTTTTATGTGGGAAAGTACATTTCTTTGGAGGCAAAGATTGCCAAAGACAAAGATTTGTATTATGACGCACTAGGAAGATCGCAGGATGGATGGCATGAGGGGGCTGAGGATGCTGTCCCGTTTATCAAATATCTCTTAAGCATCATTCTTGCGGCATATAAGGACTTTGAAGACCGCTTTGCTATTATAGAAGAAAAAATCCCTGCCATAGATATGGTGAGAAAGGCAACACAAAATAAAATCGGAAGATTTACTAAGCAGGATATCCGTGAACTCTGCCCTTCCCTTAGTATTAGTTCAATTGAAGGATCATTAAGGAAGTTGGTAGAATCAGGAGAATTAAGGCGGGAGGGTTTAGGTAAATCAACTTGTTATGTTCGCTTGAAATAGTGGGAAATCGAAAAGGAATCGTGCAGAAATAAGAATGAGCGCAACAGACCGGACTTAATCGAGCGGCTGATTGGAGGAAAAATGATTGTATTAATAACGGGTGCATCCCATACAGGCAAGACAGTACTTGCGCAAAAACTTCTTGAAAAGTATAAATATCCGTATCTCTCCATAGATCACTTAAAAATGGGGCTTATTCGCAGTGGAAATACATCGCTTACGCCTATAAGTGATGAAGGGGCTTTGACAGATTATTTATGGCCGATTGTGCGCGAAATGATTAAAACTGCCATTGAAAACAAACAAAACATGGTCGTGGAGGGATGTTATATTCCATTTGATTGGGCGAAAGATTTTGACAAGGAATATTTGGATGATATCAGATTTTATTGTCTGGTTATGAGTGATAAATACATTGAAGATCATTTTGATAATATTAAGAAGTTCGCAAGTGTCATTGAAGACCGATTGGATGACGAGGGTTTGACAATAGAGATGATACGCAGAGATAATGCCCGGATGTTAAAGAAGTGCATTAAGCACGGTGCAGAATATATTTTGATTGATGAAGACTATCGGATTGAAATTGAGTTGTAGATAAATCCACATTTAGGGAGGATACCGAAATTGATCAGAAAAGCAGGAATTGAAAATTCAGAGGAAATTGCAAAAATGGCTGTTCAGATGTGGACTGAAAATACGGTTCAGGGTTTGGTTGATGAATTTTCAGATTTAATTTCAAAAGAAGATGCGCAGATTTTTCTGAAATATGATCAAGATAAACCTGTTGGATTCGCACAGTGTGGGCTAAGACATGATTATGTGGAAGGAACGGATACCAGTCCGGTCGGATATTTAGAAGGTATTTTCATTGAGGAAGAATATCGACACAAAGGATATGCTAAGGAATTATTGTCCGAATGTGAAAAATGGGCCAAGGAAAAAGGCTGTAAAGAATTTGCCAGTGATTGTGAAATAGATAATGACAGCAGTTTTGGATTTCATATGGCTTTGGGCTTTGAAGAGGCCAATCGAATTATATGCTTTACGAAGACACTATAATTTCTATATTTGAAGTTAATATATAAATGGGAATCGGCTTAGTAAATATACTGATGAAAAGTTGAAGTAAAATTGGAGGCGATTTGATGTTTCTTGAATATCAAAAAGTCAGAACAAAGCATTATTATAAGATAGGTTACTGCTCAGAATGGGAAAAGTATTTACTTGTAATAACCGTACCTTATGTAAGTTACTTTGACCAATATTATGTAATAGAAAAAGATGAATATAACTTATGGAAAAACAATGTGGATAAACTTGATGCAATAGCGGAAGAATGCAGGAAAGACAACATATATTGTAAAAGATTTTTATATTCAGAAATGCCACGGGAGAACACAGAGGAGCAGCTTGAAATATTATTCGGTGATGTCGCAAAGAGAAAATGCAATCCAGATTTTGAAAGAATATAAAACTGCATTTATAATTGAGTTTGTTGTACGCAAATCGCAAGTTGTGAGGAGAATGAAAGATGTGTGATTTTTGTAAAATAATAAGTAAACAATTACCGGCTCACATAGGGTATGAAAATGAGGGTGTAATAGAATTATAATTTTGCTTTGGTGAACCAGAGTTTGAATATACGAAAGGAATTTGCGCAAATGATATACTTAGAAACAGAGCGTTTGATTTTAAGGGATTATCGCGAGGATGATTTTTCTAAATATTATCAACTGAAATCGGATGCTAAGACAATGTATTACCTACAAGACATACAAATGTATGCCAAAGAAGAAGCGTATGAAGACTTTCGTAAAATTTTAGATGATATGAAAAAGCCTGATAGAAAGTTTTACTTTATGCATATTGAATTAAAAAATTCACATGAACAGCTTGGAAGTATTGGATATACCGTAATAGATGACACTCCTATAGGGAAAATTGTGGGTGCAGGATATTTCATTTATCCAAAATTTTGGGGAAAAGGATATACTACAGAAGCCTTTAAGCAAGTCATTAAATTTGCCTTTTCAGAGAATAATGTATATAGAATATCTACAGGATGTCTAGCTGAAAATGTTGGTTCTGAAAGGGTAATGCAAAAATGTGGATTAATCAAAGAAGCTGAACACATTGAATATGAATGGCATGATGGAAAAATGAAAACGCGATTGGAATATCGACTCTTAAAGAAAGAATGGAAAAATTCTGGTTTATCTTAGTGAAAAAATGTGATTTATGATAAATAATTTTTTGAAAAGAGAATTTTTTAATGTTGCTAATTAAAAAATTAACAGTAAGGGAGGAATATTTTATACCAATGTATAAATACTTGATTTTTGATGTGGATGATACATTACTTGATTTTTACCCTGCATTTGCAATCGCACAAAGAAATATAGCTGAAAAATTGCGAATTGAACCTTCTAAAGAATATTTTGAAACGGATGATAAATGCGGTTGGAAAGCGTGGGAAGAATTTAGATTAGATAAAACAGAAGAAAAAGACGTACAAGAGAATTACCATGTGTATTATTATCAATATTTGAGAAAACATTTTGAATATCTATTGGAAGCATATGGAAAAGTTTGTGATGTGCAAGAGTTGGTTGATTGCTATCTAAAAAGCATTTCATCATCAAAAGTAATGAAGGAGCCCGATACATTATCTATATACATGAAATTGTCTCAAAGATATAAATTAGTGTTGGCTACGAATGGAATAGAAAGGGTACAAAAAGAGAGACTATTTGACTTTCTGCCATATACATATAGGCTTTACGTTTCTGAAGCAATGGGATTTATTAAACCCACAGAAGATTTTTATAACAATATTATGAGTGATCTGAAGTGTAAATCAGATGAATGCCTAATGATAGGTGATTCTATCACCAATGATATTGCAGGTGCTAAAGCAATAGGAATGGATGTATGTTATTATAATGCAAATGACAAAACAAAACCTGAAAACATATTGGTTAATTATGAGGTCAATAGTATCCATGATTTAGTTCCAATTCTGTTATAAAAGAACATATATCTTAAGTACAAATTCGGTTTACTAAGATAACAAATTGAGCGCAAATCGCAAGTTGTGGGGAGAATGAAAGATGTGTGATTTTTGCAAAATAATAAGTAAACAATTACCGGTTCATATAGTATATGAAAATGAGAATGTAATAGCCTTTTTGGATTATGATCCAATTCATGAGGGCCATACACTGATCTGTCCCAAAGAGCACGTTGATTCTATAGATCAACTATCAGAAGAAGTTGTTCTGGATGCTATGAAAGTGGCAAACAAATTAGTTAGAGCTTTTCGAAAAATCTACGGAAATGATAGTTATAGCCTCATGCAGAATGGTGGTAAATGTTGTGACTATGGACATATGCATTTTCATATTTTCCCTAGATATGATAATGATGGGTTCGGATGGGTATACCCTGAAGGAGAATCAGAGCATTCAGAATCAATTGCAAAAAAGCTCAGAAGTGTTATCTGAAGAATTTCCTTTTGTCAATGGGGTGTTTTACGGAGGAAAATGATGAAGAAACATCTTATAATTGCAGGTGTGCCGCGGTCAGGAAAAAGCACGATTTCGCAAGCAATATCATATAAATTCGGATATCAGCATATTAGTATGGATTCCATTATCGCAGGAATTGAAAGGGCTTTTCCTGAAACAGGTATCAATTCTGACGCAGATACAGACTTACAGGAAAATATCCAATATATCAGTTCTAAGATGGCACTATTTATACGTGCAATGATGGACAGTGGTGAATACGATGAATGCGATTATGGAATGGTAATTGATATATTTCAATTATTGCCGCAGCATTATGTTCAATATATAGATTCTTCTGTGTGCGATATTTATTATTTTGGTACGTCGGAAGTAACGGCTGAAGAACGATATGAACTATTAAAAAAGTATGATACACCAAGGGACTATACCTATTATAAATCTGAAGAAGAGAATAAAAAATATTGTGCAGATATTGTGACTATAAGCAAATTTCTAAAAGAGCAATGCGGAAGGTATGATTTGCCATATTATGATACATCTTATGACAGAGAACAGGTCTTAATATCCTTTTTGCATTTTTTAAGCAAGTAATAAAATACGTTGCTAAATCAGAGTTTCATGAGGTGAAATCAAATGAACTTTGAAAGACCATATTATGAGGATTAAGTTATCGCCCATTGCTGTTTTATGTAATATTCGGAGTTAATGGCGAAGAGTTAAGTGTTTCCAGAGAACGCCATCATGTTGATGCATTTCCGGAAGGGCTGGATTTGCTATCTTACCGGAAACCGGAATACGAAGAATATATGACAGAATTAATTGGCGGGACTATTGGTGAAATGCTGAATGCAGACAATCATACCCTGTATGAGGCAATAAAAAATACAGATCAGTGGGTTATTATTCGAGGTGAAGTAAAACCGGATGCTGACCTGAATTATATGCGGAATGCGTAAATTCGGACGTCCGGATATCAGTATGGAAGGTGTGGATGAAGATAAAATTGACCATGCAGTACAAGTGATCAATCAAATGATTTATTATGGTGCACTAGGTGTATTTTTTCCAGACCCACAAAATTACATACTCATATAGGGCTGACTTATGTTGTAAATCCCAATTTTGTAGAAGATTTTGACAATCCGGATTTTAATAATTCATATTATCAGATTTCGTGGGGAGATTGCAGCTTGGTTGAATAAAAGAATGTTAATTTTACCCACATTTCAGGCCATAAAAATTGCATTTCGGGACAGCATCGGCGCAAGGAAGGAAATTCCCGCTATAATAAATTGGTTTATATATTTATTTTAAGAGAAAGGACAGGAATTGCGATGATAAGAGTAGCGCTTTGTGACGACGATATCTCTACACTGAACGGGATGCAGAGATTTCTTAATCGGTACTCTAAGGAGCGTAACCGGGAGATTGTGCATACAACTTTCTGCAGTCCTTTAGAATTGTTGACCGAAATCGAACGTGGTGTCCGATTTGACGTCCTGTTTCTGGATATCCTGATGCCCGGACAAAACGGGATTGAGACGGCAGCGGAGATTCGCAGCTATGACAGCAATATAAAAATAATTTTTCTGACCTCCTCCGCCGAGTACGCCGTTCAGTCTTACACGGTAGAGGCGTATTTTTATCAGCTCAAGCCGCTGCAATGGGAGGAGTTTTCCCGGGTAATGGATTCCGTCCTTGAAAAGTGTGCACATGAGCAGGAGAACAGCCTGATTCTGCGGCACAAAGGCCTGGTTACCCGGATGGAGTTGGGGCAGTTGGAGTTCTGCGAGGTAATCCACCGGACGCTGCTCTTCCACTTGATTTCAGGGAAGGTGTTGGAGAGCACCGGTAGTTTGGACGAACTGAGCAGGAAACTGGCTCCTTATGACTGCTTCCTACGCGTCCACCGTTCCTATATCGTCAATTTGAATTACGTGCAAAATATTTCCTACCGTGCTGTCACGATGACCTGTCTGACAGAAATTCCCATACCCAGGGGTAAATACAATGAAATCAAAGATGCGTTTTTGACGTATGCATTTAGTAACGGAGAGGTGAAATTATGATAGAGGCTGCAACTCTGATCACCCTGTTGAACGATGCCGCGGTGAGCATTTTCGGCGGCCTGCTGTCCGCTTCCTTCTGCGGCATTTTCAGCACTCGGAAAAACTGCAGGATATTCTGGGTGAGCATGATACTGATGTTGATTCCCCAAGGTGCAGTGTGTTTCTTTTGGAGCGCGGACTTCCAGCGTCGAATGTATCCGCTCATTTTACATTTGCCTTTGTTGATCTTGCTTTATATCCTCACCGGGAAACGGCTGTGGCCGACGATTTCCCTCCTGTCCGCTTATCTGTTCTGTCAGATGCGGCGCTGGCTTGCGCTTTTGGCGGCGGCAGTGCTGCCAGGTGCGGAACTGACACAAAAGCTGGCTGAGCTGGCATTCACTCTGCCGCTTTTGTTGATTTTGCTACGTTTTATCGCACCCGCCATCCGGCAGCTTGCCAATCGTCCGGTGCGGACTCAGTGCCAATTCGGTCTGATCCCGGCTCTGTACTATGGCTTCGATTATCTGACGCGAATCTATACAGATCTTTTGTCCAGCGGTTCTCCGGTGGTGGTGGAGTTTATGCCTACTGTCTGTTGTGCGGCATATCTGGTCTTTCTGCTGTATAATTCCGCCGAGGAACGCAGGCACAACCTGCTGCAACAGATGCAGGACAATCTGCAGCTCCAGATGAGTCAGGCGGCGCGAGAGATCAGTGACCTGCGGGAATCCCAGGCTATGACTGTTAAATACCGTCATGATTTACGCCACCATCTACAATATCTGTTGTCTTGTATCGAAAACGGGCAGTCAGAACGGGCGAAGTCCTATATTTCCGGGATTTGTGCGGAGCTTGAGGCGCAGCAGGTGCGGCGTTACTGTGAAAACGAAGCAGTCAACCTGATTCTCGCCGCCTTTGTCAAGCGGGCGGAAAGAGCAGGAATCCAAATTGATATACGGGGTGCACTTCCCAGTGTTGTTTCCATTTCGGACAACGATCTGTGCGTCATTCTTTCCAACGCACTGGAAAACGCCCTCCATGCCTGTCTGCCCATAGCTGTAGAAGGAACGGACTGCACCATCAGCGTAGAGTTCCGGTTTCGCACGCAGAGCGGCAGGCTTTTTTTGCAGATTATCAACCCCTGCCGGGAGGAGGTGCGGTTTGAAAAGGGAATTCCGGTGTCCGGTCGGCCGGGACATGGGATCGGTGTTCAGAGCATACGTGCCCTTGTGGCCCGGTATGGCGGTGACTGCCAATTCTTATTGGAGGACGATCGGTTTATTCTGCGGCTGTTTCTCTGAGCCAATTGTCGATTCGATACATTTCGGGTACGATTCATGCGCAGCTCTCCACTTTGTGACAACAGTGTATATTATAATGATACAGGATGCTGAATGACTGTATACATAATGATACTTTGTTATGTGAAGAGAGGAAATGAATGATGGAAATTATCCTAGCCGTTGCGGCAGTCGTGCTCTTTATTCTGTGGGCCATCTCCTGCCGGCGGAAGTTGGCAGTTATGGATGAGAATGTCAACAATGCTATGGTTCAGATTGGCGTGCAGCTTTCCTCCCGCTTTGACGCACTGACCGCACTGCTGGATCTGGCTAAGGGGTACGCCGCCCATGAGTCCCAAATGCTGATTGAGACCGTTAAATTCCGCCGACGCATCATCACCGCTGCTTCCACGCCGGATGATGTGCTGAAACAGGAGGGTGTCATTTCCGAGGCTATGGGCCGTATCGCATTGGTGGCAGAGCGGTGTCCGGAGTTGATGGCCGACGAGAACTACGCCAAATGTAAGAACGCTGTGGATAGCTATGAGAAGATGTTGCACACCAGCCACCTGATCTACAACGACAGCGTGACCAAGCTGAACCGAGAACTACGGATATTCCCTTCTTCTCTGTTGGCCGGAGTCCTTGGCTTTCGACAGAGGGACTACTTAGAGGCGGCAGAGAACCAAATTCTTTCATACAGTAAATAGCGTACAAGAAAAATAGACTGTATATAAGGAGTAAAGACGTGAAACAATTTCATCTGACTTATGAAAATGATGAAAAATTTTTAAAAAAATTGGGGGAAATCAAGCAGTGGTGGGAGTCTAATGAGACCTACAAGCTGGTTTTCCGGATTTATTCACAGGATATGGAGAAAGAGCATATTGCTCATGTTTGTGACCTTCTGGACGAGAATATACCCGATGCTCTATATTTAGGATGTACCTCAAATGCCAATATTTTGGACGGTGCACTGACGGAATCAGAAATTTTGTTGACTTGTACTGTCTTTGAAGATAAGACCACACAGGTAAAGCTGCTGCAATATCCCTTTACGGAAGAGAACTATAAGGATGCTGTAGATAACCTGAAGAAGCATTGTGAAGAGAATCCTTGGGTCAATTCCATTGAAATGCATGCCACGATCATGAATATGTCCATGAAGGGCTACTGCGATGAAATGAGCACGCTCAGGAAAGATATTCAGGTGTTTGGAGGCGGCGCATTTAATCCCGATATGGATGATGAAATTGCATACGTTTTCTCCAAAGGGAACGGTTTTTTACAGCACGGTATCATTTTCCTGATGCTTGGCGGTGAGAATTTCCACGCATACAGTACATTTATATCCGGTTGGAAACCGTTAAAGAGAAGATTCCATATCACCAAGGCGGACAAAGAGATTCTGCATGAGTTGGACGGGAAGCCGGCATTTGAGGTGTATCAGAGATACCTGAACATAGAGAAAAACGATAATTTCTTTTCAAATACATTGGAATTTCCGCTTTTTCTGGAGCGAGAAGGTGCCAATATCCTTCGCTGTCCGCTCGCCGTCAACGATGATGATTCGCTGGTCATGTCCTCAGACATGGATGAGGATGCCTATGTGAAAATTGCTTATGGAGATCCGGATACGATTCTGAACAGTATCCGAGAGGACGGGCAGAAAGTTGCTGATTTCCAGCCCGAAGTTATTCAGACCTTTTCCTGTGCTGCAAGAAGAGCGTTCTGGAGTGATCTGAATATCAGTAAGGAAACAGTGATGTTCAAGGATGTGGCCCCTACAGCGGGATTTTATACCCACGGAGAATTTCTGCGGATAGACGGCAATATGCTGAATTTCAACGTGACTTTGGTCATTGTCGCCATGCGTGAAGGGGATCCGGTGGGCGGGAAAATAGATTTTCGCGGCCCTACTTTCAAGAAACTGGATAAGATTCCCATGATCTGGCGTTTTGTGTCCTTTATCGAAACTTCCACAGCCGAGCTGGAGGCCACGAACCGGATGCTGGCACTTGCAGCGATCACAGATGGATTGACCAAGTTATATAATCGCACCGAGATTGAGAGACGGATTCATAAAGCGCTTAAAAAGGCGGAAGGTGAACCCGGAGACGGCAAGGTGCATCTGATCATGCTGGACATTGATGATTTCAAGAAGATTAACGATGAATGCGGACACAGGGAGGGTGACGAGGTCATCATAGTCCTGTCCAACATTCTTAAGAATGTAACAGACGACTTTCCCCAAGCTTCTGCAGGAAGATGGGGCGGCGAGGAATTCATGGTACTCTTAGAGGGGAATAGCATCGATGAAGTTTTGGCTGTTGCTGAAAAAATACGGGAATCTTTCTCCAAAGTGCCGTTTGAGAGCGCAGGCTATCAAACAGTCAGTGTAGGTGTGACGCAGATGCAGAATGGCGAGACAGCCGACAAAATGTGCAATAGAGTGGACAATGCACTGTATATGGCAAAGGAAGCCGGCAAAAACCGGGTGGTATGGCTGGATTCATAAAACGCATGAAGACTCAATATCCTTCAAAGGGAGTGTTGCAAGATAACTGATTTACAGTTATGGAGCGATGCTCCCTTCCCTTTATGTGCTGATTTCGGATATCGTATTGATCATGTAAAGAATTTGTAGTTTGTAATAATAAAAATGGGCATGTAAAAAGCGCGAGACGGGGATCGAACCCGCGACCCCCTCCTTGGCAAGGAGGTGCTCCACCGCTGAGCCACTCGCGCATGTTTCATAAAATATTGATTTGTGTAACACGACTTTAAAAGAATAACATACTTTGCCGAGGATGTCAAACAGTTTTGATGATATTTCACACTAGGAATTGACACAAAATATTCGAAATGCTAAACTAAAAATGCAACATAAAAATATTATTTATAAATAGGGGGAACTAAATATGAAAAAAATCAGAAAAAGTTTAATGGCAATGACGTTAATTTTAGTGCTGGTATGTATTAATAATTTATCTGTTATTGCACAGGAAAGTAGTGAAAGTAGAGTAATAGCTGAGTTTTTGGAAAAACAAGAGGCGGGTTTAGAGGTATATGCATTGACTGATGAAGAAGGAAATTTTATGGGATATTATTAACCTTATTCGGAATCCAATCCCGCACCGGAAAAACAGATTATGCCTCTTTATTCAGCAGAGATTGAGTGGACAATTGATGCAGGAAGATATAGTTATGGCACAAATATATATACAATACAAGACGGTATGGTGATGCAAATTGATATTTCACAGAGTATGTCTGGAAAAAGCTATTTAACTTTCCAAAATAGAAATACTAATACTTCACTTAGATTTACACAAACAGAAACAACAGATGGATGGCATGGCACAGTCACATTTGCAGGTATGGTTACGACAATATACTCATTTGGTATTGAAAATGCATCAAATAGTACAATAACGTATTCTGGTACATATTCACTATAGTAAACGGAGGAGCAGATTAATGAAGAAAAAAACAGCTATTGGCGTTGGTATCTGTATTTTTATATGTTGTGTTACTTATGTGTTAATTAATTTTAATTTGTATCGTGGTAATGAAGTGCAGGAAAATAATGAAACATATATGAATGGAACAATGGTTGAAGATTATATTGAAAATCCTGCGCGGGAAGAGATGGAGGAAAGTGGAATAATAGTTGAGGAAACCACTGTGCATGAAAATAATCAAACATATATTGAATGATTATGAGGTCCTCTTTAACTAAACAATTTTGGTCTGGGCGTAAGCTCTTTGGACCACCGTAGGCGGGAAGAATTTCCCGCCATTTTTTTGGTGTGTAAATAACTGTCCGCCCTTTCTATTTCTTCTTTCCTGACTTCATGATCACTTTTACAATTCCCATAATTGCTGCATACAAAACGCCGGCCACCGGCCAAACAATCCAAGTAAAATGCCACCTGCCGGTGTAGAAGGACCAGAATAAATATAATGCTGTTGCAAGGGACCAGTAAATACCTGCGATGGGTTCCATGGTGCGGCTAAAAGCAATATTTTCTTTCGTGTAATCTCCGATACGAAGCAATTTATCAAAACTTCCGTATATGATTCCGGAGTAAATGAACAGAAATACAGCAGTGGCGACCATTGCCAGAAGGAATACTGCGCAAACATATTCTGACAAGGTTTCTGTCTCGGTTTCTGACAGAAAAGTTAAGGGTACAATCCCCAGAATGCACAGTGCAACACCTATCGCTATGCAGATGGCAAAGGTTCCGCTAAATGCCTCTTTTTTCTTGGATGCAATGCCTTCCACACCGTAGCCCGGCACAATCTGCTCCTTTTCTAAATAATCATATTTACTGTAGTTGATTCCTTTTAAGATAAAAATGACCACGGCTACCGATATCATGAGCAAAAGTACTGTAACACTAAGTCCGTCCACCATTGATTCGGACAGTGATATCCAACCGAATTCGGTTAATCCGCTTAGTAAGATGCCACAAACAGGGGAGAGAATACAAAGGGCCACGCCCAATCCGATCATCTTGGCAAAATTCCTGGTCACCGACAAAAATTCTTCTGCTTCTTCTACAGATATTACCCGCTTGGGAGCCTCCTCTGTTTCGACTAAAGCCATTCCCTCTTCGGAAGACAATTCTTCCAATTCTTCTTTTAATAAGTAGTCCGTGGATACATTGAACAGAGCGCTCATTTTTATGATCTTATCCAGATCGGGAATGGAAGCTCCGCTTTCCCATTTGGATACGGACTGTCGGGAAATCATAAGCCGTTCGGCCAAATCTTCCTGAGACCAGCCGTTCCGTTTTCTTAACATAATAATCTTGTCAGCTAATATCATTTTCAAACCTCTCATTCTTTTCTTTTTGCTCAACGTTGATATTGCAATCATAGCAGAAAAAGAGATTGACAGCCACCAAGTACGCTGTAATTCTTGTCAACCGGCGGTTGCAATTGCCAAAAACCCCAGTCTTTCCGCATTGACATTTTCCGACAGGACTTCTATACTAGCAATAGCAAGTAAGAAAACGTAAAAATTTGAAAGCTCCTTTCAAATATTGAATTGATCATAGAGGCTGGCAAGGGGTGTAAATATGACACTGAAAGAACTGGAAATCGGAAAAAGTGCAAGGATTACTGCTGTAGGAGGAGAAGGCGCTCTCAGACAGCATTTTTTGGATATGGGAGTGATACCGGGAGCAGTGGTCACCTTGGAAAAATATGCGCCCATGGGGGATCCTATGGAGCTGCGGATTCAGGGCTATGAACTGACGCTGAGACTGGCGGATGCAGAGCAGATTACTGTTGAAATGCTCTCTGATCGTCAGAAGAGTGATGGATATACGGAGGTATCTGGCTCTCAAGATTCTTCGGGAAAATCGAATAAAACGCAGGGAAAAGGCGCTAAGAAGCAGAAAATAGAACACCCGGGCCTGGGCGAGGGAGGCAGATACCATGTGAAGGCGGATGAAAATCCTCTGCCCGAGGGAACCACTTTGACTTTTGCTCTGGCAGGTAATCAGAATTGCGGCAAGACCACCCTGTTCAATCAGCTCACGGGTTCCAACCAGCATGTGGGAAACTTTCCCGGTGTGACGGTAGACAGAAAGAGCGGAAGCATCAAAGGCAATGCCCAGACGCTGGTGACGGATCTGCCCGGTATCTATTCCCTGTCTCCCTATACCAACGAGGAAATTGTATCAAGGCAATTTATTCTGGATGAAAAGCCTACGGGCATTATTAATATTGTGGATGCCACCAATATCGAGCGAAATCTGTATCTGACTATGCAGCTCATGGAACTGGATGTGCCCATGGTATTGGCGCTGAATATGATGGATGAAGTGAGGGGAAACGGCGGCTCCGTCTATATCAATCAAATGGAAGCCTTGCTTGGGATACCCGTGGTGCCCATTTCCGCTGCAAAAAACGAAGGTATCCACGAACTGGTGAGCCATGCGCTCCATGTGGCAAAATATCAGGAGCGGCCCGGCAGAGCGGATTTTTGTGACGAAAATGAAAACGGTGGCGCGGTGCACAGATGCTTACACGGCATCATGCATCTGATTGAGGACCATGCCACAGATGCAGGGATACCCATTCGTTTTGCAGCTACTAAATTAGTCGAGGGAGATGAAAGGATTCTGGATGCCCTTTGCCTGTCTCAGAATGAGCAGGAAATGCTGGAACATATCATCTGCCAGATGGAAGAAGAGAGAGGTCTGGATCGGGCGGCAGCCATTGCCGATATGCGGTTTTCCTTTATTGGTAAATTGGTAGAGGCCTGCGTGGTGAAGCCGAGAGAGAGTAAGGAGAGGGAAAGAAGCCGTAGGATCGACAAGGTACTTACAGGTAAATATACAGCTATTCCTGTTTTTGTGGGCATCATGGCGCTGGTATTCTGGCTTACCTTCAACGTAATCGGAGCCTTGCTTCAGGGGCTTTTGGAAAACGGAATTGATGCGGTGACAGAAGCTGTTTCCGGGGCATTTACGTCCTGGAAGGTGAATGAAGTGCTACACTCTCTGATAATCGATGGTATATTTAACGGTGTGGGAAGCGTGCTGAGTTTTCTTCCCATTATTGTAACGTTGTTTTTCTTTTTGTCATTATTGGAAGATACCGGCTATATGGCCCGGGTGGCCTTTGTCATGGACAAGCTGCTTCGTAAGATTGGATTGTCCGGACGCAGTATCGTCCCCATGCTGATCGGTTTTGGCTGCACGGTGCCGGGAGTGATGGCCAGCCGTACCCTGCCTTCTGAACGGGATCGTAAGATGACAATTCTGCTGACACCCTTTATGAGCTGTACGGCAAAGCTGCCCATCTACGGATTTTTTGCTGCAGCTTTCTTCCCGAAACATAGCGGTCTGATTATGGTGGCTTTGTATTTCGGCGGGATATTGATGGGCATCCTGATGGCCCTGTTATTAAAAAATAGTTTGTTTAAAGGAGAGGCAGTGCCCTTTGTGATGGAACTGCCCAACTACCGTATGCCGGGTGTGAAGAACGTGGCCCAGCTTCTGTGGGAGAAGGCAAAGGATTTCTTACAGAGGGCGTTTACGGTCATCTTTCTGGCTACGATTGTAATCTGGTTCTTGCAGAACTTTGACTATCGTCTGAACATGGTGACAGATTCCAAGGACAGTATCCTTGCTCTGGCAGCGGGAATTATCGCACCGATCTTTGCGCCTCTTGGCTTTGGAGACTGGCGGATATCCACTTCTCTGATTACCGGTTTTATGGCCAAGGAAAGTGTGGTGTCCACACTTACTGTCCTCTTTGGCGCGGAGGAACTTTCAACAGTTCTGACACCACTGTCAACTCTTTCTTTGCTGGCCTTCTGCCTGCTGTATACGCCCTGCGTGGCGGCAGTAGCATCCATCAAGCGGGAGCTGGGCGGCAAGTGGGCAACGATTGTAGTAATTAGCCAATGTGCCATTGCCTGGATCTGCGCTTTGTTAGTGAGAGGCGTGGGAAGTGTGTTTGGAATAGGATAACAGAATAAGGGTATGATGGAATATCAGATTCGTTTGCTGAGTAGGAGGCATTTGCTATGCAAGAGGGCCGATTGTTTAAGATATTATACCATCTGCTGAATAAAGGACATGCCACTGCACCGGAGCTGGCTGAGAAACTGGAGGTATCGGTACGCACTGTTTATCGTGACATTGATGCCTTAAGCGAAGCAGGAATTCCCATTTATACGGAAACCGGACGGAGCGGAGGAATCTACCTGATGTCCGACTTTGTCTTAGGCAAGACGATGTTATCCGATAAAGAAAAGAAAGAGCTGATAGCTGCTTTACAAAGTCTTGCCATTACAGGAGATGAAACTTATGAGAGCGGCCTTTTGGAAAAATTGTCCGCTCTTTTTTCGGCACCTGCAGAGAGCTGGTTTGAAGTGGATTTTTCGCGGTGGGGAAATGAAACAAGAGACAGGCAATTTTTTGAACTGTTAAAAACGGCAATATTGAAGCACCGTTTTGTGAAACTTCACTATGCAGGTACAAGTTCTGCTTTTACGGAAAGGAAAGTACAGCCTGTAAAGCTGATCTATAAATCAAGAGCGTGGTACTTAAACGCATACTGCTTAGAACGGCAGGATTACCGTTTGTTTCGACTGAGCCGTATTTTAGACTGTGAACTGCTGGATGAAGGGATGGAACTTGTACCACCGCCGCAGAGTCAGGATACTTCTGCGCAGAAATATACAAAATATACATTTCGCTTTTCGAAAGAAGCAACCTATAGGGTATACGATGAGTTTGGACCGGAGTTTGTGAAGAGGCAGGAGAATGGTGATCTGCTTGTGAACGTATGGATGCCGGAGGATGAATGGATAATTGGTTTTCTGCTATCATGCGGCACTCAGGTGGAGGTAATAGAGCCGGTTTCCTTAAAAGGAATTCTGGCTGATCGGGCTAAAAAGATATATGAGAAGAATAAACCTTGACATACATTGTCAAGGTTTTTCTGATAGTATCAATGTATTATTTCGAAATGTACATGTTATGATAAGGACAAAGACAGAGGAGGATACAGAGATGACAGAGCTTGAAAAAGTCAGCCACGAAACTATGAAGTTTATGAGGGGTAAGTATCGTTTGGACGAGGTGCCGGGCAAATATTACGATATCGATTGTCTGAAGTTCCGACAGGGTAAGAAAACGATTCTTTCTATAAACATTCACGAAAATCATTATGATTTTCAGATAATATTTGGTAAAGCAGAATGTGCAAAGTTTGAAGCACAGCGTGATGAATTCCCAAAAGAGATACAGGATCTTTACGACAAGGAACGCACACTTCATGATGGGAAGTGGATGTTAATTCGAGTAGATAATATGGCTATGCTGGAAGTTGTCAAAAAGCTCATCATGATTAAGAAGAAGCCCAACCGCAAACCGTTTCCAAAAGAAAATGCCGTACACAGCGGGTGTGGGCACAGATGTGATCTTTGCATTCATTATGAGGGCATGAATGATGAATTGCGCAGTGAGATTGAACCGCGGCTGACCAGGGTCTGGGGGCAAGAAGATTGGAATATGCGCTGTGACGGCTGTTTGAGTGATAATTGTCATTGTAAAGATAATCCGTGCGACCAAAAACGCTGTGCAGCTGAAAAGAAGATCAAAAATTGCAGGGATTGCGCAGAATATCCCTGCATCAATGCAACCGTTGGAGACAATACTTCCATGATTCACACGAATGCTTATCTGGCAGATGATATCACTTGGGCAATACTGCCATATGTGCCTATGCAGTATGAGAATGTTTAATAGGCAATTTACAGGGAGGGATTAAAATGTTGGAACTGCCGGAAAGCTATACGATATCCAAGCAGATGGATCAAACGCTGACAGGGAAAATTATCAGCTATATTGAGATACTGCATACTCCACACAATCTTGCTTTCTTTTTCGGGGAGAAAGAGAAATTTGCAGATTATTTGGAGGGAGAAATAATTACGTGCACTTCATATCACGGCGGTATGATTGAGATGGATACAGAGAATAGCATGATCGTATTTGCGGATGGGGCTTATCCGCGATATTATGAAGACAAGAAGAAGTTTCCTAAAAATCATCAGATGGCTATTTATTTTGATGATGAAACGGCTGTTTTTGTATCAGTTCAAATTTGTGGATTTTTCTTTGTGTTTCCGCAGGGTGAATGCAGAAATGAGTATTATGTGTCTGCCTGCAGTAAAATAAGTCCTCTGTCTGATGAGTTTTCTTATGAATATTTTAAAAGCCTTTATCCTGCAGAGGATAAAAAACTTTCGGCTAAAGCTTTTCTTGCCACGAAGCAGCGTATACCGGGACTTGGAAATGGTGTGTTACAAGATATTTTGTGGGATGCCGGGATTGATCCTCGTTTCGACATGCGCAAAGCAGTGGAATCAGACTGGAGGGCTCTATATACTTCAGTCAGAAAAATCCTGAAAGAAATGTGCGAACATGGAGGCCGGGATACGGAAAGGAGTCTGTTTGGGAATAAGGGCGGCTATATTACACAGCTTAGCAAGAATTCGCTGGGTGAGCCATGTATCAAGTGCGGTCATGAAATCCGGAAAGCGAACTACATGGGCGGAACGATATACTATTGTGAGAACTGCCAGAGAAAATCTTGAATAACGTTCTGTGGATTGACAAAATCCGCAGAACGTTTTATTTATTAGGTGATTTGGTAATACTATACCAAAATCCCGTATGTAAGCATTTCATTTATAAAATCTTAAGTTGCGCTTTTGATAAGAATATTGTAGAATTTTTACAGAATACGGGGTTGGGTGGCGTTTATGATAAAGGATAACCAAAAGGTTTTTAACAGGATGCACGTTTTAATGGATACACTGATCACCGTGGCATCCTATGCGCTGGCATACTTTATAAGATTCTATATTTTTGATGCTGACAAGCAGATGGTCGGCGTACTGCCGCCGAGAGATTACTTTATTGTGCTGATCTTTTTGGTGCCCGGCTATGTGCTCCTGTATTTTTACTGCAATGTGTACGGACCTAAGCGGACGGTAAAGCGGCGGAATGAGCTTGCAAATATTATAAAGGCCAATACCATCGGTCTGGCAATATACATTGTTGTCCTGTATTTGTTTATACGGGAGATCAACTATTCCCGTAGTATGATGTTTATCTTTTATGTGCTGAACATCACGATTACTTCGTTTTTCAGGATATTACTCCGCAAGACACTGCGGACCATGCGGAAAAGAGGTTATAACCTAAAGCATGTGCTGGTGGTGGGCTATTCCAGAGCGGCAGAAAGTTATATTGACAGATTGCAATGGAATCCTCAGTGGGGTTATTCCGTCATGGGGGTTCTGGATGATACCGTGCCCGTGGATACTCCTTATAAAGGGGTTCGCGTAAAGGGCCGGATAGAGGAACTGCAGGGTATTTTGGAAGAGAACAAACTGGATGAAATTGCCATTGCCCTGTCCTTAAAGGATTACGGCCGCTTGGAAGAAATTGTGAATACTTGTGAAAAATCCGGTGTTCATACCAAATTTATCCCGGATTACAACAGTGTGATACCAACCAGTCCCTATACGGAAGATCTGATGGGACTGCCCGTCATTAACATCCGCTATGTACCGCTGTCCAATACGGGAAATATGGTGCTAAAGCGTATCATGGACATCGTGGGCTCTTTGTTTGGCATTATCATTACCTCCCCCATTATGCTGGTTTCCGCAATCGGGGTAAAACTGAGCGGTCCGGGGCCGGTCATTTTTAAGCAGGAAAGAGTGGGGCTGCATAATGAGCCTTTTTATATGTATAAATTCCGCAGTATGAAGCAGCAGTCCGAGGAGGATGAGAAAAAGGCGTGGACAGTGAAGGATGATCCCAGAGTCACCCGCATCGGCAGATTTTTGCGCAGGACAAGCTTAGACGAGCTGCCCCAGCTGTTCAATATCCTGAAAGGGGATATGAGTTTAGTGGGACCGCGGCCGGAAAGAACGCAGTTTGTGGAAAAATTCAAGGAAGAAATTCCTCGCTATATGGTAAAGCATCAGGTCAGACCGGGATTGACCGGCTGGGCACAGGTGAATGGTTACAGGGGTGATACTTCCATCCGAAAGCGGATAGAGCATGATATTTATTACATCGAAAACTGGACGATAGGGTTTGACATAAAGATTATACTGCTTACGTTTTTGACAGGTTTTATCAATAAGAATGCATATTAGGGAAACGAAATATGAAGGTGGATGTCATTATTCCGGTATATAAACCGGATGCATCGTTATTTAAGTTAATGGACAGCCTAAAGGCGCAGACCGTTCCGGTTCATAATATTATTCTGATGAACACGGAAGAAAAATACTTTCAACAGTTGGTTGCCGGTATCGATTTTCATAAGAGCTACCCAAACGTAAAGGTATATCATCTTTCTAAAAAAGAATTTGATCATGGTGGAACCAGACGTCGGGGTGTGCGGAAATCGGACGCGGAAGTATTCTTGATGATGACGCAGGATGCCATGCCGGGTGACGAGCATTTAATAGAGTATCTGCTGCAGGGACTCGGTAAAGAGAATGTGGCGGTGGCTTATGCCAGGCAGCTTCCCAGAGAGGACTGCCGTCCCATTGAGCGTTACCTGCGACAATTTAATTATCCGGAAACCTCTGGGATAAAATCGGCGGAAGATTTAAAGGATTTGGGAATCAAGACCTATTTCTGCTCCAATGTGTGCTGTGCTTATCGTCGGGATATTTATGAGAAATTAGGTGGTTTTATCCGTCATACCATCTTCAATGAGGATATGATTTATGCAGCTTCCGTTATTAAGGCAGGATATCGCATTGCTTATATGGCTGAGGCGGAAGTGATTCACTCCCACAATTATACTTGTAAACAGCAACTTCACCGAAACTTTGATTTAGGCGTTTCCCAAGCAAAGCATCCGGAGGTGTTTGAGGGTGTTCCGTCCGAGGGAGAGGGTATCAGGAGTGTGAAGGCTACAGCCCGGTATCTGCACAAACAGCATTTGACCATGCAGATTCCTTATTTGGTTTTGCAAAGCGCCAGCAAATATATGGGATATCTTCTGGGCAAACATTATCGCCTGCTTCCCGCCAGGCTGGTATATGCGCTGTCCATGAATAAGGACTACTGGAGGCGGACGGAAAGACGGAAAGCTTCTTAGCAGAACTCAAACTTAAGAAATTTACATCATAGTGTTTCATTTAAGGCAGTGTGGGCAAATTTTGTTCATACTGTTTTTGCTCATTTTAAGATGCTGCAATTACCCGCATATACCTAATCATATTGTGCCAATACAATATTTATATTATAATAAATTTCAATACAGAAAATGATAGGTGGATTGAGGTTTTTGGGAGATACTATGGAATTAAGAAAATATAAAACCAGAGATTCGGCAATTATATGCAGCTGGATCAAAGATGAAAAAAGTTGTTATCAATGGTGTGCCGGCATTATAGGACAATATCCACTGGCTGATAATGCTTTGAATGAACATTATGCGCCTATGATGAATTGTGATAAGTCTATTCCACTTAGTGCATTTGATGAGAAAGGAAACCTTGTAGGGCATTTGCGTATCAGGTATCCGGAAGAAGCCGATGATCATACCGTGCGTTTTGGATTTGTTATTATCGATCCTGTTTTAAGAGGACAGGGAAACGGCAAAAGAATGCTGCAGTTGGCAATAGATTATGCCAAAAACGTTTTATGCGTTTCAAAGATTACACTAGGTGTATTTACGAACAATGATCGTGCAAGATATTGCTATGAATCAGTGGGATTTCGCTCTATTGGAAAAACCGAGATTTATAAAATGCCTATCGGCGAATGGGAGTGCACGGAAATGGAGTTAATAATAACATGACAGCTATAAATTTACAGGAGCGTAACATAGTAGAAAAGGAGAGGCATTATGGATTATTCCCTTCAGCAAAGAACTGAACTGATTATTGCAGAGTGCATGAAGACCAGCAGCACAAACCCGTATGAAATCTTTAACATTATCGCTCATAAGGATTTTGTCAGCACACACGGCCCTGAACATCATGTTCTTGACGGGGCGTGTATTCTGACAGCGTTTTACAATGCAGGTGGAGTCGTGGAGCTTGACGCTGCTTTGCAGAAACTAATGTCCGAAGGGCTAAAAATGCCCGGAGCAGTCTGCGGATTGTGGGGAGTATGCGGAGCGGTTATGTCAATCGGTGCGGCGCTTGCCATCATCGACGGTTCCGGTCCTCTCTCTACCGAGGACTGGGGAAGTCATATGGAGTATACTTCCCAGGCTCTCACAAGACTTGCTAAAATCGGCGGCCCGAGATGCTGCAAGCGTGACGCTTTCTCGTCTATGGAGCTGGCAATCGGATACATCAAAAAGCGTTATGGCATAACCCTTGACATGCCACATATCAAATGTGATTTTGCATCGAAAAATGCGGAGTGTATTGGAGAGAGATGTCCCTATAATATTTAGACAAATGAATAGTGTATCGGATGGGGCGAGGTAATCGCCCCTTATTTTATACCGATGTCGTATTCATGCATCACGCAGTAGAAAATAATATTTTTATGTTTTGGTGAAAAATCTTTTGACATTTATATTTCATGTAACTATAATGTTAATATGACTGAAAGTTTCAAGATTCAGCTCCTTAAAATAGTGTGGGGAGTTTGAGTACAATATTAATATTGATGTATTGCGGAGGATATGTGTGATGAAATTGAACATGAGCACAAAAGTATTATTACTTGCTGTTCTGCCATTACTGTCACTGGGAATCGCAGTTCTGGTGGTCAGCAATCTGAGAGTTAACACGGTAGTGACCGGGACCCTTGAGAATGGACTGCGAACCACAGCGGTAGCAATGGTTGAGTCCCTGCAGGGGCTTAACGATGATTCGTACTATGTCGGTGAGGATGATGATCTGTACAAGGGTGATTATAATATTACCGAGCATACCGAGCTGGTAGATAGAGTAAAGATGGAAGGCGGTACGGATGTTACAGTTTTCTTTGGTGAAATGCGTTATATGACTTCCATTTTAAATGAGGATGGGTCGCGTGCCTTGAGAACGCGGGCGGATGACCCGGCGATCATCACGAATGTATTAAACGGCGGGCAGGAATATTTTTCCACGTCAGTAACCGTAAGAGGAAATAAGTATTTCGGTTATTATGTACCGGTTATTGACCAGACCACGGGGCAGGTTGTTGGTATGGTATCCGCCATCATGCCGCAGGCGTCTGCAAGGTCTGCAATTAATAACATCTTATACATGCTTGCTGCTATAGTCTTTGGTGTTGTTATTGTGTCCATAGTAATTATCCTCATAATAGTAGGCGGGCTGTCTAAGAAACTCAAAGCATGTATAGGCGGATTGAGACAGCTTTCAAAGGGTGTACTCACTTTTAAGTTTGGCGACGAACTGCTTGGCGGTACAGATGAGATCGGTGAGATCTGCAGAACCGTCAAAATGGTGAGAGAAGAACTGAAAGTCATTGTTGGCGATATTAAAGGTGTCAGCGATCAGTTATTGGATGAATCCCATACGCTGAGTGATAAGACCAATGATACAAGCGACCATGTGGACCAGATGGAGAAGGCAATCGGTGAGATTGCAATCGGCGCTACCAATCAGGCACAAGAGACGCAGGATGCATCAGATAATATTATTACCATGGGTAATATGATTGAAGAGACGGTAGATGAACTGGCTGGCTTAAGCGAGAGTGCAAAATCCATGAAAGAGCGTGGTGAGGCTGCAATCAAAGCGCTTCGTGAGCTGCAGGATACCAACAAGAAGACGAGTTCGTCTATCGATATCATCTATGAGCAGACCAATGTAACGAATGAATCTGCACAGAAGATTAAAGAAGCAACCACGTTGATTACCGATATTGCGGGAGAAACGAATCTGCTTTCACTGAATGCATCAATTGAGGCGGCGCGCGCCGGTGAGCAGGGTAGAGGTTTCGCCGTAGTTGCGGCACAGATTCAGAAGCTTGCGGAACAGTCCAATGAATCTGCTAAGCAGATTGAGAGTATCATTTTATCCCTGATAGCGGATTCCGATAAAGCAGTTTCAACAATGAATGAAGTGAAAGAGATTATTGGTCAGCAGAGTGAGAATGTTGCTAACACAAATACGCAGGTTAATAATCTGTTGCAGGATGTAGAAGAATCTCTTGCAGAAATCGAGGAAGTAGTTGACAAGACGAACAGAATCAATGAAGTGAGAAGCAGCGTAATAGATACGGTACAGAGCCTGTCAGCAATTGCACAGGAGAACGCAGCAAGTTCACAGGAGACATCGGCTTCTGTTACGGAAATCAACAGTATTGTTAGCGAAATCGCTACCAATGCAACAGATCTTAAGGAGATTTCTTACAAACTGGGCGAAAGTGTATCTATGTTCCAGATTTAAGAGTCGATGAACATCATATTAAAAGAAATGCGATAAGGTGTACCAAATACATAAAGAAACTCCGGAGAGGTGTGGCTCTCTGGAGTTTCTTTTTAAACTAATTATCAATGAGGTCGCTATGATAGGAGAGTTTGTTAAAGTAATCGTGGACAGACCGCTTGGCAGTTATCATCCGGAATACAAAGATATGTATTATCCTGTAAATTATGGTTATGTGGAAGGGATTATGGCTCCGGATGGAGAAGAGCAGGATGCTTATATTTTAGGTGTCCATACTGCAGTTAAAGAATTTACGGGAAAAGTCATTGCTATCATTCATAGGTTTGATGATATAGAAGAAAAATGGGTAGTTGCGCCAGATCATATGAGTTTTAGCGTGGAAGAAATTGCAGAACAAGTAAGATTTCAAGAACAGTATTTTAAATATAAAATAATAGTGTAAATCGGGGGTTATGCAGTAAGCCCAAAAAGAAAAGCGGGTGCAATCCCCCGCTTTCCGGCTCTGTCGTTATGTTTGCTGTGTAGATTTGTGTGCTGTGCACACAAAAAGCGGGTGATGTAAATCGGATCATACCTATGCTCAAAACACTAGGTAGAAAGGCACTTTGCACATCATCCCTTTAAAGTGTAATAAAAGCAGCCTACCCCTTAGAGTAGGCTGTTGTCATTTGGGAGTTAGTCAGGTGTTCCTGACCGTCCTATTCACGTATGCTGCCATCCGGGTTATATTCAGTTATTATTGTGCTGCCATCCGGGTTATACCATGTCAGCTTCGTTATGTTGCCGGCTGCATCATACTCATACTCATACCAACCACGTATACTGCCATCCGAGTTGTACCATGTATCCTTCGTGTTGTTGCCGGCTGCATCATGTTCAAATTCTACCCACTCACTTATGCTGCCATCCGGGTTATACCATGTTTCTTTTACTGTGTTGCCGTCCGTATCATATTCAAATTCAAACCAATAATCTATAGTGCCATCCGGGTTATACCATGTTCCTTTTGTTTGGTTGCCGTGCCCATCATATTCATATTCATACGATAAGCTGCCATCTGGATTATAGTGTGTAGCTTTCATAAGATATCCATCCGCATCATATTCATCCTCATACGATAAGCTGCCATCTGAGTTATACCCTGTTTCTTTTGTTCTGTTGCCGTCCGCATCATATTCATGCTCAGCCCAATAATCTATAGTGCCATCCGGGTTATAGAATGTATCCTTCGTTCTGTTGCCGTGCGTATCATATTCAAATTCAAACCAATAATCTATAGTGCCATCCGGGTTATACCGTGTTCCTTTTGTTTCGTTGCCGTGCGTATCATATTCATTTTCATACCAATAATCTATAGTGCCATCCGGGTTATAGTATGTGTCTTTTACTATGTTGCCGTCCGCATCATATTCAAGCTCAACCCAATAATCTATATGGCCATCCGGGTCGTACCTTGTAACTTTTGTGTTGTTGCCATTCGCATCATATTCATACTCATGCGATAAGCTGCCATCCGGGTTATAGAATGTATCTTTCGTTCTGTTGCCGAGCGCATCATATTCAAACTCAACCCAAAAATCTATGCTGCCATCCGGGTTATAGTATGTAACTTTTGTTTCGTTGCCGAGCGCATCATATTCACACTCATACCAACTGCGTATGCTGCCATCCGGGTTGTACCATGTAACTTTTGTGTTGTTGCCATTCGCATCATATTCACACTCATACCAACTGTGTATGCTGCCATCCGGGTTATACCATGTTCCTTTTGTTTCGTTGCCGAGCGCATCATATTCACATTCAACCCACTCACGTATAGTGCCATCCGGGTTATACCATGTTCCTTTTGTTTCGTTTCCGTCAGCGTCATATTCAAACTCAACCCAAAAATCTATGCTGCCATCCGGGTTATACACTGTTTGCTTCGTAATATTCCCGTCTGCATCATATTCGACTAACGCATAACTGCCATCCGGATAATAGATTTCTTCAACGCTGCCGCTTGGTTCCACGTGGTCGCCTGAATCAACGCTGCCGCTTGGTTCCACGTGGTCACTTGGTTCCGCACTGCCGCTTGGCTCCACACTGTTACCGCAGCCCGAAAGCATCATTGCCGCTATGGCTGCAAACATTATTACCGTTAAACCCCTCTTTTTCATATCTGTCTCTCTTTCCACCGCTTTAGCGGCTATTTTGTAGTGTATATTTCCCTATTTGAACGGTGATGGGCAATTCTCGTTGACCGTTAATAACGTTTAATTAATAATGATGATAACATAAGAGAAAGTAAATGAAAATAGATAGTTTTTGGGTGTGTTATTATATGATCAGAAAAGGAAAAGAGCGGTACAAAATGTTAGAAGGTGATTTGCCGCCCGGAGCATTGAAATCTCTCCTTTGGACTAAAGGTGCCTGTTTCTGCGCACACAAAAAGCAGGTGATTGCACATCTTCTTTTTAAAGTGTAACAAAGAACAAAATCAACGTTTGGCTATTTCAATCCTGTCTACATCAAACCGATTGCTTTCATGGCTTCCTCTGATGAGACAAAAGATTTGCAGTCGGGGTCTTCCTTTATTTCTGCCAACATTTTTTTATCCCATTCATCAGGGGAAACAGTTTCCACACTATCCCAGTCAAAGGAAAAATGTTTGGTAATCATATCCCAAATTTTTTCTGCCTCAATATCACTCATAACGGTAACTGCACCAAGTATTCTTTCTTTTACTGCACTCATATAAAAGCCTCCTTTTACTTGTAAATCTGTCCACGGCTGTCGATCTTGTTAATATATAGTATGTCCCCGTTGCGGTCAAAAATAACTCGGTAATCTCCAATACGCAGACGATAACCATCTTCTCCCTGTAATTTCTTCACATCACCCTTAGGAAGCTGGTTGATAGCATCTACAATACGAACACGTGTAGGCTTATCCTGCTTATTCAAAAATTTAATAGCTTGCTTTGAATAATTTACAAGCATCATATCTCCCCTAAAAATATGATATTTTGACTTTAGCGATTATGTGTTTATATTATACTACAGCAAATAAAAGAAGTCCATTAATTTAGCAGTTACACAAAAGGATTAGGCATCAAGGTTTCCCGACCAAAAAATAAAGCAAGGTGTAATCCCCTGCTTTCCGGCTTCGCCGGTATGTCTGCTCCACAGACTTGTGTGCTGCACACACAAAAAGCAGGTGATGGGAATCGAAAATTTAACCTGTTAAAAAATGTAGGTAGAAAGGGGCTTCGCACATCTTCTTTTTAAAGTGTAATCAAAAGTGTAATCAAAATTCACACGGTATGTAATTAAGGCTGATTAAGTTCAGCCTTTTTTATTTGTGAACGAAGAACTATTTAATTATAACAATAACACAAAAAATGTGTTATGCAAATAGAAAGTGAAAAGGAGAAAAGACTATGAAGAAACTGAACTTATTCCAAAAATTTGATTTTGCCGCTTGGCAGAAAGGTAAAGCATTCATGGTACAGGGTATCAGGTACAATGAGAAAAAGGGTTGTGTGTCATTGGATGTGATCATTGTAGAAGATAACACGAATTATGGTGATGCTTCCGTGAGCAATCTTTTTGAAAAATTCAAAGTACATTGTATCAAGGATACAGATGATGATGATACCGAGAAATATCAAATCAGGGATATGATACGCTTTACCAGTGTAGGCAAATGTACTGTATGGGGAGACTATGCAAGCCAGCTTAGCGTGGAAGCGGTCGTTGAGGTGGTAAAACAATGATGATAAGCAAGCGGAGATATTATCGCAATTTTCTGCTTGCCATGATGGTTATGGGCGTGCTTATATTTATGGGTGCGCCTATAGCCAACAAATATCTATGGCATATAGATTTCATAACGGTGATTTGCAGATATGCGATAATAGGAGAAATGGTAATGATCACCTCTGCCCTAATCATTACATTGATAAAGAATAGGGGCATAAAAAACTACATAGAAAACAGGATACTCTTACAGTCCATAGAAACAAATCTCATGGCAATCGGTGCGTATACAAAAAAGGATGATAAAGTGTTTGTGGAACTGCCAAAAATCAGGATAAAAAGAGGTATCATCATAATCAGTCTGCGAAACTTAAAAATCCGTACTATCATAGAGAGATACTTAGACTCATTCAGCACGGCATTACCTGACAGATATATCGTGGAGGACTATTATATCTCACAGAATAACGCAGAAGTAAATATCATATATGAGGATATAAAGAATTATAGATATGAGCAGTACAATATATCTGATTATGTGGATATTATTAAGTCTATGAATTTATTGGACATATACTTTGACCGCAAACACATAGTAAATGTAAATGATCATCCGCATTTTCTTATCAGTGGTTCGAGCGGTTCGGGTAAGTCCTATCTTGCAAATGAGATAGTGATACAGGCTATTGCTAAAGAGTGGGAAGTCGTGATATTGGACCTGAAGCGCTCCTATGGCTTATATAGGGCTTTCGTCGATTATAGTTATGAATTGGATGATATTTTGGATAAATTGCAATCCGTGGAGTCTGAAATGCTCTCAAGGATGGAAAAATTACAGCCGGCACTGGACAATAATCCAAGGACCCTTGCGATAGATATAGGATATAAACCCATGCTGGTCGTCATAGAAGAATATATCTCTCTACAGGCTTCACTTGATAAGAAGAAAAAAGAGGAACTGGAACGTATCGTGAAAAATATCAGCGTGCTTGCAAGACAGAGCAATATACATCTTATGATAGTGATGCAGTCAGCAGGGACAGAGAATATCCAGTCAACGACAAGGAGCAATCTGACTAAGGTGTTATTGGGAAATGCGCAGTCTAATATCTTGACCGCTACTTTTGGTACTGGTGTTGATATTCCAAATATCAATACGAAGATGCATAAAGGAGAGGGTCTGATACAATTAGACAGGATAACCATGTTAAGGGTACCGAGAATAGATGATATAGAGAACTTTAAGGATATGATCTTCTGAGGCGCCGTAGGCAAGCCTCAGAAGATATAAAAATGATGTATATTTGTATATCTAAAAATTATAGTTTACTTAAATGCTTAATGGGATTATAATTGGTTAAAAGAATTTCATTTGGCTTATCATTCCTTATCATTCCTTATCATTCCTTATCATTCCTTATCATTCCTTATCATTGCCAAATTGTATATTGTATATCAACAAACAACAGCAGACAATCAGAGATGTACAAAAATCTACAGACTATCAAGAAATCACAATAGACTGTCAAAGATTTTCAACAGACTGTCAAAAAATCACAAGAGATTGTCAAAAAATTATCACTGACAATCTGCTGAATTTCAAGATATACGATATGCAAAATGATATGGAAATCTGAAAGGAGAATTTCACATGAGAAAAAAATTTCTATCAATCAGCATAGTTGCAATCTTATCTGTGACAATGCTTGTAGGCTGTGGAGACAATGCGGTTGAAACATCTATGGAGCCTACTGAAGCGGAAGAGATTGAAGCTGAAACAGAAGAGACAGAAGAAACGGAAGCTGAAGCAGAGGCTGAAGCAGAAGCAGAAGAAACTGAAGAGACTGAAGAAGAGATTGAAGAAGCCGAAGCTGAAGCTGAAGTTGAAGCAGAAGAGACTGAAGTAAGTGCTAAGACCGCTGATGTAGAAGAAGTTGAAGAAGATGAAGAAGTTGTAGTACCTGTACACACTCACAACTACGCACTCACTGCAAGTACTGCTGGTACTTCTTGTACAAACGCTGGTATTGATACCTACACCTGTAACTGCGGTGACAGCTACACAGTGGCAAACAACAACTACGGTACACATACATGGACTACTGAAACCTACAGCGAAACAATCCATCATGATGCAACTATGGACTATGTTGATGGTTATATTTGTGGTTGTGGTATCTTCTGGGCATTTGGTAATACTTACCATCCTGAATATGAGTGTCCTAATGGTTATTCAACTGGTGGTCAGTGGAGAGAAACTTCTCCCGCATATGATGAGGTTGTAAATCATTCTCGTACCTACTGCACAAGCTGTGGTGCACAGCAGTAAACCTTTGGTCAACAAAATCTTTTCATAAACGCCAAACCTTAAGAACCTTGGTAAAATCCAGGGTTCTTTTGATAAAAAAATAAAAAATTTTTTTAGGGGTCTTAGATGGATAATCTGAGGCTCTTAATTTTACAAGATGTATGAAAAAAGATGTTTCATTTAATAAAAATCCAGTATTTAAGCGGTTTTAGAACAAAAAAATAATAACACGGATTTTTTGAAATGTAAATAGAAAATGAATTATAAAATAAAATTATACCATGTAAATAGATTGTTCGCAACATTTTTTTAAAATTTTAGGTTTTCATATGCATAATTGTAGGCTATAATATAAATAGAAAGTGACGTAAGCGTTCAAAGTTACTTCACTTATGGAGCAAAAAATGGAATATAGGAACGGCTAGTCACTAATGTAGGGAATTTTTGTAAAATGAATGTAACTGTAGACAGACCTGCAAAAGGTCATTTTATCTTATAGCATAAAGGAGTTTTGTTATGAGTGAAATTAGAAAATTTATTTTTGATGAATTGAATACGGAGGAACAAAGATTAAAACAGCAGAATAATTTAGAAGCGCTGAAGATGAAAGATGATATGGGAAATACAATCTATCATCCGTCATATTTGCATCCTGTGAATATAACAACAGATGGATATATTGGTTTTTATCCAGCTTTAGGTACAAATTTTCATGAAACGATGGATATTGTGTACAAATTAATTGATGATAGCTTTCTTGAAGAGCATCTTAGAGACGTAATTGCAAAGGAAATGCAGGATAGGCTTAGTGCTTCAGAAGTTGACGTATTACTTGATATTGTGCTGAATAAACATATAAGATATGTTTATGATCTTGATTTTATGCGTAGAGAGTTTACGCAAGATGAAATTGAAGATATTATATTAAAATTATATATTATAGAAGAAGCCGCTGTTATTGAATATTATTTAACGAAAGAAGAACTTACTGAAGAACAAACAACTTTGCTTACATATTATTTTGAAAAAATAAAGGGGACGCCTTTTTTTGAGATGATTGAGAAAAATGCAAGTGAAAAACTTGTTATGCAGATGTTAAATAGAATGAATTCAGTTGCTAAAAAATATTTATTTTGCTCTATACCAAGGTGTATGAAATGCAAAAAAGTTAAATATTTTCGTAAATAATAATTGTGTTCTATAATTGTAAAAGTTTTAACTAAAAATAAAATTAATAATTTTAGATAAAAAGTTTTAATTTTAAGCGTACTCGGCTTTTAGAGAAAATCAGAAAATTGGAAATTATAAACTTTTTGTCTAATGTGTGGAAATTAATAAAATGACTGTAACCGTAGACAGACTTATTAAAGGTCTATGATTTATTAATAGATTGGAGACAAACCTATGAAAAAGAGTGATGAAATTTTAGATTTTGAAGAACTTTTTGACGTGCCTGGTATGGAAGCATCTGCTGCTAATATGATGCTTGAGGATTATGGTATCAAGTTATGTGTTCAAAATGAAGCGGCGAGAAAAAGTGTTTTGCGGCTGATAGATAGTGATTACATTAAATATCATATTAAATTCTCGATTGCATGTGCAGTACCGGATGAATTTTATTATTACGAAAAGCCGAAAATTAAGATGTTGGCTGACTTGATTTATTATTATGGTGATTTCAATATTATAGATATGCGTTTTATGAAAAAATTTTTATCAGCTAGTGAGTGTTCTCGGCTTAAAAGTTTTTTGCAGAGCATGTATGAGTGGGACGTGATTGGTTATATACTTAGGAAACGGTCTATAACAGATTATGAAATTGAGATTTTAAAAGAATACTTTAATATAATAAAAGATGACCCTAAATATGATGATAAAATCGATTTGTCTAAAAATCTTAAAAAGAAATTGTATAAATGTTTAGGCTTGGCATCAGAAGGCGTTGTTGATATTGCTTGTAATGCCTCTTAATGATGGAAAGGAGCTGAGTTAAATGGCAAATGATAATCCAACCTATCGGAATGTCATTCTCAGAATATCTGTCATTAACAAAATTCATGTTGATAATGGTGACCTCGGTGTAAAAGCTGGGGACACTGTTATCAATACGATTGAAGCAATCAAAAAGGTACTTGATGATTGGACGAAAACGAAAGATTTAAAGTATTATATGATTGAACATAATGCAGGTACTGAGAGGGCTCATGTACATATAGTCTTATGTTTCGCAAAAAATTCACAGTGTACTGGCAAGACACTGAAGAATAAATTTCCATATGGATTTATCGAAAAATGTAAGTATGGAGTTAAGAATGCAGTGCAGTATTTGGTGCATATGAACAATCCCGAAAAAACGCAGTATTCATGGGATGAGGTTATAACTAATGCACCGCATAAACTTGAATTTTTTAAAGTGCCGGGTAGACAGATTTTGACTGTAAAGGCTCAAACAGTTATTGATAATATTATATCGGGTAAATTAAAGGAACATGAAATAGATAAAATTGATCCTGATGTCTATATTGAGTTTGGTACAAAAATCAGGAATGCATTTGACTATAGACAAAAGCTTGTTATGACTAATCCTGAACGTGATATAGAGGTACATGTTTTAGAAGGCCCCAGTCGCGTTGGAAAATCAACTTTTTGTAGAGTAATGGCTAAAAAATTTAATAAAAGTATTTATTTTTCATCATCCTCGAATGACCCCTATCAAGATTTGAAAACTCAAGATATTTTAGTCTTAGATGATTTTGATTATAGGCATATTAAGATTGACGATATGAAGAAAATGCTTGACCCTTTTATAATGTCTACTATGTATGCAAGGTATAAGAATAAATTGTTTGTTGGAGATACTATCTTTATCTGTACTAATACTCCTATTATAACGTGGTATTCTCAAGAAAGTTTGATTGATAGAGAAGCAATATTTGGTAGGATTACTTCTGTAATGAGATTTGAGTTTTCTGATACAAAATATGTTGCAAACTATACTGTGAATGAAATCGTTAAGGTAGAAGATGGTACAGAAGATGATATTGGTAATGGTTTTACATATAAACGTGTTAGTGATGAGATTAAAGTATTTGATATGAGAAAATATATTGATACTTCTCTTAACAAGACAAAGAATGAAGAATTTTTAAAAATGCTGGACGAAATTTAAAATTTTTATTGTTACGTATTCACTCTATATGGTGTAATGCTAGTAAATAGATATTATGAGTATAGGGTGAATACAAAACACAAAGGAGAAAATTCATGCCAAAAAGAAAATTAGAAGAACTAGAGATAAGTTTAAAATGTGGTGTGAGGAAATCTTAGATATTAAATAAAATAATAGATATAAATTGATAACAGATAAATAAAATTATTTCATAAAATAAAAATCTTAAAATAATTAAAATCATATCAAAATAATACATTGTAAGATATAAATTTCAAAATAATCCCATATAATTTTTTCCTTACACTGCTAGAAGGCGGTTTATGATGGAAGAAGATTTTATCAGTCAAAACGACGTGTTGCAACACCTTCTTTTACGGTGTAATATGACAGTAGAAGATGTGCAGGCTGAAGTTGAAAATATGAGAGATAAAAAATATTTAGAAACTCACTTGTACGAGATATGGCAGGGGACTGACGGTAGATGGCGAACATATTTACCGGACCCTACAGCAAAATTAGAAAGGCGGTTGATTGCAAAAAGTACAAGAGAAAGTCTTGAAAAAGAAATCATACGGTATTATAGGTCCATAGACGAACGGGTACAGGCAAAGCGTATTACTTTAAGAGAGTGGTATCAAAAATGGCTTGATTACAAGAAACTGCAAACAAGGTCTGATATGTATGTCCGTAAAATTGACAGTGATTGGAGCAGATATTACAAAGACAGTAAGCTGATAGATATTCCTATTGTTAATTTGGATTATGATACATTACAGGAATGGGCATTACGCATTGTAAGAGAGAAGAAGCTGACTAAGAAACAATATTACAATATGTCTTTGATTATCAGACAATCCCTTGATTATGCAGTACAGAAAAGGCTGATTACCGAAAATCCATTTTTAAGAGTGAAAGTCGATGGTAAGTTGTTTCGGCCAAAGAAGAAGCCTGTAGATAAATCACAGGTATTTCTGACGGATGAACAGCCAATGATTGAACAGGAAGCCTATAGTGATTTTGCTAAGACGGGAACGGTATCTTGCCTTGCAATTCCATTTGCATTTCAGACAGGATTACGCTTAGGTGAAATCGTAGCTCTAAAAGAAAGTGATATTGACGGCAACTATATTCATGTTCAGCGTATGGAAGTAAGACAGGTGGAACAGTTGGAAGATGGATCGTGGTCGAAACAGATTTTTGCTGTAGTAGATTATACGAAAACAGACGCAGGAGACAGGCAGGTTTATTTGAGTAAGACAGCAAAGAAAATTCTCGCTGACATCATTTCCAGCAACAGACAGCATGGATATTCAGACAGTGATTTTCTGTTTCTCGGTGAAAAGGGACGTGTTCATGCAAAAAGTGTGGATTATCGTATCAGAAAATACTGCCGTCACATAGGCATATCAGAGAAAGCGCTTCACAAGATAAGAAAGACTTATATCAGCACTCTGATTGACAGTGGATTGAATATCAACGAAATACGCAAGCTGGCAGGACATGAGGACGAGCGTACAACCTATAATAATTACTGTTTTAACCGTATGACAAACGAGCAGACAGAAAATCTTTTGGAAGCTGCACTCAACTAAAAAAGTGTAATCAAGTGTAATCAAAAAATTAAAAAAGTAAAAATTGCGGGAAGTCAGTAAAATCAAGGCTTCCCGAGCAAAAAAACAAAGCAGGTGATGGGAATCGAACCCACGTATCCAGCTTGGAAGGCTGGTGTTCTACCATTGAACTACACCTGCATATAATACTTATTCATAATATTTAAGAGAACAATTCTTTTGTAAATGCCCAGAACCGGAATCGAACCAGTGACACGAGGATTTTCAGTCCTCTGCTCTACCAACTGAGCTATCTGGGCTTCTAAGCTTGAGAGCAAGAGAACTGCAACACATTACAGAAATCTTTGCGTCACAACATTTGTTATTTTACCCAAAAGTAGCTACGTTGTCAAGGGGTTATGAAAAAAATACTGCAAAGTGTAAAAAGTATTTTTAAGTATACAGAAATTGCGATGAATGATATAATGTACGCATAAACACGAATGCAATTTTCTATAGAAATGCACCGGCTGCTTGCAGACGGGTGTATTTCTACAGAAAATTATGTGAGTGTAACGAACACCGAGAAACCGAAGGTTTCGAGGATGCATTCGTGAAAAGGATGCATTCGTGAAAAGGATGCATTCGTGAAAAGAATGCATTCGTGAAAAGAATGCATTCGTGAAAAGAATGCATTCGTGAAAAGGATGCATTCGTAAATCCCCATGGGAGGTTATTTGTATGGAAGTCAGGATTGGTATAGATATTGGCAGCAGTACCACAAAAATTGTAGCTTTTGAAAGGGAGAAAATGCTGGAACCCATGGTGGTACGGGCGGATACGCAGGTTGCCTCTCTCTACGGCGCCTTCGGACAGTATCTCTATGAAAATTCTCTGGATCTTTCCGATGTGGCAGGCGTATATATTACCGGCGTGGGAAGTAAATATGTAAATAAGCCCGTCTATGACTGTCCTACCTATAAGGTGGATGAATTTGTGGCCACCGGTACGGGCGGTTATTATTTGACAGATAAAAAAGAAGTAATTGTGATCAGTATGGGGACGGGCAGTTTCTTTGTCAAGGTGACAGAAAATGAAATGAAGCATTTAGGCGGTGTGGGCTTAGGAGGCGGTACGATTTGCGGGCTTTCCACCGTTATGTTGAATACGGGGGATTTTAATGAGATCGCAGCCATGTCCGAAAAGGGGGATGTAGCAGAAATTGATCTGCGGATTGCTGATCTTTCCAAAGAAAAACTGCCGGGACTGGCATTGGATGTGACAGCGTCCAATTTTGCAAAAGCGGATGCACAGTCCAAGTCGGAGGATTTGGCGGCGGGCATTGTACATATGGTACTGGAAAATATTTGCCAGACAGGAATTCTGGCTTCCGTAAATATGGGTATAAAGGATTATATTCTGATCGGAGGACTGACGAAATTCTTTGAGTGCAGACAGATTATCGGAGCGTTTAAAGATCTATGGGATGTGGATATCAGCATACCGGAGTATTCGGATTTTGCAACGGCAATCGGTGCGGTCATTGCAAGGGAGCAGGCGGAGAAAATCAAGTAAGAGTTTTCTACTGCAAGGAAAATAAAATGACAAGAACCCGGAGCAGTATAAAATAATATATCAGAAAGGCAGGCTATGAATATGAAAGAAGTATTACTGGAAAAATTTGCAGAGGTTTTTGGAGACACGCAGGGGGCGCGGGCATATTTTGCACCGGGACGTGTGAACTTGATCGGAGAGCATACGGACTACAATGGCGGACATGTTTTCCCTTGTGCGTTGACTATCGGGACCTATGCGGTGGCCAGAAAACGTGAGGATAACAGGCTGCGCTTTTATTCTATGAATTTTGAAGAACTGGGTATTATAGAGTCGTCACTGGAAGATTTAAAACCCTATAAAGAAGCGGATTGGACCAACTATCCCAAGGGCATTATCTGGGCTTTCGGAGAGAAAGGCATGCAGGTATCCTGTGGTATGGATTTGTTATTAAACGGAAATATCCCCAATGGCTCAGGACTTTCTTCTTCCGCGTCCGTAGAAGTGCTTACCGGTTTTATCCTGCGGGATATGTTCGGCTTTGAAGTAAGTAATCAGGATCTGGCCTTGATAGGGCAGTTTTCGGAGAATCAGTTTAACGGTGTAAACTGTGGCATTATGGACCAGTTTGCCATTGCCATGGGCAAGGAAGGACATGCGATTTTTTTGGATACGGCAACGCTGTCCTATGAGTATGCTCCTGTCAGATTGGTAAACGCTAAAATTGTGATTGCCTGCTCTAATAAGAAAAGGGGATTGGGTGATTCTAAATATAACGAGCGCCGCAGCGAATGTGAGGAGGCGCTGCAGGAACTGCAGAAACTGGTAGATATTAGGAGTTTAGGCGAATTGACGGAGGAGCAGTTTGAAACGCTTGAGGGTGTGATCAACAGTCCTGTTAGAATCAAGAGGGCCAGACATGCGGTCTATGAAAACCGACGTACCATCAAAGCCGTGGAAGCGCTGAAAAATAACCAGATAGATTTTTTCGGTACGCTGATGAATAATTCTCATGTATCCCTACGGGACGATTACGAGGTGACGGGAATTGAATTGGATACTCTTGTTGAGGAAGCCTGGAAGGTGGACGGAGTGATCGGGTCCCGTATGACCGGAGCCGGTTTCGGAGGCTGTACGGTCAGCATTGTAAAAGATAATGCCATCGATACCTTCATTGAGCAGGTGGGAGCGGCTTATGAGAAGAAGATCGGATATAAGGCTGATTTTTATGTGGTAGAAATCGGCGGAGGCCCCACTTTACTTTGATCGATAAAGAATGGTACCCCTGATGCGGGGAGAGGGAGGACGAAATGTTAAAGGCAATCAAGGAATTGGTATCGTATGGTTTACAGACCGGTCTGTTAGATCCGGAGGATGAAATTTATACCGTCAACCGGCTGCTGGAACTGTTTGGTTCGGATGAAGGAAATGGATATGACAATATTGTCATAAAAGAAATTTCGCAGGATCAGATTGACAGTGGAGAGGCGCTGGAGAGAATTTTGGCAAATCTGCTGGATATAGCGAAAGAAAAAGGTCTGCTGGAGGGGGACAGTGTAGTTTATAGGGATTTGTTTGATACAAAACTCATGGGTCTGCTCATGCCCCGTCCCAGCCAGGTGGTTGAGCGTTTCTGGTGGCATTACAGGGATACCTCCCCAATGGCTGCCACGGACGCATACTATACTTTCATGCAGAATGCGGATTATATCCGCAGATACCGCATCGTAAAGGACAAGAAATGGAAGACAAAAACGGAGTATGGGGAATTGGATATCACCATCAATCTCTCTAAACCGGAAAAGGATCCTAAAGCGATTGCGGCAGCGAAAAACGCAGTGCAGTCAGGCTATCCCAAATGCCTGCTCTGCAAGGAAAATGAGGGATATGCAGGAAGGGTGGATCATCCGGCAAGACAGAATCACAGAATCATTCCAATGACTATAGGCGGAAGCGATTGGGGATTCCAGTATTCTCCCTATGTGTATTACAATGAGCACTGTATCGTGTTTAACAGTGAGCACGTACCCATGAAGATCGAGAGAGCAACCTTTTCAAAGCTCTTTGATTTTGTTGGGCAGTTTCCACATTATTTTGTGGGTTCCAATGCGGATCTTCCCATTGTGGGAGGCTCCATTTTGAGTCATGATCATTTTCAGGGCGGACACTATGAATTTGCCATGGCTAAAGCACCTTTGGAAGAGGCGTTTTCGGTGCCGGGCTATGAGGATATAAAGGCCGGTATCGTCAAGTGGCCGATGTCCGTTATCCGGCTTTCCGGCAAGGATACGGATAGGATTATTGAGCTGGCTGACCATATTCTAACGGCATGGCGGGCGTATACGGATGAAGAGGCGTTCATCTTTGCAGATACGGACGGGGAGCCCCACAATACGATTACGCCCATTGCCAGAAAGCGGGAAGAGGGCTACGAGCTGGATCTGGTACTGCGTAATAACATCACCACCGAGGAACATCCGCTGGGTGTATATCATCCTCATGCCGAGCTGCACCATATCAAAAAAGAAAATATCGGACTGATTGAAGTGATGGGACTGGCGGTACTGCCGGCGCGTTTGAAAGAAGAGATGGAAATCTTGAAGGAAGCCATCTTAAACGGAAAGGAGCTGCGCGGGGACGAACGAATTGCGAAACATGCGGACTGGGTAGAAGGCTTCAAACATAAGTACATGGTATTGGATGAGGTCAATATCGACCGTGTGCTGGAAGAAGAGATCGGACTGGTCTTTTTACAGGTATTAAAGGATGCCGGTGTCTATAAGACCACACCGGAAGGCAGGGAGGCATTCAGACGTTTCATCAGAACCCTTTAGGAGGATACCATGCCAGAGAAGAAAACAAGAAAACCACCGAAGAACATGCAGGGAATTCTTCAGGCGTTAGATGAACGTTACGGCACGGATTACCGTTGCTCTTTGGATCACGAAAACGCATGGCAGCTTTTGATCGCTACTATGTTAAGCGCTCAGTGTACGGATGCCAGAGTTAATATTGTCACCAAGGATCTGTTTCGGAAATATCCTTCCGTGGAAGCTTTTGCAGCGGCAGATTTAAAAGAACTGGAGCAGGATATCCACTCTACCGGTTTTTACCATAATAAAGCCAAGAATATCATTGCATGCTGTAAGCAGCTCATCGAAAGACATAGCGGCACGGTGCCCTCCGACATAGATGATCTGACCGCTCTTGCAGGTGTGGGAAGAAAGACGGCAAATGTAATACGGGGAAATATTTTTCATGAACCCAGCATTGTGGTGGATACTCATGTAAAGCGTATCTCCAAAAAACTGGGGTTATCGAAATCGGAGGATCCTGTAAAAGCAGAACAGGAGCTGATGCAGGTGCTGCCGAAAGATCATTGGATTCTTTATAATATTCAACTGATTACCTTTGGACGGGAAATCTGTAAGGCGCCCACGCCCCGGTGTGGCGATTGCTTTTTAAGAGAGCTATGCCCCGACTATGAAAAACGCAGCAAAAAGCAGACGGTAAAAAAGGGGCGGTAGAGGGATTTTATGCGTGTGGCGGATTATGTTTGTCTGGATCTGGAAACAACGGGATTAAATCCTAAGACGGATAAGATTATAGAGATCGGTGCGGTCAGGGTAGAATCCGGAAAAGTGACAGGAACCTTTGAGAGTCTGGTCAATCCCGGGAGGCCGTTGGAAGAAAGAATTGCAGCGTTGACCGGACTGAAGGATGAGGAGCTGAAGTCCGCTCCGGGTATTGCGGAAATACTGTCTGAGATAATGGAGTTTGTGAAAGATGCCGTACTGCTTGGGCACAGCGTGCTCTTTGATTATTCCTTTTTAAAGAAAGCCGCGGTCAATCAAAGAATGACCTTTGAAAGACAGGGGATTGACACCCTGCGCATTGCGCGGCGGTATTTGCCTGAGCTGGAAAGCCGGAGTCTGGATTCCTTATGCGGCCACTATAAAATTCCTCATAGGGCTCATAGAGCACTGGAGGATGCAATGGCAACCTGCGCTCTCTATGATAAATTATGGGAAGATTTTCACGGCGCGGAAGATGCAGAAAAAATTTTTGCGCCGGTAAGCCTGCATTATCAGGTAAAGCGTGAGTCTCCCATCACTCCTGCACAAAAAGAAAGGTTATATAAGCTGCTTGTGCGGCATAAACTTATTACAGACTATGATTTAAGCTGTCTCACGAAGAATGAAGCCAGCCGCTATACGGACCTGATCCTTGCAAAGTACGGACGATAATGTTTTTGAACGGAGAACGGAGTTTTTCGGCAGTAAGGAGCAGATCGGCTTTTTTGTCCGAAGCGCCCGAAGCATCATAGAGGTCGGCCAGAAGATAATAACTGTGACTTACATCCGTTTCCGTAGAGATGGCGAACTCTAAGACTGTTATGGCTTCGCATGCATAGTTATGTTTATAAAGGGCTTCCGCCCATTCCTGCAAAGTACGCACCAATAGCGTATAGTTCTGGTCATATTCCGTCAGGCAGGTAATGTTGGCGGTACCGTATTCCAGTTTTAAATCCGTATTGGTGTAACCGGTGAGGTTGACGATTTTCTGTGAGGACAAGGCCGTAAGCTGCCTGTGGCATTCAGACACGGCAGAATCCTCCTGCAGAACATCCATGGGCAGCCGTTCAAAGGGAAGGGTGATATAGGGCAGATTGTCCAGAGGTTTTTTGCGGACATTGTTGGCCATCTCCTCCCTTTTCCAGAATTCCTGTTTATATTTTTCTTCCATCCGGCGGTGTTTTTTGTTTTCATAGGCAATGAGTCCGCAGAAAACAATTAAACTGGACAAAAATAGTGTTTTCATATATAATTCCTTTCAAGCAGACGATAAGGAGTGGAGCTTATGTTTCGCATGCATAATAGAAAGACACAACGGATAATTGCGGGAGTCATCGTCCTGTTTTTGGTACTGGCGATGGTAATTCCCATGCTGCTCGGTATGTAGCTGTTATTAGCGTACCACATTTTTGCCGTAATTACAATTGTGCGGAAGTTGGAGGAGTGTGAACCGTATGAAAAAATTTATTGCAAAAGGGAGTCTGTTTTTCTGTGTGGCGCTGTTTATTTGGTTTGTGCCAGCTTTGGAAGGCCGGGCAAAGGGCGGTGAAACGATAAAGACGGGTGTTTACGCCGGAGATATTTCTTTGGCGGGGATGACAAAGGAAGAGGCGGAAAAAACCATACAGGAATACATAGCTTCTATGGAACCCGTAGAGATTGTATTGCTTGTGGCAGACAATCAGGAGGTTGTGACGACCGCCGGTGAGTTGGGAATCGGCTGGGCCAATCCGCAGATTGTCGATGAAGCGCTGCATTTAGGCACCCAAGGCAATATTGTGCAGCGGTATAAAGTGTTAAAAGATCTGGAGTACGAAAATAAAATTTATCCCATAGAGCTGGATTTTGATATTGAGGCGATTAATCTCATATTGACGGAACAATGTACGCAGTATAATACTGAGCCCGTGGATATGGGACTGGTAAGAGAAAACGGAGTCTTTGTCGTACAAGAGGGACAGATCGGTTATGGTCTGGATGTGGAGGCTTCCATTGATACTATTTATGAGTATTTGACCGGTGACTGGAACCGTGAAAACTGTTCTATTGTTCTGAATATAGAGGTAAACGAACCCAGAGGAACGGAAGAGGAATTACTTCTGGTGAAAGATGTGCTGGGAACTTTTACGACTTCCTACTCTACCTCGAATGGCAACAGAAGCGCTAATGTAGCCAATGGCTGCAGGCTGATTGACGGCACGCTGCTCTATCCGGGAGACGAGTTTTCCTGCTATGACGCGGTAGCGCCCTTTAGCGAGCGGAATGGCTATTATATGGCAGGTTCCTATCTAAACGGTAAGGTGGTGGATTCCTTAGGCGGCGGTATCTGCCAGGTATCGACTACCCTTTACAATGCGGTACTCCTCTCCGAACTGGAAGTGACGGAGCGCAACAATCATTCCATGATCGTGACCTATGTGGATCCTTCTGCGGATGCTGCTATTGCGGAGTCCTCGGGTAAGGATTTCAGATTTGTAAACAATACGGATTATCCCATTTACATTGAAGGCCGCACGACTTCCGACAAAAAGATCACCTTTACAATATACGGTGTGGAGACCAGACCGGAAGGCCGTACCATAGAGTACGTCAGCGAGGTATTGGAAACCATCAATCCCACTACGGAAATCCTTTATCCGGATGCGGGTCTGCCCATCGGTGTGGTAAATGTCACGGGTGCGCATATCGGCTATAAGGCGCAGTTGTGGAAGGTTGTAAGGGAAAACGGCGTGGAGGTCAGCCGTGAGATCATCAACAACAGCAGTTACAAGATGGTGCCCAGAAGCGCCGTTGTAGGTACCGCGACTGCAGATCCCAATGCCTATAATGCTCTGATGGAGGCAATTGCAACCAACGATATTAACCATGTGAGAAATACGGCAGCTATGCTGGCAGCACAGGCCAATGCTGCGGCTGCTGAACAACAGGCGGCCCCCACGGAGTAGAGTCAGCGAAGGATTTTTTGTATGAAAACCGGGAAAATATCGGAAAGCGTTTTAAAACGCTCTGTTTTAAAATACATAAAGAGCGGGAATCAAATGGTAAAAAATGGTGCAGGCGTAGGCTCGGACTGCGCCATTTTTGTATGCGGAAACGCTTTGGGAGTCCAGGCGGCAGCGGTTTTTTTGCTGCAGCAGCCGGCCGATATTTACTATCCTTTTTATAAGGCCGCCAACAATGTGGCCTGCAGCGGTGCTGTACCAGGTATGGCCCTGCTTACCCTGACGCTGCCGGAGACGGCAGAGGAGCGGGAACTGCAGGAGTTGATGAGAGAAGCGGATACAGCCGCAAAAAGCCTCGGTCTGCAGTTGGCGGGCGGACACACAGCCGTTTTAGCGGAGCTTTCCGCGCCGATAGCTTCCGTAACCGTGACGGGTATCTTGGAAGAAGCCGCACCGCAGCCCAAAGGAGCCGGTCCCGGACAGGACATTGTCATGACGAAGTGGGCGGGACTGGAAGGTACGGCCCTGTTGGCGGAAAGATACAAGGACAGACTGCGGGAGAGATATCCCCTGCATATGATAGAAGAAGCGGCCGCCTTTAAGCGGCAGCTCTCTGTAATACCAGAGGCTGCTACCGCCGCAAAGTCCAATGTGAGCGCTATGCATGATGTTTCCACAGGCGGGATTTTTGCAGCACTGTGGGAACTGGCAGAAAGCGCTGGCGTTGGACTGGCCGTAGACCTGAAAAAAATCCCCATAAAGCAGGAAACCGTAGAGGTGTGCGAATTTTTTGCTCTAAGCCCTTATGAACTGCTTTCGGGAGGCTGTCTGCTGATGACGACGGACAGCGGAGAGCGTCTGGTGCAGGCTTTGGAAGCGGTGCATATACCGGCGGCTGTCATTGGAAGGACGACTGATGGCAATGACAGGGTTGTCATAAATGAAGAAGAGAGCCGTTTTCTGGAGAGACCCAAAACAGACGAGATTACAAAAATCTAAAGGAGATCAAATATGAGAGAAGAATTATTGCGTATTATCGAAAAAAACAGCCGTATGGATTTAAAGGAACTGGCGGTCATTCTGGGCGTGGAAGAAATCGATGTTGTCAATGAGCTGGCAGCCTTGGAGAGCGAGGGGATTATCTGCGGATACCACACTATGATCAACTGGGAAATGACCAGTATCGAGAAAGTAAACGCACTGATCGAGGTGCGTATCACTCCCCAGAGAGGACAGGGATTTGATAATATTGCAGAGCGTATTTACAAATACGCGGAGGTGAATTCCGTGTATCTGATTTCAGGAGGATATGACCTTTTGGTATCTTTGGAAGGAAAAAGCTTAAAGCAGGTATCCAATTTTGTGTCCGACAAGCTTTCCACACTGGACGGGGTGCTGAGTACTGCCACTCATTTTGTATTGAAGAAATACAAAGACCACGGCACTATTTTGAGCAGAAAATATGAAGACGAAAGAGAGCTGATCACACCATGAGAAATCCACTTGCAGACCAGGTTGTAGAGCTGAAGCCTTCGGGCATCCGTAAATTCTTCGATATTGTCAGCGAAATGAAGGACGCTATTTCTTTAGGCGTGGGAGAACCGGATTTTGCTACACCCTGGCATATTCGAGACGAGGGTATTTACTCCTTGGAAAAAGGACATACCAAATATACATCTAATGCAGGATTAATGCCTTTAAGAGAAGAAATATGCAACTACATCTTCCGTACGCAGGGCATCCGATATAATGCTGCAGATCAGGTTGTTGTGACCGTGGGCGGTTCAGAAGCAATTGATATCGGATTGCGTGCCATGATCAATCCGGGACAGGGAGAAGAGGTGCTGATACCACAGCCCAGCTATGTTTCCTATGAGCCCTGTGCTATCTTGGCAGGCGCAAAGCCCATCATCATCAATTTGAAGGCGGAAAATGAATTCCGCCTGACAGCAAAAGAGCTTAGGGACGCTATCACAGATAAGACGAAGTTGTTGGTTCTTCCTTATCCAAACAACCCCACCGGTGCCATTATGGAACGCAAGGACTTAGAGGCCATTGCGGAAGTCATTAAGGAACATGACATCTTTGTCATGTCCGATGAAATCTACAGCGAGCTGACTTACAAAGAGAAGCATGTATCCATTGCCAGTCTGCCGGGCATGCAGGAGCGCACCATTTTAATCAACGGTTTCTCCAAAGCCTATGCTATGACGGGTTGGAGAATGGGTTATGCCTGTGGACCGAAGGCTTTAATAGAGCAGATGACCAAAATTCATCAGTATGCCATTATGTGTGCGCCTACCACAGCGCAGTATGCGGGTGTGGAAGCATTGCGGAACGGTGATGAGGCAGTGGTGGAAATGCGGACTGCCTATAATCAGAGAAGACGTTATTTGATGCATGCTTTTAAAGAGATGGGACTGGAATGTTTTGAACCCTTTGGCGCATTTTATGTTTTTCCTTGTATCAAAGAGTTTGGCATGAGCAGCGAGGAGTTCGCTGCCCGGTTTTTAGCGGAGGAACAGGTTGCGGCCGTTCCCGGTAACGCATTTGGCGACAGTGGCGAAGGCTATTTAAGAATTTCCTATGCGTATTCCTTAGAGAAGCTGAAAGTCGCTATGGAAAGACTTTCTCGTTTTATTACAAAGCTAAGGCAGGAAAGAGGAAAATAAATTTTTGGTTTTTATGGCAGGAGGGCGAGTAAGTGCATATTATACTTCATCAGCCGGAGATTCCGGCCAATACCGGGAATATTGGGCGGACCTGCGTTGCAACGGGAACTTCTCTGCATTTAATTGAACCTCTGGGTTTTCATTTAGATGAAAAATCTATCAAAAGAGCGGGAATGGACTATTGGGAACAGCTGGATGTGACAAGATATATGAACTATCGGGAGTTTCTTGATAAACATCCCGGCGCAAGAATCTGGATGGCCACCACCAAGGCCAGACGTTCATATACGGAGGTGGTTTTCGGACCGGAAGATTTTATCATGTTCGGAAAGGAAAGCGCGGGGATTCCCGAGGAAATACTGGTGGAAAATGAGGAGCATTGTATCCGGATTCCCATGCTGCCCGCCATCCGCTCCTTAAATCTTTCCAATTCCGTTGCCATTGTACTTTATGAGGCGCTGCGCCAGAATCATTTTTCCAATATGCAGACGGAAGGGCAGTTACACAGGCTTTGCTGGAAAGAGGAATGAGTTCATAAAATCCTAAGAAAACCTTAAGGTTGTTCTGGGGTTGTATCAGGTATAATAAAAGTCGGACGTAGATCCGGCTTTTATTATTTTTATGAAAATTTTCTGAAAGACAAACACAGATATATCAGAGGGATAAAAATGGGAGAAGAACAAAGGAGTAAATGGCAGGGGAGAGATGACCTGCAGATGGACCTGGCATCACTGCGGAACCCGTATCTGGAAGAAGAGTTTCAAAGAAGAAATGTACGGGGGAATATGCAGCGAACCGGAAAACGGAAGAAAAGAAGGAAAAAGAGAAATGCCCTGTTACAAGGGATGTTTTGGCTGCTTATCTGTATTGGCATATTTATTTGGGTCTTACAATTGTTTATAGCTTTTAATGAGAAGGCGGAAACCGGTGGGGAAGTGTTTAACGGAAAATCAAATGCAGGAGTTCTGACAGCGGATGCAAAGCCGGAGTGGACGGTGGATTATCTGACACTTAATCCCTATTCCAGGCCGGGAGAGGAACTGCCCGAAGTAAGAAATATTTTTGTACATTACACGGCGAATCGGGATACCAGCGCGGCTCAAAACAGAAGCTATTTTGAATCATTAAAGGACAACCATGAAAATTCGGCGAGCGCACATTTCATCATTGGCTATGAGGGGGAAATCATCCAGTGCATTCCATTAAATGAAATTGCCTATGCGGTGAAGACCAGAAATTATGATTCCATTTCCATAGAGTGTTGTTACATATCGGAGGACGGAAGCTTTACCAAAGAAACGGAAGCCTCTCTGGTGGAACTGTTGGCATATCTGTTAAAAACCTATGAGTTGAATGAAGAGGATATTCTGCGGCATTACGACTGTGGGGGAAAGAAGTGCCCGCTTTACTATGTGGATCATGAGGATGCTTGGGAGGATCTGAAAGAGGAGGTAGGAAAAAAACTGAAGGAAATCATATAAGAAGTAAAGTTGCAGTACTGGACGTAGGTCGGCTTTTCTGTTACAATGCTTAGAGAAGAAAGGCGAAAGACTATGAATATACTATCACCCTCTATTTTAGCAGCGGATTTTACTATATTGGGAGAGCAGCTGCGCTCTGTGGACAGAGCAGGCGCCGAGTACATACATATTGACGTGATGGACGGTATTTTTGTGCCTTCCATTTCGTATGGCATGCCGGTCATCCGTTCCATTAGAAAAGCTACGGACAAGGTGTTTGACGTACATCTGATGATCGAGAAGCCGGAGCGCTATATTGAAGCTTTTGCCGACTGTGGCGCGGATATTATTACTTTTCATCTGGAGGCTACGGACAGGGTGGCTGCGGTGATTGAGGATATCCACAGGCGGGGGTTGAAAGCAGGACTGGCGATTAAACCGGGAACGTCCGTTGAGTCATTCAGGCCTTATCTGGATGTGGCGGATATGTTTTTGGTCATGACGGTGGAGCCCGGGTTCGGCGGGCAGGTTTATATGGATGCCTGTACGGAGAAGGTGCGGGCGGCCAGAGCGATGGCAGAGGAGAGCGGACGAAGCATCGATATTCAGGTGGACGGCGGAATCAACAGGGAAAATATCGGGACCGTTCTGAAGGCAGGGGCCAATGTCATAGCTCTGGGATCGGCAATATTTGAAGGCGATATTGAAGATAATGTGCGGCATTTTTTAAACATTCTATCAAGATAGGAGAGGGTTATATGGAACGAAATCGGCTTTTTAACGACAACTGGGAATTTGTGAAAACTCCTTATGGAACGGAACTGGCGCAGTTAGATGCATGGGAAGATAAGTTCGGACCCGTGGATATTCCCCACGACTGGCTGATCTACAATACCGAAGCACTCTATGAAACCAGCACAGGCTGGTATCGGAAGCATTTTACGGCTACCCCTGGGAACGGGCATGTGCTGTTATACTTTGACGGCGTCTATATGGACTCCAGGGTATACGTAAACGGTACTTTGGCGGGAGAGTGGAAATACGGCTACTCTGCCTTTGAGTTCGATATTACGGAATATTTAAAAGATGGAGACAATACGGTGGCGGTGCAGGTGAACCATCATGAACCGAATTCCCGCTGGTATTCGGGTGCGGGAATTTTCCGAAACGTCTGGTTAAAAAAGGTGCCCCGTGTCTATCTGGCTACCGACGGTATTTATATTGTGACCAGAAAGCAGGGTGATGATTTTACCGTTACGGTAGAGGCAGAACTGGCCGGAGCGGTGGAGGAGATAGCGTCGGCATCGGTAAGAATAGAACGTGACGGAAGTGTCATAAAAGAAGGCGTGATGGAAAAAGAGGAGAACGGCATTTTAAAGACCGCTTTGGAAGTGTCTTCCCCTCTGCTATGGGATGCAGAGAATCCCAATCTCTATATGCTTACGGTGGAGTTACCAAACGGTGACAAGGAATCGCTGCGTTTTGGTTTTAGGGACTTTGTATTTAATCCGGACAAGGGTTTTGTGGCAAACGGGAAGCAGGTAAAACTTCACGGTGTCTGCGAGCATCATGATCTTGGCTGCCTCGGAGCTGCTTTTAATACCGCGGCAATGCGCAGAAAGATGGTAACTTTAAAGAAGATGGGCGTCAATGCCATTCGTACTTCCCACAATATGCCGGCAAAGGAATTTATGGATTTGGCGGATGAAATGGGCTTCTATGTGGATTCTGAAGCTTTTGATATGTGGGAAAAGCCCATGACGGAATATGACTATGCAAGATTTTTCCCGGAGTGGTCCGAGCGGGATGTGGCAAGCTGGGTGCGCAGGGACAGAAACCATCCCTCCGTCATTATGTGGAGTATCGGGAATGAGATTCCCGACACCAATGAACCCAGAGGACTGGAAATAACAAAGATGCTCAAAGGCTATGTGGAGCAGCATGATCCTGCACGCAACGCCATGGTTACCATCGGTTCCAACTATATGCCATGGCAGGGAGCGCAGAACTGTGCGGATGTGATTAAATTGGCGGGTTATAATTATGCGGAAAACCACTATGATAACCACCATAAAGAACATCCCGACTGGATTATTTACGGCAGTGAAACTTCGTCCATTGTACAGAGCCGCGGCGTGTACCATTTTCCTTTATCAGGTTCTGCATTAACGGAAGAGGATGAGCAATGTTCTTCGCTGGGAAAAAACAGGCCCAGTTGGGCGGCCAAGAGTACGGAATACTGTATCTGCATGGACAGAGACAGAGAGTATGCGGCAGGCCAGTTTTTGTGGACCGGATTCGACTACATTGGAGAGCCCACTCCCTATAAAACCAAGAACTCCTATTTCGGTCAGATTGATACGGCGGGCTTTCCCAAGGATTCCTTCTATCTGTATCAGGCTGAATGGACGGATTATAAAAAAGCGCCCATGGTGCATCTCTTCCCATATTGGGATTTTACACCGGGCCAGTTAATAGATATCAGAGTATGCAGCAATGCGCCCAAGGTGGAGGTTTTTGTAAATGAGGAATCCTTGGGTATCGTGGAAATTGACCATGCCCATGGAGAAGAACTGTTCCCCAGTTTTCAGGCCCCTTATGCGCCGGGCGTTATTCGGGCGGTAGCATATGATGAAGCGGGAAATGTGATTGCCGAGGATATACATCGCTCCTTTACGGATTCTGCAAAGCTTGTACTGCGGGCAGATAAGGATACCCTGTCAGCCGATGGCGAGGATTTGATCTTTGTGGAGATCAGTACGGTGGACGCACAGGGCAATCCGGTAGAAAACGCGATGGACTATGTGGAGGTGGCGGTAAACGGTGCCGGCAGGCTCCTAGGTCTTGATAACGGCGACAGTACCGATTATGACCAGTATAAAGGAACCTGCAGAAAGCTTTTTAACGGTAAGCTCTTAGCGGTTATCGGCGCCAAAACAGAAGCCGGACCCATACAGGTTAGCGTGAAGCCCATGAACGGCTCATCCGCCGTGGAGGCAGTCTCTCTTACCCTGCATGCAGAAGCTGCCAAAGTGAGAGAGGGTATCAGCGCGCGTACGGAAAACGCTGCACGGCCGCTAGTAACGGGCAGGGAAGATTTAGTTCCTGTCAGGAAGATAGAGCTTGTATGTGAGGGTGGACAAATCTTTACGGAAGAACAGCCGGAGGTTGTGGTCAAGGCATATTTATATCCGGCTGACGCTACGGATCAAGATATTATTTTTACGGCGGTAAACGATTTGGGCATTGTTTCCAATCTGGCCGAAGTAGAAGTGGTGTCCGCAGAAGACGGATGTACTGCAGCATGTCGTGTGAAAGCCAAGGGCGACGGCAAATTTAGGCTGCGTGCGGCTTCCCGCAGCGGCACGGACAAAGTAAAGCTTTTTACTTCCTTGGAATTTTCCGTAAGCGGTTTAGGAGAAGCCTATATCAATCCCTATGAATTTGTACCGGGCTCCTTATATAACTGCACAAAGGGTGAGGTAGGAGATTTCAGCCAGAACAGTGTTGCCAGTGCGCAGGAGGGCGTTACAGAAATCGGTTACAGAGGCATTGATTTCGGAGAATATGGTTCCGATGAAATTACCATTCCTATTTTTGCACAGGGAAGCGGCCCGCAGCATCTGCAGATTTGGGAGGGTATGCCCGAAGATGAGGGCAGCGAAATGCTGGCGGATGTCATCTACCAAAAGCCCAGTATTTGGGATGTGTATCAGCCGGAAACCTATAAACTGAAACGGCGTATCAAAGGCGTTGCAACACTTTGCTTTGTTATAAAGGACGAGCGCTATTTCATCAAGGGATTCTCCTTTACGAAACTGCAGAAGGCCTATGCGCGGTTACAGGCAGTGGAATACAGTAAGATTTACGGAGATACCTTTATACGCAAGGAAGATACGGTGGAGGGTATCGGCAACAATGTCGTTTTAGAGTATGAGGACATGAATTTCGGAGAGCAGGGCTTTTCACAGGTTACGATCTGCGGGCGGACCAAGTTAAATAAAAACGACATCCATATCCGCTTCACAGGGGAGGATGGCGAAAGTACCAATCAGTTGGTGGAATTCCCGCACAGTGAGGAGTATCAGGAAGTGACTTTCCCTCTGCAGCCGGTGGACGGCGTGGCTAAGGTGGGCTTCTTATTCCTGCCGGGATGTGATTTTGATTTTAAATGGTTTCAATTTTCATAGGTTAAAAATTTAATAAAAAGGTTATTGGTGTTCGGCTTTCTGCCGATATATACAATATCCCTTACTGTCAGGATTCAGGCTGATCTCTGGGAGTAGGGGATATTTTGTTCTTTGACAAATGTTGACTGGGGGAAGGATCCCCCGCAAATGTGCAGGCCCCATAAGGGCCGCACGGCATGCAGACAAGGAGGTGCAGCATGAGAATCAACCAAAGTACTGTCGTTATGGAATCAGAACGTCAGGCAAGCAGGGGCTACATGGATGAGGTAACCGTAGGACCGAGAGAGCGGGTACTCAATGCATGGGCAAGGAGTCCCAAAGAATCAGCGGGGCAAAAAAACACAGCAGGCGGAGAGGAAGCGGCAACCCTGGAACTTTCAGAAGAGGGAAAGAAAAAGAGCAGTTTAGCCGCACTGGAGGCCAGCATAGAGAAACAGAAAAATATGCTGGTGGCCGCCAATCAAAAATGGGGTCAGGATCCCTTTAGGCGCTCGGAAGAGGACTTTAAAATCAAGATGATGAAAATGCTTTTAGAGTCACTGCGGGCTTTTAGGGAGCACAGAGCACCGAATTACAAAGGGCTGGAGAAGAGGGAGAAGCAAAGCCTGGGCTTTTCTTTCAGCAGCAGCTGGCAGAGCTCGATGTCCTTAAACTGGATGAGTCAGAGCCAGACGGAAAGCCGCGGAGGTTCCAGGGTGTCTATCGGAGATACACACTGGGAAGAGCGTGTAACCAGATCCACTATTTTTGCGGAACGTGAAGCTACGGTATTCTCTTCGAGAGGCGTAGTGGAAACTGCCGACGGACGCAGGATTGAATTCAACCTGAATTTTGAAATGTCCAGGGAATTCATGCAGTCCACCAGTATGGAGTACACCAGAAAGATATTCTGTGTGGATCCGTTAGTCATCAATCTGGAAGGCAATCCGGCATCGTTTTCGGATCAGACCTTTTTCTTCGATCTGGACGGGGACGGCAAAGAGGAGGAGCTTTCTAAACTCCAAGCGGGAAGCGGATTTTTGGCGCTGGATAAAAACCATGACGGCATAATCAATGATGGCAGCGAGCTTTTCGGTACGAAAAGCGGGGACGGATTTAAGGATTTGGCCGCCTATGACGAGGACGGAAACGGCTGGATTGATGAAGACGACAGTATTTTCGATGACCTGAAAATCTGGACTATGGATGAGAACGGCAACAGCCGCCTGATCAGTCTGAGGGAAGCAGGTGTCGGAGCCATCTATCTGGGAAATATTGACACGGAGTTTTCCTTAAAGGAACAGGGCACCAATAAAACACAGGGTATTATCAGAAAAAGCGGTGTATTCTTGAAAGAAAACGGAGAAGCCGGAACCATTCAGCATGTGGATTATGCGGTTTAGTAACGTATTATGTAAGACCGCCCGCAGAGAGAAATCTTTGCGGGCGGTTTTTGTGCGAAAGCATATGGCGGGCAGAAATATTTGCATTTTCATTTGCATTATGCATTTGCACAAATTGGTAGTTGACAAAGGTGTCTATAGGTGATAGACTTTGTCTATAGATTATAGACAATCGATTTTATGTTTCAGGAAAGATTGAAGATCATGATTTCAGGGAGGATATATGGAAGAATATACTTTGGGTATTGTAGAAGGTAAATTTGCGGATATTGTCTGGGAGAATGCTCCTCTTTCCACTGCGGCATTAGTAAAACTGTGCGAAGAGAGTCTGGACTGGAAAAGGACGACTACTTATACCGTATTAAAAAAATTGAGCGAAAGAGGGATATTTGAAAATCAGAACGGTACCGTAGTAGTACTTGTTTCCAGAGAGGATTTTTTTGCCAGACAGAGTGAACAGTATGTACAACGTTCCTTCGGCGGTTCCCTGCCGGGATTTCTGGCGGCATTTACTTCCCGTAAAAAGCTGACAGAGAAAGAGGTGGCGGAACTGCAGCGGATTATTGATGAGAGTCGTTAGGAGGGCCTATGGAGCAGATTTTTATTAAAGTGATCAACTTAAGCTATCAGGCAGCCTTTGTGATTGGTATACTGTTAGCGGTGAGACTGATATTCGGTCTGGTGCGTGTGCCGAAAAAATTCTGCTGTTTGCTGTGGTATATTCCTTTTTTCAGACTGCTATGCCCAATCTCCATTGAGAGTATATGGAGTCTTCTGCCGAAACAGGAGCCTTTAGTGAGTGCGGATATCGGGTATATGGCACAGCCAATGGTGCACACGGGACTTCCTGCAGCGGATGTGATCATCAGCCAGACCCTGCCTGCGGCGACACCGACCTATAGTGTAAATCCTATGCAGATAGTTCTGGCAGTCACATCAGCTATCTGGCTGGTCGGTGTTTGTATACTCCTTAGTTATAATCTGGGTTCATGGGTTTGGCTGAAGAGAAAGCTGCGCGTCAGTATATGGCTGAAGGAAAATGTCTATTTGGCGGACTATGCGGAGGTGCCCTTTATTCTGGGGATTTTGAAACCACGCATCTATCTGCCCTCAGATATTACGGACAAGGCAGCGGCACAAGTGTTACCCCATGAGCAAATGCATATCCGAAGATGTGACCCTTTGTGTAAATGTCTGGCCTTTTTGGCTTTGGCACTACACTGGTTCAATCCACTTGTATGGTGTGCATATGTGCTTTTGGGCCGGGATATGGAAATGGCCTGTGACGAAGCAGTGTTAAACAGCGAAAAGGAAGGCGTATCAAAAGACTATGCGGACATTCTCCTGCGCTATGCCTCCGGGAGACGGCCGGGCGGCGTGCCTCTGGCTTTTTCTGAAGGGAATCCAAAGAGGCGCATACAAAATATCCTGCGTTACAAAAAGCCTCTGGTCGGCGTATCCGTAGCAGTGGGGATCTTATTGATTGCACTGGCGGCAGGATTGCTTCTTAATCCCGTTATGGAGCCTGTTGCAGTGGAAGGGCAAGCGCCAGATACAATGGCCGGATTGCCGGAAGAGAGCGGTATTGGTGAACCCGGGGAGCCGTCAGCGGTCATGCCACAAACCTCGGATGTGAAGGATATGCGGACGGAAATAAGCGGCAATGTGTACAATCTGGAAAAAACGGAATGGTGTGTACTTGCGGTTTCGGCGGAACGTGCATTTTTCTTCCTAAATACCGACGAGGAAATCTGGCTGGAGGGTCCCTATAGCGTGGAGGAAGATATTTTTATCCTAACGGACGAAGCTGATAATCAGTACCGTTTCCGGATAGAAAAGGACGGACTGGTCTTTTTACAGGAAGGTTCTGCTGTGTTCCCGACAATGGAATCCGAAGGACAGAGCGTGAGCATAGAGGATGGCGATCGTCTGCGCCTTACCGGGACGCTGGATACCAGAGCGATGCATGTTCCGGCACCCCAGCTCAGTGCGGATATGCCCGTGGGTGAGGAATATGTGTTGATAGACTATGCAGATAGCAGATTGGTCATTTTCCACGGTTATTTCGGGCTGTTCGTATATGACAAGGCGGAACGGCTCATTGTCGGTGCGGTAGATATACAGAAAATATTCTATGACTCTGAACAAGGATATGCTCCGTATCAGGTATCCGTCGCAGCGGATGGCAGCGCGGTTTACCTTGAGAGTGAGCAGCTAATGCCCCTTGCCAATTCCCTCTTGTATGTCTATGATGTGGGAGCCCGGAGCCTGACTTTGGAGAGCACCGATTTCCGCAAGGAGCCCTTGTTTGATGATATTGTGTTCCGGCGGACGGGCGATTCTATAAATGGGGATCTCGGTTGGCGTTCTTACAGAGGTGTGTCACTTAGAATAGATGCCGGAGCTGTCATATATGGATATCTTCAGTCCACAGATGAAACTGTAGGCAGACTGGAGTATGTGGAAGGGGATGAGGTCTATCCATTGTTTGCACAGTACTTTGGCGAATCTTCCGGCGGTGCGGTGATAGATGCAAATGCGGATTTCTCTGCTTATGCGATAACGATACGGGAAATAACCGCGGACGGAGCGGTACTTGAGATTTTCAACAACACAGAGGACAGTGAAATAACTTTTGGAGCAGATTTTACATTGTATCGGTGGGATGAAAATGGGGAATTCGTGGAATTGTCGCCTGCCGAAAGCGGCTGGGCTTATAATATGGTGGAATATATATTAAAGGGAGGCTGCTCTTTAGAACGGACAGTATATTGGGAGGCTAAATACGGCAGTCTGCCGGAAGGAGAGTATTATTTGATGATAGAAATTGAAATCCGGGGAGAGGATGGCATAACGGAAAGTCCTTTAGGCGTAGGATTTGCAATTTATTAAAATGTAAAATGCACTTGACATTATGAGTAAAGCATACTATACTCCAATTAGAGTAAAGTGTGCTTTACTTTTTGCTTTCATAAGAGAAACCTATTTTAGGCGGATAGGGGGGGTGAGTTTGCAGACAAAAATACTGAAGCTGCGCAAGGAAAGAAAGGTGACGCAGAGCGAACTGGCGGATGCCGTCAATGTAAGCCGTCAGACCATTATTTCCTTGGAGAACGGCAAATATAATGCATCCCTGATACTGGCGCACAAACTTGCCCAGTATTTTGGGGTGAACATCGAGGAGTTGTTTATCTTTGACGAGGAGGACGAGAATTTATGAAAGGATTATTTTGTTCGGAATGTAAAGCCCGGAATAATGAAGAATTCCGACAGGTGTTACGAAAGCGTGCAAGAATTATGTGGGTGCTTTTCGGTATCGGAATCTGTACGGCGGCAGCAGGCTTTGCGGCCGGATATTTCTGGGTAGACATCCTGCCCCATCAGATAGGCATGGTGGCCGGAATGGGAACGGGATTGGTTGTGGGAAGTATCATTGCTCTGTTACGCATAAACGGCCACTTGCGTGATGAAGAGAAGATCAAGAAGGAGCGCTTAAGGGAAACGGACGAGCGGGAACTGGAAATCAGTTCTAAAGCCCTGAAAGCAACTGCCAAACTGCTGCTGGCGGCGTTATATATTGTTATGATCGTAAGCAGTATGTTCTATGAGCCCTGTGTGATGGTCTGCAGCTTGCTTATTGTTATTTTTTTCATCGGCTATATGGCGTTCAGACGCTATTATGAAAATGTATTATAAGGAGAAGGATATGGAAGAGATTTTAAGGGTGGAAGGTTTGAAAAAGACCTTTAAGCTTTCCTCCAAACAGCAGAAGATTGAAAAGACAAATGAGAAAATGAAAACCGCAGTCAACGATTTGAGCTTTACAGCCTATAGGGGCGAAGTGTTTGGATTGTTGGGCCCCAACGGTGCGGGGAAGACCACGACGCTCCGAATGCTGGCCACCTTAATTAAGCCTGACGAGGGGGATGCGGTACTGGACGGATCCAGCATTTTAAAAGAGCCGGAACAGGTACGCGGTAAGATCGGATTCTTAACCAGTGAATTGAAATTGGAGGAGTTTTTTACCCCCAATTATCTGTTTGACTTTTTTGCGGATCTGCACGGTGTGGATGCGACGGACAAAAAGATCCGCAGGGAGGAGCTTTTTGCACGTTTTGGTATTGATAAATTTGCGGAGGTGAAAGTGGCAAATCTGTCCACCGGCATGAAGCAGAAGGCTTCTTTAGTCATTTCCATGGTGCACAATCCGGATATCATTATTTTCGACGAGCCCACCAACGGTCTGGACGTACTCACGGCCAAGGTGGTAACGGACTTTTTGGTGGATTTAAAAAAGCAGGGAAAAACCGTTATCGTGTCCACCCATATCTTCAGTCTGGTAGAGAAAATCTGTGACAGAGTGGGCATTATCATAGACGGACGGATGGCGGTCTGCGATACTTTGGAGGCTGTTTGCGCAGGAAAGAGCCTGGAGGACAGATTTTTTGAAATATATGAAGAAAGGGTGGGTAGTATCGTATGAAAAAGGATATGCTGACAATTATAAGAAAAGAATTCGCCCGGTTCTTTAAGGATAAAAGAATGGTGTTTACCACGGTTTTGATGCCCGGACTTTTAATTTATCTGATATATACCTTCATGGGGAAGGGTATGGCGCAGGAGTTCATGACGGATGATGCTTATGTGGCAAAAGCTTATGTGCAGAATTTACCGGAAGAGTTTTCTCCTATGCTGGAAAGCCTTTCTGCAGAATGGACAGAGATAGAGGCGGGTGAGACCGAAGAAATCAAGATGCTGCTGCAGGAGAAGAAAGCAGACGTGATGGTCGTATTTCCCAAGGATTTTGTGGCGAAAGTGGAGGCTTATGATGTGGCGCAGGGTAGTGCGGCGCCCAATGTGGAAATCTATTATAATTCCACGGAATCCGAGTCAGTCAAGATCAGTAACCTGGTGATGGATATTCTGGATAGTTACGAGGCATCCATGGCAAATAAGTTCGATATCAATGCAGGGGAAGCAAGCTACGATATGGCTTCGGAAAAAGATGTGACGGGACAGCTTTATGCCATGCTCCTGCCCATGCTGCTCATGACCTTTATGTACAGCGGCTGTATTGCCGTAGCGCCTGAGTCCATTGCGGGTGAAAAGGAGAGGGGTACTATTGCCACACTCTTGGTAACGCCCATGAAGAGAAGTTCATTGGCAATGGGAAAAATCGTGAGCTTGAGCTGTATTGCGCTGCTTTCGGGAATCTCCAGCTTTGCGGGGACCATGCTTTCCCTGCCTACCCTGATGGGAGGAGAGGAGAGCGGGGTGAACGCCGGCGTGTATGTGCTTTCCGACTACCTGCTGCTTTTGGGAATTATCTTAAGCACTGTTTTGGTGATGGTATCGGCCATTTCCGTCGTTTCGGCTTTTGCAAAGAGTATCAAGGAAGCGGGGACCGCGGTATCTCCGCTGATGATCATTGTGATGTTAGTCAGCCTTACGCCTATGTTCGGCGGTAATGAAGCAAAGAGTCTGAGTATGTTTTTCATTCCTATTTACAACAGCGTACAGTGCATGCACGGCATCTTCGCCTTCACATACGAGCCCATGCAGGTGCTCATCACCATACCGGTCAATCTAATCTGTGCAGGGCTTTTGGCTTGGGGACTGACAAGGCTCTTTGGCAGTGAAAAGGTGATGTTCTCCAGATAGGCGGCGTTGACAAGCATGGAAAATTATGCTACGCTTAACAAAACAGAAAACGCGGTGACGAAGAAAGTACCCATGCGGGAGTTTTACAGAGAATCTTCCGTTATGCCGCACTGAAAAGTGCGGCTGCTGAGAGGAAGAGAACGAGGGTAGGGGGAAGATGGCTTCCGAGCAGTGCACTGAGCCGTGGCAGGGGATGCATTACCATATCCCGGACGGTAAGGCTGCAACAGGTCCGCCTGTTATAGCGGGAGGGTGTGGATCGCACTCCATGAGGCATTTCCCCGCAAGGGGGATGTAAAGAGAAGTGGTAACACGGGTTTTGGCTCGTCTTCTTGCGCGGCAGCGCCGGAAGATGAGCTTTTTTATTTTCAAGGAAAGGAATATGAATATGAGCAAAGAAAAGTATTACATTACAACGGCCATTGCCTATACTTCGGGAAAACCCCATGTAGGCAACAATTACGAAATTGTCCTGGCGGACAGTATCGCAAGATATAAAAGGGCACAGGGTTATGAAGTGTTCTTTCAGACAGGTACGGACGAGCACGGACAGAAAATTGAATTGAAGGCAGAAGAATCTGGAACCACACCTAAGGAATTTGTGGACAAGGTAGCCGGTGTCATTCAGGGACTTTGCGATATGTTAAATATCTCCTACGATAAGTTTATCCGGACTACGGACGACTACCATGAGAAGCAGGTGCAAAAGATCTTTAAGAGACTCTATGAACAGGGAGATATTTATAAGGGCGCATATGAGGGCCTCTACTGTACGCCCTGTGAGTCCTTCTGGACGGAATCCCAGTTGGTGGACGGCAAGTGTCCCGACTGCGGCAGAGAGGTAAAGCCCGCCAAAGAAGAAGCGTACTTCTTTAAAATGAGCAAGTATGCGGACCGTCTGATAGAGCATATCAATACTCATCCTGAGTTTATTCAGCCGGTATCCCGCAAGAATGAGATGATGAATAACTTCCTGCTGCCGGGACTGCAGGATTTATGCGTATCTAGAACCTCTTTTAAGTGGGGTATCCCGGTGGATTTTGATGACAAGCATGTCGTTTATGTGTGGCTGGACGCGCTGACCAACTATATTACCGGTGTGGGCTATGACGCGGAGGGCGGCAGCACGGAGCAGTATCAGAAGCTCTGGCCGGCAGACCTGCATCTGATCGGAAAGGATATTATCCGTTTCCATACGATTTACTGGCCCATCTTCTTAATGGCGCTGGGAGAGCCCCTGCCCAAGCAGGTATTCGGCCATCCCTGGCTGATGATGAACGGCGGCAAGATGAGTAAGTCCAAAGGAAATGTTATTTATGTGGACGATTTGGTAGATTTCTTCGGTGTGGACGCCGTGCGGTACTATGTATTGCATGAGATGCCCTATGATAATGACGGTAATGTCACATGGGAACTGGTGGCTGAGAGAACCAATTCGGATTTGGCAAATACTTTGGGAAATCTGGTAAACCGTACCATCTCCATGAGCAACAAATATTTTGGCGGTGTGGTAGCGGACAAAGGCGCGGTGGACGAGGCGCTGGATGCTGATTTGAAAAAGACTGTCTGCGGCGCATATGCAAAAGTAGAGGAAAAAATGGAAACTCTGCGTGTGGCCGATGCCCTGACGGAAATTTTTGCCATCTTTAAACGCTGCAACAAGTATATCGATGAGACGGAGCCGTGGATTTTAGCAAAAGAGGAAGCAAAGACGGACAGACTTTCCACCGTGCTCTACAATCTGGTGGAAGGCATTGTGATCGGTGCTTCCCTGTTACAGCCCTATATGCCCGAAACGGCAGAGCGCATTGCGGCGCAGTTAAATACTTCTTTAAGATCTTTTAAAGAACTGGAGCAGTTCGGACTCTATCCTAACGGAAACAAGGTGACGGAGCAGCCGGAAATCCTCTTTGCGAGACTGGATATGAAGGATGTGGAAAAGAGGGAAGAAGAGCTGGCGGCGGCCATGATGGCGGAAGCAGAGCCTGAAGAATCCGAGGAGGCGGTTATTGATATGGAAGCCAAGCCGGAAATAAGCTATGACGATTTTGCAAAGCTGCAGTTCCAGGTGGGGGAGATCATTGCCTGCGAGGCGGTACCTAAGTCCAAGAAACTGCTGTGCTCCAAAGTAAAAATAGGCAGTCAGGTAAAGCAGATCGTATCAGGCATCAAAGCCCACTATTCGCCCGAAGAAATGGTAGGAAAGAAAGTAATGGTTCTTGTAAACTTAAAACCGGCTACTTTGGCAGGCGTGGTTTCAGAAGGTATGCTGCTCTGTGCGGAGGATGCGGAAGGAAATCTGGCGCTGCTGACACCTGAAAAAGATATGCCTGCAGGCGCGGAGATCAGCTAACGGAGGGTACGTATGAAGAGAGAAGAGTTTTATTTCGATTCCAGGGATAACAGTTCCAAAATACATGCGGTCAGATGGACACCCGCGGGGGGGAATGTGGTGGGTGTTGTGCAGATCGTGCATGGTATGGCCGAATATGCAGACCGCTATGAGGAATTGGCAAAATTTTTGACCGGACGTGGATTTGTAGTGACGGGAGAAGATCATCTGGGGCACGGAAAAAGTGTCGGAGAAAATGGGGTACAGGGATATTTCTGCGAGCAGGATCCGGCCACGGTGGTGGTAAGGGATGTGCACCGGCTGAAGAAAATGACTCAGGAGCTGTATCCCGGCGTGCCTTATTTTATCCTGGGGCACAGTATGGGGTCCTTTATTCTCAGAAATTATATCTGCCGCTATGGAACGGGTATAAGCGGCGCGCTGATACTGGGAACGGGCATGCAGCCGGGCGCCGTGCTGGCGTTTGCCCGGGCGCTTACTGCGATAGTGGGAGTTTTTAAAGGACAGAAGCAGCCCAGCCGTTTTATAAATCAATGCGCATTCGGCAGCTATAATAAGCGAATATCTGGTCCCGAGACTCCTTTTGACTGGCTGAGCAGGGATGCGGAAAGAGTGCAGGCCTATATTGTGGATGAGGACTGCGGTTTTGTATTTACCGTCAACGGCTTTAAAACGCTGTTTACCTTAATTTCCCGAATGCAAAATAAGAAAAATCTGGAAAATGTTCCCTCCAAGCTGCCCGTATTCATGGCTTCCGGTGAGGAAGATCCGGTGGGTGATTACGGACGCGGCGTGCAAAAAGCCTATGACTCCTTAAAGAATGTCGGAGTGGAGGATATTACATTTAAATTGTATCCTGAGGACAGGCATGAACTGATCAATGAACCGGACCGGGAAACGATCATGGAAGATATCGCCGAGTGGCTTACAAAACACCTTGATATTTAAGATTAGATTTGATATATTTGTGTAGTAAGATGGTACTGAAAAGCGTGGGAGTTCATAAGAAAGATGGACATACGGAAATTAGAAAATCTGCCCTATGAGATTCGCTGGGCGACTACAGAGGATTGGCCGGACGTTATAGAAATGGTATGGCGGACCTTTATGCGCTTTGAGGCACCGGATTATACCGAGGAGGGAATTTCAAGTTTCCGGGATTTTCTCACGGACGGCAAAATATATCGCATGTTTCAGGATGGCAGTTATCTGATGATGATAGCGCTGGACGGCGATAAGGTCGTCGGGGAGATTTCTTTGCGCAATCGGAATCATATTTCCCTGCTCTTTGTGGAAGAAGCCTATCACCGGCAGGGGATCGGGCGTGCTCTGATAAAGGCCATGGGAGACTATCTGAAAAAAGAAAAGCAGGAGCTGTTTATGTCCGTGAGTGCCGCCCCCTATGCGATAGATTTTTACAGACGGGTAGGCTTTCATGCGTGTTCGGCGGAGGAGGAGTATTCGGGAATACGGGTGACCTCCATGGAAAAGTTTTTGTAGGTAAGCGTGTGCAGAAGGGTCTGATAAAGAAATGGGTAAGTTATTTGATATAGAAAGTCCTTTAATACAGGGATTGAATAAAGTTGCTGATCTGATGTGGCTGAATGTTCTGACGCTGATATGCTGTATTCCTATCATTACGGCCGGTGCGGCACTGACTTCGGCTCACTATGTAGCCTTGAAGATAAAGCGGAATGAAGAAGGCTATATCAGCAGAGAGTTTTTCAAATCCTTTAAAATGAACTTTAAGCAGTCCACGATCATTTGGCTGCTGGTATTGCTGATCGCATTCATATTTTTAGTGGATTTCTATATTATCAAAGAAGGCGGAATCGTACTTTCCAATGTCTTGCAGGTCGTTTTGATGGCTATCTGCTGTCTGTTTGTTTTTACGGTGATATGGGTATTTCCCATGCAGGCTAAGTTTGTTAATTCCATAAAGGGCACTTTAAAGAATGCGCTTGCCTTAAGTATTATTCAAATACCTAGAACACTTCTGATGCTGGTAGTATATATCCTGCCCTATGTGATTCTGTATTTTACTCTGCAGGTATTTCCGCTGGTGTTTCTGTTTGGTATTTCGGTGCCCGTTTATGTGAGCGCTATACTTTATAACAAGATGTTTAAAAAATTGGAGGAAAATATTTTAGAGAGGCTGGAAAAAGAGAAAGCCGGTGAGACCGGAAATGACTTACAGCCGGAAACAGAAGAAGAGGATAAGATTTTCAGCGATAAACCGCTCATCGGTGATGAGCAGCAGTAATGAGGGTGCAGATAGGATGAATAGAAGATCGGATAGTTTAAATATGAAGCAGTGGTGGATTTCGGCAGGTGCGCTGCTGATTGTTGTTTTTTCACTGCTGATATGGTTTTCCAAGGTCGGTAGGGCTAAGGAGCAGTCAGAGGTGGAGGCTTCCATGGTGCAGCAGATGAAGTTAACGACGCTGCAAGTGGAAAAAGAATTTAACAATGCCCTTACCTATGCGGAGACCGCTGCATTATGTATCGCACAGGGGGAGACAGATACAGAAACGGCTCTCAAAATGGCGCTGGCTGCCGGACATAGAAGAGGCATATATGATGTGGTTTTGTGTAATGCAGACGGTATGGGTTACCACCTGCAGGAGAATAAGGTAGAAACAGTAACGATCAGTGAAGACATCTATGTGGCGAGCGCATATTCAGAGCAAGAAGCTATACTTTATATTGCCCAGGACGAGCTGCACGAGCGTTCTTCCGTTATTATAGTGGTTCCGCTGGACTATAGGGATAAAGAGGCGCAGTATTTGATCTGCTATTATGATATTGCTGATTTGCAGTGGCTGGTAACGGATAGGATATTTGGTTCCGATGTATTCTTTGTTCTTTTGAATAATACAGGGGAAAGCATATCTGTAGTTCAGAATAACAATACCTGGCAGAATCCGATGTGTAAGATTTCCGATGATTATTTTTCTCTTCTGAAGGACGTGACCGGTGATGCGGAAGCTGTTCAAAAATTGCAGGCAGGCATCCAGGAGCGGAACGGCGGAATAAGTTATTTGAGCAATGTTGTCGATGAAAGAGCTTTTGTTTATGCACCCATGGATTTTGGAGAGTTTACACTGGTGGCCGGAATGAGCAGCGCTTATTTACACCGTCAGGTAAATGAAGAGTGGTCATCGGGCAACACGGTGGTAATGGGTCTGACGATCACCTTTATACTCTTTATGGTGATATTCCTTGTGATCAATATTGTCAATCGGGTAAAGGCCAGAAACAAACATAGGGATTTGGAAGAGAAGGCGGACACCGATCTTTTGACCGGGCTGTATAATAAAATCTCCACCGAACGCCGAATCAAGGATTATATGGCGGCGCACCCGGGTGAGCAGGGGCTGTTATTTATATTGGATGTAGACAATTTCAAAAAAATCAACGATACCATGGGGCATGCCTTTGGCGATGAGGTGCTGCGGACACTGGGGACTTCGATTCGTTCGGAATTCCGTGCCAGCGACATTCTCGGCAGAACCGGAGGAGACGAGTTTACACTCTTTTTGTGTAACATGAAGGATGAGGATGTCATTAAGATGGAAGCAGAAAAGGTAGAGCGCTTCTTCAAGAACTTCCGGGCAGGAACCTATACCAAGTATTCTGTAACGGCCAGTATCGGCTGTGCGGTATTTTCACGTGACGGCGATAATTTTGAAGATTTGTATAAAGCGGCGGATAACGCCTTGTATGTGGCAAAAAAACGGGGTAAAAACCAATTGGCTTTTTATGGCGAAAAGGTATAGCACATTGGTAAATGTGTACATGACAGAAGCTTGATTTTGGGCAAATTGTCGTATGAATTTAAAATTTTTTTGCAAAATAAGCAAAATTTACAATCATAGCCAAAATCTTTGTGAAATAGTGGTATAGCGGCTGCAAGGATTTTTCGGTATACTAGACCCAGACTAATTGATACAAACAGTATCATTATAGCGGAAAGGAGTCATAAAATGGCAAGTTTATCTTTAAAGAATATCTGTAAGGTTTACCCTAACGGATTTGAAGCAGTAAAGAACTTCAATCTTGAAATTGCGGATCAGGAGTTCATTATCTTCGTAGGTCCTTCCGGTTGCGGTAAGTCTACCACCCTTCGTATGATCGCAGGTTTGGAAGACATCTCCTCCGGTGAATTAAGGATTGGCGACAGACTTGTAAATGATGTTGAACCTAAGGACAGAGATATCGCGATGGTATTCCAGAACTACGCTTTGTATCCTCATATGTCCGTATACGACAACATGGCTTTTGGTTTGAAGTTAAGAAAAGTACCGAAGGATGAAATTGATAAGATGGTTAAGGACGCAGCTAAGATCCTGGATCTGACCCAGCTCCTTGACAGAAAGCCGAAGGCTCTTTCCGGTGGTCAGAGACAGCGTGTTGCTATGGGTCGTGCAATCGTTCGTAATCCCAAGGTATTCTTGATGGATGAGCCTCTCTCCAACTTGGATGCTAAGCTGCGTGTGCAGATGCGTATAGAGATTGCTAAGTTACACCAGAGACTGGGCACCACCATCATCTACGTTACCCATGACCAGACAGAGGCTATGACCCTTGGTACCAGAATCGTAGTTATGAAGGATGGTGTTGTACAGCAGGTAGATACCCCTCAGAACCTGTATGAGAAGCCTCAGAACCTGTTCGTAGCAGGTTTCATGGGATCTCCTCAGATGAACTTCTTAGATGCTACCGTAGAGGTAAGCGGCGATGTTGCAAGCTTGAAGATTGCCGGCCGCAGCATTCCTCTTCCTGCAGCTAAGTCCAAGAAGCTGATTGACGGCGGTTATGACGGAAAGGTAGTTACCTTTGGTATTCGTCCTGAAGACGTATATGATTCCGAGTCATTTATCCAGTCTTCTCCTAACAGTGTATTTGAATCTACCATTAAGGTTTACGAGTTGCTTGGTGCAGAAGTTTACTTATACTTTGATCTGGAAGAGTTCCCTGTAACCGCAAGAGTAGATTCCCGTACTACTGCAAGACCCGGTGACAGCGTTAAGTTTGCTCTGGATGTTGAAAAGATTCATGTATTCGACAAGGAAACCGAGCAGATCATTACCAACTAATAGAACATATAAGAAGGTGCATTGCACAAAGGTGCATGCACCTTCTTTTTTTGAAATTTTTTGGGGATTCAACTTGCGGCATATTTTAAAATACGATATGATTAAAAAAAGAGATTGAAGAAACGGAGTTTGACATGATTTCGGGCCAGATTATTCAGAACAGTATTGAAGAATTAAAAGCTATTACAAAGGTGGAGCTTTGTGTTTATGATTTAAACGGGATGCCGGTAGCCGGTACCGTAGACTTGCCGGAAATAGAAACAAGTCTGATCATAGGTTTTGCAGAGTCACCGGCGGACAGTCAGGTGATAGGCTCGCACTATTTATTAAAGATTTTGGATGAGCGGGAACTGTTGTATGTGCTTGTGGCCAAGGGTCATGGAGACGAGGCCTATACCATAGGCAGGATTGCTGTGTGCCAGCTGCAGAATCTGGTAGTTGCTTATAAAGAGCGCTTTGACAGAAATAATTTTTTTCAAAATCTCTTGTTGGACAATCTGCTGTTAATAGATATTTATAACCGCGCTAAAAAATTACATATAGAAACTACAATGCCAAGAGCGATATTCCTTATCGAAACCAAAATGGAGAAGGACAATATTGCAACTGAACTCTTGAAGGAGATGTTTTCTACCCAAAGCGGGGATTACATTACCGCCGTGGATGAGAGCAGCGTGATACTCATAAAGGCTCTGCAGGAAAGTGACAGTCAGGAAGTTTTAGAACAGACGGCGAGTACCATTGTGGATATGATGAGTACGGAGGCTATGCTCAACGTAAAGGTGGCCTATGGCACAGTTGTACAGGAATTAAAGGATGTTTCCAAATCCTATAAAGAAGCCAAGATGGCATTAGATGTGGGTAAGATCTTCTATGCGGAAAAAAATGTGATCGCTTACAATACGCTTGGTATCGGCCGTCTGATCTATCAGCTGCCCATCAATCTGTGCCGTATTTTTATTCGGGAAATTTTCGGAGAAGATATACCGGAAGAACTGGATGAAGAGATGCTAAGCACCATCAATAAATTTTTTGAAAATAACCTCAATGTATCCGAAACCTCCCGCCAGCTTTTTGTTCATAGAAATACGCTGGTATATAGGATTGAAAAGCTGCAGAAGAGCACCGGACTGGACATCAGGACATTTGATGATGCGCTTACCTTCAAGATCGCTCTGATGGTGGTAAGCTACATGAAATATCTGGATACAATGGAATACTAAATTTATGAGCAGCTCCTTGGAGTTGCTTTAGCTCCTTGGAGTTGCTTTAGCTCCTTGGAGCTGTTTTTAAATGGGAATATAGTGGAAATCTCCCGAATATAATATACAGACAATGATATAGTATACGGGGGACCAATATGGGAAAAGAGGACAAGACTTTTTACGATAGGAAAATTGTATATTTGGATTATCTGGAGAACGGAGAGAAGATAAAAAATGGCGGTTTTGTAAAATGGGATGTCAGAGGTGAGGATTGCCGTATACAGATACATATTCGAGGCTTGTATACAACGGATACTCTGCAGGGAGAAATCAGACTGATTTCCAGAGAGGAAACTTACGGGGCGGACAGAATCGGATTGCAATTTGGTGCCGGGGAGTATGCTTCCCATTGGAAAAACAGCGATTTGGCGGGGACGGGAATCCCCTATGCGGAATGCGACGGTATTCTGATCAAACTCTCCGATACCAGAGCATTAAAGGGACAGTGGAGAGAAAGGGCAAGAGAGGAAGAGCATATTCTGCAAGAAAAACAGGAGATGCCTGCAGTGCCGGAACCGATTCAGGAGACCGCGGAAGAGATGCTGAAGGCGGCGCAATCTGAAAGAGATGAGACAGCACAGTCGGAAACAGTAATAATAGAAACTACAGAACCGGAAGTAGAAGTGATGGAAGCTGTTGAGGATGCAGTTTTCGGGGATACAGAAATGGCTCAGGACGAGGACTTAGAAGCAGGAACCGGGGAGGTTTCCGAAACAGAAGATGCCGGGCAGCTTAAGGAGGTTATTTCCGATCAACAGAGAACGGAGATAGGCGGGCAGCCGGAGACAGAGACGGTCAGACAGCCGGAGACATCCAACTTTCCTCTTTCCCAAGACAAGTGGGAGCAGTTAGAAAGGATTTATCCTAAAATCCATCCCTTTGGGGATAGCAGAGAGTATCTTTCCGTTACACCCAGGGATTTTGTCGTGCTTCCAAAACAGTATCAGGAGCTGGTGCAAAACAGCTTTTTGCTGCATGGTTATTATAATTACGGACATTTAATCCTGACAAAAATTGTGGAAGCGGAGGAAGAACGATACTATCTGGGTGTACCCGGCGCATATTATGACAGAGAAAAGCAGGCCGCCCTGATGTTCGGGTTTGAAGGCTTTGAAGCAGGTACCGACAAGATGGAAGACGGCGGCTTCGGCTATTACATGAAGCGGGTAGAAATATAGGGTAACAGTTCAGCCATGCAGAAATGATTATGCGGATTGTCCGTGGGAGCTTGCTCACAAAGGGTAATCCGCATAATCATTTCTATAGGGCGGACGCCCGTCATGAAATAAGTTGGCGGCAAAAGTGTGCAATGGAAAGTAAAAGGTATATTCCGCCAACTTATGAATGGCATGGCTGTACTGTTATTATATAGGAGAGGAGCTCGTGCTATATGCCTTCATAATCAAAGGGAGGGATGAAGCTTTCAGAAGCGGTTTCGCCCTCCTGAATAAATGCATTTTCCACACCCAGGGAAATGCAGTAATCCACAAGTTCCCGATACTCCTTGTGGGAAACTCGCCGGTTTAGCTCCGGTCTGTCAGGAAATGAGCGGATGGGTGTGTACTGATTCATGAGGCTGATATAGACAGAGTTTCCATAGGTGTCAAATAGATATTTAACTACTCGTTTGGAGTCCGCCAGATGTCTGGGGAGCAAAAGATGACGCACAATAACGCCACGTTTCATCAGCCCGGTTTCTTCGCAAAAGACTGGCGGTCCCGTCTGGGTGAACATTTCCGCAAGGGCCGCAGAAGCAACTTCGAAATAATCGGGTGCATTGGAATAGCGGGCTGAAAGCCGGGAAGAAACATATTTGAAATCCGGCAGATAGATATCCACAAGACCCTCCAGCATGCGGAGGGTTTCTGCTTTTTCATAACCGCCGGTATTGTAGACAATCGGAAGCTGAAGGCCATCTTCTTTTGCAAGTTTTATAGCCAAAGCAATCTGAGGTACAAAGTGTGTGGGAGTCACCAGATTGATATTACAGGCTTCCTGCGACTGCAGTTTTAGAAAGATCTCTGCAAGTCTCTCCACGGAAACGGGTTTTCCAACGAGAGAGGAAGCAATGGAGGCATTCTGGCAGAAAATACACTTAAGAGAACAGCCCGTAAAGAAAACGGTGCCGGAACCCGTATTTCCGGAAATACAGGGTTCCTCCCACATATGAAGTGCTGCCCGTGCCAGACGCAGCTGCGCAGTCTCACCGCAGTAGCCCCTTTCATCCGCAGCCCTGTTTGCATGACATTTTCTGGGGCATAGTTCACAGCCCATCGTTCACCCATCCTTCCAAAACAAAACCGCACATTTACCCTTGAGAGGGCCCTTCTATGCGATACCTCCATACAGGCTCCGCCAGGCACCCTTACGGCACATGGACGGTTCTTCTTAGTGCTGCTGTGTTCCCACCCTGACACGGTTCGTAGATGTCCATTGCGCAAGACCCAAACTTCATCACCTGCATAAAAGGCCGGCCATAGAAGTGCCCGCTCAAAGGCACATATGCGGCTTTTTTAGTATAGCTATTTTCTGTAGCACTGTCAAGCAAACACCGGATTTTATTTTCCGTCTGCGGCATTCTATGCCTCTTCCGCATCACCCTGCGTTTCTTTTTCTTGGCGGACCCGCTTACGCAGTTCCTTAAAAAAGTTTACCAGCATGGCGCTGCATTCCGCTTCCAGTACGCCGGTAATCGTATCGACCTGATGATTAAATTCCGGAGTCTGTAAAATATTCAAAATGGAACCGGCGCACCCCGCCTTAGGATTCATGCAGCCGATCACTACTTTCGGAATACGGGCCTGCACAATGGCCCCGGAGCACATCTGGCAGGGCTCTAACGTCACATAGAGGGTACAGTCTTCCAGCCGCCAGTCCCCGATGACCCTGCTGGCCCGTCTGATGGCGGTGATCTCCGCATGGGAGAGCGTATTTTTATCGGTGTTGCGGCGGTTATAGCCCCTGCCGATAATTTTATCCTGATATACGATGACGCAGCCAATGGGAACTTCACCTAATTTGTAAGCCTTTTTTGCTTGCTTCAACGCTTCTTTCATGTATTTTTCATGATCAGAGTTTTCCGTGTAAGCTTCTGCCCCGCTATTTGCCATATAAGCCTTTCCTCCGTGTTGTCTAACTAAAGCCTATTACATTGTTCATTATACCTGTGAAGCAAAAAAGGGGCAAGGAATTAATTTTCTCTCGATTGATAAGTCTCATATTGACAATATGTATTATTTGTATTAGTATAAGTAATACAAATAGCGGAGAGGTGAAATATTATGGTGATCATATTAAATGACGACTCGGATGTACCCGTATATCTGCAGATCCGCAATCAAATTATCATCGGAATCTCTGACGGGAGACTGGCACCTGGAGAAAAACTTCCTACGGTGCGGGCACTGGCGGAGGAGATCGGTATCAATTCCATGACGGTAAATAAAGCCTATCAGCTGCTAAAGCAGGAGGGCTATATTTTAACGGATAAGCGTAACGGTGCGAGAGTGCGGGAAAGCTTTGAAAAGCGGGGTGGACTTTCCCCGGAGACCGGAGCGCAGCTGCAGCGTATCATATCGGAAGCAAAAATAAGCGGCATGACGAAGGAAGCTTTTTTTAAGGAATGCAGCCGCTATTTCGGAGAGGAGGAATAGAAATGTCAATCAAGATTATTATGCTGGTACTCATGTATCCTGTGGTATTCATTCTGTATTTTGTATTAAAAAATGAGGCAGTGTCCGCAAAGAATTTGAGCTATGGCGTGAGTCTTACGGGGGAGCAGTGTCAGGCACCCGAAGTGCAGGGTATTCATGCCGCGTATAAAAGGCAGATGCTGCATATATTTCTTTTCATGTTTCTTATACAGGTTCCGGCACTTTTTATTCCATGGATTTCCGTATACATCACTTTTGAACTGGTCTGGACATTTGCCAATGTGATAGCCTTTTGTCTGCCTTTTGCTCAGGCTAATCGTAAACTGAAATTGTTAAAGCAGGAGAAAGGGTGGAAAAAAGCGGAAGAAGGGCAATTGACGGCGGAGATAAAAAGTGCCGGAAAAATCCGCAAGGTCAAATTCTCGCAGTTTGCACCTCCCTGCATTTTAAGTCTGGTTATTTTGATAGGCGCACTGATAAAATTTTATGGAGAAAGACTGTGGGCTCTAAGTATCTGCATAGGCAGTCTGGCTTTTATAACGCCTTTATTTTATGCTATAGCAGTCTGGATGGATAGAATGTCCACACTGGTCATCAGTACGGACAGTGAAGTGAATGTAAACTATGCCAGAGCCAAGAAAAAGTTATGGAGAGATTTTTGGCTGGCGAATGCATGGATAAATACTCTTTATACCGCGGCCATGCTGTTTACTATGGGGTGGCAGGGCGGCATAGGAGGACTTTTTCTCCCAGCTACGGCTGCATATCTTGTGGCGGTGACTGCACTGTTGTTCTGGATAGTAAACAAGAAAAGAAAGCTGGATATTTCCTATAAGGATTATATGGATGCACCGATTCTGGACAATGATGATAACTGGATTTGGGGTATGCTCTATTACAATCCCCGGGATAAGCATATCATGGTAGAAAAGAGATGTGGCGTAGGCACTACGGTCAATATGGCTCGTCCTGTGGGAAAGGCAATGATAGGCTTGACTGTACTTGCCCTGTTACTGTCTCTGTATGCTTGCGGATGGACGGTTCTGCTCGAATTTACTCCTATTAATCTTTCGGTGGGAAACGGTTATTTGCAGGCAAGCCAAATGAAGGAGGACTACAGCATTCCACTGGAAGCTATGGAGAATCTGATGATGCTGGAAGAACTTCCCCATCTTTCTAAAGTAAACGGCACCGGTATGGATAATCTGCTAAAGGGCACTTTCCGGATACCGGAAGAGGGGCGGTGCGAGGTGTTTTTAAACCCTCAGAATACATTGTTTATCCGCTTTGAATATGCAGGTGAGACTTACTATATGAGCGGTTATGACGATGAGGAAACCATGCGGGTGTGGGAGGCATGTGTGGAGGAGTGAGTTTTATTAAGAATTTTTAATAGAATCCCGGTATGATTTTTCGGTAGAAAATGATACAATCACATTATAAAAATTCAAAAAGTAAAATGTGCATATGATCATGTGCATATGATCAGTGGAAGGGAAATCACTTATGAAAAAGATACTTCTGGCAGGTGCCGTTCTGACATTATCTTTGTTAAGCGCCTGCGGCAGTCAGGCAGGAACAGGGGAAGATAACGGGAATACAAGCAGTTTCAATGAATATGAGTCCATGAAAAGTACGGAGAATGAATCCGAGCAGGCGGATATCATAGAACCTGCTTCGGAACAGGAGGAAGTGATCCTGCCCGCCGAAGAGGCTTTTCGGGCGGTGCTGTTAAATGAGAAGCCGCTTTTCTATGTGGAGAATGATGTGCCGTATTCCGATAGGGAAATTATTTATGAATACTATGATTATCTGGATGAAATTCCATTTAATGATATGCCCATGGTAATCCCACATTTTGCTATTGTGGATATGGACGGGGATACCGTACCGGAGGTGGTGCTGGAGCTGGATAATTATATGGGTTTTGTTCTCCTGCGCTATAAAGATGGCGAGGTATACGGAAATGAAGTGGGCTACAGATTCATGAGTGAACTGAAAGTAGATGGTTCCGCTATGGGCTTCGACAGCGCATTTGAAAGTTCGATCGGGAAAGTGTTTTTTATCGGCAATACCATTCTTTCTTGTGACATTGGAGCCGTATCCTATGACTCTTATTACAGCAATAATATGCCCATCGATGAAAAGACTTGGGAGAAACTACAGACGGCATTTGAGGAAACTCCGTCTGTAGAATGGCATGAATTTTCTGAAGAAGCGATAGAGGAATGGCTGGTGGACAATCCTGCATTTACAGATCTATCCGAAGAGAGCATGGCAGTGATAGAGGAACGCCAAAATTATCTGGATTCCCTTTCGTATCTGATCGAGCTGACCTATGATAATACTGTAAAAAGTCCGGAGCAGTACAATATGGATGCCAGAAACTATTATCACAGCTGCTACGAAGAACTGAATAGGCTGTATCAGTTGTGTGAAGTAAAATTATCGGATAAAGAATTTCTGGAAGTGGCGGCGGAACAGCAGTTTTGGGAGGAGCATCTGTACTGGAGTCTATGGGATGATATGAATGATACTTACTATAACAGCATAGAGCAGATTGAAGAACAGGCAGGAAGTCTGTATTATCGTTATGGAGATATGGTATTGAGGCGTATATTCCGCCTGATCAATCTGTGCTACGGCAATCATTTTTATGACATCACGGTACCTGCCCATTGTTTTGAACAGGAAGAGATTTCAGTGGTGCCGGAAGTTCAGAAGTATCCGTTCAAGGATGCAGTGCAAATGGGGGAAGTGCAGGAACTTGACGGGGTACTGCCGTACTACGGTGATTACAGGAATGCCGGAACTTGGTATATTGTGAAGATAGACGGCGTTGAGTATTATTATATCCGTTATGATTTAAGACCGGAAGAATATATTTTAATGAGCTGGGCCATTGTGGATGCTTCTTATGAATTTGCAGGCGGGCTGAAAGTTGGTATGAAGGAAGAAGAAATCTTGGCCCAATATCCCGATATGGCAGTGATCGAATTTGAAGATGATTACATTTATGATGAGACAGCCGCGGTCATGGGATGGAACGGATATGCTTATCCCCATAGCTATGCAGGCAATGACAGTGATTGGGATTATGGCGGAAAAAACTACTATGTATGGACGGACAGATTTGACTATATGATAGTAGCTGATATCGATCCGGGTGATACGCAGGCTTTGCACCAACATCTGGGACTGCTCATGAAGGATCATACCGTAGCGGCAATAACCTTTTATTATCCCGTTGTAGGTTGAGTGAAAGGGACCGGACTGTATCTGGGAAGGCGGGGGTATAGAATGAGATTTGTTTACGGGAAACAGGATTTTAGTACCTTTGAGCGCGGAGAGGAAAACTGCTGGCTGATGACGAATGGGCTGGGGGGATTTTCCTCTCTTACCATGCTGGGCTCCTGCAGCAGAAATGACCATGCGGTGCTGATGAGCTGCAGTCGAAAAGAGGCGCCTAATCATAGATTTAATATGATTCACGGGCTGGAAGAAATTCTATACATAGGAGATGAAAAATTCTTTCTCTCCAGTCAGGATTTTGCAGAGAAAGGAAAACGGCAGGAAGGGTATCGGTATCTGAGTTGTTTTACGTATGAGGATTATCCTTGTTGGGACTATCTGGCGAAAGGCGTGGAAATTACAAAAAAGATCTTACTGCAGCCGGAGCACAATACGGTGGGAATCTCCTATCGGATGCAGAACCGTTCCGGTCAGCCGGTATGTCTTGAGGTAACGCCGCTGCTTCAATTTGTGCCAAAAGGACAGCAGCTTTCCAAGGATCAGACATTCTCCATAGAGCAGATATTCTCTAGAGAGCAGAGTTTCTTCATGGAGAATGAGTCGGAAGCAGAGCAAAATGACAGCCGGGGAATAATCTGTTCCAATAATAAGCAGCTCTACTATCGGACGAACGGAAACTTAAAAGAACAGGAAGTCTGCTTTCGGAAGAATTTGTACTATGCTTATGATGCCTGTGATGGGCGGAGGGAGACGGGCTGCTGTGCAGTGAATCATAGCGTTTGCTTTTCTCTGAAAGCGGGGGAGTGCTTCATGGGGGAACTGGTCTATAGCACGGAAGAACCGGCCCAAATCAAAGCTGTACAGATAGAAGATATGCTGGTGCAGAAACGTCAAAAACTTGTGGAGAGGGCAGGACTGAAAGATGGAACCGCGCAGGTGCTTGTGAAGGCGGCGGATCAGTTTATTGCATATCGGGCTTCCACGGGAAAGCAGACGATTTTGGCGGGATTTCCTTTTTTCGAGGACTGGGGCAGGGATACCATGATCGCCCTGACCGGATGCTGTCTGTCCACCGGACAGTTTGAGAGGGCAAAGGAAATTTTGCGAACCTTCATGCAATACTGTCATAGGGGATTAATGCCCAATCTGTTTCCGGAGGGTGGACAGAAACCCTTATATAATACTGTGGATGCGTCACTGTTATTTATTTTAGCGGTATATGATTATTATAGCCGTACAGGGGATGTTGCTTTTACGGCAGAATGTTATCCCGTAATGGAGGAGATTGTTACCCGGTATAGGAAGGGAACGGATTTTGATATCTGTATGGAGGAAGACGGTCTCATTCGGGCGGGCCGGGGATATGATCAGGTAACGTGGATGGATGTGCGGGTGGGAGATATTCTGCCCACACCTAGGCATGGCAAGCCGGTGGAGATCAATGCTTATTGGTACAATGCCCTGCGCATCTTAGAAGAATTGGGAAGGGTGCCGGGTATGAAAGGTCATGCGGAGGGTAAAGCAGAAACATCAGATTACGGTGCACTGGCAAAGCTGGTAAGAAAAAGCTTTCAGGAGAAGTTTTGGAACCCTGAGAAGCAGTGCTTAAAGGATGTATTGTCCGGCGGAGAGGCCGATGAGCAGATTCGCTGTAATCAGATATGGGCAGTTGCCCAGCCATTTTCTGTGTTGGAGGCGGAGCAGGAAAGAGCAGTAGTGGAAACGGTGTTCCGTCTGCTGTATACGCCCCTGGGGCTTCGGACGTTAGAGCCCGCAGATGAGCAATTCCATCCCGTATATGGGGGAGAACTCTTACAGAGAGATCTGGCTTATCATCAGGGGACGGTCTGGACGTATCCTCTGGGTGCTTATTATCTGGCATATTTGAAAGTAAACGGGTATTCCGAGACGGCATCAGAGCGGGTGCGGGGACAGTTGGATGCGATTAAGGCAGCGCTTCGGGAAGGCTGTATCGGACAGCTGCCGGAAATTTACGACGGTCTGGAACCGGTTTTTTCCAAAGGCTGCTTTGCCCAGGCATGGAGCGTCGGTGAACTTCTCAGAGTATATGAGGCGCTGGAGCAAAGTTTGCAAATCAGGGAAAGGTATGGATATGAAAATAAAGAGTTATAAGAATTTTATTTTTGATCTGTATGGCACGCTGGTGGATATCCGAACCAACGAGGAGAACCCATATCTCTGGAAAAGGATCAGTGAGCTGTATACCTCTCTCGGAGCGCCCTATAGTTTTAGAGAATTGAAGAAAAGCTATAAGCAAGCTGTAAATGAGGCTGTATGCCATGTGCAGAGAGAGGGTGAAAAAAGATTTGGTAGGGAGTTTATTGGAGAACCGGATCTGACGGCAGTATTTCAGCAGTTATATCAGATAAAAGGAGCTTCCTGCAGCTCGGAACAGGCAGCAATGACGGCGCATTTTTTCCGAATCCTGTCCAGACAGAAACTACGGGTATACAATGGGGTAAAGGAAACTCTGCAGCGCCTGCGGGAAAACGGCCGCGGCGTATACCTGCTGTCCAATGCACAGCGGGATTTTACCAGACCGGATATGGAGTTGGTAGGTCTGACGGATTTCTTTGACGGTATTCTGATCTCTTCGGAGGAGGGGTGTAAAAAGCCTTCACCGGTGTTTTTTCACAGGCTTTTGGAAAGGTACGGACTGAAAGCACAGGACTGCCTGATGATGGGGAATGATATGAACAGCGATATTGCAGGCGCAAGGGCCGTGGGGATGGATGCGCTGTATATTCATACGGAAACTTCACCTGCGGTAGCGGGAAAGCCTGATGCAGATTATACCGTGATGGACGGGGATTGGAATAAGGCGGCCGAACTTCTGCTTGCTGCGGCAGATATAGTGTAAATAATTCTTACGTGAATTGAGAACAGGCCATTGCGAATATTGCGCTTTCGGCCCAAAGTTTGCAGATTACAGAAAAGGAGAGGGTATGCTATGAAGTTTGGAAGATTGACGGATTATAAGGTTTTAGGGCAGCAGGTGCTGCTTAACTTTGAGGGGCAGCAGGCGTCTATAACAGCGGTGACTCCTAAGATTATCAATGTGTTTTGCGGCCTTGAGCATCCTGAGCATCGCTCACAGGCCATTGAAGGAGAGAAAGAACAACCGGTGGACCTTAAAGTGGAGCAGCGAAAGGATGGACTGTGGATATCTACGGACAAGATATCGGTTCGGGTGGACAATGGCTTTTTTGTGGATTTTTATGATGAAAAGGGCAATCCGGTCTGTGAAGACTACCGGGGAGAGCGCAGGCCGCTTAAACGCATCAATGACGAGCAGCGAAAATTCCTTGAGAGTGAGGGGCATGAGGCCTTTCGTCAGGAGGAAAGAGCTTTTGAGGTCATAAAGAGGATGCAGGGCTCAGAGCATTTTTATGGTTTGGGGGACAAAACAGGTTTTTTGGATAAGCGCCACTATGAATATGAAATGTGGAATACGGACGATCCCAGCCCGCAGGTGGACTGTTTTAAAGCACTGTACAAATCCATTCCGTTTTTTCTGACACTGACGGATGACCATGTCTACGGTATTTTTATGGATAACCCTTATAAAAGTGTGTTCAATATGGGACAGGAGTCGGAGGATTACTACTATTTTGGGGCGGTGGCAGGCAATCTGGACTATTATTATATTGCGGGAGAGTCGTTGCCGGAGGTGCTCTCAGGCTACACCTATCTCACAGGTACTTACCCTCTGCCCCAGAAATGGACGCTTGGCTATCAGCAGTCCCGCTGGGGATACACCACATGGGAGGATGTAGAAGAGATTGCACGAAATATGCGTGAGTTAGATATTCCCTGTGACTCTATTCATTTTGACATCGACTACATGCAGGATTTCAAAGTGTTTACATGGAATGAAGGAAGATATAAGGGCGATGCCGCGGGATATGTGAAAAGTCTGGCAGAGCGCGGCTTTAAGATCGTGACGATCAACGATCCAGGCGTGAAAAAGGAGGCCGGTTACCCCATTTACGAGGAGGGTGTAAAGAACGGATATTTTGCGAAAAATCCGGAAGGAGAGGTCTACATCAATGCTGTCTGGCCCGGAGATTCAGCATTTCCGGATTTCGGAAATCCTAGGGTACGTAAATGGTGGGGAGACCATCAGAAGTTCCTGCTTGACAAAGGTGTCAGAGGCATCTGGAATGATATGAACGAGCCCGCCAGTTTTAACGGTCCGCTGCCGGACGATGTAGTGTTTATGGATGAGGACAGGCTAACGGATCATAGGCGGATGCACAATCTCTACGGACATCTAATGGCAAAAGGAACCTATGAGGGACTGAAGCGTTTAGACAAAAGACGTCCTTTTGTGATCACCAGAGCATGCTACGCGGGAAGCCAAAAGTATGCCACCTGTTGGACCGGTGACAACCAGAGCATTTGGGCCCACCTGCAGATGGCAATTCCGCAGCTTTGCAATCTGGGAATGTCGGGAATGCCCTTTGCGGGTACGGATATCGGAGGCTTCGGCTCCGATACTACAGAAGAATTATTACTGCGCTGGATACAGGTCGGCTGTTTTTCGCCGCTGTTTCGAAATCATTCTGCCTTGGGCAGCAGGCAGCAGGAGCCTTGGCAATTCGGAGACAAGGCAGTGGAAATCTACCGAAAGTATGTGAAGCTTCGCTACCGTTTTATTCCGTATCTGTATGATCTGTTTTATGAGGAGGAAAGAACCGGAGCTCCCATCTTGCGGCCGCTGGTGTTTCATTACGAGAAGGATGAGACCGCAAGGACCTGCAATGATGAGTTTCTTTTCGGCGACCGGATTCTGGTGGCACCGGTGGTGTATCAGGGTATGACAAAGCGCATGGTGTATCTGCCGGCAGGTGAATGGTACGACTACTGGACCGGAGAGAAGCTTATGGGAGAGAACTGGATCATTCGGGATGCCCCCATAGATGTGTGCCCGATTTATGTGAAAGCGGGCAGTGTGATCCCTACTATGGAGCCCATGTCCTATGTAGGGGAAAAGGAATCCGATACCTTATATCTGGAAGTATTTCCCGGAAAGGGGCAGTACGACCACTATCTGGATAACGGCGAGGATTTTTCCTACCGGGTGGGTGCATATCACCAATACCGCTTCACTGTAGACGAGGCCGGAAAGGTACAGGGCCAGATCATGCATGGCGGTTATGAAGGACCCTATCAAAAAATATATGCCAATACATTTGGAGAAGTGGCGGAGGTATATATAATATAGTGTCGTTTTTTTATGAAATTGATAAAATAATATGATTTAGGACTGAAAAATGAAAAGGATTTTGTGATATTTGCACAAAATGAAAAACTTTAGACTATAAAAATGCAATGAATTATCATGAACTTTAAACCTTATTATTGTAAAATTTTATAAAAAATGATAATATGATTAATAAGCGGCAGCATTGCCGCAAATAAAAAAGGAGGAATATTTATGAAGAAGATATTAGCAATTCTTCTGACCACCGCAATGGTTGTAAGTATGGCAGCCTGCGGTGACAACAGCGGAAGCAACAGTGGAAACAACGCTGGAAACAACGCTGGAAACAATGGCGGAACCACTAATGAAAACGGCGGGGGGGCAGATAATACGACCTCCGGCGGCGGCAGTGGCGACATTACGATCTGGGTTGCCGATAATGTAGTTGAGTTCACTCAGGAACAGGTAAATGTATTTATGGCAGCTCATCCCGAGTATGCCGGCTATACCGTGACGATCGAGTCCGTTGGCGAGGGTGATGCAGCGGGCAATATGGTTACCGACGTGCTTGGCGGAGCGGATATTTATGCTTTTGCACAGGATCAGTTATCCCGTCTGGTATCTGCAAACGCACTGATGGAGCTTACTAATGACTATGCAAGCTTCGTGGAAACCAGCAATGACGCAGGTGCGGTAGGTGCTGCTAAGATGGGTAATGCTGTTTATGCATTCCCGATCACATCCGACAACGGATACTTTTTGTACTATGACAGTAGCGTAGTTACCGATCCCACCTCTCTGGATGCTATTCTTGCAGACTGTGAGGCAGCAGGAAAGAGTTTCTATTTCCAGATCACATCCGGCTGGTATACGCCTGCATTTTTCTTCCCGCTGGGCTGTGAACTTACCTATGAGACGAATGAAGAAGGAAAATTTGTATCTTCCAACATCTCTTATGCATCTGACGCAGGTGTAAGCGCTTTGAAAGCAATTATTGAAATGAAAAAATCTCCGGCATTTGTGGACGGTAGTAGTGTTGGCTCTGCAACTAATGCCGCAGCCATTGTCAGCGGTACTTGGGATGCCGGCGCAGCAAAGGATTTGTATGGCGATAACTATGCCTGCGCGAAGCTGCCTACCTTTACCGTAGACGGTAAAACCACTCAGATGGGTGGTTTCGGCGGATTCAAGCTGATCGGCGTGAAGCCCCAGACTGATGTTGACAAGGCGTTGGTATGTTTGGAACTGGCGAAGTGGTTATCCGGTGAGGAAGTACAGCTTGCCCGTTATCAGGCAGTAGGCTGGGGACCTTCCAACCTGAATGCACAGCAGAACGAAGCTGTACAGAGTGACGAAGCACTGTCTGCATTGGCAGAGCAGTTGGCATTCACCATCCCTCAGGGGCAGTATCCGGATGGTTATTGGCAGCTGACAGAATCCCTCGGCGGTTCTATTGTTGCCGGTGATTACGACAGCTATGATGACGCACAGTTATTGGGAGTATTACAGGAATTCCAGACAACTTGTGAGTCCTATGCGCAGTAGTCAGTATAGCTTATAGATTTTAAGATTGAAACCCGGGGCGGTGTATGCTGCCCCGGGTAAAAAATAAGTCGGGAGGTAATCATGGGGAAAGACAAGAAATCCACTTCAGGTATCGGAAGCGCCTTTAAGGGCTTTGGGGCGGATATCAGGGAGATTGGCACGACTTTTGCGGAAGGAGACTGGAAAACAAAGGTTTCTTTTGTAATCATGGGATTTGGTTCTCTGATGCGCGGTCAGATTCTTCGCGGCCTTGTTTTTCTGGTATCGGAGATTCTTTTTATCTATTACATGGCTTCATTTGGTATCGGTTATCTGAAAGATATCACAACGCTGGGAACGGTGGCGACCTATACGGACAAATCCGGGATTGTTCCGATCACTGTGTATGGGGATAACAGCTTTTTCATTTTATTATACAGTATTCTCAGCATATTCTTTATTGTTGCACTGATTTTCTTATGGCGTATCAATATCCGTCAGAACTACATGGCAGAGAAACTTCTTAAGGAAGGAAAGCAGCTGCCCACTATCAAGCAGGATTTAAGCTCTCTGCTGAATGAAAATTTTGACAAGACGCTGTTGGCACTGCCCTGTGCAGGGGTTTTTCTGTTTGTTGTATTGCCGATCATATTCATGATCTGCATTGCATTTACAAATTATGATGCTGATCACCAGTCGCCTGCGAATCTCTTTACCTGGGTGGGACTGGAGAACTTTAAAAATCTGTTTTCTATGGGATCGAGCGGTTTCGGCTCAACATTTGTCACCGTTTTGATCTGGACCTTGATTTGGGCATTTTTTGCAACCTTCCTAAACTATTTCTTGGGAATGGCTGTTGCAATTTTAATAAATAAAAAAGGAATCAAATTCAAGAAAATGTGGAGGACGATTCTCGTTATGACCATCGCCGTTCCGCAGTTTGTATCCCTGTTGTATGTTTCAAAAATGTTTGCTGCAGATGGTCTGGTCAATACCTATCTGCTTAAATGGGGCATTATTCAACAGGCAATTCCGTTCTGGACCCAGGCAGCGTATACAAGGGTTATGATTATTCTGATCAACGTCTGGATCGGTATTCCCTACATGGTATTGATGGCTACCGGTCTTTTGATGAATATTCCGGAAGATCTTTATGAAAGTGCACGCATTGACGGCGCAAATGCCTTTCAGATGTTTCGCAAGATCACGTTGCCGTATATGCTGTTCGTAACGGGACCGTATCTGTTGACCTCCTTTACCGGAAACCTAAATAACTTTAACGTAATCTTCCTGTTGACAAGGGGCGGTCCGCAGTCCATGAAACTGACCGGCGGTGCGGGTTATAGCGATTTGCTCATTACCTGGCTATATAAGATGACGGTCGATGATACCAATTACCGTATGGCTGCTGTTATCGGTATCTTTATCTTCGCGGTAACGGCTGTTATATCACTGTCGGTATACAGGCTCCTGCCGTCCGTAAAAGATGAGGAGGGATTCCAATAATGGCAAATACGAACAAAACGAGTTCCAAAAAGCTAAACCAACTGATCAGCAATACGATTACCTATATTTTTCTGGTGATTATAAGTATTATTTGGCTGTTCCCCTTTGTGGGACTGGTTCTGCAGAGTTTTCGCTCCTATGAAACCGAGTACGGTGGAATGGTAAATTATTTTCTGCCCAAACAGTTTTCCTTGGATGCCTACAAATATTTGTTTGTTGCGGAAAACAAGTTCCTCAGATGGTACGGCAATACGCTGATCATTGCAGTCGTTGTGGCAATTATTAATACAGTCATGGTACTATGTGTATCCTATGCGCTTTCCAGAATGCGTTTTAGGGGGCGTACCGCATTGATGAAATTCTGGCTGATTCTGGGAATGTTCCCGGGCTTTTTAACCATGATCTGCTTATACTTCCTGTTAAAGCAGTTTGGTCTGACACAGGCTGGAGCCATTCCGGGATTGATTCTGATCTCAACAGCAAGTTCCGGTATGGGGTATTATGTATGCAAGGGCTATCTGGATACGATTCCCCGCTCCCTGGATGAATCCGCACGGATTGACGGCGCAAGCAACGCTCGTATTTTCGTGACGATGCTCCTGCCGCTTTCCAAGCCCATCGTCATTTACACGGCGTTGGTTGCATTCTTAGCCCCTTGGTGTGATTATGTGTTTGCTTCCTATGTGGCATTCGGCTACAGTGACAGCTACAACGTGGCGGTGGCATTGCAGCGCTGGGTATGGACCAACGATTACCAGGGGTACTTTACCAGATTCTGTGCAGGCGGTGTGCTGGTAGGAATACCGGTTACCATACTGTTCCTCTGCCTGCAGAAGTACTATGTAGAAGGCGTAACAGGCGGTGCTGTAAAGGGATAATATTACAAAATAATCAACGCGTTTTGAAACGCAAAGAAAGAACGGAGAATCATTATGGTTTCAAGATTTCAAGCGCGGAGAAAAGGGAAGGGCGGCAGGCTTTTATGCCTGCTGTCCGTTTTTACACTACTCATTGTTTCTCTTTGCTCCTGCGCCTCCAAAAAAGATGATGGAATAACAGTGAATCCGGTAACCTATGACTATGAGCAGACGTTGAACATCATAGACGATAACTACCGGAACTATTATGAAATATTTGTGTATTCGTTTTACGATTCTGACGGTGACGGAATCGGGGATTTGAATGGTGTGATAGAGAAGCTGGATTATATTGCGGATATGGGCTTTAACGGAATCTGGCTGATGCCAATCATGCCTTCACCCACTTATCACAAATATGATGTGACGGATTATTACGGTATTGACAGTAAGTACGGAACAGTCGAGGATTTTACACGTCTGGCAGAGGAATGCCACAACCGCGGTATCCGACTGGTGATTGACATGGTGATCAATCACTCTTCCTCCAATCATGCATGGTTCTTGCAGGCCTGTTCCTATCTGCGTACTCTTCCGAAAGAGGCGGAGCCGGATCCGTCCGAATGCCCCTATGTGGAATACTATCATTTTTCCAGGGAACGTATCGATGCAACCTATTATGCAATAACGGGATGCGATTGGTATTATGAAGGTTCTTTCTGGTCGGAGATGCCGGATCTGAATTTAGGCAGTGAAGCGCTTAGGCAGGAGTTTGAGCAAATCGCGGCATATTGGATTGATCTGGGTGTGGATGGCTTCAGGATGGATGCAGCGCTGCACTTTGAAGAAAAAGATACCGCTTTCAACACAGAGACATTAAATTGGCTGTATGAGTACTGCAAGGGATTGAATCCTGATTTTTATATGGTGTCCGAGATTTGGGCAGCGCTTCCCACCATTACGGATTACTATGGTAGTAAGACACCCAGCATGTTCAATTTTGATGCGGCCGGTGCAGAGGGAATGTTGATTCAGGCGGCAAGAGGGAAATATCCCGCGGCCAGCCTGGTCGCCAAGATGCAGAGTTATGAGAACACCTTTGGGGGAGCATATGCCGATTATATTGATGCGCCGTTTTTAACCAACCATGATATGAACCGGGTGGCAAATGCATTGATGAATGATGGGAACAGTCTGAAAATGGCCTGCGGACTTATGATGATGATGAATGGCAGTCCGTTCGTTTATTACGGGGAAGAAATAGGTATGGCCAGCAAGGGAACCGCAGATGAAAACAAGCGCATTGCCATGTACTGGTCGGATACGGATACCGAAGGAATGACCAAGGGACCGGCTGATGCGGATGTGATAACATCGGGATTTGCCGCTGTGGATGAACAGCTTGCGGATGGAACGTCTATCTTAAATTATTACAAGCGCGCGCTTCGTCTGCGTAACGAAAATCCTGAGATTGCAAGAGGCAGTATTACGCTTGTGGAATCCCTTTGCGAGGAGCATCAGGCGGCTATTTTGAAAACGTGGCAGGAGAGCACCATCGGAATTGTCTATAATACTTCGGATGAAGAGATACAGGTAATTCTTTCCGGAACGGAACTGGCGGATATGCAGATCCGTGGTTATCTCACTTTAAACGGTGAAATCATCACCCTGCAGGATGGTGTACTGACAATGCCGGCGCAGTCCATTTGTGTGCTGAAATAGGGGGAGGATTATTTTTGATTGATGTAATTTGTCGATGATTGTCGACATATGCGATGCCTTTGTTTTGTAAATACTACAGCCCGGTTGTATGATATATTTGTAGGGGGTATTTGGCGTATTGCCATGGAAATCCGCCAAATACAAATACATACGATTGGCATGTGACAGATAACCGGCCATATGCAGGACAAAGGAGGGAAAGGTTATGAAAACAAAAATCAAAAAAATTGCCGGAGGTATTGTACTGGCGGTAATGGTGCTGATGGTACCTATCAGTGCGTATGCAATAGAATATGGGTGCAATAAAACCTATTCATTGCGTCAGTTGACTAATCAACCGAGTTCTAACGTGAAGAATCAGACATTTGAATTTCTTGCCAGCTCTGGCACGGTAACTGTTACCTGTACACAGAATACAACGAGTGGTGCAAGCGTTTCAGTGACGATTACTTCTCAGGGCAATACAGTTACGGGGACATTAAATACAGCAGGTGCATCTCTGAGTTTACCTGTTACCCCCCAACAATATGTTAAGGTAACAGTAACTCTGAATACACCTAACACTTATGATTTCTATCAGGGAATTGGTACAGTAGTAAACTAAAGGTAGGATAGCAATGAAAAAACGATTATGTTTTGTATGCTTCCTCTTCGGGGCCGTCATTTTGGCGGCCTGCGGAGAAGGAAAAGAAATATTGGAAGATTCTAATGTAGTGCCCTATGAATCAGAAAATGTTGTAACACCTCAGGAATCTCCAGAAGAACAAAGTTTAGAAAGAACGGTTGATCTGGAAACTCTTTTTGCGGAGTATGAAGAAGCTCTTGCTGCCGAATATGAAAATTTTCTCATGCCGGAAAAAATCACAATCGAAGGAAGCAGGCCTTGTGTAATGGTTGAGGCAGTCGTGCCCTCTGACTATGATAAATATGCCGATGAAATGGCGCAGACTGTCTTGGGGGATTTACTGCCGGAGCAGTATGAATTGGTGGAGATTCCAACGGGAGCCTTGGTATATGATGATGAAGATAATAAACTGTATTTTTCAATAGATAAGTCAGGGTTTGTATCCTTTGAGAAATCTGTGGGATATAAAATAAGATTAAGTAATGATTATGATGTGGTGGATATCGTACACGTGGACAGAGGAGACTCCTTAGATGCAAGTTATGTATTAGAGGACGGGGAAGAAAGCCTGCAGGATGCAGTCAGGTATGTAGAAAACTGGTTTCATGAAAACTGGACCGCATTTGAATCGGATTTCACTTTTCGGGTAAAGACAATAGAAATCAGGCAGAACGGAGATAAATATTTTTACAGCATGACGGTGGAAAAGTTTTTTAATGGCGTTCCTCTGGAAAACATATTTACACTTGGCGGAAGCAGTGATGAAAATGGAAGAATAAAATATATTCCAGCCATTATAACGCTGCGGATGTTCAACTGTGATTCTATTGATGTATTTACCAATTCTACAACAATGTTGGAAATAAGAGAGACGGAGGAAGCGGAAGACGGCTGGCTATCTTTAAAAGACTGTATGCGGATGCTGGAGCAGCTTTTTGCAGAATATCAGGTATATGAGATTTCTGATATTGAAATCAAGTATGTCATTAGTCCGGACTATGCTTCACTGGATCCTTCCATTACCAATCCCGGTTATGCGATGCCGGGTATGCATATGAAACTGAGACCGGTCTGGAGTCTGATAATAGACATCCCCAGGGAAAAACTGCTAAATGCGAACGGCAGTTTTACTGCGGGAGATGAAAGATTTTATATTAACGTGGATATGCGTACGGGAGAGGTATGGTTTGATGTGGGGTAAGAAGGCAAGGCATCTGAGAAAGTGTATCATAGCGGATATCCGAAATATGCTGCGTTCTCCCTGGTTTGTACTGTCCACTGCAGGACTGTTGATTTTACTCTTAGTGGCAACGGGTTATACGGACGGGAACGGGAGAAGTTACAGTGTAGCCGGATTGCTTTTTATATCGCAGCCTCAGCAAGGCGATATGTTTTTATCGGTACAAAGCCTTTTGGGGGCAGGTCCGGGTGAAGGTATGTACCGTAATTTTGCCTGCCTGTTTATCGGTCTGCCCTTTGTCATGCACCTGTCTGCGGAAAGATCCAGCGGATACATTCGTTTTTTGAACTATTATGCTGGTACGAAAGAATATGTGGTTTCCAAAAGCATTGCAGGATTAGTTGGGGGAGGATTGTCAGCATTTTTCAGTTATTTTCTTTTTGCTTTGACAGTGCTTTCCGTAACAGGCATCAGAGGCCTTTACGGCGGGTTTACGGGAGAAGTATTGGCAGCAGCCGCGAGATTTGCGGCAGGCTGCTTTTTGTATGGTTTTTTTGCCATGGGGTGGACCTATTTTTTTGCTGCTTGGATGAAAGATAAATATGTGCTGCTTTGCTTTCCTTTTTTGTGTCGATTTTTGTACCAACAAATTTTGTTTAGGCTCATGAATAGGTTATTAGATGTAATGAATATAGAGGGAGTTTATATTTTAAATCGCATGAATCCTTCTAATGTGGTATTGGGTTGGACACAGAAAAGTTATCGGATGGATTGTGCAGGCAGAGGGATATTATTAGTGTTGACAATTCTGCTTTGGCTTTTGGTTATGAATAGGAGGCTGGATCGAGGTGAATAGAATGGCATGGAAAAGGAGTCTGATTGTGTGCCGAATGGAATATGGCAGATGGCTGACAGATCACAAAGTGGTTTTGATTTTGCTGCCGATGGTATTCTTAAAGAGTACTGTAATTGACGGTTTTTACAGTATGAGCAGGGATATGGGTGCGAATTATAATCTGTTGGAACCCTTTATTGCGGCATGGAATCAGGTAGCGCTGTCACTTCTCTTGATTTGTTTTTATTTACTGCTGATTGGAGATTATATGAAAGGAAGCGGTATTTTAAAACATGTATTTTATTTTGCGGGCCGGAAGAACTGGATTAGGGGACAACTTTTGTTCCTTATATTGAGCAGCGGATCTTACCTGTTTTTCTGGCTTCTTTTAAGTGTTTTGATTTCCGTTCCCCATGGATTTATAGGGAATACCTGGAGCAATGTGGTTACGGATTATGTATTTCGTTTTCCATACAAAGCAGCTTCTTTGGAAGCCCAGTTAATAGAAGGAAATTTGTTCCGGCAGCTCTCACCCTTAGCAGGATTGTTACACACCTTTTTATTAAACTGGCTCTATCTGATTCTGTTGGGGGAATTAGTTGCTCTTTGTTTTGTATTACATATCAGAAAGTTTGGTATAGCTGTAGCTGTGCTGGTGGTGGGAGCGGGAACAGGGGCATCTCTGGTAGCAGAGAAAATTAAATGGTTTTTTCCGGCGGCACACGCAGGGCTGGCACAGCATTTTACTGAATATTTCAGAGAGGAGATATTTTCTTTAAAGGGTTCCTATATCGCAGGCGTGATTACGGTTGTAGTATTAGCGGTTTTGATCTGCCATCTGGCAAAAAGAATCCGTTTCTCGGATATGGAAGATGAAAAGAATGTTTAGGTACTCTTAGAGCGGAGCATAGAATCTCTCAGTATAAATCAGAAAGGTATGGAAAATATGATAGAAATAAAGGGCGTAAGTTTGACAATCGGAAAGGTACAGATACTGAAACATATCAACTGTATACTGGAAAATGGCCATATATATGGGCTGGTAGGTGTAAACGGCTGTGGGAAGACCATGCTCATGAAATGTATCTGCGGTTTTATCAGACCTACTGAAGGAAATATCCTGATTGGAGAGAAGGAACTGGGAAAGGATTTTGAATTTGTACCGAATGCAGGTTTTATGATTGAAATGCCCGGCTTTATTCCGGGCTATACGGGATACCGAAATTTAAAGCAGATAGCGGCGTTAAAGGGAGATATTTCAAAAGAGGAAATTTTGCGCTGCATGGAAATTTCGGGAGTTGCCCATGCAGCTAATAAGCAGGTAAGTAAATACAGCCTTGGTATGAAACAGAGATTAGGTATCGCACAGGCCATTATGGGTAATCCGGATATCTATATTTTAGATGAGCCCATGAATGCATTGGATAAAAACGGGATTCTCCGATTGCGTAATTATCTATTGGAAGAAAAAGAAAAAGGAAAAATCATTCTTCTTGCCAGTCACAATCATGAGGATATAGAGGTATTGTGCGATACAGTATTTGAAATGGAGGAAGGTTCGATCTTATCCGAATGATCCTCAGTTTCCTGTTGTAATCCAATACCTTTCAATATGGACCTTATCATTGGGTTCATAGACAGTGGATTCATATATGCCGCCATTTTTTAAGATGGTCTTACGACTTCCTTCATTATCCTCCAGACAGCATACAAGTACTTTGTCAAGCCCCAGCTTCACGCACTCCGGGAGAACATCCCGCAGCATTTGGGTGGCATAACCCTTTCTTCGTTCTGAATGGCATACTGAATACCCAATGTGTCCTGCATATTTTTCCAGAAACTCATTAAAATAATGCCGTATCTGAATCACGCCGATCACTTTGTTATCAGTCTCACGGACATAAATAAATTGCGTCTGAACAACCCATTTGGCAGGACAAGTTTCCTCCTTTGAACAATCCTCTACCTGTTGTATCCAGTCAGCTATATTTTCCATTCTTCTAAGGGATAAACAACCATCCATATCGCCGCCATTCACCACAAATTCTTGACGAAATGCTTGTATTTCTTTCTCATATTCCATCGTAGGAATAACCAATTTTACAGATGTATCCATAACTGCTCCTTGTTGATGATATTATCTACACTTGATACTTTTGGCACATTTGCTCTAAGAAGGTTTTATCTGCAAGTCTAACAAGAAGATCTGCCTCTCCTGCTTCTGCCATCTTTTGGATAAGAAGACGCAGGTTGTTCATGCCCAGAACTATTCCTTCTTCTATACCAGCCTCGCGCCCGGCTTCGCGTTCCGCTTTTTTAAACTTCTCTTCATCAAATTCAAAGATACTCACATTTATCGCCTCCGCTCTATAGCATATTGATCTTTTAGAAAATCTCCTGCTCTTTCTTTGTAGTGGAAAAGCATAGCTTTTCTAAGAATAAAAGAAGTAAGAAGCCATGACGGCATAGAAATTAGAAATATATGCTTTATTGATAATGGGAGTATAGCACATTCTGTATGAGATGGCAAGTATATGTTTACTGATGTTCCTTACAACTCATTTTCGTGACTGTTAGCTTGAAAACAGTAACTGCATTCACCATCTTCTCATCAAACTCCCATTCCCGTTTCTCTGAATTATGTTCCATGAGCAGGGAAAGGCCCAGCTTCTTTTCCTCAGGCTCTGATACGATACTTACGATGCCATTCCCGATGATGCTCTGAAAACGTGCAGAATGGCGGCAGGCAATGTCGGCCTTATGAAGCGCATAATCGGTATCCATCTCAAATCCCACATTGGGATTTTTTTGTATTATATCAATCTTTCGTCCTTCTTTTGCTCCGTGAAAATAAAAAACATAGGTATCATCCGTTTGCACATATCCAAAGTTTATCGGAAGAATGTATACCTCGCCATCATCATAAAAGCCAATCCTGCAACAGGTGCATCGGCTTATGATGTCTGCAATTTTCATAGGGTCAATTACTTCTCTGTCTTTTCTTCTCATTATGATGCCTCCGTAAATTATCGATTTTACTCTGTACTATTACAATTATACCATATAGTGAATTTTACAGGGAAAGAAAAACAGCGGATGTCGGTGCAAGAATAGAAAAAAGTTGAATCAACAGTCCAATGAATGTATGATAGATGAGAAAGAGGTGTGCAATGTATAATATAGGCATATGCGATGACGGAGAAAATATCTGTGCTTCCATCGAAAATATGATACTGCAGTATGCAGAAGAGAAGAAAATAAAAACGGATATTATGCTTTGGTATACAGGTGAAAGTTTGTGCAATTATCTGGAACAGGGCGGACATCTTGACATCCTATTTCTTGATATAGAACTGTTTGAACTGACAGGGGTAGAGGTCGGAAGTTTTATTCGTAATAAGATGGAAGATAGGGGGATGCAGATCATCTACATATCAGGTAAGTCCTCTTATGCGCAGAAGTTATTCAAGACCCAGCCCATGGATTTTCTGGTAAAGCCTATCGCCGCACAGCAGATTCATGATTCCCTGGAACTGGCTATAAAAATACTTGAGAAAAATACATATAAATTTGAATTTCAAATTGGTAGAGAATATTACTATGTTCCATATGGGGAGATTCTCTATTTTGAAAGTGAGGACAGGAAAATAAAGATTGTTACCGCACATGATATCAAGGAGTTTTATGGGAAGATAAAGGACTTAGAAAAAAGTCTGCCGGAAGGCTTTCTCACAATCCATCGGTCGTATGTGATAAATAAAACCCATGTTATACGCTACACCTATGAAATGGTGGAAATGGACAATGGAATGTCTTTGACAATCAGCAAGGCATACCGAAAGCAGGTAAGGGAAAAGCTGTTAAGGGAAGGATAAAGGAATGTTGGATTTTTTCATTTGTGCATCAACAAATCTGTTGCGAATGTACCTGATCTATCGGTTTGTGATGACTTTTTTAGACAGATATGAGGGGAGCAAGGGAAAGGAAATTCTTTCATATGTCTGTTTTTATATTATCAATACGGTACTGTTCTGGGAATTACATATTGCGTGGGTCAATGTAGTATGTAATTTTTTAGGTATCAGTATGGTGGTATGCTTCCATACCAAATCGATAAAAACCAATTTGTTCGTAACCAGTGCAATCTATCTGATCACATTTGCGTGTGATGCGGCAGTTACATTGCCGTTTATTTATTACCAAGATGGACAGTCATTCAGCCAGATTTATGCAGCAATATCAGTATTCTTATTTTTTATATGTGAACTTTTGACAGAAAAAGTAGTTACGATTCATAAAAATACAGAGACACCGCAGGATTTACCACTTATTTTTGTTCCCATATGTAGTGTTGTAGCAATTTGCCTTTTACTCTATATGGAGAGTTTCTCTGGTATTGGAGTTGCTATTGTGAGTATTTGTCTGCTGGTTGTGAATTTTTTGATGCTATATTTGTATAATTATCTTCTTCACTCCATGGCACAGAAATACGAGACGGAAATGCTTCGGCAAAAGGTACAGGTATATTCTGAACAGTTGGGTGTTATTTTGCAGAATGAAGAAAGGATAAAGGCCCTGCGGCATGACATGAAGCATCATTTGAATGAACTGATACTACTTGCAAACAAGTATAAGGTCGCAGAAATTCAAGAATACATAGGTCAGATGGAAGAATTCGTCCGGAATCCAAAGGAAATTATATCTTCCGGAAACATTGAAATTGACAGCATATTAAACTATATGCTTCAAAAGGCCTACAGGGAGTTAGAAACGGTCAATGTCAAAGTTGTATTGCCGGAAAAGCTGCAGCACTCTTTTGATATCAATGTAATTTTGGGCAATTTACTGGAAAATGCTATTGAAGCAGCAGAGAAAACAGATGAAAAGCGATTGGATGTTAATATACAGATGCAACAGGGAATTCTGCGGATACAAATCGAAAACAGCTATAATGGGAAGCCTGAAGAAAAGAATCACCGACTTTTGACAACAAAAGAGGAGAAAGAGCTTCATGGGATTGGGCTGAGGAATGTGAGAAAAATGGTGGAGAAATATAATGGAATCATGGAAGTATGTCCCCACCAAGATATGTTCTGTGTTGGGTTGATCTTGTATATGTCTTAAGTCAAAAAATGATATCACTTTTACAGGAGCATGGCTGGCAGAAAATCCGGCGATGCTCTTTTTTTGAGCAAGCTAAAGGTCAATTACTGCAATAACATGGGCTGATTACTGCATGAAACGGCGTAAAAGATTTTCTAGTGATAAAATACTTATCATGGTTATATTGCAATAATCGCAGACTATGACTCAAGTGGAAAGGATAAGAAACAAAATGAAGAGATTGTGTAGAGCTCTTGTGGCAATGGTAATAGGAATCAGCCTTTTTGCAGGATGTGGACGTGAACAGGCAGGAGAAATATCGCAGAATCAACCTAGTGCGATAGTCGGGAGCGAAACAGATGTTTTTACGCAAGACGACGGAGATTATGTACAAAGGGGTGAAAGAATAACGCTGACGCTGGGAATTGTAATGGAGGATCCAAAGTTAAAAAGAGCGGTGGCAGCTTATAATGCTCAAAGTGAGAATTATTATGTTGAGATAGTAGAGTATAATGGCAGTGTCGAATGGCAGGCAGCAAAGGATAGATTCCTCATGGATCTTGCCACTGGAAAAGGAGCGGATATAGTTGGACTTGAACTGATGATTCCGGATGAACTGGGATATGCGGGAGTATTAATGGATCTTAATACTTTTCTGACTAATGAGGAAAGGCAGGAGAAGTATTTGGGCAACATTTTGGAATGTACTCAAACAGGAGAAGCCCTTTATGAAATTTCGCCGGCATTTTGTCTGGAACTCATAGTAGGAGATGGCTCCAAAATTGGCATGGGAAATGGATGGACTCTGGAAGAAATGTTGGATAGCTTTGAACAAAACGGCAGGGGAGCAACGGCATTGGCTAAGGGCGGGGCGCTGCCAGTGGCTTATTTCACAGCGTATTCTATTGATGACTATGTGAACTGGGACACGGGAACAGCAGATTTCTGCAATGAGAAATTTTACCGTCTTTTAGAATTTGGGAAGAGTGCAGACACTGGTGAATTTATTCGTCCCACTAGAGAAAGCGTATCCACGGGTACTCATCTTGCCAGTTGTGAAAAACTTGTGGGCATGGCAGATACCCAGTACTTTAATTGGCTGTTTGGGGAGAATATGGTAGTGAAAGGTTATCCCAGTAGTTACGGTACGGGGGTGGCAGTTGAGATGAATTATGGTGCGATAGGAATCTATGCCAGTAGCCAGTGCCCGGAAGGCGCTTGGGATTTCGTGGAATTTTATATAGGAGCAACTTGGATAGAGAAAAATTCTTTTTCTGGAACATTTGGAGGATTTCCTATAAATAGACAACGTTTTGAGGAAGAATTAGAAAACTCTATGCAGGAATATACTGCGGATGGCTCACGCAGGATTTTGAGATGGGGAGAAGATGGATCACCTAACTTTTATGCTAATTCGGCGGAGGATGTGGAAGATTTGCGCAAAATAATCGCATTGGCAGATAGGCGGGCGTTTAGCGTCAATTCGGTGATTATTCAAATCATTGAAGAAGAAATTGGCGGATACTATGCTGGAGCTCTGACCGCAGAACAGACGGCGGAGAAAATCCAGAATCGGGTGCAGCTGTATTTGGATGAGCAGAAATGAAATGCGAGGTAACAAACTATGAAACGTGGATTTGGTAGTATATGCAAGCGCATAGCTGTTATTTTGTTGGGGGCGGCATTGTTATGTCTATTCAGTGCCTGTGCGTCAAATTCTAATGATAAAGATGTAAATTATAAGACTGAAAGTAGTGCGGTTGAAAATTCACCAGTGGATGAATTAGACAACTGGAATCAGCCGCTTGAAGCAGGTACCGAGCAGCCGCAAATTTCCCCAGACATAATCAGTGAACAATCGCAGATACCTTCAAATGAAAACAGCGAACAGTCAAGTAATATTTCTAATGAACAAAGTGAAAATCCGGTGCTTTCCATTGGGGAAAGTTATAAAGCGATACTTTTAGGAAATGGCGATTTTATAAGTACTGATTTGGGAAACAAGGAACTAAATATCGAGGACATAGGAGAGGTTGTTACGGATGATGACAGTATCACAGTGCAAGCATCGAAATTCACAATAATTGACTTAGATGGTGATGGCGAAAACGAAGTCGTACTTTGGATTCAAATAAATAGAATCTCAGATTATGGATTTGAAATTCTGCACTATCAGGAAGGAGCGGTCTATGGGTATACGCTGCCATATAGGACGTTTTTTAATTTGAAAACGGATGGAACATTTTTATTCTCTGGCGGTGCAGCGGACCCCGGAATAGGAAAACTGAGATTTTCAATGGATGGATATGCAATTGAAAGTATTATTGGGGAAGTATATTCGGAGGAAGATTTCAACGCTGCGATAAGTCAGCAAGAAGAAAAAATGGACGTGGACTGGTATGATTTATCAGTTGGTGGTGTTAATATAATTTTTCCTTAAATAAAACCATACAAAAATACTGATTTTATGTATAAAAATATTGATTTTTAATATGCAAAATGCTATATTTAAGAAAAGGAAAGCACCCACTCCAAAGTGGATGCTCCCGAAATCAAGGTACAATCCTAACGGGTTAGACCTATCTTGTGTAGCAGACAGGATAGGTCTTTTTATTTCTTCTTACGATTTCTTTCAAGAAAGGTAAGAACCGCGATAATCAAACCACCGAAGGATATTAGCAGCGCTAATATTCCAAGGAAAACCATAAAGATTTCGTAAGTTGTCATACCACTCACCTCCCTTCCTATGTATTCCGGGCAAGCCCGGTTCATTGGCTCGGGAGGATACCACCCTGTCATGGATGCTTTCCTACATGGTATTACCCATGCATAAATAGATTATCACTTTTTAGTCATAAAATCAATCTTTTTGCGGAAGGGAAGTAGTAAGTATTTTTTAAAACATAAAGATGCTTTTTTCCGCAATATAACTAGGTGTGGACGTGACAATAAGAGTTAAGATATTCGTATATCTTGCCGATAATTATAATAACTAGGATGGCCATGGATGGGAGTTATATAAATTACCTGTCTGTGGCCTTTTACAAAGGGAGAAAAAGAATGGCAGTAGCAGGAGTGGGAAGTACAAATTATTATCTTTACAATACGCAGAGTGCGAAGGTGAAGACGGCGGAAAAAGGCAGTTTTGCAAAAGCCATGGAAGAAGCGGAAACAGAAAAAGTGATAGAAGTGTCAGTTGCATCTCTTTCCAATGGCATCTCTTTTTATTTTAATGACGATACCGGAGAAGTAAGCTGTATCAATGATGCGGACCCACGCCCGGGCAGACAGGCTTTATGGAGTAAGGTGCTTTCAAAAGAGGACCTTGAAAAGTGTGATAAATTATTTGAAAATTATAGGGATAACGGTCATTGGCGATTTCGGTTTCAGGCATATTTAAAACATGAAGATTTTTGGGATATGTATTTGGACGGAAAAGTTGATTTGGCGGCATTAAGGAATGAAAATAAAACGCTGAGCGAAGATGCGCTCTATGATAAACTGCTTCAGGATATTAGAAATGCAGATGAAGGGATTAGAACAACAAGAAACAATTAATTTAACGGCTGACAAACAGGATTGTCAAAAATTAAGGATGTGGCTAACAGTCACATCCCTATTTTTTGTACTGCAAAACTTTAGTTTTTTTCCTTTAGCTTGCTGTTCATCTGTTCTATTTGTCTTTTTATGGCACAATACTTTGAAAGCCAAACTATCGTATAAATTACGAAGAACATTCCGAAAAAGCAGAAAGCCCCCAGTAGACTGTGCGCCATCCATTGTAGAAAGTAGGCGATAAGGAAAGTGGATATAGAGCATATGGCAAGATGAGTAAGCGTCATTTTTAACAGGCTCCAACTTTCTGCTTCCCATATTATCGATGCCCCGCCCCACACTGCACCATAAATCATGCTAAAAACTGTTTGCAAAATAACTGCTTGTATCTCGCTGCTGCATGCAGCGATGAGATCGTGAGATGCCGCGAGGTATTCTCCGTTTCCGTAGATCAACGAAAATATGATTGTCACCACAGTACAGATCGCAAGTCCAATGGGAGCTCCTAAAAGAGCACGCACAAAAATTTTCTTTTTCATAGGATCACCTCATATTCCTAATATTTGTTTGATCTTGTTGACGTATCTTCTTGAAACATAAGTAACGGTACCGTCCGACAGGGAAACACATATTGTACCTGTAAAACTCAAGTCAAACTTTCTTACCTTTTTGAGATTGATAATCTCCGAATTAGATATGCGAACAAATAGGTTTTTATCAAGTCGTTCTTCTAATTCATATAATCGCAAACGTAAGGTGTACTCCCCGTCCATTGTTGTTGCAAAAACTTTACTGTCGGCTGCATAAATACGAAGTATTTCAGATTGCTCCAACACTTCCAGCATATTGTCCCGAAATCCAGAAAGAACCTGGGGGACTTCCTCGGATATTTTCTTCATAAGCATACTTATCTCATCGGTCATTTTGCTGGTAAGGATAATGATTTTAGGTTCTTCGTAAGTGCTGTCGATTTTGATTTCCACTTGCATTCGATTTCTGCACCCCCTTCTGTAGCTACGGCTATAGTATAGAAAAAGCAAAAAAGAATTTCTACTGCTTTTCAACAGGTGGTCGATTTAAGTTTATACATGGCAAAAATATGCTGAATCACCTCTCTATCCTTGCATAGAAAAGAGAGGTGGTTATTTAATAATTGATATTTGCTTTTCTGGCTTGGCTACATAAGTCACGAGTAGCTAGAGTGTAACTTTTTCCGTCTACTCGGTTCAAGTCATATTTTTGTGAATGTTTCCTTATGGCTCACGCACTTTAAAGCTTTGCCTTATTTTTTCTCCATAAGCCCATTTTGTACAATACCCATAGTATAAAAGCGGAAATACCGTTGCTTATGACTACGGAGAACCACACGCTTCTTTCCGCCATGCCGAAAACATTCTTTAATATGAACAGGGAAGCAAATCTAAATACCCATAGCCTGGCTGCCTCAATGACCATAGTATACAATGTATTGCCGGTACCTTGGAAAAGTCCCGTAGTAGTATTGTGTATGCCGTTAGCCCAACACCAGAATGCCATTATGGACAGGAAATCCGCTGCCATGAGAATAACATTACTGTCTTCAGAGAATATGGACGCCATAAACGTTGACACGATTCCTCTGGACATGATCATACCGCTTACAAAAAGGAAAGCAACGATCATGATTCTGGCTTTTTTATAAGCAGCCTCTGCTCTTTCTATATTCTCCGCTCCTATATTCTGCCCTACAATGGTGGCTACGGCGGAGCCCACGGCATTACTTGGCATAGTGATAATGCCGTTTATTCTGTTGCCTATGCCGTAAGCAGCCATTGCATCATCGCCGAATTCAAGAACATTTTTTGTCATAAGAAGAAATCCGAACTGCATTGTAGAGCCACCTATTGCAGTAGGAAGACCGATTCTTACAATATTCAAAAGCTTTGATTTTTCAAATTTGAAATCTTTAAATTCAAGATGCACTTCATTTTCTTTTCTTGTAAGGAAATACAAGCCCACAGCCGCACAGGGGATTTTTGCAAGCACGGTTGCAAAAGCGGCGCCGGCAATGCCTAAGTCAAGCACCATCATAAATAGAGGATCTAAGACCATATTAAACACGATACCGAGCAGGTTAAGCAACATAGGTCTGACGGTATTGCCCTGCGCCTGACTTACGGCAGTAAAAATGTTTATGATAAATAGAAAAGGCAGATCAAAAATAACGATCTGCAGGTATGTCTTTCCTCGCTGAAAGACATCGCCTTCCGCACCGAGCCATGTAACGATACCGGGAGTGCAGAAGAAACATATTGTACCCAGTACGATGGAGAAAATCATGGAACAGGTAAAAATCTGGCTGGCCATTGATCTGGCGTTTTTGCTGTCGTTTGCCCCTATATACTGTGAAATAAGTATCGAGCCTGCAAGCGTTATGCCCTGTCCGAAGTTTATGATCATATTCTGTACAGGTGACACCAGGGAGATGCCTGCCATATCTGCCGTTCCCAGTTTACCCAGCCAGTAGGCATCGGTCAGGTTATACATGGTTTGGATGAAGTTATTTATTACAATTGGTATGGATAAGTACAATATTGCTTTTATAAGATTACCATTTAATATAAGAGCAGTATTTCGTTCAGCAATATTTTTTGACATATAAGATTACTCCTTAATTTTCACTAATGCTATTGTAAGATAAACACTGTATGTTTTCAAATAAATCTCTTATCTATATTGTTCCTGCATCAATCTCACAAGTTCCTGTACAATCTCACGGGTATCATCCTTATGTGTACATAGTACACAGGAAATGGTTTCCTCGCAGTCAAAAGGTGTCCATGCATAGTCCGGATTGTGGTCGTTTAAAAAACCGGGAGCAAGGCAGATGCCCAGATTTGCGGCTACATTGGTAAGTGTGGTATCATGGTCCGCACTGTTGAAGTAGTTGATATCCACAGTGTTAATGATACGCTGCTGCACCTTTTTCAGAGCCGCCGGTGAGCCGCCTCCAACCATCAGAGTCCGCCCCGCCAAATCCTGGGCAGTAACCCGCTCTTTCTTTACAAGGGGATCGTCTGGCAAAGAAAGTAGATAAATCGGACTTTTATAAAAAGGATGAATTTTAATATCCGGTATCTTTCTGACATTTTCTTCTAAAGAAAAGGCAATATCTGTTTCCCCTTTGAGAAACTTATCCATGGAATTATCAGCAGAAAAGGTCGGCGTAATGGAAACCGAAGGATGGAGCTGCGCAAGCTTCTTGATGATCTTGGGCAGATCATATATGGCGGAACGCCAGCCCGAGTCCACAGTAATATTTTCCGAATACCTTGTACTGAAATTCTGCGCCTGCTCTATGGCATTTTTCAGTTCGGTTCGTACATTGCGAAGTGTAGTGCAAAACTGTGCGCCGGCCGGTGTCAGCAAGGCGCCTTTGCTTGAGCGGGTAAAGATCTGAAAGCCCAACTCCTCCTCCGCAGCTTTAATATGGTAGCTCAAAGTAGGCTGCGCTGTATAGAGATTTTCCGCCGCACGGTTAAAGTTTTGTGTTTGTGCCAATTCCAAAATATAATCGATGTCCTTTAGAGTCATCTTTTCTCCTTAATATAAAATTTGAATCGTTAATTGGCTAATTCGATTAGACTTTTTGATTATATAGGGGCATAATAAAATTGTCAAGATAATCAATAGCTGTAAGATACTCTTCAAGGGGTGGGATAATGGGAAAAGAACGATTGATGGCTTTTACTGACGCAGTATTGGCAATTATTATGACCATTCTGGTGTTAGAACTGGAAAAGCCGGAAGCGGCAACTTTGGAATCCGTTTTGTCAATGTGGATTACAACAGCGGTGTGACGCAAGGGTTTTATGGGATTATGGTTTTGCTTGTGACTTTGTCTAATGTAGGGCTTAGCCGTGCATTGGAAAAAGCGAACCACGATGAAAAAGACATAAAGGGAGGAAAAGCGTATGAGTGTCAGCATGAGCGATAAAGATAAAATTGAAAATTGTTACCGGCAGATGTATCTTGGCATGACCCGAAAAGACCGAGGAATACTTTCGGAGGTTCTGGATGATTCCTTTGTGCTGGTGCATATGACGGGAATGAGGCAGTCTAAAGCCGCATTCATTCGGGCAGTGGAGGATGGAACTTTGAATTACTATTCTGCGAATCACCAGCGGATGGAAACCAATGTGTCCGGCGGTCACGCGGAGTTCATTGGACAGAGTATGGTGAATGCAGCAGTGTTCGGAGGCGGACCGCACACATGGCGGCTGCAGCTTAAGTTGAAGCTTGTACAAAGAGCAGATTCATGGAAAATTACAGAGGCAAAAGCCTCCACTTATTAAAAATATAGGAAAGGATGAAAGCAGGTGAAAGAAAGAATTTTAGGAAAGGATTTAACGGTTTCAGCAGTGGGATTTGGCTGCATGGGTATGACGCACGCATACGGAGCGCCGGCTGATACAAAAGAAATGACAGAGGTGCTGCATCAGGCGGTGGATATGGGATATCTCTATTTCGATACGGCGGAATGTTATACCGGCATCAATGCGGATGGCAGTACCGCATATAATGAGGAATTGGTGGGAGCGGCGCTAAAACCCCATCGTCACGATGTTGTGATTGCCACCAAATATGGTGTACAGCATTCTCCGAATGGTCTGCAGATGGATTCCCGACCGGAAACCATCCGCAAATCCGTAGAAGGCAGTTTGAAACGGTTAGATACGGATTATGTGGATTTGTATTATCAGCACCGTATCGATCCGCAGGTTCCGGCAGAGGAAGTGGCGGGCGTGATGGCGGAGCTCATCAAAGAGGGAAAAATTCTTCATTGGGGCATCTCCGAAACAGATGAGGAATACCTGCGGAAGGCTCATGGTGTGTGCCCGGTGACCTGCATTCAGAACCGCTATTCCATGATGGCGCGGGATTATGAGAAGCTGTTTCCAGTGCTTGAAGAGTTAAGTGTAGGTTTTGTTGCTTTCAGTCCCCTTGCCAACGGTGTGCTCAGTGATCGATACAATAAGGATTCCAAGTTTGAGGAGGGAGTGGATTACCGCAGCCATATGCCGCAATATACCCCGGAGGCTTTTGAGGCAAATCGCAGTCTGTTTGAGTATCTTAGGTCGCTTGCGGAGGAGAAAAATGCGACTCCGGCACAGATTTCTCTGGCGTGGATGATCTGTAAAAAAACGTATATCGTACCCATTCCCGGTTCCAGAAAACCGGAGCGAATCCGTGAAAATCTGGGTGCGGCAGATGTAGAGCTAACAATGGAAGAAGTAAATGCCATTGATGAAAAACTGAACGAATTAAACACTTCAGCACTATACGGTACAAAATAGGAGGTGAGAGAAATGGATTCTATGAAGCTGAATAACGGCCTACAGATCCCCGCACAAGGGTTTGGCGTTTTTCTTGTGGAGAATAACGGACCCTGTGAAGAGGCGGTATCAAAGGCGCTGCAGGCAGGCTACCGTCTGATTGATACAGCAGCAGCTTATTTCAATGAAACGGATGTAGGAAAAGCGATCCGAAGCAGCGGTATCCCGAGAGAGGAGATTTATGTGACCTCCAAGCTGTGGATGCAGGATTACGGTTATGAGGCAGCGAAAAGGGGCATCGATGATTCCTTGAAAAAACTGGGGTTGGAATATATGGATTTGTATTTGCTTCATCAGCCCTACGATGATACGGTCGGGGCTTGGAAAGCGTTAGAAGAGGCGGTCCGAGCCGGAAAGATTAAAAGCATCGGCATCAGCAATCATACAGTGAAACTGCTTTCCAATCTGATTCCAAAGATGGAGATACTCCCGGCGGTGAACCAGATGGAGTGCAATCCTTTCTTCCAGCAGAAAGAGCTGCGCAAATATCTGGATCAGTATGGCATACGATTGGAAGCGTGGTATCCGCTGGGGCATGCGGATAAAGAACTCTTAAATGATGTAAGGCTGGTCAAGATTGCAGAGAAATACGACAAGAGTGTGGCGCAGGTTATTCTGCGCTGGCATCTGCAGGAAGGGATCGTTGCCATTCCGAAAGCGACAAGCATGGAGCATATCAAAGCGAATCTGAATATTTTTGATTTCATGCTGGCCGATTATGAGATGGCGGAGATACGCGCAATGGATAAGGGTGTAGGTACCCATGATCCGGAGGATATGAGCAACGCAGAGGGGCTTTCTGAATTGAAGGTCCATGATTGAGGCAACGATATGTTTCATTTATTTCTAAACAAACAAAATATAACAAAAAAGGAGAACAACGACATGGCAAAGAATCTGATCATTTATTACTCACGTAAAGGCGAAAATTATTGGAACGGCAGTGTAAAGAATATTTCAAAGGGCAACACGGAGATTGTTGCCGAGTTCATTCAGAAAGCGGTGGGCGGCGACCTGTTCGAGGTAGATACGGTAAAACCTTATGCGGCAGATTACTATACCTGTATTGATGAGGCAAAAAAAGAACTGCATGCACAGGCCAGACCGGAACTGAAGAAATACCTGGACAGCATTGCAGAATATGACAATGTATTTGTCTGCGGTCCCTGTTGGTGGGGAACCTTCCCGATGGCAATCTTCACACAGCTTGAAAAGCTGGATTTCTCCGGCAAAAAAGTGATGGCAGTTATGACCCATGAGGGTAGCGGGCTGGGCAGCTGTGAGCGGGATTTAAAGAAGCTCTGTGCTGGCGCAACCTTTGGAAAGGGTCTTGCAGTACACGGCGCGGATGCGTCGAAATCCGAAAGCACTGTGGCGGCATGGGCGAAAAAGGAGATCTGATATGGCGAAGCGAGTTCGGGTTACAGTGGACGGCATGGTATATCATGCCGTCCTGTTGGAAAATCCACTGGCTGAAAAAATTTCCGGAATGTGTCCTTTTACACTGGATTATACACGCAGCGGTGAACATGAATATTATGCAGCTCTGCCGGAAAAGGCAGCGGCAAATGGCTGTCCGGATACCATGAAAGGTCATCGGAACGGACTGTATTATTTCGAGGGATGGAACGCGCTTTCTCTTGTATTTAGGGACTGCGACACTGCGCCCTATAAAATCCATCAGATAGGCGATTTTGAGGAAGATATTGCAGCTGTTTTGGAAAAAATGGGCAGGAGCATCCATATTCTCTGTGAAGTGGAATAAATTCCGTAAATTAATTGAGAGCCGTGGGATTGGCGGAAGGTGAGGAAAAATGGCTAAGATTTTGACTGTATTTTATTCTTTGAAGGGTGAGACAATTGCACCCGGCATGAAAATTGTGAATCTGGAAAAAGGACACACTGCTGTGGCAGCTGAGTTTATCCAGAAGGCAGTGGGCGGTGATATCTTTGAGATTGAGACTGTCAAGACCTACATGGAAGATCATATGAAGATGATCTATGAGGCAAAGGAAGAACTGGAGAAAGGAATTTATCCGGAGCTTAGGAACTATCCGAATATAGACGAGTACGATACCATCATTCTCGGTTATCCTAACTGGTGGAATACAATCCCCACACCGGTATTCAATTTTCTGCAGCACTACGACTGGAGTGGTAAGAGGATCATTCCGTTTGTTACAAGCGGCGGCAGCGGGTTAGGAAAAAGTGTGGATGACATAAGAAAAATATGCGTTGGAGCTGAGATTCTGGACGGCGGTGCATTCCTAGGGCATGAGGTCGAAGATTCCGAGCAGGAAATCGGTGATTGGGCAAAGGAAGTACTAAAATAAATCACAGAGGGAGAACATGTTAAATCAAGTAAGATATTTTCAAGCGGTTGTCCGCTGTGGCAGTTTTACGGAAGCTGCAGAGGAATGCCATATTTCGCAATCCGCTATTTCCCAGCAGATCAAGTCACTGGAGCAGGAACTGGGGATACAGTTAATTGAGCGGATGAATCGAAAATTTGTCCTGACACCGGCAGGAGAATATTTTTATAAAAAAAGTCTGGTTTTGGTGGCGGATTATGACCGTCTGGTGCAGGATGCAGTCCGTATTGCCGGAAAGGATCAGGCCGGATTGCGTATCGGATATTTGAAAAGTTATGCCGGTGATGCAATTCAAATGGCGGTAGCGTTTTTTTCGGAAAAGTATCCGGATATCAGTGTTCATATCCTAAGCGGCAGCCATGAGGATTTATATGATGCATTGCGCAGGTCGAAAGTCGATCTTGTAATGAGCGATCAGCGCAGAGCTTTTTCTGACGAATATGTCAATTGTTCGCTTGCCCACATAAATTGCTGCATTGAGATTGCTTCCAGAAATCCTATCTCTGCTTTAAAAATGGTTTCGGCGGAGGATTTGAAGAATACGCCCTGTATTCTGGTAGTCTCAAAAGGGCAGCAGAATACGGAGCAAGAGTATTACAGCGATATTTTCGGATTTAAGGGAGATTTCCTTTTTGCCGACAGTATGGATGAGGCACGCCTTATGGTAGTGCAGAACAACGGCTTTATGCCTATTGACGAGGGAGCGGCTTTTCTTGGCAATACAACTATGCGAATTCCACTCTATCGGAGAGATCGCCCGGTTACCCGCCATTACTGCACTTTTTGGAAGGCGGATAATTCCGGTTATTATATCGAAGAATTCGCAGAAATATTGAAAGAGGTGTTTTCTAAACAGTACGAATGATAAATGCCTGTGTCTGCAAAATGGAGGACACGGGCATTTTATTCGCATTCGGATAAGAATAGCTTATGCGAATGCGCTGAAAAACGAATTGTTGTTTGACGATTTCCTTATTATACTTAGAGCATAAGAAAATACTTCCGGGAGGAATAAGATATGAATCCATATTTCAGTGAAGTGAATAAAAAATTCGGCTTTGGATGCATGCGTCTGCCTATGAAGGATGGAGAAGTGGACGTACAGGAATTTAACAGTATGGTGGATACTTTTTTGGAAAACGGTTTTAACTATTTTGATACTGCCCACGGTTATCTGGGTGGCAAAAGCGAAACTGCTCTGCGGGAGTGTCTGACCGGTCGGTATTCCCGTGACAAATACATCCTGACCGATAAACTGACCAATTTCTTTTTTAAGAAACAGGAGGATATTCGTCCTTTCTTTGAAAGCCAGTTAGCGGCATGCGGGGTGGACTATTTTGATTTCTATCTCATGCATGCGCAGAATGCTGAGAATTTTGCCTTTTTCAAGAAATGCCGGGCTTATGAAACCGCACTGGAACTGAAGGAGGAAGGTAAGTTCAAACACTTTGGTATTTCCTTCCATGACACAGCGGATGTACTGGAACAGATATTGACAGAGTACCCGCAGATCGAAGTGGTGCAGATACAGTTCAATTATATCGACTACGAGGATCCGGCAGTACAAAGCCGCAGATGCTTGCAGGTCTGCAAGAAGTTCGGCAAGCCCGTTATTGTAATGGAACCGGTGAAGGGCGGTAATCTTGCCAACCTTCCGGAGGATGCCAAAGCGGTTTTGGACGAACTTAAGGGCGGAAGCCCCGCAAGCTATGCGATTCGTTTTGCCGCAGATTTCGATGGAATCATGATGGTCATTTCCGGTATGAGCGATATGGCGCAGATGGAGGATAATATCAGTGCCATGAAGGATTTTAAATCTTTGTCCGAAGTTGAACTTGCGGCAATCGACAAGGTGAGAGAGATTTTCATCTCCAAAAACATGATTCCCTGCACCTCCTGCCGTTATTGCACTGCAGACTGCCCCAAGCAGATTCTGATTCCGGACTTGTTTGCCTGTCTGAATGCAAAAAAGGTTTTCAATAACTGGAATACGGATTATTACTATAGCAACGTTTACACCACACGCAACGGAAAGGCTTCCGATTGTATCAAATGCGGCAAGTGTGAACATTCCTGCCCGCAGCATTTGCAGATTCGGGAACTCTTGGTAAGCGTGGCTGAAGAGTTTGATAAATCGTAGCGGAATCGAGCTGCCATGGCTCAAAACAATAAAAAGGAGTATGCGAAATGGCGATTTCAGAATTTTCCAAACAGTATCACGAGAAGATGTTTCCCGGTTATGTTTCCAAGTTTTTAGAAACCGACCCGGAATTCATTGAACGGTTTGATAACTTTGCGTTTGACGAAGTCATCAATATGCCTGACATCAGGGGCAAAGAGGTGGACGGCAGGACCCGCCATATGGCAATATTGGCAACGCTTTTAGGTTGTCAGGGCATCGACGAATTTAAGGCCATGCTGCCCGCTGCAATGAACTTTGGCGTAACGCCGATAGAGATCAAAGAGATTACTTATCAGGCGGTGGCTTACTTAGGCATCGGCCGTGTGTTCCCGTTCTTGAAAGCGGTGAATGAAGTTTTGGAGGCAAAAGGCATATCCCTTCCTCTCGAGGGTCAGGCGACGACTACAACAGAGAATCGGCGGGAGTCAGGAACACAGGCACAGGTAGATATTTTCGGCGAAGGGATGCGGGACTTCTGGCAGTCCGGACCGGAGGAGAGCAGACACATCAACCTGTGGCTGGCAGACAATTGCTTTGGAGATTATTACACCCGCAAAGGTTTAAGTTATGCGGAGCGTGAGCTGATCACATTCTGTTTCCTTGCTGCACAAGGAGGATGTGAACCCCAGCTTACCAGCCATGCAGCGGCAAATATGCGCAATGGAAATGATAAATTATTTCTAATTAAAATCATTTCTCATTGTCTGCCGTTTATCGGATATCCCCGCAGCTTAAACGCACTGACCTGTGTAAATAAAGCAGCAGAAAACAATAATTAAAACAGTGAAAGAGAAAGGAATGTTATATTATGAGTACACAGAAACCGGAAGAAAAGCAAGTCATGATTGTTGTCGGCGCCGGCCAGCTCAGCATGGCGATTGCCAGAAGGGTAGGCTTTGGAATGAAGATCGTTTTAGGCGATAAGAAAAAGGAGAATGCGGATGCGATTGCCAAGATTATGAATGATGCGGGATTCGATGTAGTGCCTATGGAGATGGATATTTCCAGCAGAGAGTCCATTCTGCATCTGATTGCAGAGGCGCAAAAATATGGTCCCGTTACCAAATTGGTTAACGGCGCAGGGGTTTCGCCCAGTCAGGCCCCCATTGAAGCGATTTTGAAAGTAGATTTATATGGTACGGCCGTACTGTTGGAAGAAGTTGGTAAAGTCATTGCCGAGGGCGGCAGCGGCGTAACGATTTCCAGTCAAAGTGGTTTCCGTATGCCTGCATTGACCGCAGAACAGGATGAACTGCTGGCTACTACGCCCACGGAGGAACTGTTGAAACTGGAAATGCTCCAGCCGGAAAACATTCGTGACACGCTCCATGCCTACCAGATGGCAAAGCGCTGCAATGAGAAGCGTGTAATGGCTGAAGCCGTAAAATGGGGAGAGCGCGGTGCAAGGCTAAACGATATTGCGCCCGGTATTATTGTGACCCCATTAGCGATTGATGAGTTCAACGGTCCCCGCGGTGATTTCTACAAGAACATGTTTGCAAAATGTCCTGCTGGACGTCCCGGTACGGCGGATGAGGTAGCAAATGTGGCGGAATTAGTGATGAGCGACAAAGGCGCTTTCATCACAGGTTCTACTTTTCTTATCGACGGCGGTGCGACTGCATCCTATTACTACGGCCCTTTGAAGCCTCAGCAATAAATGATAAGGTAAAACCGTTTAGGAAATGAGACAGAACTAAGAAATGGAGGAAGAGATTATGAGTAAAACATGGCTGATCACGGGTGTATCCAGTGGTTTTGGTTATGAAATGACAAAGCAGCTTTTGGAAAGTGGAAATACAGTCATTGGTACCGTAAGAAATACGAAAAAAGTCGAAGATCTGATTGCCAGGCATCCCTTAACTTTTGACTGCCGTATTTTGGATGTTACCGATGTTCCGGCGGTTCATGCCACGGTGGACGCAGCTTTTAAAGAACATGGCAAAATTGACGTGATTGTTTCCAATGCAGGATACGGTCTGTTTGGCGCGGCGGAAGAATTGACTGATGAGGAGGTGGATCACATTATCGCCACCAATCTTACCGGCTCCATTGCATTGATCCGTTCTGCACTGCCCTATCTGCGTAAGCAGGAGAGCGGTAATATCATTCAGATATCTTCTTACGGTGGACAGGTAGCCTTTGCGGCAAATTCCATGTACCACGCTACAAAGTTCGGGATCGAGGGTTTCTGTGAGTCCGTGGCGCAGGAAGTTGCAAAGTACAATATCAAAGTAACTATCGTAGAACCGGGCGGAGCCCGCACAGAATTCCGCTACGGCAGCGCAAAGGTTGCCAATCTCACTCCGGAGTATGACCATGTTCACGGCTTCTTAAATATGCTGGATCCTGCCAAGGGGCTGGCGCCCGGTGACCCTGTTAAGATGGCGGCCCGTATGATTGAGAGTGTGGATAAGCCTGATACACCGCTGCATATGGTGCTTGGCTCTCAAGCATTAAAAGCGACCATTGAGCGTCTGGAAGAGCGTGTAGCCGCTTATAAGACCCAGACCGAGACGGCAGCATCTACGGATATTATAGAATAAGATATACTGTTTCGTCTGGTTTTTGATTTTAGGAGGACTGCAAGTTCATGAAAAAGATATTGGTTGTGTTGATGATATTTGCTATGGCTGTTCCCGTGGCAGCATGCGGCAATGAGAGAGGGAATAATACACCGGACCAAAATCGGCCTTCTGCTTCATCGGAGGGTACTTCTGATTCTGTCACAGATGATGGCAATTTGCAAGGGGACAGCGATGCAGAGCTTACATCCGGAAATGCTAATACGCTGGATGGAATAAATCCGGAAGAAAATGACGGTGCAGTCAGATTCGGACAAGGCAGTAATATTTTGATTGCATACTTTTCCCGCGTGGGAAATACCGAGTGGGAGGCCGGTGTGGATGCAATAACATCTGCCAGCATCAATGTAGAGGGTGAAGAGTTTGTAGGCAATGCCGAATATCTTGCAAAGATGGCGCAGGAAGTAACCGGAGGAGATTTGTTTTTGATTCAGACGGAAACGACATATCCGTCAGATTACAGAGAAACCACGGATGTGGCTGCAGAAGAGCAGGATGATGATGCCAGACCGGCACTGGCCTCCCATGTAGAGAATATGGATCAGTATGATGTCATTGTACTGGTTTATCCAAACTGGTGGGGGACCCTGCCCCAGCCCGTATTTACCTTTTTGGAGGAATATGATTTTGCGGGCAAGACCATACTGCCTCTCTGTACCCACGAAGGGAGCCGTATGGGCAGCAGTGAAAGAGCGATTGCCGAACTTTGTCCCGATGCAATATTACTTAGCGGTCTTGATGTAAGAGGGTCCCATGCATCATCGGCAGAGTCCGATGTGGAAGCATGGATTGAGAATTCGGGTATTATAAAATGAAATCAAAGCGAATCATAAAAATTAGTATAGATATTTTGATGACGGCAGTGCTGCTTCTTCTGATGGCGTACAGTCTGGTCGGAGAGGCATTGCACGAATGGCTTGGAATCGGACTGTTCGTGTTGTTTATTCTGCATCATGTCTTAAACAGTGCATGGAGTCGGAACCTGTTTAAAGGGAAGTATACGCCCTTTCGCATTTTACAGACCGTTCTGGTCGTTTTGGCGCTCGGTTCTATGCTTGGCTCTATGGTGAGCGGCATCGTACTTTCCCGCCATGCTCTTGCTTTTTTGCCGATCACAGGGGGACGGTCATGGGCAAGAACATTACACATGCTCTCAGCCTATTGGGGATTTACTTTTATCTCCCTCCATCTCGGTCTGCATTGGAGCATGATGATGGGCATGGCAAAAAGGATGTGGGGGAAGCCGTCCACTGTCCGTTCCTGGATTGTGAGAAGCATCGGTTTTCTGATGGCCGGTTACGGTGTATATGCCTTTATAAGACGGGAAATCGGTAGTTATATCTTTTTAAAGAATCAGTTTGTTTTCTTTGATTTTAATGAACCACTGATCCTGTTTTTGCTTGACTACATAGCGGTGATGGGACTGTTTGTGTTTATCGGACACTATGTTGCAAAAGTTGTCCTCACTTTTAAATCTTTGTAAAAGGAAAGCACCGGCTGCTTTCCTTTTATTGACCTCCCCATAAAAAACAGATAAAATGTACTCAGGCGCACTACTGTAGAAATCGGAAGAATTTGAAAGGGAAAGCACGTATGAATACAGAGCTTCAGCAGATTGTCACGGAAGTAAATAAAGTGGTAAAGGGCAAGGAGGATGTGATCCGTAAAGTACTGGCGGCAGTGCTGGCAGGGGGACATGTACTTTTGGAGGATATTCCCGGTGTGGGAAAGACGACATTGGCAATGGCTCTGGGCAAATCCATGGAACTGGAATATAAGAGAATGCAGTTTACACCGGATGTGCTGCCCAGCGATATCGTGGGATTTACCATGTATAACAGCGGCATCGGTGAATTTGAGTACAAAAAGGGTGCGGTATTCTGCAATCTGTTTTTGGCGGACGAATTAAACCGAACTTCTTCCAAGACGCAGTCGGCGCTCTTGGAGGCTATGGAGGAAGGCAAGGTGACGGTGGACGGCATTCCCCATCTTTTACCGACTCCTTTTACGGTCATTGCCACGGAAAATCCATTTGGCTCCTCCGGCACACAGCTTTTGCCGGAATCCCAATTGGACCGTTTTTTGATCTGCCTCAGCATGGGGTACCCTTCCCATGAAGCGGCGGTGGATATTTTAAAGAACAGTGCGGGAGAGGGGCTGAAGCAGGTACAGAGTGTGATTACGACAGAGCGTCTGGCGGAGCTTAAGAAGCAGGCGGAATCACTTCATGTAGAGGACAATATTTACGAATATTTGGTGCGGCTTACGGAAGCGACCAGACAGGATGCGCGCATTGCGCTGGGTGTCAGTCCAAGGGGCGGGATTGCCCTTTTGAAGATGGCAAGATCCATGGCGCTCATGCGGGGCGGGGACTATGTGATTCCCGAGGATGTGCTGGAAGTGATTGATGACGTATGGAGACATCGGATTCATTTAAATGCCAAAGCGCGTGCGGAGGGCATGGACGTATCGGATATTATTTTAGAGATTACGGAAAGGATACATGCAGTCTGATGGAGAAAAGGCTACACCTGAGTCCGTGGGGGATTTTGCGATTTTGCATATTGTTTGGGATTACGCTGTATCTGTGGAATTTCTTTCGCAGCTATTTCTTGTTTTTGGTACTATTGCTCATGGCATGCGGTTCGGCAGCTTCTTTTCTGCTTTTGTGGTTTAGCCGGGATAAGCTGCGTGCGCAAGTAGTACTACCAGCTGAGCGGGTGGGCAGGAATGCGGAGTTTTTCTTTACGGTCAAGGTGCACAACTCCGGAAAAATTGCGTCTTTTACCGCAGATATTACCTATTCCTGGAGTAATATTTTCACCGGTTATTCAGAGCGAAAAAAACAGCGGCTGTGGGTCGCACCCGGGGAAGGCGGCGAGATAAAGCTGCGGTTAAGCAGCCGATACGCCGGAAGGGTGGAGGTCAGAATAGAAGCCCTTGAAATCTTTGACCTGTTCCACATGTTCTGCCTGCGGGGCTGTGACAGATCGGATGCGTATGTGATCGTGTGGCCTGCTTTCACGGAGACGGATGGGGAAGAACTGCAAAGCTGTGTGGAAGATTTTCCTCAGGAAAATGAAACGAAAAAAAGAGGCGTGGATTACAATCCCGATTATGAGATCAGGGAGTACATTCCGGGAGATGAACTGAAAAGCATCCATTGGAAGTTATCCGCCAAGCAGAAGGAACTGATGGTGAGAGAACGTCTGGCTACGGGACGTGATAAGATAAATGTTTTGCTACCGCTTTTAGAGGACAGGGAGTTAAACGACGGCCTTATGGAGGCAGCGGATTCCCTGTGCAGACTACTGCTGCATAAAGAGTATCCCGTGCAGTTATATTGGCCGGGACGCGGTGATATCCTGCAGGGCCGCTTTGTGGCAGAGCAGGGTGAGTTGGAAAATGTGCTCAGTGAGATTTTGAGTGACAATGGTTTACATCGAGTGGGGGCAGCCGAGACACAGATGGCGGTAGAGCACCCCGGGGAGAGTTACATATTGATTCGGACAGGAGCATATAAGGGTGCGTATATTCGGTAGAAAAAAGAAAGCAGAAAGCCCGGAGCTTACTCTCGTGCAGGTGCAGGAGAGCGGAAAGTATGACTTTTTTGCGGCTCTGGCAAAGGCCCTCCTTCTTTTTCTATTGGTATACGGTGCACTCGGAGGATTTTTGTCCGCTATCCAGTTGGACTATAACAATGGACTGTGTATGCTGGTGCTGTTTGCACTGGCGTTTATTCTGAGTGCGGTATATGAGACCGGTAAAAAATGGCTCACAAATTTGGTGAGCTTTTTGGTATTTGTGGCGTATCTGTATGTTGCGGTGGCCAATTACTGGGTGATCAACAGTGGTTACTATGCCGTCTTAAACCGCATCTATGAGATGGCGAGACTTTATTTTAGAGTGCAGACCGGTATGGAACATTCCCTAGTGGTGGAGGAGACTTATGTCACAGTCACCGCATTTGTTTTGTTTTTTGGTATGGTGGGAGTCATCCTGCTGAATATTATGCTGCAGAACAAAAGCAGTCTGTTAAAAGTGGTGCTCCTGACGCTGACTCCCTATGTCGTCCTTTTTTATCTGGAAAGCTCGCCCGATCTGATCTATATGATCTTTCTGCTCACCGGATATCTCACGGTGGCGATCCTGCAGAGAGGGAACGTGCGGGAAAAAATATCACGGCAGACGCGGTATATCCTGCCTTTAGCGGCGGTGCTTGCAGTGCTGTTAGTGCGGCTTACGGCCTTTCTCTTACCGGAATTCATTTACAGTAACATGATACCGAAGAATGCGGTCAAGGAGGCTTCGGAGAGGCAGATGTCCAGATATGCCCAGTTTGGTCTCATGGCCTTGTTCCCTCAGGGGAGCAGCGGGACGGGCGTCAGCGGGGGTATGCTAAGCAAGAGCTCCGCAGTCATACCGACTTATGAAACCGTGCTGCTTGTCAGATATACACCCTATGATCTTCAGCCGGTATATTTAAAAGCGTTCACGGGAAAGGATTATCTGGGGGACAGATGGTCCGAGGCAGAGGATGAACCCTTGGAAACCGGCTTTAAAGAGGGCAGGGGTATCATGGAAGTGGAAAAGCTGGATGATGCCGACAGGTTTGATTATCAGCCCTACTACACCGACGAAGAGATGACGCGGACGTTAGATAATGTGACTTATTATACCTATTATCCTGCCGTTGGAGATGCGGACGAGGTGAGTTCTCAGGCGGACGATGCATACTTGTATGTGCCCGTAAGCTGTAAAAACGCTGTTGAGAGAGTGTGCTGGGATGCAGGACTCTGGGGAACGGGGGAGGAGATAGCGGCACAGATCACAGAGTATTTTCAGGACAATTATTCCTACACCCTGCGGCCGGGATTTTATTTTGGAAATCCGGATTATATTACCCATTTTCTGCTGGAAAGTAAGCGGGGATACTGTGCTCATTTTGCCTCTGCGGCCACCATGCTGTTTCGACAGATGGGCATTCCCGCCCGCTATGTGGAGGGGTATGCCTTCTCTTACTATAATGTAGTGGAGGAAGGCACGCTGGTAGAAGGTGCTAAGTACAGTGATTATTATGAAGGCTATGCGCCCATCGGTGAAACTGCCCTGATTGAGATGGCGATTCCGGATGCCTATGCGCACGCATGGGTGGAAATCTATGTGGATGGGAAGGGGTGGATTGTAGTGGATCCCACGCCCGCCCGGGCAGACGGAGAAAACAGTATGTCCTTCTGGGAAGTGTTTATGAACGGGGGCGGAGAAGGCACGAATGTGAATATAGCAGAGAGTAATCTGGGGGCCTATCTGGAAACTGCGCTGGGCGGTATCACGTATGTACTTTTGGGCGCGGCGGCATTGTTTGGCATTGGATATGGGGCAGTATATCTGCTGCGTGTGCAAAGAGAGAAAAAGCTTCCCGGACGGGAGAGAGTACAGTTAGCATACGGGCGTTTGCAATCCTATCTCAGCAGAAAACACCGGGATTTTCGGAAACTGCGTACGCTGCGGGAACAGCTTCAATGGATAAAGAGCCACAGCCGGATAGAGATAAGCAGGGAGCAGGAAGAGTCATTGTATCAAGTGTACTTTGCGGAGAAAGCGGACTGCGATTGTGAGGAGCTTTGCAGGCAGTTGAGAAAGATGAGAAGTGCACTCAAATTATTAAATAGGAGTTGACAAAGAAATGAGGGAGTATTATACTTCTATATAGTTAGAAATAACTAACGCTAGGACGTTTAGACTTACTGGAATATATTTAGAACAGAGAAGGTCTGGTAATGAAGCCGCTCTACTGAGCGGTTCTATTTTCCACATATGGTTAGCTAAAACTAACCAATGGATAAGAAATAAGGAGGTTCCATATGGCAATCGTTACATTTGAAAATGTGACCCGCGTCTATAAAAGCGGAGATCACGAGCAAAAGGCACTGGATGATGTGAATCTGTCTTTGGAAGAAGGGAAATTTGTGGTTATTCTTGGTCCCAGCGGTGCGGGAAAGAGTACACTACTGAATCTGCTTGGCGGATTGGACAGTCCTACAAGCGGTAGGATCACAGTAAACGGACGTGATATCTCTACACTTACTGCTAATGAACTGGCCGATTACCGTGCGTCAACGGTGGGTTTTGTATTCCAGTTTTACAATTTGATTCCCACATTGACGGTATTAGAAAACGTAGCGTTAGTCAAGGAGATTGCAGGCAACCCGTTGGATGCCAAAAAGATGCTGGCTGAGGTTGGGCTTGAAGATCATATAAAACAGTTCCCGGCCGAACTTTCCGGCGGAGAACAGCAGCGTGTCTCCATTGCCCGTGCCCTGGCTAAGAATCCGAAGATTTTACTCTGTGATGAACCTACCGGTGCGCTGGACTCCGAAACCGGCGTGATGGTATTGAAACTGCTGCTTTCTATGGCGCGAAACTATCATAAGACCATCGTGATCGTAACCCATAACCAGAACATTGCGAAAATGGCGGATGTGGTGATCCGGGTGAAAAACGGAAAAATCCGTTCCTGTGAACAGCAGACTGCACCCATGAGTGCAGAGGAAGTGGAGTGGTAAGTTATGATGATGCGAAAATTATTCCGTACAGCTTGGAAATATAAAACACAGTTTCTATCTATGATTATCATGATTGCCATTGGTGTTGGTGTTTTTCTGGGTTTTAATATTGAATGGAAAAGCATTGAAGCGGATACGTCTGCCTTCTTTGAAGAAACAAAATATGCCGATTTCCGACTATATGATCAGACAGGATTTTCAGAAGAGGATATCGATGCGATTCGCAGTATTGAGGGCGTGGATGCCGCAACCCGGTATTTCTCTGTTAATTTCGACTTAAAAGAAGAGAATAAATCCATCTCTCTAAACGTATCCGAGAGTTACAATGTTTCGACCATGCTTGTAACGGAGGGCATGGAATATGATGAAAATTCAGACGGAATTTGGCTTTCAGACCGTTTTGCCGCAGAAAACAATTTGGCTGTCGGCGATACCCTGACTTTTGCTATCGGGGGACAAGAAACCAGTCGGGAGATTGTCGGATTGATCAAAAGCGGTGAAATGATGATCTGCACATCCGGGGAGAATCAGTTGATGCCGGATTACACGACTTTTGGTTTTGCTTATGTGACGCCGAAGACGTTAAATCAGGTTATGGGCATGGCGTTCTATCCTCAGATCAATTTACTTTCCGATATGGATAAAGAGGAGATGGAACAAGCGGTAGCGGATGCTCTTGGCCGGACGACATTGACGCTTTCTAAAAAGGAGCATGTTTCCTATGCCGGAGCTTTGAGTGAGACCGAAGAGGGGCAGACCATGGGTTCCATTCTTCCGGTACTCTTTCTGGTGATCGCCATCTTAACGATGGTCACTACCATGCACCGCATCACTGCCAATGAGAAGACGCAGATTGGTACATTAAAAGCGCTGGGCTTCCGCGATAGACGCATTTTACGCCATTATACTTCCTACGGCTTTGTGATAGGACTTATTGGTACGATTTTGGGTATTGTGCTGGGATATGGGATTGCCTATCTTATCATCAGTCCGGACGGTATGATGGGTACATACTTTGACCTGCCGGACTGGTCCCTTGTGATGCCCGGTTTCTGTTGGCCGCTATTGGTACTGATTGTTTTGCTGTTAACGTTGATCAGTTTTCTGTCCGTTAAAAAGATGTTGCATGGCACCGCGGCTGATGCGCTCCGTCCGTATGCGCCCAAAGCAATGAAGAGGAGTATTTTTGAACTTCTGCCTTTCGGAGAAAAACTGTCCTTCGGAACCAAATGGAATCTTAGGGATGTCATGCGCCATAAGTCCCGTTCGGCCATGACACTGATCGGTGTTACCGGCTGTATGATTCTGCTGGTAGGCGGATTTGGAATGAAGGATACTATGGCAGAATATTTGAAACTGCTGGACGAAGATATTTGCAACTACAATACACAGATTAATTTATCGGATACGGCCTCAAAAGAGGAAGCCCTTGATCTGGCCGGACAGGTGGACGGTGACTGGATGGCTTCCTGTGGCGTAAGCTATGGGGGAAGGGCGGTCACATTGGAAATCTACTCGGCAGAGAAAGAAAATATTCGCTTTGTGGATGGGGATAACACCCTCATGGAACTGACGGATAACGGTGCTTATCTCTGCCAGCGTCTTAAGGATACTGCAAAGATTGGTGATACCATTACATTTTCGCCCTATGGCAGTGAGGAAAGCTATGAAGTAAAAGTGGCTGGTTATTATCGTTCGGTCATAACCGAAAGCATCATTATCACCAATGTCTGTGCGGACAATCTGGGGATTCCTTATACCATTTCTGCGATTTATACAGATGAGACAATAGACGAGGTCGGTACGTCACCGATTATTGCCGGGAAACAAGATAAGCAGACCTTGATGGATTCCTATGAAAGCTTTATGGATATCATGAACATTATGGTGCTGTTATTGGTAATTGCTGCCATTGTTTTAGGTATTGTAGTCTTATATAATTTGGGTATTATGAGCTATCTGGAACGCAGCAGAGAACTGGCAACATTAAAAGTTCTGGGATTCCGTGACCGGCATATAGGACGTCTGTTGATCAGTCAAAATCTCTGGCTGACAGTTGTCGGTGTTTTGATCGGTCTGCCCGGCGGTTTTGTCACACTCTATGCGCTGCTTACGGCACTGGCCACTGAATATGAACTGAAACTTTTTGTTGGTCTCTTTACTTATGTGATCAGCATTGTGTTGACCTTTGGAACCTCTCTGTTGGTCGGTTGGATGGTCGCAGGAAAAAACAAAAAGATTGACATGGTAGAAGCACTAAAAGGGGCAGAATAGAAAAAGATTCATTCTATTCTGCTCCCACCAGCAGCCGTAACCGAAATAGTTTGCCGTCCGCATTGTACTCAATGATACCGTCATGTCTTTCAACAAAGGCAGAAATGCTCTTAGTTCCAAGTCCGTGTCCGCTTTCTGTAGATACGGGAATGCCATTTTCATCAAACTCTATCCGGCCTACGTAGGAATTGGAAATCTCTATGGCAAGCTGAGGCGAAGAAACTAATTTTATTTTGATGAGCCGTTCATTGCCTTGCGGAACCTTGCCGCAGGCATGAATGGCATTTTCAATGGCATTGGCAAGCACTATGGCAAGTTCCGAGGCCTCGGTTGGCAGATGCTCGGGCAGTCTGCAGTCTGTTTCCACCGTGATGCCGTCATGCTGTGCTTTATGGATATAATACACAAGAATGGCATTGACCGTGGGATTATCACAGTAGTGCGGCACGGAAGTGTTTATAGTTTGCTCGTCAAAACTACCGAGGATGCGCAGGGCTTCTTTTGTATTGCCGGATTCGATCAGTACTTTTATATCCGCAACATAATGCCTCAGATCATGCCGAAATATCTGCACCTTTTCCGTATTTTCTTTCAGCATATCGGCATGGCGTTCCATTGCCTGCATCTGGATTTTGAGCAGCTGCTGCTCGTCACGCATTTCCGCTTCATGGAGAATTATCCCAAACAAGGTAAAAATCACGCCGTAGGCAACTATCGTAATAGCGAGTGCAAAAAGACAGTTTAAACATACCCTTCGATATTCTGATGCTGTATGGTAGGGAAAAATAACAAAGTTAAAGATACATAAAATATAGTATATGCTGGGTATCAGGCAGAGATACCCCCATCCCTTTTTCATGATCATCAGCATTCTCATATAATAGGGGCGCAGATATCGATAGAAAATGATGATAAACGGTATGCCTAAGATAAGCCTTATCAGAGTCTCCGCCCAGACAGACTGTTCTGTTTCCAGAATCAAAATACGTATCACCAGAGCGGGGGCATGGGTGAAAACTGTGGCAGTCAGCATATTGAATACCACAGGAAATCCTTTCCTTTTGGACAAGAAGAAAAGGCCGACTGTTATGAGGCCGTTTGTCACGGGTACATAGAAAAAGGTGAATTTCTCCCATCCGAACAGCATAGCAATTGTCGCGTTAAGCACAACTGCCGCGGCTACGAAACCTCCGAATATACTCAGTGTCTTTTTCAAACTATATTTTCTGTCAAGCAGGATAAAACACATGCTGCTGAAGACGAACATTGTAAGGGCCATACGTACAATTTCCGCAATACTCATATTTCGTTTCCTCTTTCCAGAAGATAATCCATAAAGGCCTTTCTTGCATCTGTCACATAAAGTCGGGAAATGCCCAGCTTTTCCTCATTGGACAGACGGATTTCTCTTGAATTCATGTTCCGTATATGCTGCATATTGACAATGATGGATGCGGCAATCTTTACAAATCTGCTGTCCGTAAGGGAGGCAGTCAGTTCTTGAAAAGATTCCCGGTGATAAATACTTTCCAATGTTTTGTTCTCTGTCGTATGGGCATTCAGGCGGTGCTGGTAATATTCCAGATATAAAAGATGGGAATAGGGAATGCTTTCGATGCCGCCATGGGGTGTTTGAAACATAAAGCATTTTCGATCTTCTGCATCCAGTTTTGCGATCACTTTGTCCAGTGTGGCAAATAAATCCTTCTCACTGACCGGTTTGAGCAGATATCCTCCCGCATCCACCTGATAGGACTGCAGCGCATAGTCGGGGGAGGATGTCAGATAGAGAATGACGGCGGCGGAATCGCTTTCACGGATGGCGTATCCTACCTCTATGCCGTTTACATTGGGCATTAGAATATCCAGAAGATATATGTCAAAACGGTTTCGTGTACTGATGAATCTTAACAGGTCGTCAGCGGATTCAAATTTATGAAAAGAAATATTCAGTTCAAGGTGCAGGCGGCAGTATGCCTCTGCCATGGCGTATGTGTGTCCCAGTTCTTCCGCTTGGTCGTCGCAGATTGCAATTTGAATCACTTTTCGTCCTCCGTTATGAAATGTTTGTGTAAATTAAGTGATATGGTGTGCAGATTAAGTGATTGCTCTCCATAATAGTATTTTATGTAATAAAATTTAGTCGACTAAATTGACTTTAAGCCGTTATTATTATATGATAAAGTCCAAATGAAATCAAGGACGGGAGATCAGTCATGAAAACACTTACAACTAAGATTATTGCACTTGTTACCGCTACAGCGCTTTTGCTGTCCCTTTTGATCGGGATTTTAAGTATTGGAACATCCCGCGGTATTACGGAAAGGCAGTCTAAAGAAAACCTTCTTTTGACGGCGTATAAGAATGCCCAGGATATTGATATTATGCTCTATGCCATCGAGCAGTCGGTGGACAGTCTGAGTGAAATGACGGTTTCGACAATAACCGATTTTTCTCGTTTCAAGACCTCCGACGCTTATGTGGATGAATGTACGGCGGCGCTGGAAAATGCTGCGCTTACTCTGGCTAGGAATACGCAGGGGGCCAGAACGGTCTATGTCCGATATAATCCTGAACTTGCCTATCCCACTTCGGGTATTTTCCTTGTCGGAGAGGGAGATAATTTTGAATTGACGGAACCCACCGATTTCAGTATGTACAATCCGGATGATCTGACACACGTGGGATGGTATTATATTCCCGTGAATGCGGGGGAACCCATCTGGATGGATCCTTATTTGAATGAAAATATTGATGTTTATATGATTTCCTATGTGGTACCCATCTATATTGACGGGGAATCCGTGGGAATTGTCGGAATGGATATCGATTTTAGTATTGTGGAAGATATGATAAATGATATCGAGGTCTATAACAGCGGCTATGCATATCTGACTAATCCGTCCAACGATATCTTGGTACATAGGGAATATGACCCCGGAACAGCGCTTTCGGAGATAGATGCTGCTGCAGCAGCAGTTTTGGGTAATCCTGGTAAGGTGAATACAGTGGATACTTCTTCCTCTTTGGTAAGATTGTATACCACATTGCATAACGGTATGAAATTGGTATTGACAGTTCCCCGCTCCGAACTGTTTGCCGATACGCAAAGGATGACTCTGCAGATCGCGATTGCCATTGTGGTAACGCTGATATTGGTGATTGCGATAGCCTCTATTACAGGCAGCCAGATGGCAAAGCCCATTCGTCAGATTACCAAGATTATTCAGAATATGGCGGTCCTTAATTTTGAACGGACTGAAGGCGGGGATAAGCTCTGCAGATTAAAGGATGAAACCGGTGAAATGGCCAGAGCGGTCCGTCAGATGCGTAAGGAATTGCGGACGATAGTGAATCTTATCGGCAGTTCCTGCAGTACGCTAAACAGCAATATAGACAACCTGCTTCAGGCATCCGGCAATGTCAACAATATGACGGAACATAATTCTGCGGTTACCGAGGAACTGTTTGCGACAATGACGCAGACTTCGGACAGCACGGATAGGATCAAAGATACAGTGATACGTCTGCAGCAGAATGCCCAGTCCATTAAACGGCTTTCCGATGACAGCCAAAAACTTTCCCGGGATTTGATGGTGGATGCCGAAAATCTGTCGGATAATACCCTGACAGCCACAAATCAGACGCAAAGTATGTATGAGCAGGTGAAAAAGGATACGGATATTGCCATAGAGCACTCTAAGGCAGTAGAACGGATCAGCCAGCTGACGGAAGCCATTTCCGGTATTTCCGAGCAGACTAATTTATTGGCGTTAAATGCATCGATCGAGGCAGCCAGAGCCGGAGAGGCAGGACGCGGATTCTCCGTGGTGGCTACAGAAATATCTTCACTGGCAGGCCAGACCAATCAGACGGTGGAAAGCATTAACAGTATGGTGGGCGAGGTGTATACGGCTGTTTCCGATATGGTAAAATGCTTAAATACACTTATGAATTTTATTAACACTAAGATTCTGCCCGACTATGACAGCTTTAACTCCGTGGCACAAAAGTATCAGAGAGATACCTCCACTATGGACAACGGCATGCATCAGGTGAACGAAGCCCTTGTAGAATTGGTTGGCGCACTGGATGAGATTTCCGGAACGGTAACGGATATCAATGATATGGTGCGGGAATCCAGTCAGGGCATTCATAAAATTGCCGAAGAAACCTCCGGCATGGCTGAGGAAACCGGCAACAATTCCCGGTTGGCGGCGGAAAGCAGGGATACGATTCAGGAATTGTATTCAATTGTCGGTCAGTTTAAAATGTAGTTTGAATAATTAATAAAAGTATGTTAGAATAATAATTAATTATACAGCAGATTGATATGATACGGCAGAAAGCTGCGGAAAGGGAGAAAAATGGAAATAAGAGATTTTACCGATATGGAAAAATTCGAGAATCTTATGGCAAACTGGGCTAAGGCAACCGGGCTTGCAACTGTAGCAGTTGGAAGTAACGGTGAGTACATTTCCGAGTGCTATAATTTTACGGATTTTTGTATTAAATTGACCAGAGGCAGTAAAGAAGGATGTGCAAGGTGCGAGAAATGCGATAGAGAGGGAAAAGATGTGTACTACTGTCATGCGGGATTGCTCGATTTTGCTATTCCCTTGGTGGTTGAAGGTCACACGGTGGGATCCGTTATCGGCGGACAGGTTCTTCCCGAAAATCCGGATGAAGAGAAATTTCGTCAGGTTGCACGTGAGATCGGTGTAGATGAAGACGAGTACATTAAAGCTTTACATAAGGTAAATGTCCGCACAGAGGAAGAAATCAAAGCATCTGCTCAGCTTCTGGGCGATGTTTTGAATAACTTTATCAATGCAGAGTATGCCAAAAACATGAATGTTTCCATTATGGATAAGATGTCATCGGGCGTAGCGACTACCCACGACATGGTGGCACAGATTATTGCGAAAACCACAGAATTAAAGGCACTTCAGAACAAGCAGAAGATACTTGCTTTAAATGCCAGCATTGAGGCAGCCAGAGCAGGCGAGCATGGATCGGGATTTGCAGTGGTAGCCAAGGAGGTAGGTAAGCTTTCAGCGCAGAGTGCACAGGTGAATATGGAAGTGGAAGAAATTGTCCGGAAGATTTCCACAGCGGTAGAGTCCATGAGAGATTAGACATACCAAAATCGTTAATCCGACAGGTTAAAATAAAAGAATCGAGGCGTTTGCTTCGATTCTTTTTTGACGTAAGAAACTCAGAGTTCATCCTGCAATGCTTCCAAAAATTTTTCTGCTGCTTTTGAGAATACCTGATATTTTTTCCATGCGATATCGAGATGTGCCTCTAATCTTGGTTCCAATGGTCGGAAGCAAAGGCTGTCATGATCGGCAGAGAATATAATTCTGTCTAAACATAATGCATAACCAAAACCCTCGTCCACCATTAGTGATGCATTGTAGATCAAATTGTAGGTAGCCACGATGTTCAGCTTATCAAAATCGCTCCCGCTCCAGCCGGACAATTCATTGTGTACCATGGATTGCCTGGATACGATCAACGGTATATTTTCCAGATCGTTTGCGTGTATACTCTCTTTGTCGGCGAGCGGACTGTCTTTACGCATAAGAAGTCCCCAAGTGTCTGTGGCAGGTAAGCGGAGATAATTGTACCGCTCCATATTGGCCGGTTCAATAAAAAGACCGAAATCCAGAAGGCCTTTATCCAGCCGACCTGCAACATCATCGGCATTTCCGCTGAACAGATGATAACGGATCAGAGGGTATTGTGACTGCAGCTTTTTCCCTACTCTGGCAATCAGCCGCATGGCATTGGTTTCACCTCCGCCAATATAAACATCACCGCTGACTACATCGTGAGCTGTATGAAATTCAGAAATCGTTTTATCTGTCAAAGCGACAATCTCTTCTGCGCGTCTGCGCAGCAGCATTCCCTCTTCCGTCAATGTAACACTTCGATTTTTGTTGCCGCGGTTTAACAGCTTTACACCTAATTCTTCTTCCAGATCCATGAGTTGGCGGGAGAGCGTGGGCTGAGTAAGATGCAGAAATTCAGCAGCCCCGGAGATGCTTTCCTCCCGTGCAACTGCAAGAAAATACCGCAGGATACGAATGTCCATAAAAGTGAATCCTCCTGTAACTGTAATGAATCATTTCATAAGAAAAGTATATGTGTTGATTTTATGCTCGTCAAGCATACAATGAGATTTTGTATAGGTATTTGATATTTTAATGCGCAGGGTGTATATTAAAGAAAAATAAACTGGTAAATTAGGGGAAATCCGCAATGGAGCGTTTTTATAATATGAGAAAATTTTTTTTGACAGTAGCTGCCGCACTGGGCATGGCATTGACATTCATAGGCTGCGGCGAAAAAACAGGTACAGACTCCTTAAATAATATCGCCGATACACAGGTAGAAGATCGTGCAGATGTCCGGGAAGAAAATGAAACTGTACCGCAGCAGAATATAGAATCAATATCAGATGATAATGTATCAGAAAGTGAAGAAGAAACGGGGGAACAGGCAGAAATGAAAATGAACGTACAGATCGGAGATTACAATTTTACAGCAACGCTGGAGAATAATACGGCTGTGGAAGAGCTATTGGATATGATGAAAGAAGGATCGGTTATCATTCAAATGGACGATTATTCGGGATTTGAAAAAGTTGGATCTCTTGGAAGGAGTCTGACGACCGATAATCACCAGACCACTACTTCCGCCGGTGATATCGTACTGTATAACGGTAACAATATTGTGATGTTTTACGGCAGTAATTCATGGAGTTATACCAGAATCGGAAAAATAGATGATCTTACGGATTGGAAGAAAGCATTGGGAAGCGGAAGCATTACCGTTATATTTTCACTCGCTGAATAAATACTTGTGCTAAAAGAAAAGAATCGAAGAATTTCTCCTCGATTCTTTTCTTTTATATGTAAAATGTTTTTTGACACTACTGTCATTATACGCCAAGATAACAGTGGAATCCACCGTCCACCGGCAGTACAACACCCGTCACGAAGCTGCTGCCTTTGGGACTTACCAGGAATAACAGCGCTCCGATCAAATCTTCCGGATCGCCGTATTTGCCCATGGGGGTACTGGCAATGATCTTCTGACTTCTGGGCGTTGGCGTCCCGTCAGGATTAAAATGCAGACTGTGATTCTGAGTGGTCTGGAAAAAGCCGGGCGCCAGCGCATTGACACGGATGCCACTTTTTGCAAAGTAATTTGCAGCCCACTCTGTAAAGTTGGAGATGGCAGCTTTGGCGCTGGAGTATCCCGGAATTCGTGTCAGAGGACCGTAAGCGCCCATGCTGGAGATATTTATGATATTGGCATTCTCCTGACCGACCATGCACGCTCCTAAGATTTGTGTCGGCAGCATCGTTCCATACAGATTTAAGTCCAGTTCGTTATGTACATTTTCCAGATCGATGTTAAAGAAGTTCAGTTCCTCAGGCTCCCTGTCTTCAAACTGATCCTGTGGTATCGCCGCACTCTTTACAGCGCCGCCCGCACAGTTTACCAGAATATTGATCTTGCCCCAGGTATTTAAGATTTCCTGCTTGGCCTGCTCTAAACTGTCTTTGTTCAGCACATCCGCCGCTACAGTGATGGCTTCACCGCCCGCAGCTTTGATATCCTCCACTACCGGAATGCCGTTCTCCGCTTTTCTGCCAAGTACTGCAACTTTGGCACCACATTCCGCCAGTGCCCGGCAAAACATCCCCCCGATGATACCGCTGCCTCCGGTTACCACAGCCACCTGTCCTGTCAAATCAATCCGAAACGGTAAATTCATATACTGCTCTCCTTTTTCTAATTTGCTATGATTGCTAATAAGGTTATATATTTGTATATATTAGTATATTAATATGTTTTTTACAACTTGTACATATTTTTTTCTCTATTGTTTCGGATTTTTGTGCACAAGGAACTATTACATTCAGAATGTTATAGATAAAAAATTGGTTTTATGTTATGATAAAATAAGATGTTGTCGAATTTCAAAAGACAGATGAAAAGAGGTTCAAAAATTGCAGAGGAATCTCATAAGGAGGAGCGGTCTTGGAAGCAGTAAAAAAGCCATATGCCTGTGATGTGCTGATTGTGGACGATGATGAATTCAATTTAAGAGTGGCAGGAGATATCCTTATCAAGGAGAAATATTTTGTTCATACGGCGCAGTCAGGGGAGGCGGCACTGGAATTTTTAAAAGAAAATTTGCCGAGACTGATTTTATTGGATTTACATATGCCGGGGATGGACGGCCGGGAGACCATGAAAAAGATTCGGGAGAATAAAAAGTGGAAGAGAATCCCCATTATTTTCCTGACGGCGGATACCGACCCGGAGACGGAAAAGGAATGCCTTGTGCTGGGTGCGTTGGACTTTATCACAAAGCCCTTTGAACCCATGGTCATGTTAAGCCGTATCAGCCGCATTATTGAGCTTGCTGAATTACAGAACGATCTGGAGAGAAATCTGGAAGAAAAGACGAATCTGTTGGAGAAGGTGTTATTAAATTCGATTCTGGTAATCGCCAATACGATCGATGCCAAGGATGCCTATACCTCCGGCCACTCCAAGCGTGTGGCACAGTGTGCCACTGCTATTGCCGAGCGTTTAAATTGGTCGGAAAAGGAAGTTCAAAATATCTATAATGTGGCGCTGCTGCACGATCTTGGAAAGATTGGTGTGCCTGACGCTATCCTGAATAAACCGGGCAAACTCAGCAGCGAAGAGTTTAATGTCATTAAGAAGCATCCTGTAATCGGTCACGATATCCTGAAGGATATCCATATGATAAGCGGTGTGGGAGAGGGTGCTCTGTACCACCATGAGCGTTATGACGGAAAGGGTTATCCCTATGGCCTGAAAGGAGAAGAAATTCCCTATTATGCCAGAATTATCGGTATTGCGGATGCGTATGATGCCATGACTTCCAACCGTATCTACCGCCCTAAGCTTACGCAGGAGAGAGTCATCCAGGAATTTGAAAAGGGACGTGGGACCCAGTTTGATCCGGGACTGACGGATCTGTTCCTGGAAATGCTCCGCGAGGGATTTGATATCACGAATGAGAGAAGAGCGGCCAGATGGGATGACAGTCGGGCAAGCGAGAGCAGAGAAGTGCTTAGCAAGATGCTCACGGAATATGCTACCGATATGCAGCAAAAGGCGACCATCGACCACTTGACGGGACTGCGTACCCGAAGCTATGCGGAGGAACAGATCGAAAGGCTTTTAGGTGAAGGACATCTGGGAACGTTACTGATAATTGATATGGACAATTTCAAGCAAGTGAATGATACTTTGGGCCATATCATAGGTGATAATATATTAAAAATGTTTTCTGATGTTTTGAAAGAAAATACAGGGCCGGAGGATGTTGTCGGCCGTTTGGGTGCGGATGAGTTTGTGGTATTCCTGACAGGTATGACCGACAGGAAGGAGATAGCCGCAAAGGCGCAGGGTATTTTGGATACGCTATCCGATAGCCTGAAAAAATTGAACTATGAAAATGCAGCTTCCGCATCCATCGGTATTGCGATTTTTCCTCATGATGGCAAGACTTATGACGTGTTAAACAGCAACGCCAATAAATCGCTGTATTATGTGAAGAGAAAAGGCAAAAATGCATACGCATTCTATAGTGAAGAAGAATCTAAGGGTAAGGTTCAAAATACCGGTACGGATCTGGTACACATCCGCACTATGCTGGAAGGAGATACGAAGGAGAACAAAGAAGGCGTCTTTAATGTAGAGTTTGGAGAGTTTGGGCGGATCTACGAATACATTTCCCGAGGCGTGAAGAGAAACAAACAGCGTGTACAGACCATACTGTTTACGCTGTCCATTGATGAGCATGAAAATATGAGATTGAATTTCGAGGAACCCATGCAGACACTGGAATTGGCTGTGGCATCCTCCGTGCGGTTGGTAGATGTGGGAACCAGATACAGCAGTATCCAATATATTGTTATTTTGCTGGATACGGATTTGGAGAACGGCAAAAAAGTAGCGGATCGGGTAATCAAGAAATTTTATCAAATGTATGGAGGAAGAGGCGTAGTGATATCCTACGATATTCAGACCATGCTTCCGCAGGCTAACAAGGAATAGGAGCTAAGATTATGAGCGAAAAAGGACCATTACATTTGTAGTGGTCTTTTCCGTTTGAAAAATTTTAAATGAGGACTTGACAATGCTATAAGACCAGAGTATTATACAAGCGTACACAATACGGCAGTCTTATGAAAGGGGATACTTTATGGATATTAAATTATTTGATGCCGAATTGAAAGTGATGGGCGTGTTGTGGAATGAGGGTGTCTGTCCTGCCAGACATGTTGCAGAGGTGTTAAAGGACGAATATGGTTGGAATATCAATACGACATATACCCTGATCAAACGCTGCATCAAAAAAGGTGCGATTGAACGTTCCGAGCCGAATTTCATGTGTCGTGCCCTGATTCCCAAAGAGGAAGTACAGGAGGCGGAAACCAATGAACTGATCAACAAGATTTATGACGGTTCTGTCGATAAATTATTTACTGCTCTTTTAAGCCGGAAAAAACTTTCTGCAGAGCAGATTGAAAAGCTGAATCAGATTGTAAAAGAAATGGCATGAGGTAGTAATCTTACAATTATTTATACAGAATAATTTCCGGATTAAATCATAACCGATAAGGGTGTAATATATGCACATAATAATGTGTACGGAGTAAATACTGTATGAATAAAATTGTCAAATTTATCAAAGAAAATAGGAAGGCAGCAGGGCTTACACAGGAAGAATTTGCCATGCGTTCAGGTCTTGGTCTTCGCTTTGTTCGAGAACTCGAACATCCAGTGAATATCATAATACCAGAAGACAAAGAGCGATTCGCCCTTGCAATAAACGGAAAAATGAATATACGAAGAAAAGATTTCAAAAAGAATCGGAACCTCGGTTTCGGTTCTTTCTTTGTAGAAACACAAAATTTTGTTGACAAGGAAACAATCGCATGTTAATATTGTTTCCGAGTAAACAAAAAGGAGAAAGAGATGGATTTATTAAGTCTTTTTAAAGAATATGGTGACAAGCAGGAAATGTTATCAAAGCTCAAAGAGGATCAATCTTTGAGAGGGTACAATAATTCGGAGCTTCATATCATTGCTGCGATCGGTGATCTGGAGCAGCCGAATGTCACCTCTCTTGCAGAGCATATGGGAATGACAAGGGGTGGTATCTGTAAGAACATAAAGAAACTGGCGGAAGCCGGTCTTATATCATCCTATCAGAGAGATGGTAATGTAAAAAACATCTATTACCGCCTGACAGATACAGGGAAAACGATATATGAAAAGCATGCCGCTGCACATGAAGCATGGCTTGTACGGGATATGGCCTTTGTGGAAGGTTTTTCACAAAAGCAGCTGGATCAGGTCAAAGATTTTATGAAGCGATATATCAAGCATATAGACCAAAGGATCGAGGAGAGTGAGAATGATGTCGAAGGTAGATAGTAAAGAGATTTTTGAAACTCTGCCGGTGCCAAAGGCGGTAAAGGCAATGGCTCTGCCGACTATATTCAGTCAGATCATTGTCCTGATCTACAATATGGCGGATACCTTTTACCTTGGAAGGACGAATAATCCTTATATGGTAGCGGGGGCTTCACTGATCCTTCCGGTGTTCAATATTTGCCTTTCGCTTGCGGGGCTGACGGGAGTAGGAGGAGGGGCGTTGATATCACGGCTTTTGGGTGAGGGAAAGGAAAACGAGGCCAAAAAGGTATCTGCCTTCAGCTTTTACTTATCAATTGCCATAACGGCAATATTTTCCCTAGTGATGTTTGCGTTTATGAAACCGATTCTCGAATTGCTGGGCGCAAGTGAGAATACATTTCATTATGCTAGACAGTATGCTTTTTGTGTTATCGTACTTGGTGGAATACCTACTGTGCTTTCCAATGTAATGTCCAATCTGATCAGAAGTGTCGGTATGTCAAAAGAGGCAGGCCTTGGTATCACGATGGGAGGAATTATCAATATTGCCTTAGATCCGCTGTTCATGTTTGTACTCCTTCCCAAGGGCAGCGAAGTGTTGGGTGTTGGAATTGCGACGTTGATTTCGAACTGTATTGCATGCAGTTACTTTTTGTGTGTGATATTCAGGATAAAAAAACAGGCCGCTATCAGCTTAAACATCACACAGGGATTGCCTGACAGAAGGAGCATAGGTTCCATATTCAATGTTGGCATTCCGTCAGCGATTACGACCCTGCTTTTTGACATAGACTATGTGATCATTGACAAGCTGATGACATTATACGGTGATATTCAACTTGCTGCCATCGGAATTGTCCTGAAGGCGGAAAGGCTGCCCCTAAATGTTGGTATCGGTATCTGCCAGGGAATGATGCCGCTCGTTGCATATAATTATTCAGCAAAGAATCATGGCAGGATGTATGATATCATAAGATTTTCCATGAAGATGGGACTCATCGTCAGTGTAATCAGCATTGCGTTATACGAAGTTTTTGCGGGAGGTATTATGCGAATCTTTATACCTGACGCACAGACCATACTGCTGGGTACCGGCTTTTTGAGAATCAGATGTCTTGCGACACCGTTGATGTTCATGAGCTTTTTCACAGTATATGTATTTCAAGGCTTTGGAAAAGGAAATAAATCGTTGTTTCTCGGTGTTATGCGTTGGGCGGTATTTAATATTCCGATGCTGTTTTTATTAAACCGTATCATTGGGATGTACGGTATTGTCTGGTCGCAGGTGTGTGCAGATATTCTGACAGTGCTGCTGTCATTCTATGTATACAGCAGATATGTAAATACAGTCCTAAATCAGGAACAGGATATAAACAAATATAAATTGGAGGAAAAAGAGTATGAGTGAAAAAATTAAACAGACAGCAGGAAGGGATCAGTTAGGAAAATTTGCGCCGATGTTTGCGCATTTGAATGATGATGTGCTGTTCGGTGAGGTATGGAACGAGGAAGCGATAGATGTGAAAACAAAGTGCATTATCACGGTGGTAACGCTTATGGCTTCCGGTATTACAGATTCATCGCTGGAATATCATCTTATCAACGCAAAAAATCATGGCGTGACGAAGGAAGAGATTGCTGCTATCATTACCCATGCCACTATGTACTGCGGATGGCCGAAGGGATGGGCGGTATTCAGGCTGGCACAAAATGTCTGGGCAGAAGAATAGATCATAATGATTTGTGTAAAGAGTATATGAAAACAAGAATTTTGAGAGATTTAAAAGTGTCAGCAATCGGTATGGGATGCATGGGATTTACACATGCATATGGAGATGGTCCGTCAGAAGAAGAGGGAATCAGGCTGGTTCATAAAGCATTCGAGCTTGGCTGCAATTTTTTTGATACTGCTGAGATGTATTCTTATTTCAAAAATGAAGAGTTTGTCGGGAAAGCATTAAAAGAGCTGCCGCGGGATAAGGTTATTATTTCGGATAAATTCTGGCCGACTCCGCTTCCCGGACAGGATATGCCGGAAGAGAAACTCAGTGAAGCGGGAATCCGAAAGGATCTGGAAGGCTCTCTTAAGCGTCTGCAGACCGATTATATTGATCTGTATACGGAGCATCAGATGGATGAAGGCACAGAGGAGCAGGTCGCTGAGGTCATGGGAAAGCTGATTAAAGAAGGAAAAATCCGTGCATGGGGTCAATCATCCCCTACAGCAGAGCAGATTAAAAAGGCAAATGCCATAACGCCAATTACAGCAATCCAAAGTGAGTATTCCATGATGGAAAGAAAATGGGAGAAGGACGTAATTCCGCTTTGCAAGGAGCTTGGGATTGGGTTTGTCGCATTTGCACCTATGGGAAACGGTTTCCTGAGTGGTAAGTATAGTTCGGGGAATACGTTCCAGAAAAATGACCTTCGCAGTGTTATTACACGGTTCAGCAAAGAGAACATGGAGGCCAATAAACCTCTGCTTGAACTTGTTCAGATATTTGCGGAGAGAAAACATTGCACCCCGGCGCAGATTGGCCTGGCATGGGTTCTTGCCGGTGGAGATTTCATTGTTCCCATTCCCGGCATGAGAAAAGAAGAACGCATCATTGAAAATCTTGGCGCTGTGGATGTCGAACTGACGGAAGAGGAATATGCCGCATTAAACAAAGAATTAGGAAAGCTGACCATTTATGGGGCACGGGATGGAAGGGATATTAAAAAGATGGGGACGATTCCGGATAGTACAATAAAGTAAGGAGTGAAGCAGATGAATAAAAAAATTATTATTTTAAATGGTGGAGCCAGACAGAACGGGAATACTGCCAAATTGATAGAAGCTTTTGAGGACGGAGCAAAATCTGCAGGTAATCAGGTAAAGAACTTTTACCTTGACGGGATGGAAATTCATAGCTGCAAAGGGTGTTTGAGAGCCGGTAAGGATTCCAAAAGTCCATGCAGTCAAAAGGACGATATGGATCAAATCTATGCTGAATTTGAAAATGCCGATGTGGTCGTGTTTGCTTCTCCGTTATATTTTTGGACGATAACCGGCACATTGAAAACTGCAGCCGACAGATTATATGCGGAATTGGAATGCTTGGGATATAGCAAGTTTCCCAAAAAGAGCGTGCTGCTAATGACTGCGGACGGTGGTGATTATTCTCAGGCCGTAACATGGTATCGAACTTATGAGAGAAACCTCAGGTGGAAGAACTTAGGTGAAGTGCTGGGTAAAGGAAAGATAAAAGAAGCCTATCAGCTTGGAACTTCCATCTGAAAAATATAGTTTAGCAGTACAGGAAAGGAATGCAGCCCGATTGGAAGAGCTCATAGATGCCAATAATCAGAGTGCTTCAAAAACTATTTAGTATAGATCCCTACATCTTTCCCTTGTTTTTCCCTTATGGGTAAATCACAAGGGAATTTTTTATTTGTCATATCTTAAAAAATGACCGACGGTCTATTTCCTTGACAAGCTCTTTTTGGTGTGATACAGTCAAAATATAAAACCGACTAATAGTCGAAAATGAAAGGTACATGACGCAAAGTGAAAGGTGAAAAAGGAGAAAGGCGAAAGCAAGAACTTCTGAAAATTGCATATCGGATGTTTATTCAAAAAGGGTATGAGGAAACAAGTATAGATGAGATCATTGCTGAGGCTCATATTGCCAAAGGGACTTATTACTACTACTTTCCCAGCAAGGAAGCTACTCTCGAAGAAGTCATCAATATGATGATAAATGGTGAAGTAGAGCGGGCAAAAGCAATGTTGTCTGCCCCGATTCCCGTTCCTCAAAAGCTGGTCGGCGTTATCACGTCGCTGCGACCGGAACAGGGGGAAACCAATATTTCCGATGCATTGAATCAAAAAGAAAATATCATCATGCATGAAAAGATCAGCAGACGGATTGTTGATGAAGCTGTGCCGCTTCTGGCAGAAGTCGTATGCGAGGGCATTGCGCAGGGATTGTTTGCTTGTGACCATATCGAAGAACGTGTCCGAATGATTTTGATTATGAGCCAGCACTTGTTTGACAACGGTAATTTTAGTGAAGGGGATATAAAGGTCTTTATTGATATGGTTGAAAAAACACTTGGTGCGCCGCCTGATACACTTGGATTTATTCGTCAGCTGATAAATCAGTAAAATGAGAATTACTTATTGAAAGTATTGAGATAGGAGAGAGCATATTATGAGAAATAGTGGTTCGGGTTTTAAAAAATTTTTGTTATTATGGGCCGGGGAATTGATTTCATCAATAGGTGGCGGTCTTACAAGCTTTGGCCTGGCTGTGTATGTATTCAATGAGACAGGAAGTGCTGCAAGCATGGCGGTGGTATCACTTCTTGCGTTTCTTCCTACTTTGATACTTTCTGCTCCGGCAGGAGTGTTGGCAGACCGTTACGACAGAAGATTATTGATGATGCTCGGAGACGGACTTTCAGGACTTGGAATTCTTTATATTTTAATATGTATGATCAGCGGTCATGCTTCCTTGACGCAGATATGCATTGGTGTGTTGATCAGCTCTGTTTTTTCCGCTTTGTTAGAACCCTCGTACAGGGCAACTATAACAGATATTCTGACGAAAGAAGAGTATTCCAAAGCCAGCGGTATGGTCAGTCTGGCAGGCAGTGCAAGGTATCTTATATCTCCTATGCTGGCAGGTTTTCTTCTGGCAGTAAGCGACATCAAGCTGTTGCTCATTATAGATATTTGCACTTTTATTGTAACGGTCACTACGACACTGGTCGTAAAACGAGGGATTACCGGAAAAGAAATTATCAACCAGGATTCATTTATAAGCAGCTTCAAGGAGGGCTGGAAAGCAATCACCGAAAAACGAGGTGTTTTTGTTTTGATCATCATGTCAAGTGTTGTGACTTGCTTTATGGGAACATTTCAGATTTTAGCAGAGCCGATGGTGCTTGATTTTGCCGATAGTACAACCTTGGGAATTGTCGAAACGGTCTGTGCCTGCGGAATGTTGGTTTCGAGTCTGATTCTAGGCATAAAAGGTATAAAAAGCGGATATGCCAAGGTTCTGAGCATTTCCCTTGCTTTCAGCGGAATAACAATGGCCGGATTCGGGCTAAAGCAGAATGTATATCTGATGTGTGCGGCCGGATTTTTGTTCTTTGCCACTCTTCCATTTACGAATAACTGTCTGGATTATCTTGCCAGAACAAATATTCCGGATGAAAAACAAGGGCGCGCATGGGGCTTGATCGGATTCTTATCACAGTTAGGATATGTATTTGCCTATGGATTATCAGGAATACTGGCAGATAGTATTTCCGTAAATCTGAACGTAAGTGTAGGAATAGGAGCAGCATATGTGGTGATGATCTCCGGTGCTCTGCTGCTTCTGACATCAATTATTTTATCCTTATTGAGTTCTGTAAAAGAATTGGAAAGGAAAGAATAAATGAAAATACATATCAAGTTATTGGTAAATGATTTTCGGAAAAGGGCTTGGAAAAATATTGTCTTATTTGTGTTTATGCTCTTGTCAGTGACAATTGCTGCTTCTGTGGTGTTAATGTTATCACAGCTTTTTTCGTCCATAACATCAATGTATGAAACAGCAAAGCCGCCGCACTTTCTGCAAATGCACATTGGAACTATTGAGCAAGCAGATATTGATGAATTTAACGAGAACTTCCCGGGCGTCACATATTGGCAAACGGCTCCTATGATAGATCTTTACGGAGAGGATATTACAGTTTCGGGAGAGGATAAATATGATACGCTTTCAGATTGCCGTCTGGATATAAGCTTTGTTAAGCAGAATAACGGGTATGATGTTCTTCTTGATGAAAAAAGAATGCCGTTACATTTGATGGCCGGAGAAATTGGTGTTCCGATGATCATTCTTGACCAGTACGATATTTCACTTGGAGATAAGATCATTATCAGTGCGGACGGCACCAGAAAACAGTTCACTGTGGCAGCTTACGTTTACGACGGTATGATGAACTCAACGACCTGTTCCTCAACAAGATTTCTTATAAGCGATGCCGACTTTGATTTATTATTAGGGAACATAGGTGAAACGGAATATCTCATTGAAACATATTTTACAGACAGTTCGCTTGCGTCGGCTTACCAGACTGCATATGAAGAAAGCGACAAAAATCTGCCGAAGAACGGGCAAGCGATTACCTACACGATAATATTCCTGCTGAGTGCGCTGACAGATATTCTGACTGCGTTTGTTTTTGTTCTTACAGGAATTATGCTTATTATTGTAGTCATTATTTGCCTGCGGTACGTAATACTGGCCGAGCTTGAAGATGATGTGGTTGAAATAGGTACAATGAAGTCCATTGGTATTCCGGATAAAGGGATAGAAAATCTTTATCTTGCCAAGATCAGAATCCTTATGTCTATGGCAGGTATTGTCGGATTTATACTGGCGCTATTGCTTCTTCCGGTTTTTACAGGTCATATCAGCAGATTTTTCGGGGAGCAGCCGCTTGATGTCCGGTTTCTCCTGTTGGCTGCTGTGGCTGTTGTATTGATATATTGCATTATTCTGTTGTTTGCAAAAAAAGTATTGAAACAGATAAAGACAAAAACCATCGTTGATCTGCTTGTTTTGAATGATGGATTCAGTAAAAAAGTAAAGATAAAAAGCGGACTGCACAAATCTGGAAAATTATCCGTAAATGCACTGATCGGACTGCAGGAGGTCCGCAGGGGATATGGAATCGTATTTACGCTGATGCTGATAATTACGATTCTGGTCATGGTACCGATACGTTCCCTGCAAACGATGCAGGCTCAGGATTTTGTTACATACATGGGAAGTCCGATCTGCGATCTGCTCATAGAGGTTACACAGGGCGAATCGTTAGAGGAGAGAAATGCAGAGCTTTCTAAGCTGCTCAGTGAAGAAGCAGAAATGGGCTGTATTCAGAATATTGATGTATTGCGGCGTGTACGTCTGCAAGCGTTTGGCAGTATGGGCGAACCGGTAGGAGTGCATATTGATACCGGCTTATCAGCCGGAAAGGGAATTGTTTATCTTAGCGGTTCAAAACCGTCTGATGAAAAGCATATTGCATTGTCCTATCTTCTTGCCGATGAACTTGGAAAAGAAATAGGAGATATGCTAGACATTACAGCCGGTAATCAGACATATAGTTTTGAAATCTGCGGTATTTATCAGGACGTTACAAGCGGAGGAAGAACAGCAAAAACGTTATATGATTTTCCGGGTGAGGCATCAGAAAAATATACTTATCAGTTAGAATTGTCCGCTGATGGTACATCAGCTTCTGATATTTCGGCTGATGAATTTGCTGATAATCTGAAATCAAAACTAGGAAGCGGCTACAGCATAAAGAGTATGGATGGCTTCCTTGATCAGACATTAGGAGGGGTTACCGCTGGTCTTGGTCAGGCAGTTTATCTTGTTATCGTGATAAGCTTTGTTATAACTATTTTCATTGTGCTGTTATTCATGGAACTCCGGTTAGCAAGGACCATGCGTGCTCTGGCAGAAAAAATTGCAATTGGTATTCCGATAAAGGCAATTTGTATTCAGGAGCTTTATCCGATGCTTTTTACCGGAGGGGCAGGTGTGATCTTAGGTATTACTCTGACGGAATTGATAGGAGAAAAGCTTGTCAGCGCATTGTTTTCTCTGCTTGGATTAGGAATAACAAGCTTTTCTTTTTCGCCTATGACAATAGGCTGCATTCTTGTTCCGGTCAGCTTGATCTCAATTCTTGCAATCATTAATTTAAGCGTTTGTATGAAGATCCAAAAGATCGATATATCCGGATATGTCAACCAGTAAGGCTATGACTATATAGTGCGAGGAGAAAGAACATGAGTATTTTAGAAGCAAAAGGTTTATGCAAGAACTACGGTGGAGGCAATATTCTTTCAGACATAGATTTTCAGATCAATGTGGGAGAATTCGTTGCCGTAATGGGACAATCGGGCGGTGGAAAGTCAACGCTTTTGTATTGTATCAGCGGAATGGACGAGCCCTCATCTGGAAAAATATATTTTGACGGGGCTGACATGACAGATATGTCAGATAAGCAAATGCAGGAACTCCGATTGAAAAGAATGGGATTTGTTTTCCAGAAGCCAAGCTTTTTAAAAAATCTTTCTATCATTGATAATATTGTGTATCCTGCATTCCAATTAGGAGAAGCAGACCGTTCCGAAATTGTTAAGGAAGCTATGGCGCTCATGGAAGAGATGGGGATTTCATCTGTTGCGGAACATGATATTTATAAGGTTTCGGGCGGGCAGCTTCAGCGGGCAGCGATCTGCAGAGCAATGATAAATCACCCGGATATTCTGTTCGGTGATGAGCTTACAGGAGCGCTTAACTCATCAACCACAAGAGAGGTTTCAGGTATTATTGATAATATAAATAAAAAAGGGACAACTGTTTTATTGGTTACACATGACGCAAATGTAGCTGTACATGCTGATAAAGTAATTTATTTAGAGGACGGCAGAATAATGGATACATTAAATCTTGGCAAGTATGACGAGGGCAGCGCCGGGTCACGTGATGCGGAGATGAAAACATGGCTTAAAAAGATGAAATTCTGACAGGACCTACCAGCCCTGAAAAAATGCAAAGAATAATGAGGGAGAAAGCATTGAGATGGTAACAGAGTTCATTGATATACTGGAAACAGCGGCAGTTACATTAAGCGGTTTTTTAGCAAAAAAATATGTATTCTTAGAGCCTGATATGGAAACTAAGAAACAGCGTATCTTTTACATGATCAGTTTTTTCCTTATTACCGGCGTATTTTTTGTTTTTGGAAAAGATGCGGCAATAATAGTAACCGGTGTTCTGATCGGACTGAATATCTGTCTGGGCAGAAAAAAACACCGTCTGCGGGGACTGTTTTTGATGATACCGCTTATGGGCATTATCAACGGGCTTTTGATGCCGATCATGCTTGTGCCGCCGTATCTGCTTTCTCTGTCAGTGCAGGGAACACTGATATATCAGGTTATGGTTTACGGGATATTGTCCGTACTGTTGATTTTTTTCTATGTAAAAGGGCGGAAATGGCGCATTTGGTTTCATGAGAATATGAGGCACAGGAGTCTGCGAATATCAGAGAAGTATCTGCTTTGGATGGTTGGGATCTTGATGATGTTCTTCTCCAATTCGGGGATCATGCGGATTGTGGCGGAGAGAGGAAATTTGCAGGCGGCGGATGGCTCTTACGGACGCGAGATGATGTCATTTCTCAGTATCAGCAGTATGGCAGCATTTATCATGACGATTACCATTATCGTGCTGATCATGCAGGGTAATAAACGTTCTTTTTATCATGAACAGGTTTCTAATATGCAGTCCGGTATGATTTCGTTCATGGCTGAGGTCGTGGAGAACAGGGACGACAATACAGGCGGACATATCAGACGCACGGCAAAATATGTGGAGGGCATCGCAAAAGAGCTTAAAAGACAGGGTACATACAGCGATGTTTTGACTGACAAGTATATGAGGGACATGGTGGTGGCAGCGCCGCTTCACGATATCGGAAAGATACATATACCGGACACCGTCCTAAATAAGCCGGGAAGACTGACGGAAGAAGAATTTGAGATTATGAAAACGCATACCACGGCAGGACAGGGACTGCTTACCCATGCAAAGGCAGATCTTGGTGAGTCAGAGTATTTGAATATAGCGGTGGAGATGGCGGCGTATCATCATGAGTGGTGGAACGGAAAAGGGTATCCTTATGGTATCAGTGGGGAAGAAATACCGCTTTGTGCGAGAATTATGGCAGTAGCGGACGTTTTTGACGCCCTGACTTCCAAACGCTGTTATAAAGATGCCATGCCGATTGAAAAGGCGTATGCAATCATCCGGGAGGAATCCGGCACACATTTTGAACCGGCGGTTGTGGAGGCGTTTTTTGTAGTGGCAAAGATGGAGGGATTACTGTAATGCTTTTGATTTCAGTGCTTTGTAATTCTCTCCCCAAGTTTGCATAGAGGCAAGGATCGGACGCATGGTTTCTCCTAATTCCGATAGGGCATACTCAACTCTCGGCGGAACTTCCGGATAAACGGTTCGAGTGATAATTCCATCGGCCTCCATAGAACGCAGACTGTCAGTCAGTACTTTTTGACTGATTCCATCTAAATTTTTCTGCAATTCATTAAAGCGCCATGGGCGCACAAGCAGATTTCGCATGATCAACAGCTTCCATTTGTTGCCGATAAGTTGTACGGTAGTTGCGACAGGGCATTCGGGGAGCAATTCAGCCTTTGTTTTCATAGCAAACCTCCAATACTTCAAAAAAGAATGTTACATATTAATTCTACTGTATTATTATTAAAATTTCAATAGTTACCTAAAGGTACCAATAGTTACCTAAAGGTAACTATGTTATAAAAAGGTGCGTGCTTGTTGAAAATATTGCCGCCTGTATAATGATAACCACAGAGAGAAAATCTTTCTGAATACATAAAGGAGGGTTATTGCAATGGCACTTTCTAATCTTGCCGGATGGAATGAGAATCAGACAGCTTCCGCCTGCGGCACTTCTTGTGGCGCTTCTGAAAAAAACGTTTCCGAAGGAAACGTGGAGGAGAAACCTGCTGCTTGTGGTTCAGCCTGCGGCGCTTCTGAAAAGCCCGAGGAGAAACCCGCATCCTGCGGTTCAGCCTGCGGCGCTGGCAATAAGTAAGCCATCCAAATCAAAAGTGGTTTCCGGCAGAAGTATTTCTGCCGGAAACTACGAATGTTCCATTCAAATATTGAATGAATGCCCGCTAAAGCGGGCAGGGAGTATAAATTATGAAACAATATTTTGCTTTTCAGTGGCATATAACTGATGAATGTGACCAGCGGTGCAAGCATTGCTACATATTTTCGGAGAATAATTGCAAAAAACCGGATGCTATGGATTGGCAACAGATAGAGGATACTTTTTATAACTGCTTGGACTTCTGCGAAATGTATGACCGGCTGCCCTACTTCTATGTCACGGGTGGCGATCCTATTCTGCATCCTGATTTTTGGAAGTTGCTTGCTCTTTTGAAAGAGCGTGATATTCCGTTTACAATTCTTGGCAACCCGTTCCACTTAAGCGATGAGGTGTGTCAAAAGCTGAAAGACCACGGTTGTCAAAAATACCAGCTTTCCCTAGACGGCATAAGGGAAACTCACGATTGGTTTCGTAAGCCGGGTTCCTTTGATATTACTTTGGACAAAATTGCCTGTATCAAAAAAGCGGGTATCCGAAGCGTGATCATGTCGACGGTTTCCGGTACGAATATTGATGAAATTCCTGATCTTATTGATATAGTGGTTGCAGCGAAGGTGGATGTGTTCGCTTTTGCCCGCTACTGTCCCACAAGTGAGGAAAAAGAAATAAATATTGCACCTACACAATATCGTGAACTGCTTGCAGCCTGTGATAAGAAATTCAAGGAGTACGAAGCGGCAGGGTGTGTAACCTATTTTAACAAAAAGGATCATCTCTGGACACTGTATGAGTATGAAACAGGAGAATTCAAAATCCCTGAAACAGCAGAAGCAGATAAGATTTATGGAGGCTGTAACTGCGGCAACTGCCATTTGACAATTTTACCGAATGGAGATATTTATGCCTGCCGCAGGGTACCAAATAGCCGTGTGGCAAATGTTTTCGAAGACAGGCTGGCGGATGTGTGGGTCTGTGAAATGGAAGCTTATCGGGAATATAATAAGTTTAAGAAATGCGGTAAATGCGAACTGAAGGCATGGTGCCGTGGCTGCCCCGCTGTTGCCAGTGGTTCAAGCAGCGCTAAGACGGCTGATGAAAGATTTTATGATATTGATCCACAATGCTGGAAGGAAGTGATATAATGGAATTGTTAGAAGCAATCAAAAACAGAAGATCCATCAGAAAATATCAGGCGAAGCAAATCCCAAAGGAGGATTTGGAAAAAATCATAGAAGCCGGTACTTATGCATCCAATGCGGGTGGCGGTCAGCGGAGCATGATTGTGGGGATACGCAATATAGAGCTTGTGGAGAAGCTTGGCAGAATGAATATGGCGCATTTTGACCGCAGTAGATTGATCGGTTCTTATGTTTCCAAGGAGCAGCCGAGTGTGATTGACGATCCTGCCATTAAGAGTGGCTTTTACGGGGCCCCTGCACTTTGTATTGTATTTGCCCAAAAGGATTTTATGTATGGGATTCCGGATGCTTTTTGTTGTGCGGAAACCATGCTGATGGAAGCCTATGATTTGGGGATAGCTTCCTGTATTGTTTCCCGTGCGGAAGAAACATTTGACAATGAGATTGGAACGGCACTACTGAAAGAATGGGGAGTGCCGGAGAATTATATTGCCCGCTGTTTTGTAACGCTGGGATATTGTGACGGGGAATATCCTGTGAGTAAACCGAGAAAGCCCGGCAGAATTAAAATTATTGAATAAAGGAATGGGGGTCTCACGATGAATATTGAAGAGCAGTTTAATTTGATCGCAAAGGAATATGATGCAAACAGGAGAAAATTTATCTCCTGTTTTGATGATTATTATGACAGCACAACGAAATTTGTAGCCGCAAATATCACAATGCCTAAACGGATTCTTGACCTGGGGGCCGGAACAGGGCTTTTGACATATTTTTGGTATCGCCAATTTCCGGAAACAGAATATATTCTCACAGATATTGCCGAGGAGATGCTTGGCGTTGCAAAAGAACGGTTTGCGGGACTTGATAATATCTCCTATCGGGTGATGGATTATACCAAGGAACTTCCGAGAGAAGACTTTGACATGATTATTTCCGCATTGTCCATTCATCACCTAGAGAACGAACAAAAACAGGCACTGTTTACAAGGATTTATGAAACATTACCTGTGAAAGGCGTGTTTGTGAATTACGATCAGTTTTGTTCGGAAACACCCTCTATGAATGATTGGATTAATACATATTGGGAAAATCAAATATTGCTAAGTGGTCTTTCAGACAAGGATATTGAATTATGGAAAGAGCGCAGAAAGCTGGATCGGGAGATTTCAGTAGAAAAAGAAATTGAAATGCTGCAAAAGAGTGGATTTAAAGTGGCAGAATGTGTATATTCTTGTCAGAAGTTTTCCGTGATCGTAGCGGTTAAAGGATAAGGCCAGGAAGAACAGAGTTTATGAGTTAAACAGAGGTAAATGAGCGATGAATCAAGCTGAAAGACGCAAATTTCTTATTCAAGAACTTCTTGATGAACAGCCCCGTTACAGGGGGGCGGAAATACCGCAGGATAAAATGGAACAGAAGAGGCTGTTGCGCTCCTTGTTCAATATTCGCAGACCCAAGCAGATCGGCAATGATTTTCTGAGCGTACAGGATAAATATCTGCAGGAGGAAACTGCTGCAAAAGGAATTGCCGATCTGACGGATTTATCACCTGTGCAGGAAGGTATTTATTTATGGCGGGGGGATATTACTGCGCTGCGCTGTGATGCCATCGTCAATGCTGCCAACGCAGGATTGACCGGCTGCTATGCTCCCTGCCATGGCTGTATTGATAACTGCATCCATACTTATGCCGGCATACAGCTGCGGCTGGAATGTGCCGAAATTATGCAAAAGCAAGGCCATGAAGAGGAAACGGGAAAAGCAAAGATCACGTCAGCCTATAACCTGCCCTGTCAATATGTCATTCATACAGTGGGTCCGATCATCTCCGGTTCACTAACTGATACGGACAAAGAATTGCTTGCATCCTGCTATCGTTCCTGTTTGGAGCTTGCCGGGCAGAATGGAGTGAAAAGCATAGCGTTCTGTTGTATTTCTACGGGAGAGTTTCATTTTCCGAATGACAAGGCAGCAGAAATTGCCGTGCAGACCGTGAAAGATTATAAAGAGCAGACAGGCAGTAATATGGAGGTGATTTTCAATGTTTTCAAGGATGTCGATTACGAAATCTACAGAGGATTACTTGGCGCAGATTGATAAACTGAAAAGTGCACTGAAATCGGCTGATGCCGTTGTGATCGGGGCGGGTGCAGGACTTTCCACTTCGGCGGGCTTTGTTTATTCCGGAGAGCGTTTCAAGAAATATTTTTCAGACTTTGAGGATAAGTACGGTTTCCACGACATGTATGCGGGTGCATTTTGTCGGTACGATACTCTGGAAGAACATTGGGCATATTGGAGCCGCTTTATCACAGTTAATCGCTATATGGATGCCCCGAAACCTGTTTATGAGAATATTTTCAACCTTGTACAAGACAAGGACTATTTTGTGATCACCACGAATGTAGACCATTGCTTTCAAAAAGCGGGATTTGATAAGAAAAGGCTGTTCTATACACAGGGAGATTACGGTCTGTTTCAATGCAGTGAACCCTGCTGTCAGGAAACTTTTGATAATGAGGAAATTGTCCGTCAGATGATGGAGAAACAAAAAGACATGAAAGTGCCTTCCGAACTGATACCGGTATGCCCTCATTGCGGAAGGCCCATGACAATGAATCTGCGCTCGGACGGCAGGTTTGTGGAAGATGAGGGGTGGCATAAGGCGGCAGAACGCTATGAGGATTTTCTGCGCACAAGAATGAATTTGAAACTGCTGTTTTTGGAACTGGGTGTGGGTTATAATACGCCCGGCATTATCAAATATCCTTTCTGGCGGTTGACAGCTAAAAATCCAAAGGCCGTCTATGCGTGTATCAATTATGGGGAAGCTGGCTGCCCGAATGAGATTAAGCAGAGGTCTGTTTGTATTAATAATGATATAGCTAAGGTCTTAGAAGATTTAAAACAGTAAAACAATAGCTTTGATTTGTGTTCGGAAATCAGGATAGACAAGCTGAATGGAAAGAATTGACAGCAGAAAACGCAGGATTTATAATTAGCATAGCGAAAAAAGGCATTGTAGAAAGAGTCTATGATGCTATTTTTATGTAAGCAGCAGGAGAGTAAGTTACAAATGAAAGTATCATTATCGGTGTTCAGAAAAAGAATCATGTGGTGTTGTATGGTCATTGTGGGGGTATTGGCAGTGATCGTTCTACAGATGCTTTGGGCGCGGAGAGGATATCGGGCAGACTACGGTCTGCGGAGTTACACGAATATCGAGGATAGTTTTACCTATGAGGATGGCAGCCCGGCAGATTTCTCTTCCCCGAAGCACGATGCAGGCGAATCCACTGTCTGCTATCTGATTCCGGAAATGGAAGGGACTACTACTTTATTTTACCGCACTCACAATTCATACACAAAGATTTTTCTGGAGGACGAGCTGATTTACGAGACGGACAATACATATCCGGATATGTCTCCCGGAAGCCGTTGGAATCTTGTGACGCTGCAGCCCGAACATGCGGGGCTTACACTGCGGATGCAGATGACGGCTGCGTATAGCGGGGATGCTCCCGATATTGACAATGTATTCTGGGGGGACGGTGCCGCTATTGTTCTGTCGATCATGCAGCAAAAGCTGTGGGGAGCCCTAAGCTGTATCGCCATCTGCCTTATCGGATTTATTATGATCATTCTGGATATCGCTCTGAATTGTAGGAGGAAGAGAAAGAATTACGGAATCAGCTGTCTTGGAGCTTTCTCACTGTGTATCGGCGGATGGAGTCTGATTGAGACTAATGTACTGCAGTTTCTGGTAGGAGATACCCAGATATTGAAGCCTATAGATAATCTGTTGTTGATCTTGATGGTGATGCCGCTGCTTTTATTTGCCGACTGGTTATACGGCGTTTTGAAATATAAAGTAGTAAGAATATTTTGTATATTACAGATCATATATCTTGTTTCCTGTATCATCCTTCCTCTGGCGGGAGTGACGGATTGGCACCGACTTCTGGTTATGGCCCGGATATTTATAGGTATCTTTGCAGTGGGATTTATAGCACTGTCGGTATGGAAAAATCGTTTCCTGTTCGTCAGACAGGAAAACCGGTCTGCTGAAGCTGTTCTTCAGCTGGCGGGCATCGTTGCACTGTGCTTGTCAGCGGTAATAGCACTGCTGCGTTATTTTACAAATGATTCTATGGATAGAGCATTGTTTCTGCGTTTTGGCCTGCTGATCTTTATTCTCTGTTTTGCTGCCAGCAGCTTGTTTCAGACCTATAAACTGATCGCTCAAGGTATGGAGTATAACACTGTCCAAAAGATTGCATACTCTGATGCGCTGACCGGGCTGGGTAATCGGGCGGCTTATCTGGAGAGACTGGAAGAGTGTGTAAAGGAACGCATACAGCGTCTTGGAATCGTGTACTTGGATGTCAACAATTTAAAAAAGATGAATGATGTACACGGACATGAGCAGGGCGACATTTTGATACGGACGGCAGCCGAGGTGATCCAAGAGAGCTTTGGAGCATTCGGCAGAGCTTATCGAATCGGTGGCGATGAGTTCTGCGTATTGATCGATACAAATGCCATGGAGGGATATGATCAGGCTGCGGATATATTCAGGAAGAAGATTGAAACTGTGAACAAGAGTGATAAATACATTTTTAGGTTGCAGATCGCACATGGCTTTATCTGCTGCGAGGCAGATTCCATGGATACGATAGAGGATGCAATCAAGACTGCGGACGAGAGGATGTATCGCAATAAGGTACAGTTGAAGAAGAATTCATAAAAGAGATTGGCTGACTTTCTGATGTAGCGTTTTATTGATATTTGTGAATAATATATTTATAGATTGAGGTAATGCTATGCACGATATATGGAACCCGTGGCATGGCTGTGTAAAATGCAGTGAAGGATGCCAGAATTGTTATATGTATTTTCTTGACCGTGCCCGTGACCGTAGTGGTGCCGATATTTATAGAACGAAGTCGGCCTTTTCTTATCCCATTCAGGAGAAAAAAGGCGGCGGATATAAAATTAGGAGCGGAGAATTGATCCGGGTCTGTATGACTTCGGATTTCTTTTTGGAGGAAGCAGATTCATGGCGTGGCGAGGCGTGGGAAATGATGCGCTTAAGACCGGATGTAAAATTTTTTCTGCTTACAAAGCGTCCTCAGCGGGTAGAGAAAAGTCTGCCGGAAGATTGGGGTGACGGATGGGAAAATATTTTCTTTAATGTCACCTGTGAAAATCAGAAAAGAGCGGATGAGAGAATCCCCATGCTGCTCGATTTACCGTTCAAGCATAAGGGCATTATGTGTGCACCTTTTATCGGTGCGGTCAGCATTGAAAAATATCTTGGTGACGGGCAGATTGAACAGGTTATTTGTGGTGGGGAAAATTATGACGGCTCAAGACCGTGTGACTTTGAATGGGTAAAAAGCCTGCGGGCAGAATGCGTTTCCCACGATATTACATTCTGTTTTATTGAAACGGGTACGGTTTTCATCAAAGATGGGAAACGATATCATATCCCCAAAAAACAGTTGCAGAGTGAGATGGCGCATAAGTCCGGAATGAATTATGTGGGAAAACCGATAGAATGGAAACTTACAGATCGTTTCGGAATGGAAATTCCAAATGAAATGATGTATATACCGCATTATCGAGAGAACTGTGAACATTGTGGGAGTAAGCTGATCTGCAATGGCTGTTCGGATTGCGGAAGATGCAAATAGGACACTTGAAAATATACTTTGTTGATGCTAAAATGACACTAATTGCGAAAGGGATGAAAACAAATGAAAGCATATAACACAATTAAAGGCCGTATTGCTATATTAATTACACTTTGCACACTGGTAATTATTGTGGCAATGATTGCAAACATTGCAATATCTATTAATAACATTATGATATCAGATGAGAAACAGTTATTGCAGGAGGATGCAGAAAGTAATGCGGACACTATAAATCAATGGTTGGATGAGCAGAGCAGCATTGTACATACTCTTGGTATTGGGCTGCAATATATGAACACCAGTGATACTAACGCCATTATGGATTATCTGGAAGTCAATCTTGCAGAAAATGAAAGTGCATTAATGTATTACTGCTGTTTTGGATATGATGGCGGAGCATTCCCGGCAGACCACTCGACCTTGGATTTGGACCCGACTGAACGAGGGTGGTGGCAGCTTGCTACATCACAAAATAAGTTGATCTTTACGGCACCTTATACGGATTATGCAACAGGTCAAATGATCGTAAGTATTGCGGAACCTATTACGATTGATGGGGAACAGGCGGTGATACTTGCGGATATTACCATTGACACACTGATAGAAATTACGAAGGATATTGAGAGCGGAACGAGTTTAGAGGCGTTTTTACTGGCTGACGACAATAGCGTTATCTCTCATGATAATAAGGCATTTCTTCCCAAAGAAGAAGGGAACACCGTTCTTACGGATCAGGTTTCCATTAATTTGGATAAAAAGGGCGTATTTACTTTTAGAGATTATGACAATGAAAATAAGTACATAAGCATCGGTAATATAGAAATTACTGGTTGGAAACTCGGTGTATGCCAAAAAACTTCCGTGATTGCTGCCCAAATTGCTCGGAATTTATTTGTGCCCATTATATTAGGTATTGTGCTTTTGGTTATAACAGTTGTTTTACTTGTAATTTCAACCGGCAGTATGCTGAAGCCGATGGGTGAAATAAAAACCTTTGTAAAAGAGAAAGTTATCGGCATGGATAAGATTCAGCCACAGAAGACAGAACCGGAGGAAATTAAGTATTTAATCGGTGAACTGGAGAAGCGGTTTATTGCGACAATCCGCCAGACCAAGCAAGAGTCCGGTACTATTCAAAATAAGATGACGGTTGCAAATGATAAAGTGGTAGAAATATCTGATCATATCTCAGAGATCAGTGCTGCCATGGAAGAAACAGGCGCGAATATAGATTCGCAGACTGAGAACATTCGCAATATTGACGAGTCTTGCAATGAGGTCGAAAAGGTAGTTGACAGGCTTGCCAAAGACGCGCAGACTATGGCAGACCGTGCGGGAGAGATATCGCAAAAAGTTGCGAAATTGGTACCTGAGCTGCTCCATGACAAGGAGAATGCGGCGATTGTTACGGAGAAGAATCGTAAACAATTAGTGGAAGCGATTGAAAATGTGCAGGTCATAAACCAGATATCCGATGTGTCTGTTGCAATTCAGGATATTGCATCGCAGACAAATCTGCTGGCGCTCAATGCCTCGATTGAAGCAGCGAGGGCCGGGGAGGCCGGTAAGGGATTTGCTGTTGTTGCAGATGAAATTAAAAATTTAAGTGATGTTACCAGCAAAGAAATAGCAAAAGTGAACGATCTGATCGATAAGGTATTGGAAAGTGTAAGACTGCTTGAAAACGGTGCCAACAGTATCTTGGAATTTATAAACAGCACTGTCATGGAAGATTACGGGAAATTAGAGAATTTGGCGGTGAACTATGAAAAAGATGCGACTTATTATGCGGAGGTCAGCAGTGACTTGGGTGCCGGTTCGCAGGAATTGTCTGCTTCTATTCAGAATATGAATCTCATAGTGAGTCAGATTCTGTCATCACAGGTGGAATTAGATACAGCAATTCAATCTGTTAATGATAACTTACAGGAGATTACAAGCGCAAGCGCAGATGTTTCTCAGGAATCCAAGGATGTCCTTGACAGCATCGGTCTGCTTCAGAGTACAATGGAAACTTTTCAGGTATAATGCCTTGTTCCGGAGACGGAGGTAAACTTATGGGACTTGGCCCCGGAAGCTTTGGAGGACCGCTCCAAGCGAATTAAATAAGTCATTGCTTGTGATGACGGTATTCATGGCAATATTTAACGGTATATCGCCGGTCATATCGGGCATACAAATTACTCACACGGCTTTACGATCCCACACAGGGAAAGATTCTGCTCGACGGTCACGATATCAAAGAGTACGACACGGAAGAACTCTATGCCACGTTTGGCGTAATCTTTCAGGATTTTGGAAAATATGCTTTTACGGTCAATGAGAATATCTCGTTCGGAGAAATCACGAAGCAGATGGATTTAAGTGCCATACAGGAAGCTGCAAAGGCCAGCGCTGCTGAGGAATTCATCTTGCACCTTCCGGATGCCTATGACACGCCGCTCATGCGTGTGTTTGATGAAAATGGTATTGAGCCGTCTATCAAGCGCCACCATAGCGACCCAAATTCTTGTTCTGGGAAATGGCAAATTGATCGAAACAGGAACGCATGCGGAGTTGATGAAAAAAGAAGGTGTTTATTACGAACTCTTCTCTGCACAGGCAAACAGGTACATAAGCGAGCAGGATAATAACCTCGATGGGCAGCAGCCTGCAAAGTCTTAAAAAATATCAATAAAAATATGAAAAGGAAAACACTTGCCAGAGTATGTTTGTCAGATATTTTGTTATGTACGGTTTTCTCCGGATGTTCTAATGCAAAAGAGGATTGGGAAAATAGAGAAGAGAGTACGGAGGAATACCAGCAGATACCGATCCGTTATTATTCGGACAGCGGTCCTATTGAAAGAAAGAATATTTATCTTAAGGATCCTTATGATCAGGATAGTCATCTTCTTTCAAGACTTTATACTTATCAGGATAACAGATTGGATGTGGGAATCAGTATTATATATCCTGTTGTTAGCAGTTACTATTACATTCATGATACAGAAATGTCAAATAAAATAAATGAAATCATAGAAGAAGCCTTTTTTATGGCTATGGAGAAGATGTTCTAAATCCGGAATCCGAAATGTATGTTGAAATCGACAGACAATATATCATTGCAAGAGCGGATGAAAACTACCTTTCCCTGCGTATTTATGAATATAATGATTCCCGTTTAGCCAATCACCCCAATGCATTTGAAAACGGTATCACGATCAACATACAAACAGGTGAAGTGATGCACATAAAAGATATCATAGGAGATGAATGGACACTGGAAGATTATGATACATATTCTGACTTTTATTTAACAGACGATAGTTTCGGGCTGATCACTTCCATTGGCACCGAATACACCTGTATAGAAGCAAGCTTAGAGGAATTGAATAAAATACATCCTTTACAGATTCTACAGTAAGATACCCTTTATTTGCCCGGCACCCATCATTCCCCATTTGAAAATATGTTTTTATTTTTCTGCAGAATTTTATAAAAATATTTGCAAAAAATTTTTGCTTGTGATAAATTATCAAAGGTAATTAAATATTGCACATAAACGACACAAGTGGTGCTACGCACGTAAATCTGATTACGGTAATTATGTATAACAGATCGGCGTAGTGCAGGCTTGTGTTTTTTTGTGCAAAAAAAGAGGAAAAGAGAGGAAAAATTTATGCCACAAAATCAATTTCAGCGAATGATATTCGCACTGCTCACTGTGATCATCACGGTGCATGCCTATGTATTTTACAGTCTCTATGTAATCAATGGTGGAACCTTTATGGCGCTCACCGGTGAGACTGGCGTAATTAAAGCTATCAATGCCATGGGCGGCGTGTCTATGTTTGGACATTCCCTACCCATCTGGGCTATTGTGCTCATCGAGTTCTGCCTGGCCTATTTACTTGAGAATATTCTTGGCAGCCCTCTGTCTTTCAAACTGGCTTGCAGAGTGTTCAATCCGAAGGAGACTCATCCTGTGCTGTTTGAGACTGCCATTATCTGTGCCACAGTAGGTATCATGTGTCCTATCATGAGCTTTCTGGCAGCTTTCATGTATTATCCCTATTACAATGGTTTTAACTTTTTTACCCTGTTGGCAAACTGGATGAAGTTAGTTTGTTTCAATTTCCCATTTGCCTATTTCACTCAATTGTTCTTCATTCAGCCCTTGGTTCGCACCCTTTTCAAGCTTCTCTTTGTCAGAAGCAAAGGTAGTAAAGAAAGTGCGGAGGCGGTATCTGCTGTATGAACAGCACTTTATAGTATGATTATGAAATTTACATAAGGAGGTATCTCTATGAACAATCAATGGATTATTACGATCGGCAGGGAATTCTGTACAGGAGGAGCTGAAGCTGCCAAGAAATTAGCTGAAACATTAAATTATGACTATCTTGACAAAATTCTGATTGATGAGACAGCTGAAATGTTGTCTATAAGCAAGGAGATGGTTATCAAACAGGATGAAAAACCGGAAGCGTATTTTGATATTCCGCCGCACTGGTACATGGATGAGGATGACCCATACGTTTCTCTTTCTCAAGCGGCCCGGGTATCAGATGCACAATCCAGCATTATAAATAAACATGCTGCAAAAGGTTCCTGCGTCATCGTCGGCAGATGCGCAGATTATGTGTTGAGAAAAAATGAACATCTTTTCCGTGTATTCTTTCACTCAGATATGGATAAAAGAATCGCGCGGGCTGTAAAACTCTATAATATTACCGAATCGGAAGCACAAAAGCTCATTAAAAAAACAGACAAACAACGTGCAACTTATTATAATCGTAACACGCGCAAAAGAAAATGGGGAGAGCCCGGCAGCTACGATTTATATTTAAACCTTGGTAATCTTGGTGTCGACGGAGCTGTTAGGGTTATCATACAAGAACTTGAAAAGCGAGATAATCAGTAAAAAGCTCAACAAGCAAATCTGGATGCTGTCGCTATGTATAAGCTAATTGCACAGGATGAAGGAAAACATGGAGACAAAACAAAAGAATCGAAACCGCGGTTTCGATTCTTTTTTCGCGGAGATGGAGGGATTCGAACCCTCGTGCCCCGGAGGGCAAACGCATTTCGAGTGCGCCCCGTTATGACCGCTTCGATACATCTCCAGATATAGTTTTACAGTGCCTGCCGGTCGCAGACGCTTGGCTGCCTATGGTAGCCGCTTATTTATTTTATAGTATTCCCTCCGATTTTGCAAGTGCCAAGCCAAAATGTGGCATTGATATTGAAAATAAATTGTGATATAGGAGGAAATGTGGTATAATAATTCTGCTTACGCAGAATACATGCGGGTTTCACCCGCATGCCACCGCTTATGCGGTGTATTATACCTGCAAGCCACCACTTGAAAAGTAAATGCCGCTCTGCGGCGCTTCCTTTTCTGCGTTTGTGGTAGAATAAAAAGAGTTTTAGAAATACAAATAATAGGAGGTTGTCAGATGAAAAGAATCGGTATGTTAACAAGCGGCGGCGATTGTCAGGCACTGAATGCGGCGATGAGAGGCGTAGTAAAGACCTTGATCAACAGCGGAGAACAAACGGAGATATACGGATTTCTGGAGGGCTACAGAGGACTGATCTACGGGAATTATCGTATGCTGGGTTCTCAGGATTTTTCAGGTATTCTGACTGTGGGCGGTACCATTCTCGGCACTTCCCGTACTCCCTTTAAGACCATCCGGGAACCGGATGAGAACGGCCTTGACAAAGTGGAGGCTATGAAGAATAACTATAAGAAGCTGAAGTTGGACTGTCTGGTGGTTTTAGGCGGCAACGGCACGCATAAGACCGCTAACTTGCTGCGCACGGAGGGCTTGAATGTCATCACGCTGCCCAAGACCATTGACAATGATCTGTGGGGGACCGATATGACCTTCGGTTTCCAGAGTGCGGTGGATATTGCAACCAATGCCATCGACTGCATTCATACCACGGCAGCTTCCCACGGACGGGTATTTATAGTAGAGGTTATGGGACACAAGGTGGGCTGGCTGACCTTGAACGCAGGTATGGCCGGCGGCGCGGACATCATTCTGCTGCCTGAGATTCCTTATGATATTGATAAAGTGGTGGGAGCTATTGACGCAAGAGATAAGAGGGGCAGTCAGTTTACCATTATTGCGGTAGCAGAGGGCGCGATTTCCAAAGAGGATGCCAAGCTTTCCAAGAAAGAATACAAGGAAAAACAGCGCAAGAACCCTTATCCTTCCGTATCCTATGAGGTGGCTGCGCAGATTCAGGAGAAGAGCGGCAGAGAAGTGCGTGTTACCGTACCGGGACATGTACAGAGAGGCGGCAGCCCCTGCCCTTATGACCGCGTCTTTGCCAGCAGATTGGGGTCCGAAGCGGGCAAGCTGATCCTGCAGGATGAATACGGCTTTATGGTGGGCTATAAGAACCGTGAGATTGTTAAAGTGCCGCTTGAAGACGTGGCCGGTAAGTTAAAGGCCCTTTCGCCCGATGCTGCCATTGTGCAGGAAGCAAAGATGTTAGGTATCTGCTTTGGCGATTAAAGAGAAAAATAAGGAGCGTGCGAGATGTCGTATACGGCGCTTTACAGAAAGTTCCGTCCGGATCAGTTTGAGGACGTCAAAGGGCAGGAGCATATTGTAACTACCCTAAAGAACCAAATAAATGCGAACAGGATCGGGCATGCCTATCTTTTTACAGGCACCAGGGGAACCGGAAAGACGACTGTTGCCAAAATTTTTGCCAGAGCGGTCAACTGCGAAAACCCTACGGACGGAAGTCCCTGTGGGGAATGTCCCACCTGCCGGGCCATTGCCGGTGGAGCCAGTATGAATGTCATTGAAATTGATGCGGCTTCCAATAACGGTGTGGACAATATCAGGGAGATTGTGGACGAAGTATCTTATTCTCCGGCAGAGGGCAAATACAAGGTTTACATCATTGACGAAGTGCATATGCTTTCCATAGGCGCTTTCAATGCTTTATTAAAAACCTTGGAAGAACCGCCTTCCTATGTGATTTTTATTCTGGCGACCACCGAAGTGCACAAGATACCCATCACGATCTTGTCCCGATGCCAGCGGTATGATTTCCGAAGAATCACCATTGATACCATTGCGGCGCGCATGCGCGAGCTGATGGAGGAAGAGCAGGTTCAGATTGAGGAGAAGGCGCTTAGGTATGTGGCCAAAATGGCGGACGGCTCCATGCGTGACGGCTTAAGTCTTTTGGATCAATGTATCGCATTCCATTTAGGACAGGAACTGACTTACGATAAGGTGCTGGATGTGCTGGGTGCGGTAGATACAGAGGTCTTTGGCCGATTGTTCCGTTATATGCTGCACGCGGATGTGCAGGGCTGTATTTCCGTTTTGGAGGAGATTGTCATGCAGGGCCGGGAACTGACGCAGTTTATCGGCGACTTAACCTGGTATCTGCGCAATTTGATGCTGGCAAAATCCACGGACAATATCGAGGAGGTAATCGATGCTTCCACGGAAAATCTGGCCCGCCTAAAAGAAGAAGCCGATATGGCCGATCTGGATACCATTATGCGGTATATCAGAATCTTTTCCGAGCTTTCGGGACAGATCCGCTATGCGGCACAGAAACGTATTTTAATTGAGATGACTTTGATCAAGGTTTGCAGGCCTGCCATGGAGACTTCTCAGGATGCTCTGTTAGACAGGCTGCGCCAGATAGAGGATAAGGTGGAAAATGCCGCCATCCTGCCTGTCGGAACGGACGTGGGAGCGATTGTGGCAGGCGGTGTATCGGGAGGAACCGTACCGGCAAAGCGTCCTAAGCCTGAGTTGCCCAAGGCAATCTCGGAGGATGTAAAGGAGATTGTGACCAAATGGCCCTCCATTGTGGGCAGTGCGGAAAATCCTATGAAGATGTATCTAAAATCCGCTAAGCTTAGCCTCGGCGGGGATAACAGATTGATGGTAGTACTGCAGGATGGGCTGGCTTCGGATTATTTTATGAAGCATGAGGAAAACAAGGAGCAGTTGGAACTGTTGCTGGCGGACTTTGCCGGCAAAGAGATCGAAGTCAATTTTCAGGTCGTGGAGAACGGCAGGGAATTTGAGGATTCTTATGTGGATCTTTCCAAGATCATCCATATGGAAATAGAAGAGGAAGAGTAAAAACAGGAGGAAAACAATGGCAAAACGTGGAGGATTTCCGGGCGGTGGAATGCCCGGCAACATGAGTAATTTGATGAAGCAGGCGCAGAGAATGCAGCGTCAGATGGAGGAGAGCCAGAAGGAACTGGAGACCAAAGAGTTTACCGCTGCCGCAGGCGGCGGAGCTGTGGAGGTAACAGTTTCCGGAAGCAAAGAGGTGCTGCGGGTCAAGCTCTCCGAGGAGGTAGTGGATCCGGAAGATATTGAAATGCTGCAAGATTTGATCGTGGCTGCGACCAATGAGGCAATGCGTCAGGCCGAGGAGGCCAGCGCCGCTATCATGAACAAGATGACGGGCGGACTTGGGGGAGGCTTTCCCTTCTGATGGAAATGTACAGCGGACATATTAACAAGTTAATAGAGGAGCTGGCCGCCCTTCCGGGAATCGGAAGCAAATCGGCGCAAAGATTGGCCTTTCACCTGATTAATATGCCTAAGGATAAGGTGAACCGTCTGGCTTCTTCCATTGTGGAAGCCAAGGAAAATGTGCGGTATTGTAAGGAGTGCTATACCCTGACGGACAATGATGTATGCCCCGTATGCTCCAATCATAACCGAAATCATAGTCAGATTATGGTGGTGGAGAATACCCGTGATATGGCCGCCTATGAAAAGACCGGTAAGTACGAGGGCGTTTATCATGTACTCCACGGTGCAATTTCGCCCATGCTGGGAATCGGACCGGGGGATATTAAACTAAAAGAACTGGTGAACCGGCTGGAAGGCAATGTGGAAGAAGTCATTATTGCCACCAATTCCAGCTTGGAGGGTGAAACAACGGCTATGTACATCAGCAAGCTGATCAAGCCAATCGGGGTCAAGGTGACCAGAATTGCCAGCGGCGTGCCCGTGGGCGGCGATTTGGAGTATATTGATGAAGTGACGTTATTGCGTGCGCTGGAAGGTCGTATTGAATTATAAACGGAGGCAATGAGAATATAGATTTCTTACGAAAATATATTCTCGCATGTTAAAGAAAGGAAAGAGAAAATGGCTGTTGTAAAGGAATTATTCGGTACCTGTAAGACGGGGGAGGAGATTTATCTGTATACCCTCTCCAATGCAAATGGTATGAGCGCGCAGGTTATAAATTACGGTGCTATATTGGTAAGCGTAAAGACGCCGGATAAAAACGGAAATGTAGAGGATGTTGTACTGGGATATGACAAATTGGAGGATTATTTTGTAAATCCCAGTTTCTTTGGCGCAACGGTAGGACCCAATGCCAATCGTGTCGGCAACGCTTGTTTTGCGATAGATGGACAGACCTATCAACTGGATGTAAACGACGGAGAAAATAATCTGCATACGCATCTGGAGCTGGCCTTTCATAAAAGGGTATGGAACGCGGTGGAAGGAGAAAACAGCGTGAGCTTTTCGCTCACGGAAAAAGACGGAAATCTGGGACTTCCCGGCAATCGCAAGTGCAGCGTGAGCTATACGTTGACGGAAGATAACCGTCTCAAGCTGCATTATCATGGTGAGAGTGATCAGAAGACGATTATAAATATGACGAATCATTCTTATTTTAACTTAGAGGGACAGGGGAAGGGAAAGATTGAGGACCATATATTGTGGATAAAAGCTTCCCGCTATACTCCTGTAGGAAAAACTCCCATCCCGACCGGAGAACTTGCACCGGTAGCGGGAACCCCCATGGATTTTACAAAACCCACCCGAGTAGGAGAAAGAATTGCAGACGATTTTGCACAGTTAAAGGTGACGGGCGGATATGACCACAACTGGGTCATTGATGATTTCGACGGCAGCGTGCAGCTTTTTGCCAAGGTAAAGGCACCGGTCAGTGGCAGAACTGTGAAAGTATATACCAATCTGCCCGGTGTGCAGTTCTATGCGGGTAATTTTGTTGATACCCAGACGGGCAAGGACGGAAGTGTATACGGTAAGAGAAGCGGGCTCTGTCTGGAAACCCAATTCTATCCGGATACCCCTAACAAACCGGAATTTCCTTCCGCGGTTTTCGGACCGGATCGTATTTATGATTATACGACCATATTTGAATTTGGTATAGAAGACTAAATTTTCTAAAAATCCTGCATTGTCGAAAAATATTTTTTGGGACAACCATATTTCGAGGGAATATGCAGTGTACATGGTGTATACTGTCCGCAAAAACAGGAAGCGGGGATGGATATGGAACTGCCAAAAAATATCGTACAAATAGGAGAGCCGGATAAATTACATAAGATCTATGTGGAAGATTATGTCATATCTTATATGAAGCAGCTGGGACGCAGCCAGTTAAGCGGTTCTGTAGGACTGGCCCTGTATGGTAAGCATTTTGAGGAAGGCGCTGTAAACTACTATTTCCTGTATGGAGCGGCTAAAGTTGAAGGCTTGGAACATCGGGGCGCTTATCTGTCCCAAGTGGAAAAAGAAGAAATCGAAGACATCGGTAAGAAATATTTTGAAGAATATAAATTTCTGGCCTGGTGCTCTGTGACGGAAGAGCCCGTGGAGGGCTTCTTTGTGAAGGTTCAGGGAAAGGGTGTAGAAATTAAGGGGTATGCCTGTTTTTATGAAGAAAATGAGAGCATGCTGAATTATATGCTGCTGACCGGTGCAAAAGAGGCCAAAGAAAAGAAGGAAAATACCGCGGAACCGGCGGGGAGGATAAGAGGAAATTGGACAGCATCCGCATACATAAAACAAGCGGTGAAACCGCAGACAGCAAAGGAACAGACTGCGAGACAGCCTTCGGTAAAACCGGAGGAAAGCGGAAACGAGGAAAAAAAGCCCGAAACGCAAAAGCCGGTTTTATGGCGGCCGGAGTATGGTAAAGTGGCGGTGGCGGCCGCTTGTCTGGTACTGCTTGTTCTTGCGGTAACCACATTGAATGATGCTGAAAAGATGGAAGAGTTACAGGTGGCGGCCAGACAGGTGATCGCAAGTATGTCGGAGCAGAAGCTGCCTGATGAAAACGAAGTACCTCCGATTGACAGCGTGACCTCCGGGAACGTGCTGCAGGGAAATACAAGCTCCCTGTTAGAGGAAAGGGAAAATGCGGGAGGGGATTCTTCTGTAACACAAAATACGGGAGTGAATCCTTCTACAACGCAAAATGTTACGGAGCCTTCGGAAACTGCAGTGGCAGACACGCCCCAGCCCGAAGCGTCTGCACAGCCGGAACCGTCAGCGGAACCTTCTCCGGAACCGCCCGCTGTAGAAAGCGATACCGCGAGTTCATCTACGGTACCGGTCACTTATACCGTTAAGCGGGGTGATACGCTGAACAGTATTTGCAGGGAGCGATACGGTTCTTTGGACAAGGTGGCTGAAATCTGCGAATTAAACGATATAAAAAATGCTGACAGTATACAGATAGGACAAACTATTTTACTTCCGTAGTGGTTTTATGCTATACTGTGGGATGAATGTAATAGAGACCCCAAAGAAGCTTTGGGCAATATGAGGAAATACCATGGCTGATATCAAAAGCTATACCAGAGAAAAAGAAAAGAGAGAACGGCAGGCGGCTTCTAAGAATAGCAGATTCCGGCTGGTGAAGTCCGAAGATGAACAAACTTTTCGGGAAAAAATTCACAGACACCGAATGAGCTTTTTTTACCGGGCAATCCTGTCACTTTTGATCTGCGGAGCTGTCATTGCATTGGTTGCCCTTCAATATAAAAATAAAACTTATGAAACTTATGATGTGGTTTCCAGCGTAGGAATGGAATGGGCCGGCGGCACTACGGTCATCCGGCTGGGTGGCAATCTGCTGACCTATAGCAAGGACGGTGCACATTGCACGGATACCAGAGGCAATGTTTTGTGGGATCAGACCTATGAAATGCAGAGTCCCATTGTGAAGACCTGCGGCTCTGTGGCGGCAATCGGGGATTATAACGGCCGTAACATTTATCTGCTTAGTTCGGAAAAGCAGTTAGGCAGCATTACTACCAATCTGCCCATCCGTAATCTGTCCGTAGCCGCAAACGGAGTGGTAGCGGCAGTTTTAGAGGATACTACCGTAACATGGATTTACATTTATGATACTGTCGGGACCGAACTGCTGCGTTTCCGTACGACAATGAAGGATTCAGGATACCCGGTATCCGTAAGTCTTTCTCCCAATGCGCTGCTCTGTGCGGTTTCTTATGTTTATGTGGATGCGGGAACCATAAAATCCAGTGTTGCTTTTTACAATTTTGATGAATACGGAAAAAATCAAATCGGAAATCTGGTAGGGGGATATGACTGCAGTGATACGGTAGTGCCCTACGTGCAGTTTATGGATAACAGCCACGTGTTTGCCGTAGGGGATGACTGTCTCATGTTCTACAGCGGAACGCAGAAACCGGAGCATCTGGCGACCTACTATTTTGATAATGAAGTACGCGGTGTCTATTATAATGAAAACTACGTGGGCGTGGTATTTTATAATGGCACAAGTACCGGCCGATACAGGCTGGAAATTTACGATCAGAAAGGCAGTCGTATCAGAACACAGGATATTTCCATGGATTATACGGATATTGTATTTGACGGAGATACCTATATTATATACGGTGAAGAGGAGTGCCTGATCTCTACCGTGGATGGAAGAGTAAAATACGATGGTATCTTTCAGGAAACCGTAAGGCTGCTGCTTCCGAGCAACAGCAGATATCGTTATTATCTGGTGACGGAGGATTCTCTTGATACGATACAAATGAGATAAGAGGATATAACAAAGGAGTACGTATGAACTGGTTATTGATTATTGCAGCGCTTGTTTTAATATGGAGAATTGCCGAGGGTATACATCGCGGCATGGTAAAGGAAATTATTTCCTTTGTTTCGCTGATTGTGCTGTGTCTGGTAGTCGCTCTTTTGGGAACGGCCCTGAGCAACTATTTTGAAAGAGACATTATCAGCATGGTTGTGGCAATTATTCTGCTGTTGGTTCTGTGCATAGCACACAGGCTCTTAAGTCTGGTGTTTTTTTCTGCAAAATTAATTTCCAAGCTGCCCGTCATCCACTCCTGCGATAAACTATTGGGCGCGGTGATCGGTGTTCTGGAAACCATACTGCTTTTGTGGACAGTGTATTCCTTAATTATAGCGTTCGGTGTCGGAATGCTTGGACAGCAGGTTTTGCAATATACCGCTGACAGCGGAATCTTGAGTTTCTTTTATAAATACAATTATCTGCAGCATCTGGTGGATTTAGTGGCAGGAAAGTTGGGATTTTTGCATATATCGGATTTATTAAAATAAGAAAAAATGGCTTGCAGAAAACGTTCACGAAAAACAAAAGGTAAACATCATGCTGTTTAACTCGCTTATCTTTATTCTGGTTTTTTTGCCCTTTAGCCTGCTCGGCTGGTATGGGCTGCAGAAGCTTGCCGATCCGCGGTATGCCAGATTGTTTTTGGTTGGCATGTCTCTATGGTTCTATGGCTATTACAATTTATGGTATCTGGCGCTTTTAGGGGGAAGTGTTCTTTTTAATCAAGGCTTCAGCAGGCTGTTTACCCATTGTGGTACACGCGCTAGCCGCAGATGGGTGCTTGGTGCGGGTCTGATTTTCAATTTGGGTCTGCTATTCTATTTTAAATATTTCAACTTTTTTATTGATAATTGTAATTTCTTGCTGCATACGGACTTGCATATTGAAAAGATTGCACTGCCTCTTGGTATCAGTTTTTTTACTTTTCAGCAAGTTTCTTTTTTAGTAGATCGTTACAGAGAGGATGCTCCCTGCTATGGTTTCTTGGAGTATGCCTGTTTTGTGACTTATTTTCCACAGCTGATAGCAGGTCCCATTGTATTGCATAGTGAATTTATACCACAGCTTAAGGAACGGAAAAACAGAAAGCCTCAGGGGGATCAGTTCTTTGACGGAGTGGCACTGTTCATACTGGGACTGGGAAAAAAGGTGCTGTTAGCAGACGTGCTTGCCATCATGGTGAACGGCATATTTGATAATATTGGAATCATTCCATATTATCTGGATGCACCTACAGGACTGTTGACGATCTTCTTTTATATGATGGAACTCTATTTTGATTTCAGCGGTTACTGTGATATGGCAAGGGGAATAGCTTTCATGTTTGGATTTACGCTGCCGGTGAATTTCCACTCGCCATTAAAAGCGACGTCCGTACAGGATTTCTGGCGCAGATGGCATATTACTTTATCCCGTTTTCTTACAACCTATATTTATATTCCGCTGGGAGGCAGTTGGAAGGGCAAAGTATGGCAGTGTATCAATATTTGGATTGTCTTTTTTGTTAGCGGGCTGTGGCATGGAGCTAATTGGACTTTTGTGGTCTTTGGTATGCTGCATGGAACGGCAATCGTGTTGGAGGTGCTTTTTCCAAAGTTACAGCATGGTCCCAAACGGTTAAAACAGTTTACCACTATGTTGTTTTTCATGCTGACGCTGGTGCTGTTTCGCAGTGATTCCCTGACTACAGCCTTTACCTATTTCCGCAGGATGTTCACTGTGGGCTGGAACGGTTATGTAATATGGTCGGCTAATCTCTTGCAGGTGCCGGAAAACTATGCGATCATTAAGTTTTTACAGCTGCGTTTTCCACAGTATCTTACGCACTTCTATGTGCTATGCTCAGGCACGCTGTTCATTGTCTCTTTGTTGATGATACGAGGCAGGGAAGCGGAGGAATGGATCAGAGAAAAAGCATGTACTTTGCGGGGCGTGATATGCCTTGCTACCGTGTTTACATGGTCCTTCATATCTTTATCCCAGATCAGTACTTTTCTATATTTTAATTTTTAAGGAAACGCTATGAAAGAAAACGTACAAGATAAAAACAAGATATGGACTAAGAAAAAAGCTTTAAAAGCGTTGGCTGTTGTCATTGCGGCAGAGCTTTTTCTGTTAGCTGTCGTGGTTTTTGTACTGGATCCTTTTTATTTGTATCATGGACCCTGGCTGGGATTACAGCAGACTCTGTTTGACAGGAATACCCAGATGGCGGGTTCCATACGCAATCTCTCCTATGACAGTGTATTGTTGGGGTCTTCCATGGTGGAAAACTGTGACAGTACTTATTTAGATGCAGAGTATGACTGTCATACTTTAAAGATCGTAAAGGGTTCCGGCTCTGTGGCGGATTTATTGTATTATTTGAAGATGGCCCATAGCGAGAAGGAATTGACCTACGTTTTCTGGGGATTGGATCTTTCGGCACTGGAAGCTCCCAACGAGGTTACCTTGCCGGATATCTACAGTCCCTCGTATCTGTTCACCAGAACGATATTAGATGATATTCCCTACCTGTTCAATAAAGATGTACTGCTTAAAAAGATACCGTTGATGCTTGCTTATTCCTATACCGGAATCGATACGGGCGGACAGGCTTATGACTGGTCGGATGACAAGATTTTCAGTGCAGAAAAAGCAATGGAAGCCTATAGGAAACCTGATGAGCCGCTACCCCAGCATTCCATTGCGGATAAAATTCCCATAATTGATGAAAATATTCGCATGGTGTTGGAAGAAGTTACCACCCATCCTGAAACCAATTATCGGATTTTCTTTCCGCCCTATTCCATGATGATGTGGGATGACAGATATACAAGCGGTACGGCGGAAGAATATTTTTATATTTTAGAACAGGTGCTGCCTTTATTGCTTACCTGCGAAAATGTAGAAGTTTATTATTTTCAGTCGGATATAGATATTATCTGCAATCTGGACAATTATATGGATAAAAACCATTATTCCCCTATGATCAACCAGTATATGCTGGAATGTATGGCGGTCGGAGAGTATCGAGTGACTGAAGAAAATGTGGATGAAGTACTTTCCGGTATGCGGGATGCTTACGAATATATCATAACGGAAGGTATCTATAGATATTACGAAAGATAAAGAAATAATAATCCTAAAATTCCATATTCATAATTGACAAATATTTGTACACAATGCTATAATAAAAACCCACCGTCCGAAAGGATGATGGAAGGAATATTATGTGAAATTAAATTTTTTAAAATTATGTATTGACAATGAATAAATCACGTGGTATTCTAAATGAGTTGCGGCCCATGAAGGCCGAAAGCTCCGAAAGGAGCGGCACCTTGACAAATAAACAGCAATGCAACCCTGAAAATTCTAAAAGAGAAAAATTTTCAGAACAAGCAAACCAAGAAACAGTAAAAACGGTAAGGATTAACCAGAGTTAGTCCGGACCGGGAGAAAACGAAGAGTTTGTGTGAGCTGAGCTAAGACAATTCATAAGCCTTCGGCTTATTTCATTGACTTAGCCCCGCCTATACCCGCTCCCGCAGCCCGTCTTTGCCATGCGAGCATGGAAAGAGCGGTCCGCGAAACCGGGTGCACACAAAG
>JAFLSY010000007.1 GCA_022510745.1 Lachnospiraceae bacterium
CTTTGTGTGCACCCGGTTTCGCGGACCGCTCTTTCCATGCTCGCATGGCAAAGACGGGCTGCGGGAGCGGGTATAGGCGGGGCTAAGTCAATGAAATAAGCCGAAGGCTTATGAATTGTCTTAGCTCTGCTCACACAAACTCTTCGTTCTCTCCCGGTCCGGACTAACTCTGGTTAATCCTTACCGTTTTACTGTTTCTTGGTTTGCTTGTTCTGAAAATTTTCTCTTTTAGAATTTTCAGGGTTGCATTGCTGTTTATTTGTCAAGGTACTGCATAAGGTAATTCCAATTTGAAGAAGTTACCTAACGGAGAAGGAGGGATTTGAACCCTCGCGCCGCTATTAACGACCTGCACCCTTTCCAGGGGTGTCCCTTCGACCTCTTGGGTACTTCTCCAAATGAGGTTGAAACCTTAAAAATTATAATCAGCCACAAACAAGTTGTTTACCTTTCATTTGCGACCGGGGAGAAGGTATCTCCAGCGGAGAGGGTGGGATTCGAACCCACGCGCCCTTTCGGACAAACGGTTTTCAAGACCGCCTCGTTATGACCGCTTCGATACCTCTCCAAGCGTGCGCCGTTCATTCAGCGCAAAAATTATATTAACAAAAAAGGAAGAACGTGTCAACAACTTTTTTCTAATTTTGCGCTATTTTTTTAAATATTTATTTTATAGAAAAAATTCAAAAACTTTGCCCGGTAATTTTCTTCGCCTGCATAGGCAAACAGCCCCACCATGGCACCGGTAAAACGCTTGCCTTTCTTCAGTCCTTCATCGCATAAATAATACACATTCTGCAGCTGTGCTGCCGTTTTCTTTTCGCCACCGTTTATCCTATAGAAAAAACTGCGCTGCAATTTCTTAGTTTCCACGGTAAATTCTATAGAGGTCAATGCTTCCGCCAGTCTGGTTTTTCCATGGATAATATCCTGCTCACCGATATGTTCTTTTACCTGTATATATTCCCCGTTCTGCTCTTTCGACAAGCTGCAGGATACCCATGTGTTTTCATCATAATAGCAGATCAGGCCCGCTTCCTGTCCTTCCTGCATAGGAAGATATTCCATCAGCGTAGATGCAGTAAATATAAAATGCTCCTGTCTGCGCAGCAGGATGTTGCGGGAACCTACATCGCTCAAAGGGAGGCGGCTTCCTTTTAAAGAAAGAATACCTTCCTCCAAACGGATAGCATCTTCCTCAGGCGGGCGGGGCGTCATCCAATCTAAGGGCAGGCGGCTGCCTTCTCCCAGCAGATTCTTAGATTCTTCTCCATCTGAGTCCTGCAAAGCAAATTCTTTCACCCAATTAATATTTTCTTTGCAATCTCCATGGCCTTCCTCTCCCGCTTCCTGTAACAGTAAAGGGCGCTTCTGCAATACACTGGGGCCTTTCAAGCCATTGACAATCGGCCAGCCGTCCGCAGTCCATGTAATCGGATCCAGCGCTGTTTCCCTGCCTAAAATACTATAGGCACCGTCTATTTGCCGTCCACACAGGTAGACCATGTACCAATCTCCATCCGGAGTCTGTACCGGTTTTCCATGACCACAGCGCTGTATAGGCGCCGTTTCATCCATCTGCCGCAAAATAGGATTGTAAGGACAGGGCTCATATATACCAAACAGTTCTCTGGAACGGGAAACCGTAACTCTATGTCCCATTCCCGTGCCACCCTCTGCTTCAAAAAGATAGTAATAACCGTCCTTCTTTAATAAATGAGGACCCTCAGGTGCCCTTTTATGGTCGCCATAGAATAGCAGGGAGGCCTCCCCTATCTGCCTGGCAGCATCCTCACTGATTTCAAAAATACGTGCTCCCCGATTCAACAGCATATAACGCCTGCCGTCATCATCCGTAAAGATGGAAGGGTCAATGCCGTCCTCGTCCAAAAACACCGGTTCGCTGTAAGGGCCCTCCGGTTTGTCGGAAGAGACCACCATCTGTTTTCTGTAAACAGTTCCTGTATCATTGAGTCGATAGGTAGCACAGATATAATATCTTCCTTTATAATAGGAAATATCCGGTGCCCAATATCCCCTGCCGCCTTCCAGCCCGTCTAACTTTGCCCAATTCGGATTGGTTATGGCATATCCAATGATTTCCCAGTGAATCAGATCTCGGGAATGGGATATAGGAATACAAGGAAAGAATATAAAAGAAGAATTTACCATATAATAGTCTTCACCCACTCTGACAATGGAAGGATCTGGATAAAAGCCGGTTCGAATGGGATTCCGATAGGACTCTTCATAGGAAAATCCCACGACCTGCGTAAAGTAGTCCTCTATTCCTGCAAAGTCCGCATGGAAACAAGCATATTTACTGTATATCCTCTCTCCCGCAGTCTGCTCTGCGGCCGCAAAATGTGCAATATCAAAAGGCGTCAGCAATTCGTTGTCGCCGGAAAGGGGGGACATGCCCACTCTCTCCACTAAATATTGCACCAGTTCCAAATTCCCGGACATAGCCCCATAATGCAAGATATTCCGATGCATACCATCCGTAACATTCATGCTGGCACGGGAATACTCTACAATATATTTCACAATGGACAGATTACCCGTACGGGCAGCTAAAAAGCTCATGGGCAGCCCTTCTCTATCTACCTCGTCGATAATCGGCGGTTCTTCTGTTAAGAGACGCTCTACTTCTTCCAGATTTTCCAATATGATTGCCTGTTCTATGGATGACTGCATACTTTCCTCCCTCATGAGTTTTCCAACAAATACCGACATATTTACGTTTGTATGCTTTATCTATCTTATTTCCGGCAAAAGCAGTTCTTTATATTCTCCGCCCAGTTCCTTTAGTCCCTGCGCCACCAGACCGGCAAACTTTACCGCACCCTCATATTTTAAATGGGTATTATCTTCCTTTCCTTCCGGACAGGAGGCGTACTCGCCGGGTTTTAAATGCATGAACCATTTCAGAGTTTCCTCCGCACCTGCTTTTTCCATTTCCTTCCTACTTTGACTGAACAAGTCAACCAATGGTACGTTCTCCTGTTCAGCCGTCTCCTTCATGGCAGCCACATACTCGCCATGGGCGCCTGCATCCAGACGTTTCTCGTCTACAAAACATCGCCTTTCCAAAGGAGTGATCAGCACCGGCTTTGCACCGTGACTCCTGGCCGTATCAATAAAGAGTTTCAGATTCTCCTTATAAGTGCCAAAAGGCTCTGTATATCTGGCAGGGTCCTGTATCTTCTCATCATTATGTCCGAACTGTATAAAAAGATAGTCCCCCTCCCCGATTTCTCTCGCAATCGGCTCTAAGCGCCCTTCGTCCAGAAAGCTCTTGGTGCTTCTGCCATTTTTGGCATGATTGCAAATAGTAATATCTTTCTCAATATATAAGGAAAAGACTTGACCGATACCGGTCTGGGGGTAGGTTGTGATATCGTTTGTCTGTACAGTGGAATCCCCTGCCCAGAATATTCTTATTGTTTTTTTCATAAAAACCTCCGTTATAAAAGGTCGATACATGCGTTATTTAAAAAACAAGGGAAACCGCGGTTTCCTTTGACACCGAAGTTTCCCTTGTATAAGTTCTGAAATTATGTGTCGGATTATTCCTTTACCGCACCGATATTTACACCCTTTACAAAGTATTTCTGTAAGAAAGGATACAGAATCATGAAAGGAATAATAACAATGATAACCGCTGCATTCTTTACCGTATTCTCCGTTGCGTTGCTGCCTGCAGAAGGGGGCAGCTCGCTTCCCTGGATCATTCCGCGCAACTTCATCTGGAAGTTATACCATTTGGAGTCTGTAATATACAATTTGTAATGGGTATAATCGTTCCAGTAGGTAACCGCAAACATCAGACCGATGGACGCCAAAGCAGCCTTTGACATCGGAAGCACGATTCGGATAAAAGTCTGCATGGGGGAACATCCATCCAGAGTGGCCGACTCAAACAAGCTGGCCGGGATTCCTTCAAAGAAGTTCCTCATAAGTACCAGATTGTATACGTTCAAAGCCGGGAACAGGATAACAACCCCCAGCGTATTCGTCAGATGCAGTCCTCTCAATACCAGGTAGGTAGGAATCATACCGCCGTTGAATATCATGGTAAACAAGAGCAGGCCCGCAAAGAGATTTCTTCCCGGCATCTCCCACTGGATCAATACATAGGCACCCAGCGTAGACAAGGTCAACGCAACGAGTGTACCCACTATGGTAGTAAAGAAAGAGATCAACAGCGGACGGGACAAGGTAGGATTGGCAAAAACCTGCTTATATCCGTCAAATCCGAAAACCTCCGGCCACAGCTTCATACCGTACGCAGTACGCAAGTCAAAGGAGTCCACAATTACCTTCCACATGGGAATCAGGATAATAAATGCTACCAGTATAAATATAATTCCATTGATAATCTGAAAAATTGAAATTTTCTTTTTTGTTTTCATACCAGTCCCTCCTTACACAATGCCCCTGCCGTCGCGTACCTTCTTGCTCCACTGGTTGCAGACAAGAACGAGCACCATACCTACCATGGACTTAAACAGACCCACAGCCGTTGTATAGCCGTAGTTCGGAATACCGCCGCTGTTAAAGCTCTGATAATAGATGTATGTCTCAAGTACGTTTGACACACTTAAGGTAGCGTCGTTCTGTAAAACGAAAGCCGACTCGAACAGGTTCATAACCTTTGCAAGGTTTAAGATGATAACAGTCAAAATCGTATTAGCTAACTGAGGGAAGGTAATATACCTCATTTTCCCCCATCTGCCGGCGCCGTCAATGGCAGCCGCTTCATAGAGATCTGTATTGATACCGGCAAGAGTAGCCATAAAAATAACGGTCTGCCAGCCGGTTTCTTTCCATAAATTAATGACATAATAAGCAGGGCGCCACCACTTGGTGCTTCCCAAGAAGTAGATCATACTGCCGGAGTCCACAATGCCAAATTTTACCAGAAATGAATTGACAAGTCCGCTACTGGAAGGTGACAGGATCAAGGAAAAGATAGATGCCGTCACAACCCAGGACATAAAGTGGGGCAGATAAATAATCGTCTGAACCACTTTTTTGAATAAAAGGCTTGCAATCTCATTTAATAATATTGATACGATTACCGCAAAAGCCGTCGTCAAAAGGAGCTTGATAACACTGATCTGGATAGTATTCCAAAATGCCCCCCAGAAGTTTTTCATTGAAAACATCCGTTTGAAATTTTCAAACCACACTATATCCGGCGCTTTGATACCATTATAGTTCGTAAACGCGTAGCGGATACCAAACATCGGCGCATAGAAAAAGATAATGGCAAATACCAGTACCGGAAGGAACATCACATAGAATCCTTTATATTTATACATTCTTGCCAAAGTTTTTTTGGCTGAAGGTTTTGCTTTTTTAATCTTTTTTTCTCCCATATCTGCCCTTCCTTCTCATAAAAATAATAAAAAGAGTCGGCACTCTTTTTATGGAAAGATTAGGCGGAGTCTGGATTTTCTACTCCGCCTAATTCCAAATCACTTATAAATCATTTATCCTATTACTGTGCATTCAGAGAGTCAACGATCAATTTGGACATTTCGGCATAACCGTTATCCTCGTACTCTTTATATGCTTCTTCAACAGTCATCTGACCAAGAGCAACTCTTGCAACTAAGGACTGCTTCTCTGTCATCAAATCACCGTTGTACTGGTTCATCTCAGCAGTAGAAGGAACAACGAATGCACCTACGGAATTAGCATTGAATAATTGCTGTGCAGCCAATGCTTCCGGGGCAACCGTCGTCTCACGAGGGTCACCTGCCAGTGCGGTAAGAGCCAGCATGGGATCGATGTGAGCCTTGGTGTACTGAGAACCGGGAGACTCTAAGTTATCCAGCATATGGAACTCGCCTGCGGCATAAACCTTCGGCTTCTCGGTATCTGCATACAAGGTCTCTTCTGCTGTTGACCAGTGAACGCCCTCTACACCGTAGGTCCACAGGAACTGTACATCGCCGCCGTCCTGCATAGCCTCAATGAAGTATTTGAATACGCCTTCTGGATTTGCGCACTGAGTGGTGATACACCATGCCGGAGATACACGGTCGATATAAGCGGGACCGCTGGCAAGGGGAGGTACAATCTCTTTAAGAGGAGGTAAAGCAACCAATTCGCTGTCAATACCATTGTTATTAAGGTTGTTCTTTAAGTTGGAAGCCCAGGTTCCTGCCCAGTAAGTAAATACGCCCAAGCTGTCGTCGTAATATTTATTACGAACATCGCCTGTACCATAAGTATTGGTCTCGGGATCGATAATACCATCAGCAACGCCCTGTGCAAGTCTAGCCATAGCGTCCTTCATAGCCTGCTCTTCAAAACCGTCTACCCATGTGCCGTCAGCTTTCTGATAGAAAGCCGGCCATGCATCCTGATAGAACTCAGACAGATAGTTGATGTAAGGAGCTTCTGCGTTAAGGAATCCGGCAGCTGCCAATACATAATCAACGCCTTTTGCCTCTTTCACTTTGAGAAGCATATCATAGTACTCATCAAAGTTGGTAGGTAAAGTAGTGATACCTGCTGCATCAAGCCATGCCTGCTTTACATAGGTCACACAGCCGTTACCGTGTGTTGCGGGCATACCGTACAGTGCACCGTCAATGTACATGGACTCTACAACGCTTGCGCCGTTGTATGCTTCCTGACGAGCCTTTAAGTCAGAAGCTTCCCAAGCAGCGGACATATCCCAAAGCACACCTTCGGAACCATAGCTGGAAAGGTAATTGGATGAAAGGATCACAACATCCGGCCAATCGCCGCCGGCAATTGTCTGACCTACTACATCATAGTAGCCGGTATGGTCAGGCTGGATAATTTCAATTTCAATGCCAAGAAGCTCTTCCAATTTAGCCTCAAACGCATCCCTTCCGTTCTCCTGAGTAAATACCGTTCCGTCCACCATAATGGTGATTTTTTCAGGCTTTACGATTTCAGCCGCATCGGAACCGCCGTTTTCAGCCCCCCCGTTGTTGGAGCCGGACTCGTTGTTAGTACCGCCACCGTTGTTAGAACCGCCGCCGTTGTTAGAACCGCCGCCGGAGTTGGAGTCGTTACCACATCCTGCCAATGAAGCTACCATAATAGCTGCCATCAACAAAGAAAGTACTTTCTTCTTCATAATAACCTCCTTATTGTTTACTTGATTCGATGTAAGCACTTTCACATCATGAAAGAATTATATCATATTCATATGCGGCTTGTAAAGAAAAATATCAAAAAATCAATATTATACCCTAGAAAAGGATAATTTATACCCCCATTTATGTAAGCGTTTACATTTCTTGTTATTCTTTCGCTGCTATGTTATTATAAAAACAAAAAATCGGAGAGGATTTTCATGCAGAAATCTAACATCACATATTCAAAAAAAGAATCCATGCAAAAACTACCGCTTGCCGCTCCCATAAAGGTCGGCATACCGTCCTCCTCAATTTTAAGGCTCCTTGACAGACTGGATCACTATCAGGTCAATCTGCACAGCCTGTTGTTGATGCGTCACGGAAAGCTGGCTGCTGAGGGTTACTATGCCCCCAACGGTCCCGATGATCTGCACCGGATGTTTTCTATCTGTAAGACATTGAATGCTTTGGCTGTCGGATTACTGGCGGAGGAGGGAAAGTTATCTTTGGACGACCCGATCGTCTCCTATTTCCCGGATAAAGTGCCGAACGACGCACATCCCTGGATTTTGGAAATGACCATCCGCAACATGCTGATGATGCGCACCTGCCATGCTTCTACCACTTATAAATATGATGTACATAAAGAATGGGTGGAAAGTTTTTTTACCACAAAACCTACCCATAAGCCGGGAACCGTGTTTCACTACGATACCTCTGCTGCTCATGTACTCTGCGTTTTGACGGAGCGTTTGAGCGGTAGGCCCATGCTGGATTATTTAAAAGATAAGGTTTTGCGTAGAATAGGTTGGTCCGAGGCCTCCTACATGCTGAAAAATGAATTTGGGGATGCCCAAGGTGGCAGCGGTCTGATGGCCACCTCCAAAGATATCTTGCTGTTGGGAATGCTGTTGATGCAGGGAGGACGCTGGGAAGATGAACAACTTCTGCCCGCCGCTTATGTGAAGGAAATGATCTCCAACCTGACTCCTAACTCATTGACCGGAGGAGTTATCAGTGAGGCGCAGGGATATGGCTACCAGCTCTGGTGTTCCAAATACGAGGGCTTTACCTGCTATGGTATGGGAGGCCAGCTGGCTATCTGCCTGCCTAAGCAGGATATGATTTTAGTGACTACCGCGGATACACAGGGCTGCGGTGGCGGCAACGATCTGATCTATAACAGCTTTTATGAGGAAATTCTGCCCGCATTGGACACTCATCCGGTGGACGAGGCCACGGAAGCTGCCCAGACTGCCCTATTGGCAGAGCGTCTTGCTTCTCTGGCGCTTGCTCCCTTAAAAAAATGGCGCCGCACGGTTCTGGATATTCCGTACGACTCCTCATTCTTAAATTCAGCCACCTGTGCAGCCAGAATCAATCATATTAATTTTTGTATCGAGGACAATCCACAGAGCTTTACTGCCCTCAGACTTACGCTCTCTGACAAAGATGGTACTCTTGACTTTACCCGAAACGGCATCTCCTACAGCCTGCCCTTCGGGCTGGATGCCTGTCTTCCCGGCACTTTTCCTGAATATAATATGGCCTGCGCTACCAGCGCCATGTGGTTATCCCCGGACACCTTCTGTGTAAAATCCCATCTGCTGGATACCTGCGTGGGTTCCGTGCAGTTCGAGCTGGTTTTCGGAGAGAATGATGTAACAGTCTTTATGAAAAAGATTGAAGAAACCCTGTTTAATGAGTATGCTGGGCATTTGTACGGGCGTATTGCTTAACTTCTCCTCTTCCGCAAAATGCCCTCTGCCAGTTCCAAATCCTCCGGGGTAGTTATTTTCAGATTTTCATAGGAAGCTTCCACCAGCTTTACTTTTCTGCCCATCAGCTGCTCCACCACCATGGCATCGTCCGTAGGAAATACCCCGCTTTCTGCAAGCGCCTTTTCCTGCTTTTGCAGCTTTGCATAAGCTTCAAATATTAATGGAGCGGAAAAGACCTGAGGAGTCTGCACTGCATACAAACTGCTGCGTTTGGGTGTCTGCAGGGCAAATCCATCTTCGTCCGCCAATTTTATGGTATCTTTCACCGGTACTGCGGCGCAGCAGGCGCCGCAGGCCTCTGCGGCTTTATACGTATCCTCAATGATTTTCTCCGTAACTAAGGGCCTTGCGCCGTCATGGATAAAAATATAGCCCTCTCTGTTTTCTGCAAAAGCTGTCCCCTCTCTCAAAAGTTTGAGTGCATTTTCCACCGAATGATAGCGCTCAGCGCCCCCTTCCACAATGCTGCGAACCTTAGAAAATCCGTATTTCTCAATAAGTTCTTTCTGCACATAAGGAATTTCACCTCTGCCAACTACCAGAATAATATCGTCTATCATGGGAGAACATGCAAAAGCCTGCAATCCGTACCAGATAACAGGCTTATTTCCCAATAACATATATTGTTTTGCTACATTGCTCTCCATGCGTCTGCCCGCACCGGCGGCCAATAGGATCGCCGTACATTTCTTTTTCATGGATGACCCTCCGTGAAGATTTCATACTTTTTCACCCAGCTTTAAATTAGGTACCGCATTTAAATCCAAACCGCTGCGCACACCCCGAAGATACTCATAGTATCCGGCCGTCCCGATCATGGCGGCATTGTCCGTGCACAGAATGGGAGACGGATGGTAAAAGCCGATCCCCTCCGCCCTGCAGCGCTCATAGAAAGCCAACCGCAGCGCTGAGTTGGAGGCTACGCCACCGGCAATGGCAAATTTATCATAGCCATACTGTTTTACCGCATGCATGCTGTGCTCTACCAGCACCTCCACTACCGCCTGCTGAAAGGAAGCAGCTACATCTGCCGTACATATCTCTTCACCCTTCATCCCACATGCATTCAAATAGTTTAATACAGCGGATTTCAGACCGCTGAAGCTAAAATCGTAGGCATTCTCCTCCACTTTGGCTCTGGGAAAATGAATGGCTTCAGCATTCCCTTCCTTAGCCAGCCTGTCAATTTTGGGTCCGCCGGGATACCCCAGGCCAATGGCCCTGGCCACCTTGTCAAAGGCCTCGCCCGCCGCATCGTCCCTGGTCTGTCCTATGATCTCATATTCCCCATAGTCTTTTACCAGTACGAGATGGGAATGTCCGCCGGAAGCCACCAAACAGACAAAAGGGGGTTCCAGTTCTTTATTTTCTATATAATTGGCACTGATATGTCCTTCTATATGGTGCACACCAACCAATGGAATTCCTGTTGCAAAACTGATAGCCTTTGCGGCAGATACGCCCACCAACAGCGGACCCACCAGTCCCGGCCCATAGGTTACGGCAATACCATCCATTTCTTTCAAGGTAAGCCCTGCTTCGCGCAGGGCTTCTCTGATAATCTGATTTATCTTTTCTACATGCTTTCTGGAAGCAATCTCCGGTACCACACCGCCATAGACCGTGTGCAGGTCAATCTGTGAGGAAATCACATTGGAAAGCACCTCTCGGCCGTTCTTCACCACTGCTGCCGCAGTCTCGTCACAGGAGCTTTCAATCGCTAACAGAACGATATCCTTATCCATAAAACTAAACTACTCCTCAGCCTCTTCAATATTTACGTTCTCCGCCAGATCCCAGCCGTATATCCGCCAATGGCCGCTCTCGTCCTTTCGCAGTAGAAATACCTCTTCCACCGGCTGCCTGCGAGCGCCGCTGACCAGCGTATAGGTGCAATAGAGTCTGGCAAAATCATATCCGCTGTCTTTAAAAAAGTCCACATCCGCACTGGCGGAAACACTGTAGTTCGCTACACGGATCTTATTGTCCTTATAATATTCAACATCCTTTGACAGTTCGATCAGGTACTGACCATACTCATTTCGCTCCTGTAAATCATCGTCATATAATTCATAGGCTTTATTCACCAACAGCTTAAATTCGTCCTCCGAATATTCCTCATTATAAAAACATCTGGTAATATCACTGTAGTACCTAACCACTTCTTTGGGTGTGGGCGGATAATTCGTAGACAGATTTCTGGAGATCAGCTCCTGTGCCACGGTCATTTCCACCTGCTCCGCTTTATTTTCTTTGCCCTTGTTGCTAAGATAATAGTAATAGCCTACCATTGCCACTACCATGAGCAGAATCACTACACTGCCCTTGACAGCATTTGCTTTGCCGCTGCTTTTCTTAGCGCTTGCTTTCATAACTGCCATGATTATCCTCCTTTCCCGATTATTCAGTCCTCAAAACGCAGTTCCACCGTCCGCCCGTCCTTTGCGGCCACAGCGGCGGGAAAAATCTTCCTCACTTCCCCCATATAATCCTCCGGTCTGGGCAGCGAGGGGCTGTAATGGGTCAGCCACAGTTCGCCGACCTTTGCCCGCTTAGCCAGCTCTGCTGCTTCATAAAAAGTCATATGCTTATATTCCTTAGCCTTACTCAGCTTATCCGGCTCTCCGTACATGCCTTCACAAATAAATAGGTCGGCATCGGCTGCATGCTCTGCAATACCGTCGGTAGGTCTGGTGTCCGTGGTGTAAGTAACCTTCAGGCCCTTGCGCTTCTCTCCCAACACCATCTCGGGGTAAAGCGTTCTCTCCGGAAGCTCTATGACCTCCCCCTTCTGCAGACGGTTCCAGTATCGTTTATCAATTTCCAGTTCCAGTGCCTTCTCGGTCTGAAAGCGACCGACTCTTTCCACGATCATGTTATATCCATAGCATACCACATTATGGTTCACCTTGAAAGCCTCCAGATGAAATCCGTCAAAAGAAATCTCCTGAAAAGCTTCCGTCAACTCCATACACTGAATGGAAAAAGGCAGTTCGGGCGCAATGACCCGCAGTGCGGACACCACCTTGGTAAGGCCCTTGGGTCCAATCAATAACAGCGGCTCCGTCCTCTCCGCATTGCCCATAGTTAAGAGCATGCCGGGCAGACCGCTGATATGGTCGGCATGATAATGGGTGAAGCAGATAATGTCAATGGGCTTGGGACTCCAGCCTTTCTCTTTCATGGCAATTTGGGTTCCCTCCCCACAGTCAATCAAAATACTCTTCCCATTATATCGTAACATCAGGGAAGTCAGCCATCTGTACGGCAGGGGCATCATGCCCCCCGTTCCCAGCAAACAAACATCTAACATAGTTCCTTTTCCTCTGTTTCAGTGACCGGTATGGTGAAATCCGCAAGAATGGTGTCATAACAAGCTTCGCACAGATCAAAACGGTGATGTATGCCGTCTTTCTCACTAAAATATCCAAAAACAGTATCGGCGCTAAAGCAGCCTTCCTTTATCATGCCGTTTTCTATCTTAAGTTTTTTGCCGCATCTATTGCAGACAACCTCCTTAAGCTTTATCTCATTTTCATCCCGGTAAGTTCTCACCGTACATCATCCTCTCATATGCCGTGTATCTTCGAAAAACCTACGGTTTTCGTGTATATCTTACCACATTTATAAAACATTTGGTATGGTAATTTGTCCATCCGCTGCCTGCCTTTTCCACATGATCAACGCGTCTTCCTCCGGTTTTTTATAAAAACGAGGTCTTATACCCGCCCGTTCAAAGCCCAGACTTTCATAGAGATGAATGGCAGATGCGTTACTCAACCGCACCTCCAGCGTATAAGCAGTGATACCCAGTTCTTCTCCCCAGGCAACCAATGTCTGCAGCAGCAATCTGCCAATTCCCTGACACCGCAGTTTCTCTTCCACCAATACATTACTGATATTACCGTCGCCACAGATATTCCATACGCCGCAGCAGCCCACGATCCTCTCTTCATCCACTGCAACGATATAGAGGGTGTTCTCCTTCTCCACCATTTCCAAAAAATCCCGGTGGGACCATGGCTGGGAAAAAACAGCTGCTTCCAGCGCAGCCACGGCTTCCGTATCCTCTGCTCTCATAGGTCTGATCAAAATTCTCCTACCGGCCTTCACAATTTCCAAAGTACGCTCTTTCATCTCTGCTCAAGCCTCTCCCGCTCGGCCTGACTCAGCCGCAGGTACTCAGGCCGATGCTCGTCTGCACTGACAATGCGGCCCTCCGCATAATACTGTCCGCCCAAGGCAGCTATGGCTGCAGCCCTCTGTCTGTTTGCGTGAGCAGGCGCATAGGTGCAGGGAACCTTACTTAATTTTGTAATCCGCTCCCAAAAAACCGGAACGCCATCTCCTAGGAAAATCACTTCCTGTCCCAAGGCATTCAACTCATCTATCAATTCTTCAATATCCACTGCCCTATCGGACAGCACGGTTTCCATCCGATATGCAAAGGCCTCTTCCCCATGTCTCTCCGGGTCAGCTTCTTCCATCTTATGAAAAGTATAGACACCGGTATAGACCTGGTTTCGTCTGGCATCCATGATCGGACAGATCAGCTTATCACTGCCCCAGAGGTTATATGCCAGACCCGCCAGAGTGGATACCTCTATCATGGGCTTCTCCAAAGCCAGCCCAAGTCCTTTGGCAGTAGCTGAACCGATACGCAGTCCTGTAAAGGAGCCTGGCCCGGCCGCAATGGCAATGGCATCTATGGTATCCAGTTTAAGATCCAGCATTTCCCTGACCGTCTGCAGCATGGGAAGAAGGGTCTGTGAGTGCGTTTTCTTATAATTTACAGTAAATTCCGCTGTCAGTACCCCGTTCTCCGTCACCGCCACCGAGGCCACCAGCCCGGAGCTGTCCAACGCCAATATCTTCATGCCTATTCTCCTATCTCTATCCTTTCACGATCTATCGGCTGCCTCTTTTTCCTTTATGGTAATCTTACGGTAGTCAAATCCCTTATCTAAATCCTTTTCTATGGTAATCTGCGTATAATGCTCCGGCAGGATTTCTTCTATCAGATCAGCCCATTCTATCAGGCAGACCCCTTCTCCGTAAAAACAGTCTTCATAGCCGATCTCTTCCATCTCTTCCACATCCCCGATGCGGTATACGTCAAAATGGTAAAAGGGCAGTCTGCCCTTCTCGTAAATCTGTACAATGGTAAAAGTAGGGCTGTTCACCGGTTCTGTTATGCCCAGCCCCTTTGCAAATCCCTGGGTAAATACAGTCTTTCCCACACCCAAATCCCCAATCAGAGTATATACCTGTCCCGGCGCCGCATTGCGGCCCAGCTTTTCTCCTAATTCCCGTGTTTCCCATTCTCCCATGCTGTGTATCGTTTCCACGGGTGGCTTCATTGTATCCATATGAATAAGCACGCCTTTCTGTAACCTGTTCCTATTGCACAGGTACAATATCCTACTGTCTGATCTTTACCTTTCGCGCAGGCAGATTTGCACACAGTACCTGTATTACCTTTGATGCATCGTCCTGCAGGCAGCGTCTCGGAAAAATACACGCATTGATTCTGGATGTATAGAGGATCAGGCTCCTGCCGGTGGATACCGCTTTTACAATATCCTCCCACTTCTGCATTTCCTCCGTACCATTCTGGGACACGTGCACCCCTTCTTCATCTAACATGTAATGCAGAGGCTCTTTAAAGGCCGGGTTTGCCAATATTTGCTGCCTGCTCTTTAAAAACAAGGTCCAGGGAAGATACAACAGCAGTATTATGCCCGCACCCAACATCAGCCAGGTACGCGTATACAAACCGCCCACAACTAACAGCGCTCCCACCAGACTGCCCAGCAGCCCGGCAAAACTGTTATAGGTATGGCGCAGCATATAATCATATAGATCACCGGCTTTTATCTGCACATCAAATTCAACCATTTACTGTCCTCCTGTGACTCTTTCCCTTTACAACCCTTTTAAAAAGCACCTACCTTGTAGGTGCTTTTTATGCTTACTGTTCTAATTCGGAAGTACAATGAGGACATCTGGTGGCTTCGAGACTGATTTCTGACTGGCAGAAAGGACATTTTTTGGTGGTTGCCGGCGCCGGCTCCTCATGCTTTAACTTGTTCATTGCTTTCACAAACATGAAGACCACGAAAGCCATGATAATAAAGTTAATTACATTGGATATAAAAGATCCATAATTAAAGGTGGCTGCTCCCGCTTCCTGCGCCGCCTCTAATGTCGCGTAGCTTCCTCCGTCCAATGCGATGAAGAGATTGGAAAAATCCACCTTGCCGGTGAAAATACTCACCAACGGCATGATCATATCATTTACCAGAGAATTGACAATGCTGGTAAAGGCGCTGCCGATGATCATACCGACAGCTAAATCTATCATATTTCCGCGTAATGCAAACTTTTTAAATTCTTTTAACATTTTAATTCCTTACCTTTCCGTAAATCTGTGACTATGTGCCTACATCACACTGTACTTCTTATATTATAGGGACAACCCTGTGAAAAAGCAAGGGAAATGTCAAATTTGTCTGCGTTCCGCAGCCCTGCCCTCTTTTAAGATCGGACTTAAAGGCTTGTAGATCACCATGGTGATCAAGGAGATCACACTGCCTTTCAGCAGATTCAAGGGCGCCACTGTCAGGCACACAAAAGTGACCAGATTGGAAACCGCCGGATTGATGGCACTTCCCATCTTAATAATGGTATCAATAGAAGGCAGCCCGTACAGCTCCACAAACTTAGGCAGCAGGTAAACTGCATTAAACAGGGTTCCAAAGCAAGTCATGGTCAGTGTCCCCGCAATACAGCCCACCAGAGCGCCTTTCTTGGTCTTAGTAAATTCATATACCGCAGATGCCGGCAACAGCAGGGTGCATCCCACTGTAAAATTAGCCAAATCCCCTACGAAAGCAGTGCTCGTACCTTTTGTCAGTAATTTCAGCAGTATCTTGCAGAATTCAATCATCACGCCCGCCACCGGACCAAATGCAAAGCTTCCTACCATAACCGGCAGTTCGCTGAAGTCCACCTTATAAAATTCGGGGGCCAAAAAAGGCAGGGGAAAGTCGAAGATATGCAGTATTAAAGCAATAGCGGAAAACATACCCACCACAGTGATCATCCGCGTACTAAACAGTTTCCGTTCTACGCCCCGCTTTTTATCCGCCGCTTTTTGAATCAGCACCGCAGCTGCGAACATCAGCGCAATCACCCCTAAAAATTCCAGCACAAAAATCAGATTTTCAGTTACATTTTGCCATAATTCACTCATGATTTTCTCCTTTCAACGCAAAGAAATTGATAAGGAAATTCTTCGATAAAAAATCCCCGAACTTAGTTCGGGGATCTCACGCTCATCCATACCTTTCCTGCTCATAGAGCATACAAAAAAAGCTCGCAAAAAGGTAATCTGCATTTCTTCTCTCATCCAGACTGTACTGTTGGTACCGGATTCTACCGGTTCAGCCATATGCAGCATTTATGCCTAATCGCATCACTTCCGGCCGCATACGGGTCGTAGACTCGTCAGAGCGCTCAGACTCTGCTTCACTACCAGTAGGGAATTTCACCCAACCCCGAAGAATTTCTTTTCTATTTGGAACCGTCAGGCAGGACGGCTCTCTTATGCCAGCATACTGCTGCTTGGCGTTTTTGTCAAGAGGCTGAAATATCTTTTACTTCTGCCCTTCTGCGTTTATCTTCATGGTGAGGCCGATTCGCTTTTTGGCCAAGTCCACCGAAAGCACCTGCACCTCCACAATGTCTCCCACACTGACCGCCTCTAAAGGATGCTTGATAAAGCGGTCCGTAATCTGGGAAATATGCACCAAACCGTCCTGATGGACACCAATATCTACAAAAACGCCGAAATCAATGACATTGCGGACAGTTCCTTTTAAGATCATTCCCGGTTTTAAATCCTTCATATCCAACACGTCGCTGCGCAGAATGGGTGCGGGCATATCGTCCCTGGGATCCCTTGCTGGCTTTTCCAGCTCTTTTAATATATCGCTCAAAGTGATCTCACCAATGCCCAATTCCTCAGCCAACTTATGCTTGTCGGCAATACGCTTCTCCAGACTGCCTGCTGTCCCTGTGGCTGCCTGCTGCCCGCCTTGCACCTTCGTTTCTGCACCCTTACCATTTTTGCCCTGTCCGTCTGCAGAGCTATCCCCGGTCAGTGTGATACCACCCATAGCCTGTGCCAGCGCTCTGCCCATAGCCGTATTGGTATTGCGTACCTGTATCTGCCTGCCGGCATTTTTATTACGGTTACCCGCATTCCCGGCCTTTAAACTGCCGCCCTTGTCGCCACCTGCATTCTCCGGCTTTCCAGTCTGCTGCGTAGCTGCAGTCTGCTGCATAGCTGCAGTCTTTTGCTTGGCTGCGGACTTTTTCTGAGCCTCTCTCACGTCCTCCATGGTAAGTCCCAGCTTTTCAAGCAGTTTCTCTGCCGCCTCATAGGATTCCGGATGCACGCTGGTAGCGTCTAAAGGATTGTCCCCATCCTGAATCCGTAAAAATCCCGCGCACTGCTCATAGGCCTTGGGCCCTAACTTAGCCACTTTCAACAACTGCTGCCTGTTGGTGAAACGGCCGTTGCTCTCTCTATAGTCTACAATATTCTTGGCAATGGTCTTGCTGATGCCGGAAATATATTCCAAAAGCGATACGGAAGCGGTGTTTAAATCTACACCCACCCTGTTTACACAGTCCTCTACTACGCCTTCCAAGGTCTCTCCCAGCTTTTTCTGATTCATATCGTGCTGATACTGTCCTACGCCGATGGACTTGGGATCAATCTTTACCAGTTCTGCCAAGGGATCCTGCAGCCGTCTGGCAATGGAGGCCGCACTCCTCTGCCCCACATCAAAGTTAGGGAACTCTTCCGTAGCCAGTTTACTGGCGGAATAGACGGAAGCACCCGCTTCGTTCACGATCACATACTGTACCGGAGTATCCAACTCCTTTAACATTTCCACAATGACCTGCTCCGATTCTCTCGAAGCGGTACCGTTGCCTACGGAAATCAGAGAAACCCCGTATTTCTTGATCAGCTTCTTTACCTCAAACTTTGCTTCTTCCACCTTGTTCTGCGGTGCGGTAGGATAGACCACCTTGGTATCCAGTACTTTACCCGTAGCATCCACCACGGCCAGCTTGCAGCCGGTACGAAAAGCCGGGTCCCATCCAAGTACTACCCTGCCTGCAATGGGAGGCTGCATGAGCAGCTGCTCCAAATTCTTGCCAAATACACCGATAGCGCCGTCCTCCGCCTTTTCCGTCAGTTCGTTACGCACTTCCCTTTCAATCGCCGGTGCAATCAGACGATCGTAAGCATCCTGCACAACCTCCTGCAGGATGGGAGTGGTATGGGGATTCTCCGCCGTAATGGTCTGTTTCTCCAGATAACGCAAAATCCGCTCCACGGGAGCATTTACTTTTACTGTCAATACTTTCTCGTTTTCTCCTCGGTTTAAGGCCAGTACTCGGTGTCCGGCTACTTTTTTCACCGGCTCCTCAAAAGTGTAATACATTTCATAGACGCTCTCCGCCTTTTCATCCTTGGCCGCGGAGGTAATAATACCTTCCTCCATGGTAGCATTCCGGATATACAGGCGGTGCTCCGCTTCGTCGGAAATACCCTCTGCCAGAATATCCTTGGCTCCCTGCAGCGCTTCCTCTGCAGTTTTCACCTGCTTATCTTCCGCTACGGTATCGTCCGTTACATACTTAGCGGCTTCCTCTATCACGGGAGTTTCCGCTTCCTGAAGCAGAATATATTCAGCTAACGGCCCCAACCCCTTTTCCTTTGCCACACTGGCACGGGTCTTTCTCTTGGGTCTGTAGGGACGGTATAAATCCTCTACCACCACCATGGTTTCCGCAGCTAAAATCTTGCTCTTTAATTCCTCGGTCAACTGCCCCTGTTCCTCGATACTGTGCAGCACCTGTTCCTTCTTTTCTTCCAGATTGCGCAGATAGGTCAGTCTCTCATGGAGATTTCTGAGCTGCTCATCATTTAACGAACCGGTAGCCTCTTTTCTGTATCGGGAAATAAACGGAATGGTATTTCCCTCGTCAATCAATTTGACTGCAGCCTCTACCTGCCATTTCTGTACCTGCAGTTCTTCCGTAATTTTCTTTACAATATCCATGCGTACTTTACTCCTCCCGCTTTGGTGCAGCCCTCATAGACCGCCGCATTATTGTTATTATACTGAAAAACAGGGGATTTTTCAATTCTAAAAGTTTAAATTGTAAAAAGTAGGAAAAAGTGCTAAACTTATATCATAAAGTACAAGGAGCCAGTTTATATGGACTATAGAAGTAATCGGAGTGTGAACGGCTTTGCGATTGCCTCCATGATATTGGGCATTTGTTCCCTCTTATTTTTCTGTACCGTATATTTTCCGATTCCGCTCGGTGCGTTAGGCTGTTTATTTGTCATCCTATCCAAACGCCGGGGTAAGGCTATGTCGGGAGCCGCTATCACGGGACTGGTTACCTCTATTCTGGGCATGCTGTGCGGATTGTTTATCATCATTGGTTCTCTGTTTACGGCATTTACCATGCTCAGGCCCGAAAACCGCGAACTGTTAGATTCCATGTTTGAACAGACCTACGGTGTGGACTTCGAAGAATATTTTAAAATGATTTACGGCGAAGATTTTGATTTTGACGGTTATATGGAACAATTTGAAAATTTCTATAAATAGTGTGAGGTGATAGTATGAATTTAAGTATTAACGGCATAAGTCCCCTTAGCTATCCCGAAAGGGAGCTGCCGGGCGTATTAAACGGCCAGAAAGCCAACGGTACAGAAGAATGCCAGACCTGTAAGAACCGCAAATATAAGGACGGTTCCGATGAAATGGTATCCTTTAAGTCCGCTGCCCATATTAATCCTGCCGCTTCTGCTTCCGTGGTACGGGCCCATGAGCAGGAACATGTTTCTAATGCATTCTCAAAAGCCGCTACGGAAAACGGTAAGGTTATTCAAGCTTCCGTAACCCTGAAAACGGCCATCTGCCCCGAGTGCGGACGCTCCTATGTTGCCGGGGGCACCACCAACACGCAGATAAAATATTATAACGAAGAAAATCCCTACCAGCAGGAGTTGAAAGCCACTGACAAAACCAAATACAGCGGCATGAATATCGACTATGCCGTTTAGGAGATTCCTATGAACACTTATTTATCCAGTGCACAATTAAAAGATCTGGCCAAAGAGCGATTAAGCGGTCATTATGGCTTTCTCATTGGTACCAGTCTTGTGGTTGGACTGATCACTTATGCCCTTACTTCTCTGCTGACCCTATTTGTAGCTGCCAATACACTATACGGGTTTTTGCTCGGTCAGGGCATTCGTTTTTGTCTGTCCGTATTTGTTGGCATATTCAATGCAGGGCTGGCTCTCATCTATTTGAAATTCGCCTGCGGTGCTTCTGCGTCTTTTTCTGATATCTTTTATGGTTTCTCTAATCGTTTTGACACTGCGCTGGTGATTTCTCTGATGTTTAACGCGCTTTCCCTGCTTCCCTCTCTTGCCTATATACTGGCTAACGCAGGAATATATACCGGTAAACCGATACTGATTTTACTATCCCTGCCACTGTTGGCAGTCATGCTCTGTATTTACGTTCCCCTTTGGCTCTGTCTGTCCCAGTGCTTCTATCTGATGCTGGATTTTCCGGACAAATCCCCAAATGAACTTATTTCCTTAAGCTTCCGCATTATGCGGGGACACAGGGGACGGCTTTTCTATATCCGCTTAAGCTTTCTGCCCTTGATCTTCTTAGGGCTCTTATCCATTATCGGAACGCTGTGGATATCTCCCTATATCCAGATGACCATGGCTGTGTTTTATTTTGACATAATGAAACCGGCGCAGAAGAATTAATCTTCCGCCCCGGCTACAGGCTTAGCTCCCGTGCTGAGCCATTTTAAATATCCGTTAATAAAAGAATCCAGTCCACCGTCCAGCACGGCGTCCGCATTTCCGCTCTCCACTCCCGTCCGGTGATCCTTCACCATGGTGTAGGGCTGCAGCACATAGGAACGTATCTGGTTGCCCCATCCGATTTCTTTTACTTCTCCTCGAATATCCGAGAGCTTTTCTGCATTGGCTTCCTGCTTTAACAAGAACAGCTTGGCTTTTAACATCTGCATGGCCTTGTCCTTGTTCTGGAACTGGCTGCGTTCATTCTGACACTGTACCACCGTTCCGGTTGGAATGTGGGTAATGCGGATGGCGGAAGAGGTCTTGTTGATATGCTGACCGCCCGCACCGCTGCTTCGGTAAGTGTCGATACGCAAATCCTCTTCGTTGATCTCCACATCTAAATCTTCTTCAATATCCGGCATGACATCCAAGGACACAAAGGAAGTCTGACGCTTACCCTGCGCGTTAAAAGGGGAAATCCGCACCAGTCTGTGCACACCCTTCTCTGATTTCAAATAACCGTAAGCATTCTCCCCGTTCACCTGAAATGTGATGGATTTAATACCCGCCTCGTCGCCGTCCAGAAAATCCAGCACCTCAATAACAAAGCCCTTTCGTTCCGCCCAACGGGTATACATACGGTAGAGCATACCGCACCAGTCGCAGCTTTCGGTTCCGCCAGCACCGGCGTTGAGCTTTAAGATGGTATTGTTCTTATCGTATTCACCGGTAAGCAGAGTCCTTATGCGCATTTCCTCAAAGGTCGTCACAAAGTTCTCGAACTCTTCCTGAATCTCCGGCACGAGCGAGGTATCGTTCTCCTCCTCGGCCATTTCAATCAGAGTCAGGATATCATCGTACTTCGTATGCATATCCTGATAGCTCTGACTGGCATCTTTCAAATTCTTAAGTTCTTTCATCTGCCGGTTGGAACGCTCCGGATTGTCCCAAAAGCCCGGCTCTTCCATTTCTCTGGTGAGTTCTTTGATCCGCTCCGACTTAGAAGCTAAGTCAAAGTGAATCCCTCACTTCCGCCAATGGATTTTCATAACTTACAAGTTTTAACTTGATCTGGTCTAATTCTACCATTTTGCGTCACCTTCTTTCATATTGATCTCTAATGCACTACCCTTTACGCCCGCAGCACTGCTTATATTTCCTGCCGCTGCCGCAGGGACAGGGATCGTTGGGATAAATCTTGGTGTTCTCCCGTCTCGTAGGTGCTTTGGGACCACTGTTATCTTTGTTGGTACCCGTCACCTTGGCTACCTGCTCTCTTTCCACTTTCTGCTCCAGCTTCACACGCAGCAACAAGCGAACGGTATCTTCCTTGATATTCTCCGTCATTTCGTCAAACATTTCGTATCCGCTCAATTTATACTCTACCAAGGGATCCCTCTGACCGTAGGCCTGCAGCCCGATACCCTGACGCAGCTGTTCCATATCGTCGATATGAGCCATCCACTTTCTGTCGATCACCTTTAAGAGAATAACACGTTCTACCTCGCGCATCATTTCCGCTTCGGGGAATTCCGTTTCCTTGGCCTCGTAAAGCTTGACCGCTTCTTCCTTCAATTGCTGCTGTAAACCGTTCTTCTTTCCTGCGCTGATACGCTCCCTGGTAATGGGCTCCAAGGGGATAATGGGCAGCAATAAGGTGTTCAGCTCATTTAAATCCCATTCTTCCGGTTCCGTATCCTCTCCGATAGCCGTATCCACACAGCGTTCTGTAATATCGGTGATCATCTTGTAAATGACATCCCTCATGCTCTCGCCGTCCAATACCCGGCGCCGCTCGCCATAGATGATCTCCCTCTGCTCGCTCATAACGCGGTCGTACTCCAAGAGATTCTTACGGATACCGAAGTTGTTGTTCTCTATCTTCTTCTGGGCGGATTCGATGGCATTGCTCAGCATCTTATGCTCAATTTCCTGCCCTTCCGGAATCCCCAGTGCCGTAAACATATTGATCAGCCGCTCGGAACCGAACAGACGCATCAGATCATCTTCTAACGATATATAGAATTTGGATTCCCCGGGATCTCCCTGACGTCCGGAACGTCCGCGCAGCTGGTTGTCGATACGTCTGGATTCATGGCGCTCCGTACCGATGATCTTTAGACCGCCTGCTTCTCTGGCGGCATCGTCCAATTTAATATCCGTACCACGGCCGGCCATGTTGGTAGCAATGGTGACCGCTCCGTGGATACCCGCATCGGCTACAATTTCAGCTTCCAGCTCATGGAATTTGGCATTGAGCACCTTGTGCTCGATACCTCGCCGCCTCAACATGACGCTCAGTTCCTCGGAAGCTTCAATGGTGATAGTACCCACCAATACCGGCTGTCCTTTGGCATGTGCTTCTTCTACCGCCTCCACAATCGCATGGAGTTTTTCTTTTCTGGTCTTGTAAACAGCATCCTGATGATCCACTCTGGCTACGGGCTTATTGGTAGGAATCTCAATTACGTCCATACCGTATATATCCCTGAATTCCCTTTCTTCCGTCAGCGCCGTACCTGTCATGCCGGCCTTTTTCTCGAAAAGGTTGAAGAAATTCTGGAAAGTAATGCTTGCCAGAGTCTTGCTCTCCCGTTTTACTTTTACGTGTTCCTTTGCTTCTATCGCCTGATGCAGACCGTCCGAATAACGTCTGCCCGGCATAATACGTCCGGTAAATTCATCCACGATGAGTACCTGATCTTCTTTTACTACATAATCCTTATCCCGGGCCATCAGATTGTGCGCACGCAGAGCCAAAATAATATTGTGCTGTATTTCCAGATTTTCCGGATCCGCATAGTTTTCAATCTGGAAAAAATGCTCTACCTTTTCCATACCGGCTGCGGTCAGATTCACGATCTTATCTTTTTCATTGACAATAAAGTCGCCTGTTTCCTCCTGCGTCACTCCCATTAAGGCATCCATCTTGGAGAGTTCTGCCATATCTTCGCCGCGCCTCATCTGCCGGGCAAGAATATCACACATTTCATAGAGTTTTGTGGATTTTCCACTCTGGCCGGAAATGATTAAAGGGGTTCTGGCCTCATCTATAAGGATGGAATCCACCTCATCAATAATGGCATAGTGCAGATCCCTCAACACCAGCTGCTTTTTATATACCACCATATTGTCTCTTAAGTAGTCAAAGCCCAGCTCGTTGTTGGTCACGTAAGTAATATCGCAGTTATATGCTTCTCTTCTCTCATCCGGCGTCATGCTGTTGAGTACCACGCCCACCGTAAGACCTAAAAATACATGCACCTGCCCCATCCATTCCGCATCACGGTGAGCCAGATAGTCGTTGACTGTTACCACATGGACACCCTTGCCCTCTAAAGCATTCAGATAAGATGGCAGAACTGCTACCAACGTCTTACCTTCACCGGTACGCATTTCGGCAATACGGCCCTGATGCATGATAATGCCGCCGATAAGCTGTACCCGATAGGGCTCCATATTCAGCACGCGCCTTGCAGCTTCCCTGACTACAGCATAAGCCTCCGGCAGCAGATCATCCAGCGTTTCACCCTCCTGCAGACGTTTCCTGAACTCATTCGTCCGCTCCTTTAATTCCTCGTCACTTGTTTCCAGCATGGAAGGACGGAGCGCTTCAATTTTATCTACCAGAGGCGCTATCCTCTTTAATTCCCTATCACTATGTGTTCCGAATATTTTAGTCACCAAACTCATACTGTCCTATACTCCCATCCGCGTGCATGCACGCATACGAATAAAATCCGATATATCGGATATACAGGATTAATTTTAACAGATTTGCACGCCGGATTCAACCAAAAGCCTCTTTAAACCATGAAAGTTTTATGAACAAACTGTAAATTTGACTTCATAAAGGAGAAAACTTATAATGAAAATGCTATAATGAAAATACAGTGAACGAAAAGATAAAAAGTCAGAATCATGAAATAGAGTCCAATAAAATGATAAAATAGGAGAAAAAATATATGTCGGAGATTTTACGCCTTTATGTCAACTACCCTGATAAGCATCCCGGTTTTTCCTCTGTCGGAGAAGCGCTTGCCTCCCTTCCTGACGTTAAAATTGCCCCTCCATGCTTTCCGGCTGCTTCAGAAAATAATATACCACCCGTTATCATATATATTGCTCCGGGTATTTATGAAGAGAATCTGGTAATTGAACGTCCCTATGTGACACTTCTTGGCGAGACGGCCGAAAATACCGTCCTCACCTATCATCTGGGTGCCAATGAAATACTCCCGGACGGCAGTAAGCGCGGAACCTTCCGCACGGCCTCCGTCAGAATCCACACCCATGATTTTACCGCTAAAGGTATCACCTTTCAAAACACAGCCGGTTACGGTCATACGGTGGGGCAGGCGCTGGCCCTTTATGCGGACGGGGACAGACTTCTGTTTGAAAACTGCAGAATGATCGCCAGCCAGGATACCCTCTTTACCGCACCTCTTCCGCCCTCGCCTGCAAAACCGGGAGGCTTTACCGGTCCGGGAGAACATGCTCCCCGCACTATGGGCAGACAGTTCTATCGCCACTGCTACCTGCAGGGCGACGTGGATTTCATTTTTGGCAGCGCCATCGCCTATTTTGATGAGTGTACTATATTTTCAAAAAAACCCGGCGACCGCAAGCCGCCGGAAAGTCCGGATGAAGAAGTAATTTATGGTTATATTACAGCGGCTTCTACGCCTGAAGGGGAGCCTTACGGCTATGTATTCAGAAACTGCCGGCTTTTAAGCGACTGCCCGCCCCATACCGTCTATTTGGGACGTCCCTGGCGGGAATGGGCTAAAACTGTTTTTCTTGGCTGTGAAATGGGCGCTCATATCCACCCATTAGGCTGGAATGACTGGCAAAAGCCGCATGGACATTTCTATTATGGGGAGCACGCCTCCTTTGGAGAGGGCGCAGGTATCGAAAGCCGAGCTGACTTTTCTCATCAGCTGACTGAGGAAGAAGCCGCTTCCTATACGCCTGAGCAGGTACTTTCCTCTCCCGACGGCTGGAATCCCCTTGCCATATAGGGACTTTACATCCAAAAATATGCGGCCAACAACAGAAGAGCGGCGAAAAGAAGATTGACAAGGGTGAAGTACCGAAAGTACTTCCCCTTTTTTTCCGGCATTTCTCTGACTATATATTTATAAGAAATCAGACTGGCCATGGAAGCGATCAAAGTGCCCAGTCCTCCGATATTCACACCTACTAACAGCGCCCCTGCATTTTCCGTAAAACCGGAAAGCAAGGCTGCAGCAGGCACATTACTGATGACCTGGCTGGCCAGAAATGCCACAAGTATCTCCCTGCCATCCAAAAGCCGGGCCAGAAGACTGCTCACCACATCTATTCTCCCCATATTTCCCACAAAGATAAAAAATCCTACAAAAGTAAGAAGCAGAGAATAATCCACCTGCAAAAGCACCCTGCGCCGCAGAAGCAGCGTGCCTAAAAATGCAATGCCAAACGGAATCCAAAATGGCAGCACCCGCAGCACGGTAAGAAGAGAAAGAAGAAAAGTCAGGCCGTAAAAAGCTGATAGCAGCCCCTTTCTTTCTATAACAATCTCCGAACTACCATTTTCTTGCTTGATACCTTTTGAAGCCTCTGCTAAAAGTGCCTCCTTCTTTACAGTCAGCATGCAAAGCAGCAGTAAAATTGCGGAAATTCCCGTTATGGGGGCCATGGTCTTAAAAAAATCCGGTAAGGTTATCTCAAAAGCCGTATAGAGATAGAGATTGTGCGGATTACCTATGGGCGTCAGCGCACTGCCCAAATTAGCCGCCACAGTTTCATATACCACGAGAGGTACTGCCAGACTTTCCATCTCTGCCATCTTTAAGAGAAGCAGTGTAAACGGTACAAAGGTAATCAGTGCCACATCGTTCGTAATGAGCATCGCAGAAAAAAAGCACAAAAATACCATAACCAGATATAGCTTTCTGGAATTATCCGCTCTTTCAAGCATAACATGCGCTATTTTATCAAAAATCCCCAATTCACGCAGCCCTGCCATTACAACCATCAGAGAAAACAACAGTCCCAGCACCCGAAAATTTATATAGCCCGGATATTCTCCATCCGGCGGAACCAGAAACATGGAAACCACTCCCAAAAGAAGCGCCACACAAAGTACCGCTTCCTTTTTTACAAAGTTTAAAACCAGCTTTCCTGTTGTCGTCATCCCTCGTATCCTTTCTGCAATTCGTGTGTTAAATCATGATTTATCACAATATATCATTCCAAAAACGTCTCAAAATTTATTGCTTTTCATCTAAATCATACTACGGCATTGCCATTCTGCGCAACCCCGATTCGGATATCTTCGACAGTTATTTCTAAAAATCGGCACCAAGCGACATATGGTTTCATAAAATATAATAAGTAAATTTAAATTATACTTTGTATCAAAGGGGTAAAAATGTATAACACGAACAACACCTACCTTTTTCATAAATTCACGGCATTGGTGACGGTTATGGCGCTGGTGCTTTGCCTCTTTTCTTTTATCTCCGCTGCAGAAGAAGGCATACTGCCCTTTTCCGCGCTGGTTGGCGAGGAAGCAGCCAGAGCGGTCCTTACGATTAACGGTGTACCGCTGACAGGAGGCAGTACCATAGAAGCACCTGACGACGGCTCTGATTTCCTGCTTACGGCCGGTCTTTCCTTTACCATCCCCGCCGACAAGATACCGGACGCCATTTCTCCCGGTACTTCCTACAAACTGGAAATCCCATCTATCCTGCTGCCTTCCGACCGGGATTTCACGGTAACGCGGCCGTTTCAAATCATGGATGAAGATCGGCTTCTGACTCTGGGAACTCTCACTTTCTCCTCCGAAGGCATTCTTCTTACCTTTGACTATCCGGACGAGTACTTCCGAGGAGAGGATCATCTCCTAAATGAAGAAAAAATAAATTCCTATCTCTCCATGCTGAGCAATATTCAGGACTGCAGTATTGACTTTTCCTGGCCCAAGCCTCAGTCGGAGTTAAATGCTTCTCATTCGGAAAATGTGGAGGTAGATATTTACGGGGAAGACGTTACACTGCACTTTCCGCAATATCGCCCCTCGCATCTCAAGATGGTCAAAAGCGCTCAAGTGGATGCAGATGCCAAGGACCTGATTCATTGGCGTGTAGAACTGACAACGAGCGGTCAAATGGAAGAAGGACTGATTTTTAGAGATTTTTTCCCCAACCAGACTTATGTGGACGGATCACTGCGAATAAACGGTTCGCTGCCGTCTGGTGACGTTATCCTCGATACGATTGAGAATGACAGATTGTTCATCACTTTTTTAAACGCTCTCGACAATTATGCGGCTGAAGGAACCATTCTCCTCACTTACTCCACCCGGGCTGCAGATTCCGCTTATGCAGCAGCCTATTCGGGCGGAGCGTTTGCACCCGGCGGAATCACTCTGGTAAACACCGCCGACCTGACAGATCCGGAAGAATTCTTTCCGCTTGTTTCAGACAGCGCCTCTCTTACTTTGCCTGCGGGATGGCTTAACAAGCAGGGAAAATTTGATCCTCAGTCCAGAACCATCAGCTGGATGCTTGTTCTAAATGAAACGGGACGCAGTTTAACAAATGTCACTCTGGAAGATACTATGGGACCCGGACTGGTACTGGATGAAAGTTCTCTGGAAATCAGCACTGATGGAATTTCCTACTCTCCTCTGTCTGTTACACCCGAAATCGTCCGTTCGGACAATTATGAAACACAGGGCGACGCCTTTTCTGTTTCACTGGGTGATATTGGACAAAAAACATATATCCGTTATACAACACATGTTATTGATTCGTTCTATTTTCCTGCGGAAGGAGAGGACAATGAAGGAAAAGCACAAAACAGAGCACAACTGACCTTCTCTTTCCATCCCGAAAGCGGCGGCGGCTGGGATAATGCTGTCTTTGTTACCGATCCGGCAGGGGTTGGGGCCGGCATTGCATCCATTGCTAAATCCGCAGTCTACGACAGTGCCACTCATACCATTACCTGGACGCTCATAGTCAACAATGCCAGAGCTGCCCTACAGGACTGCAGCATCACGGATGTGCTGCAGTCTGGACTGACCTATATACCGGGCTCTGTAACAATTAGGTATAGCGACGAGTATATACCAATCACGCTCCTTGAAGAAAATGGGATGAGTTCCGATTATGATGATACAGAGCGAAAGCTCACCTTTACACTGGGTAATACGGTCGACCAGAAAGTAGCGGTCATCACCTATCAAACCCTTATCGACAATCCCTTAGATTGGGCTTATAACAATTCCGATACGCCCTCACTGCAGCCGGCTTATTCCAACACGGCAGTTCTTACAGCGAAACTATATGGAGAAGATGCGCAAGGGCTTGCTCCCGCCATTTTCCATGTTCCCAGCAATGTACTGCGCAAGAGTTTTAACAATTATAACTATCAGAATAAGACTATTTCTTGTACTCTTACAATTAACGAAAACCAAATGCCCATGCCGGACGGCATCATCAGGGATACGCTGGAGGAAGGCTTGTCCTTTAGAGGTCCCATGCTTGTCACGGGAGCAGAAGGTGTTACCGAGATTCCGGCCGGTACGGAGGGCTCTCAGGCTCCTTACTATACCTACGACGATACCCGGCACACCCTGGAAATTAACTTAGGTACTCTTGCAGACAATAAAACCATTACCCTTTCCTGCCTGCTTAATGTGGATACTGCATATTACTGTATAGAAAACGGACTGTGTAAATCAGAATTTAACTTAAAAAATACTGCCACACTGACACGGGATGACTACCCGGGACCTGTCGCCGCAGAGGCTCAGACTCCCGCCATCTCTTCCCCCATACTGGATAAAAAGGGTATGCTGAATATCGAGGAAGGCACCATAGAATACCGTATTCTCATCAACAAACCGGGCTTGGATTTAAATACCCTGGGATATCCCTGCACACTGACGGATACTATGGGTCCCAATGTACTTCCCGATTTAAACAGTATAAAACTCTATCGGGTAAGTATCGCACCGGATGGCACACCTGCCCAAGGCTCGGAAACCGAACTGACAGGGGATAGCTATTCCTTCTCCTATACGCCGGGTATATACGCCAACACTCTGAATCTGACACTGCCTGCCGATACAGGCACGGCTTCCTATTTGCTGGTCTACTCAGTTTTTGTTATGGAGACCGGGAATATTACCGTGAACAATACCATATCTCTTAACGATCAGCCACCACAGCCATCGGGACAGCAGTCCGTTCAGGTTGATATTGCCCATGGCAGTTCTTTTGGCTGGGCACAAAAAAAAGCCGTCATCAGGATACAAAGCGTAGATTCCGAAGGGCAGGCTCTTGCAGGAGCAGAATTCACTCTGTATGATGAAAGCGGCAAAGAAATTGCTCGTGCAGTATCCAACGAAAACGGCATGGTCATCTTTATTATTGATCCGGACGGCAACTACATTATCAAAGAAACCAAGGCTCCTGCAGGTTATCAGATGTCCCGGGAATGGAGAATGGGAAAACGCATTACCCGCATAGATCTCTCCAATCAATACCTTTGGGAGGACGGCAGTTCCACCTCCGGAGAGCATCCGGCTATAGCGCCCCACACACTCGGAGAAGAGCCCGAAGTATCACCCGAACCGGACTTCCCCGGCCAGAGTCCTTCCGTTTCAACCCCCGCGGAGCAAAACTCCCCGGCCGGTACCCCGGATGTTTCCCCGTCCCCGGACAACGGCCCGTCACAGGATTCGGACAGCCAGCAGGAAGACGGAAAATATTTCACCAGCCCACAGACGGGGGATATTTCCTCTGTTTGGACGGTGCTCTTTTCCGGTTCTCTTCTCTCCTTAATCGGCTGCATTAGAAAAGATAAACGAAAATAGATTAAAGACTCTCATACAGGCCAAGGATATGCTCCTTGCACTGTATGCTGTCCGCAGGCGTGGTGTTCTCTAAAGTCACATGGATATAGGGTTTTCTTTCCTTAATAAATCGAAGTACCGCCGTATAATCCATCTCGCCCAGACCCGCGCCTACGGATATGAGTTTCTCATCCTCTACTCTGAAATCCTTGATGTGCACCATAGCGATATGCTCACCCAGTACCTCTATGGCTTCTTTTACGATTTCCACCTGCTGCTTGTAATTGCTGATATCCAGCAGATTGACCGGATCAAGGATCACCTGCAGATTGGGTGAAGCAATTTCCTTCAGTACCCTCTTCGCTCTGGCAGGGTTATATACAATATGCTTAAATACGGGCTCGATCGCCACGATCACTCCCATCTTCTCCGCATAGTCCACCACCGGACGCAGATTGGTAATAAAGGTACGCAGCGCTTCCTCTCCATGGCACTCGGGCACTGCAGTATAGGTTTCATTGGGTGCTCCGGTTTCCGTTCCCACCACGCCGCAGCCTAAAAGAGATGCAAAGCGAATATGAGCCATATAGCGCTTTTTTATTGCTGCCAATTTTTCCGGATTGGGATTGGCCAGATTCAAATAACAGCCTAACACCGCAATATCCACATCATTTTTTGCAAATACCTTCTTAATATACATAGCAAGCCCCGGCGTCAATGCCGCATCGTCCGTCGGAAACTCCTCAATCACCTTAGAAAGCGCCAGATGCCCGCAGGCGAAGCCCAACTGATGCACATCCGCAATCCTCTCCTCAAAGGGTAATTTCTTCGTATCATGTAATCTGATTCCCAGCTGCATTCTTAGTCTCCTTTTTTATATAGATTGCCTGATTTCCTGCAAAATACGGATATTTTAAGACTTAATCCTTTTTCTCAAGTTCATCCACACCGATCAGTTCGACAGCATCTCCCGTCTGTCCCTCTATTTTTACATGATCCAAAGTCAGCCTTGCAACATTTCTTGCAAACAACCCCCGCTTGGAACTGGCTTCTACTCCCTCGGACATAGCGGGTACATCGCATTTGGGGTTCTCCGCATAGGAGATAGAGATATTCTGCATCACAATCTCCTCTATCTTAGCCTCGGGCAGTCCGTCAAAATAAGCAGCCGCCACATGGCAGTCGGTACAGTCCATATTTTCAAATACCAGCTTCTTAATAGAAGGCGTCCTCTCGTCCACCGGATGGGGCTCCCTGCTCTGCACATATTCCGTCTTTCCATCCGGGTCACAGAAATAGAAGCTGTTTACCACTAAGGGCGTCATCACATGCTCCAGTGTCAGATTGCGGAATACAATGCCGTCTAACACCGCATCCCTGCCCCTGCCCCTTCTGGTCTTAATGCGCAGGCCTCTGTCAGTGTGGCGGAAATAACAGTCTTCCACCGTCATATTGATAACGCCTCCGGCCATTTCACTGCCCACCGTCACCGCACCGTGCCCGTTCTCCATCAGACACTGTCTGATATGCAGATTCTCACAGGGTCTCTTATACTTTCTTCCCATATAGATCTTGCCGGATTTGACCGCAATGCAGTCATCTCCAAGAGAAAAGCGCACACCTAGGATCTCCACATTTCTGCAGGACTCCGGATCCAGACCATCCGTATTGGGAGAATCACTGGGATTCTGTACTTTAACACCAATAAAACGCAGATTATCGCTGAAAAACGGATGCAACGTCCAGGAAGGCGAATTCATAAAAGTAACCCCTTGCAGACTGACATCCTTACTATTGCTCAAAAAGAACAGTCTGGGCCTGAACGCAATATTCATCACTTTGGGATTGTACCACCAATTCTCTTTGGAGGCGTTACCGTTGATAATACCCTCCCCGTAAATGATCACGTCCTCTACGCCCACACCGCAGATAATGCCGGAAAACATGGGCAGAGGATTCCCTTCCCATGTTCCCAGAATGTACTCGCTCTCTTCGTCGTAACTCTCCAACACCGGGGGAAAGGTAGGAAAATGCGTTCTTTCCGTATCCGCCTTCAGTTCCGCACCCTTCTCCAGTTCCAGCCGCAGCCCGCTTCTTAAAAACAGACTGGTGATCTTATAGGTTCCGGCGGGTATCAGAACCCGGCTCTTAGGCGGACACGCCATAATCGCCGCCTGAATAAAATGGGTATCGTCCTGCACGCCGTCCCCTTTTGCACCGAATTTTCTTACATTCAAAGTCACAAATTCTTTTTCCGTATGCAGACTCACCCGGCCGTTTTCCCTGCCGTTTTCTCTGACTGAAATCTCATAGGCGGTATCCGGCTTCAATCCGTAAATACCGGTTATGGTAGTATCGGTTGTACCGTAATATTCATCGTTTATATATATATCATAGTCCGCTTTTGTAAAATACCGACCTCCGTCTTCTATTTCAACGGAAGCGCTTCTTGCCGTAATCATAACACATGTTATATTCATAATCCCTCGCCTTCTGCCGCGGTGCGGCCCTCATATTGCGGATTCTGCCAGCGGTAATATAATGCTATATCGCTTGTAGACAGCGCCCCAGCACCTGATACTTCTCTGTGGAGAGCAGTTCTTCTTCACAGGCCCGTACAATGGCTTCTCCCGCCTCTCTAAAAACAGTCGGCTCTTTTCCATTTAAATCGTTATTTAACTTTTCTTCCGGAAACCGATTCAGTACCAATCCTTCCTTTTGTACAAACTGCTTTACATTCTCCTTTAATAAATCCTGAAGGCTTCTGTAATGCTCATATATCTCGGGACTCATCACAAAGAGCGTATCCACTAACAGTCTGATAAAGTCAGCTGCTTCCTTTGTTTCATAGTCCGCTGCCAGTCTTTTTCCCAAACAGGTAAGCTGAGCCGCAATATCCGCGTACCCTGCTTTTTTCCCAAACTTTGTTTCAAACTCCATATAGACAGGATAGGATAGCCGTCCCGCTTCATATACATTCAGATCCGGCTGAAAAGCCGCAAATACACCGTCCTTATCCCTGGGCAGCATTTTGACAAACTCCGCCGCCTCTTTCAGCACTTCCTCCCCACTTCCGCGGGCCTGTTCCAAATACGCTTTCATACAGTCTGATCCTTTCTTCATTATTGTTCGGTATGCCGCCCCCGTATCATCAGTCAGGGTTCAGATGCGGTGGCATTCACCCTGACTGATGATACAGGGACTTAGATACCATAAATCTACTATTTAACCTCTTCGCAGGTTTTCTCCTTTGTATCAACAAGTAAATCTATCTGAGAATCGTAATCATAGGAGCTTACCTTAAAGTTGCGCAGATCCTCGTCGTCCGGATGATATTCCACGAGTTCCACATCATACAGTACATATACCTCATAATCAGTGGTGTCCTCCTCAGCGTTCAGCACCTCAATCCGTATGCTATAGAGGGACTCTCCTGTATTGTATACATAATCGTAGGACTTAATCTTAGGAAGGGCATCCGTTACATTGACACACTCATGTTCCAAAACATCGTCCTCGCTGATATAACCTGCTTCTGCTACGATCTCCAGAACTGTCTCTCTGACCTCCTTTTTCACACCGCCACAGCCCGCCATAAGCAGAGCAGCTGCCATGAGCATCAGAAAATATTTCTTATGAATCCTCATAATATGCATTCTCATAGCTAAACTCCATCTTTTGCTAACAATGTCCGGCAACAGACTGCTAACAGTATGTTGGCCGGACACTGAATTCTACTGCCTTACAGGGTCACGCCCTGCTTAAATATCGCCATATCGTGGAAGCCAGCTTCCTCACTGCGTACCTTTTTGCCGGAGGCAACCTCCAGCACATAGTCAAAGAACTTCTGCGTGGTTTCCTCCACGTCCGTATCTTCCACCAGCACGCCTGCATTAAAATCAATCCAACCGGACTTCTTTCCCGCCAGTCTGGAATTGGTAGAAATCTTCACAGTAGGCACGGGAGAGGCAAAAGGTGTTCCCCGCCCCGTTGTAAACAGCACGATCTGCGCTCCTGCCGCCGCCAGCGCAGTTGCCGCTACCAGATCGTTGCCCGGTGCGCTGAGCAGATTCAATCCCGGTGTCTTTACGGTTTCTCCATAAGCCAGCACGCCCCGCACATAGGAACTGCCGGATTTCTGCGTACAGCCTAAGGACTTATCCTCCAGAGTGGAAATACCGCCCTTTTTATTGCCTGGAGAAGGATTCTCATAGATCGTCTGGTTATGGCTGGTAAAATAATTCTTAAAGTCGTTGATCAATGCCACCGTCTTCTCAAAAAGTTCCTCATTTTCACAACGGTTCATCAACAAGGTTTCCGCACCGAACATCTCGGGCACTTCCGTTAAGATCGTGGTCCCGCCTCTGGCAGTCAGCATATCGGAAAACCGTCCTACCAAAGGATTGGCCGTAATACCGGAAAGTCCGTCGCTGCCGCCGCATTTCATGCCTACGACCAGCTTGCTCGTGCCGACTTTGGTACGGGTAAAGCCCTTGGCATACTCTATCAGTTCTCTGCAGATGGCCACACCGTCCGCCAGCTCATCATCGCTTTCCTGGGCTACTAGGAATTTGACTCTCTTTTCATCGTACTCTCCGATGTATTCCTTTAATACATCAATATTGCTGTTCTCACAACCCAACCCCAGCACGAGCACACCGCCGGCATTGGGATGGTTGATCAGATCCGCCAGAATCGTACGGGTGTGTTCCTGATCGTCTCCCATCTGGGAGCAGCCGTAAGGATGGGGAAAAGCGATAACCTCCTCTACACTGCCCTCCACATAGGCATTGGCCTCTTTGGCGATAGCGGTCGCTACGTTATTGACGCAGCCCACGGTGGGGATAACCCAGATTTCATTGCGCACGCCTACCTTGCCGTCCTTCCGTTCAAAGCCCATAAAGAATGCTTCCTCCTTAGGCTCAATATTGACGGATACCGGCTCATAGCTGTATTCCAGCAGATCGCCCAAAGCGGTTTTTACATTGTGGGTGTGTATCCACTGTCCTTTGTGAATATCTTCCTTGGCATTGCCGATGCGGAAGCCGTATTTGATCACTTCGCCGCCTGCAGGAATCTCCCAGAGGGCCATCTTGTGTCCGGCGGGAATTTCCTCCGCAGTTGTTACGGTCAATTCTCCCTCTCTATCCGGCACTTTCAGTGCGGTTCCTGCGGGGATGGGATTTAATGCCACAATAACATTGTCATTTTCATGGATTCTTATAAAGTCTTGCATAATGCAGCCCTCATACCGTTTGCTTTAATATCGTCCAGATAACCGCAGACTGCCTCAGCCAGTCCTTCTACCTTGGTCAGATCCTGTCCGTGGAAGTCTTCATTGGACAGATAGCTCTCTACGAAGGTTTTGGTATCCTTGCCGCTGTAGTCCCTAAAGAACTCTAACACCTGCATATCGTCCAGTATCTTATACTCCTCGCCGTTGCGATGTCCGATCAATGCCTTCTCGCGAATCTCACTGCCGGTATAGAATGCCATCAAAGCAGCGATGGAGAATGTCAAATGCTCAGGCAGCTTTCCGTATTTCTCCACATAGCCCAACAGGCTGGGCAGACATCTTGCTCTCCACTTGGAAACAGAATTTAATGAGATGGAGAGCAGCGCATGTTTGACATAAGGATTGTTGAAACGGGTAATGACCGCTTCCGCAAAATCCTTTAATTCCTTCTCAGGAAGGGTCAGGGTGGGAATTACCTCGTCAAAAATCGTCTTCATCATGAAATTACGTACATCATCGTCCTGCATGGACTCTAAAACAATATCATTGCCTGCAAGATAGGAAGCCAGTACAAAAGAAGTGTGTGCACCGTTTAAAATGCGCACCTTGCGCTGCTTATAAGGCTTCTGATTGTCGGTAAAGATAACGGGCAGCCCCGCATCGGGCAGCGGCAGCTCTTTGCTGATATCCTTGCTGCTCTCGATAACCCAGAGTGCAAAAGGTTCACCGGTTACCAATATCCTGTCCTCATAACCCAGGCTCTCCCAGATAGATTCGATTTCGTCCTTGGGATAGCCGGTGATGATACGGTCCACCAGTGTGGAAGTAAAGATGCAGGCTTCCTCTACCCAGGTCTTGAAGCCATCTTCCAGACCCCAGAGTTCGATCAGCTGCATCACGCACTTTTTCAACATAATACCGTTGTCATCGATCAGCTCTACGGGAAGCATTACCAAGCCCTTGTCTATAGCGCCGTTAAAATGTGTATATCTGGTATATAAGAATTTTGTCAGCTTACCGGGGAAGGTCATGGGCGGATTCAGTTCAAATTTATCCTCGGGATTGAACACGATGCCGGCCTCCGTGGTATTGGATACCACAAAACGCAGCGTATCCAGCTTTGCCAGGTTGTCATATTTTTCGTACTCGCGATAGGTATCCACCACATCCGTCACACTGGTTACCACGCGGTTTAGTACCTTGGGTTCTCCGTCCACGATACCCCTTAAGGATACGGTATACTGGCAATCCTGCTCATGGAACATATCCAGACTGCCAAATTCAATGGGCTTGATCAGCACAATGTCACCATCGAATTTGCCGGATTCGTTGGCAATATCAATCATATAATCCACAAATCCGCGAAGGAAATTTCCTTCTCCAAACTGCACTACTTTAATAGGTCTTTCTTTTTTGCCGCTTAAAGCTTTGTTCATTCGTTCCATTTTCCTTCTCCTAACACTTTCATTCTATTTGTATTACCCAGACATAATCCGATTTTACTGATATGTAAGGGCTTACAGGAAGATTTTACCTCGTTTTTATCTTTTCGTCAATATACACTATCCATTAAAATTTAGCATTTCCTTATGCAATTTTGACCCCACCTGTCATTATATCCAAAACCTCCCGCATTTTCTGTGGAAATTTGCTCTTGCATTTATTTTCTGCTTCCAGTATAATTTTTATAGAATTTTGCTGAAACCGCTTACATTGTTATTTTCATAACGAAGAGGCGTTGCAAAAATTGTACTGATGTGGGTATTACTATGACGACAAATATGACCATTTATGACATCTCAGAAAAGGCCGGCGTTTCCATTGCTACGGTGTCCCGCGTATTGAACGGCAGCAGCAACGTCAGCGAAAAGACTAAGAAAAAAGTGCTGGATGTTATGAACCAGTACGAATATACCCCTAACGCATTTGCCCGGGGTCTGGGACTTAATACCATGAAGACCATCGGCATTATGTGCGCCGACTCCTCGGATCTCTATCTGGCTAAGGCCGTCTACTACATTGAAGAACTGCTGCGGGCCAACGGCTACGACAGCCTTCTCAGCTGTACCGGTTACGACTTGGAAATAAAGGAAAAATCCTTGGAATTACTGATTTCCAAAAAAGTGGACAGTATCATCTTGGTCGGTTCCAATTTTATTTATGAAAAAGAAACGGACAACAAATATATTTCCGATGCGGCTGCCCAAGTTCCTATCATGCTGTTAAATGCTTCCTATGAAGCCCCCAATGTATACAGTATTGTTTCGGACGATTACACTTCCATGTATGAAGCTACCCTACAGATGATCGCTTCCGGCAGAAAGGATATTTTATACTTTTATAATTCCACCTCCTACAGCGGTAAACGCAAGCTTTCCGGCTATCGTGCGGCTATGGAGGAGGCCGGTCTATTAAAAAGCGGCAGTCTGATGCAGTTCTACATGGGCTCTCATGAGGATATACATGCTATGGCGGACCAGCTTGCCAAGGCACGCAGCAAAGGACTCTTTTTCAACGGCGTCATTGCTGCGGATGACAATCTGGCACTGGCCGCGGTAAAGTACGCACAGTTAAACGGCCTGAAAATACCTGAGGAGCTTTCCGTTATCGGATATAATAACTCTCTGCTGACAACCTGCTGTAACCCTGAACTGACTTCCATTGACAACAAGTTAGAAACCCTTTGTCAGCATCTGATCACCACTCTGATGGGTATATTAAGCGGCAGCGAGATGCCCAAGAAGACCGTTTTCTCCGGAGAGATCATTCACCGGGGTACCACTTGTCTGCAGTAGTACCGGCTCGGCCGGATGACACAATAAATCATAATAAACAGCTGCCTCAAACAGGCCGCAGCACGGAGGTAAATCTATGAAAGATTTTATGGACAAGGATTTTTTACTGGACAACGACACCGCAAAGGTGCTTTTTCATGATTATGCGGAAAAAGTGCCCGTTCTGGATTATCACTGCCACATTAATCCCAAAGAAATTGCCGAAGATCGCAAATTTGACAACATCACGCAGGTCTGGCTTGGCGGCGACCACTACAAATGGCGTTTTATGCGCTCCTGTGGTGTGGATGAAAAATATATTACCGGCGATGCTTCCGACAAGGAAAAATTCTTCAAATGGGCGGAATGTCTGGGCAAGGCCATCGGAAACCCTCTTTATCACTGGAGCCATCTGGAGCTGCAGCGCTACTTTGGCTATACCGGCACTTTGAATAAGAATACCGCAGAAGAAGTTTGGAATCTCTGTAATGCCAAACTGGCTGAGCCTTCCATGACCGTACGCAATATCATCCGTCAGTCCAACGTAACTTTGATCTGCACCACCGACGATCCTATTGACAATCTGGAATGGCATAAGAAAATTGCGGAGGATACCACCTTTGAAGTAAAAGTGCTTCCCGCATGGCGTCCCGACAAGGCCATGAACATTGAGAAGCCCGAGTATCTGGAATATCTCGACAAACTGGCTGCTGTGGCTGAAATGCCTGAGATTACTACCTTTGCAGCTTTAAAAGAAGCGTTAAAAAAGCGCATGGACTTCTTTGCATCCATGGGATGCAACGTATCCGACCATGCGCTTGAATATGTAATGTACTACCCCGCTTCCGAAGATGAGGTAGAAGAAATCTTCTTAAAGAGAAGAAACCGTATGATTCTCTCCAAAGAAGAGGAATTGAAATTCAAAACCGCATTCATGTTGTTTGTGGGCGAACAGTATCATGATCTGGATTGGGCAATGCAGCTGCACTACGGCTGCAAACGTGATAACAACACCCTGATGTATGAGAAGCTGGGTCCCGATACCGGCTACGACTGTATCAACAACTACGCACCCAGCGCACAGATGGCAGACTTCCTCAATGCACTGATTCAGAATGACAAGCTGCCCAGAACCGTTATTTACTCCTTAAATCCGAACGACAATCAGGCTATCGGCACCATCTTAGGCTGCTTCCAGGATTCTACTGCCGTTGCAAAGATTCAGCAGGGCAGCGCATGGTGGTTCAACGATCACAAGACCGGCATGCAGGATCAGATGATCTCCTTGGCCAACTTAGGCAATCTCTCCGGCTTTGTAGGCATGCTGACAGACTCCAGAAGCTTCTTATCCTATACCAGACATGAGTATTTCCGCCGCATCTTATGCAACCTGTTAGGAACTTGGGTGGAAAATGGAGAGTTCCCCGCTGACATCGTTATCCTCGCTGAAATCGTAAAAGATATTTCTTACAACAATGCGAAACGGTATTTCAAGTTCCCGATTACAGAGTTTTAAAGTAAACTACCAAAAGAGCCGTATATGTATACGGCTCTTTTTATTTGTGTGCTTCCTACGGTTATGCCTTCTTCAATTCTTCTGCCAAATCGCTTAAGTCCTGCCTGCGCTTTTCCCAATTTGCGATGTTCTCCTCATGCAGCCGTTTTTCTCCCTCAGTCATAAGACTCTCCGGCTTTGGGCTCGGCCAGTGCTTCCTTGCTTCCTGCATATCCATCAGCGACTTCTCCAAATAGGGCAGCAGCTCTCTTCCGTAAATATGGGCTAACCTTCGCAGATCTTCCATACCGATGCCCGGCGCAGCCAACCCTTCGCTCTGATTCATCAGACGCAGATAGTCTGCATGGGTCTGTACGGATTCCCAAAGAGGCAATGCCTTCTTTGTCACCAGTTCACACACGGAGGCATGAATATCCTCCATGGATAAATAAGGACCCATATCAAAAGCAGGCGTGCGGATTATACCATTTTCCACCCAACAATAAGGTTTCGGAAAAGTCACATGATACCAAAACTGGTGCGTCCAGCCATCTTCCAGAGATTCTCCCAGATGATACCGAAAATGCATAAACCAATAGTGCAGCTTATCGGGCGGCACCGGCGTATCAAAGAGCGACAGTCCCACATTCATGGTAAACTGACTCCAATCTGAACTATTAAATTGGGATTTCTGAAGCTCAATCAGCTTTACAATGCCGTTTTCCTGCACCAGATAAATATTACTTCCCTTACGGCGAAATCCGTGAGGCTTTAAGATAGCATAAACATCATTCCACAGCTTTTTATAATATTCTTTTAAGTCCACTGCATTCATAGATACGTCACATTTTTCTCCACACTGTATTCATGGGGTTCCTTGCTTACTGCCTTATGCCCTGCCGCTATGGCAATCTGAAACTCATAACCTTCCGGAATTTTCAGCGCATTAGCAAAATAATCCCTTTTCTCTCCGGTCATAGCATCTTTGATACATCCGATGATCAGGCTTCCCAAGCCCAGGCTTTCTGCCGCCAGGGAGATATTCTCTACCGCAATGCCTGCATCCACCGGACTCCAGGAAAACGCCTTCTCAGCGCTTAAAAGCAGTACGACGGGAGCTTCATAATAAAAATTGTGCGGAGGGTTCTCGATTCCTCTCTCTATATTTTTCACATTCTCAATTTCTGTCAGAATCGGGTTGTTCCCATCCACCACGGTAATATGTATCTCCTGTCTGTTGGTGGCCGTAGGCGCCTGTAATCCTGCCAGAATCAGGCTGTCCAGTTCCTCTTTGGTAAGCTTCTCTTCCGTGTAACCGCGGGTAGAGCTTCTTTTTTCAATTGCCTGTAATACCTCATTCATGGTAAAGCCTCCTTCTCAGTTCACTCTTTATGATTTATTTTACTTCCTATAGCATACTAAAACCGGATGGTTACGGGCGCTTCGGTAAAGGAAGAAAATACCGCTGTTGCCTCTTCAAAATAGAGCACTTCGGTATTGTCATCCGTTGCGGAATACATTGCCTGCAAAGACGGATAATTTTCCAGCATATGGGCCTTTGCCTCCACACGCTCATCCCTGACTAACTTACCGGATACACGCAGCCACTTTCCACCGTCAAATGCACAGAGTTCCACTTTGGGATTTTTCTGAATCTGCTTGGATACCTCTTTTACCTTCCCCGTTTGGATATAGAGTTTGCCCTCAAAAATATCCACGGTACCGAAAGGACGTACTCTGGGCTGATCCTCCTCTACGGTTGCCAGATAATAAGTTTCGCACTTTTTTAAAAAATCGTAAACTTCCTGCATGGTAACTTTCCTCCTAACTATAAATAATACAATTTTATTATATACAATCAAAAAAGCTCTGGCAAGTCTCCCCCACGCTTGCAATCCACTTGCAAATATCTTATAGTTATGATAGACGATTTGATTGCACACATGAGGAGCTGTTATGATAGAAAAGAACCCTTCAAGTGGACAAAAGGACATTTCTCACATCCGTATTATCAGGGGAAAACGCAGTGCGGATTCTCCCCTGCAGCCGGATCATTATCACCAATATTATGAAATCTTTTACTTATTCTCCGGCAGCTGCCGATTTCTGTTAAAGGACACGCTCTACACTCTGGAAAAGGGAGATTTGGCTTTTATTGCTCCCGGCGAACTGCACCACTCCGTCTACTATCCGGGCATTACCTGTGAAGTTGCGGCGCTCTATTTTAAATCGGACTTTCTTTTTCCCTCCCTGTTTTCCTACCTGGGTGAGGAGAATATGCCTCCCCACCAGTCCTTTCGGGGTACGGTTCCCGGGCTGTACCAGGAGGAGTTTGAAGGGCTGCTTACCAGAATGCTCTCGGAAAGCAGGCAGATAGACGAACTCTCATCCTCTTTTATGACCTGTTTTTTAAATGAGCTGCTCCTGTTTTTAAGCCGTCACTCTGTTATCTCCGAAAGCGAGCCGGATTTGGTAAATGCCAAAGACGCGGATATTATGGCTTCTGCCAAATACATTTACCGCAATTTTACAAAGCCCCTCACCCTGCAGGAAGCAGCGGATGTAGCGGGTTTAAGTACCACCTATTTTTCGCGAAAATTTAAACTGCTGACCGGCATGGGCTTTAAGGAGTATCTGAATTATATCCGTTTAAAGCATGCTGCCGCCGCCCTGCTTACCACGGACAGCTCCATCACGGATATTGCCCTGGAATACGGTTTTAACGACAGCAGCTATTTCAAAGATCTATTCAAAAAAGAATACGGGAAATCCCCGAGAGAATACAGAAAAAGCCGCGGCCAATAGGCTGCGGCTTTCTTTTTGAATTATTTTTCTGATCTAATATTCCTTAGCTTTCTCTTCCCCGTTTAAGACACGCAGTGCGCCCTGGGTCAGAGCCAGCAGTTCATCCTCGCCGGGATAAACGGTAAAAGGAGCGATCCAGCCTGCTTTCTGCTTTAAGTTGACAATGACATCCTCGCCGTAAGCAATACCTCCGGTCACAATAATCTGATCCACTTTGCCTTCCAGCACGCATGCCATGGAACCGATATCCTTGGCAACCTGATACAGGAAAGCCTCCTTTGCCTCTGCGGCATGAGCATCTCCTTCATTCGCCATCTTGGTAACAGTACGCATATCGTTGGTTCCCAGGTAGGCGTTAAAACCACCCTTTCCTACCAGTTTACTGTATACTTCCTTCTCTGTATACTGACCGGAAAAGCACATTTTTACCAATGCACCGGAAGGTACAGCGCCTGCCCTTTCCGGAGAGAACGCACCGTCTCCGTCCAAAGCGTTGAACACATCCACTACCTTTCCGTCTATGTGAGCACCCACGGATACGCCGCCGCCCATGTGTACAACGATCAGGCGCAGGGATTCATAGGGTTTGCCAATCTCTTTGGCATAGCGTTTTGCCACTGCCTTCTGATTCAGTGCATGGAACACGCTGGTACGGGGCAGTTCCGGTACACCGGAATATCTGGCAACGGTCTGCAGCTCGTCCACTACTACGGGATCTACAATATAGGAAGGAATTCCCAATTCATCGCCGATTTCTCTGGCTAAAATACCTCCCAGATTGGACGCATGCTGTCCCTGTTTTCCTACGATCAGATCTTGAAGCAGCTCATCGGTTACCGCATAGGTTCCTCCGGGAATGGGCTTTAACATACCGCCACGTCCCACAACTACATTTAAGGATTTCATGTCAAAATTCTTTTCACTCAGTAAATCTGTAATAATCTTTTTTCTGAAATCCTTCTGGTCCACTATCGTGGCATACTGACCGATTTCCTCGGTGCTGTGCCTTAATGTTTCTTCAAATAACAGGGTCTCATCCTCAAATACACCGATCTTGGTGGAGGTGGAACCCGGATTGATGATCAAGCTTTTAATTGACATTTTCGTTTTCCTCCCGGATATTTTAGTTTCTGTCTACGCGTTCTTCTTCATTTCTTCTGCCACAACTGCTGCCAACGCCATGGAATTTACCTTGGTTTCAAAGGTATCGGAGCGGCTGGTCAGAATAACGGGAACCTTGGTGCCTGTCAAAATGCAGCCGTTCTTTACACCGGGCACCATATGTACAATGGCCTTGTATACCTGATTGCCCGCATGAATATCCGGGAAGAGCAGGATATCCGCATCTCCCTGAATTTTTCTGTCCGTAGCGCCTTTATGCTTTGCAGCCTCCGGGTCAATAGCCAGATCCAAAGACAGGGGACCGTCGATAATACAACCGGTGATTTCTCCCGCCTCATTCATTCTGGTAAGCTCCGCCGCTTCCACGGTTACGGGCATCTTGGGATTGACTACCTCCACTGCCGCAAGGGGTGCGATCTTGGGACACTCTATACCGCAGGCATTTGCTACCGGCAAGGTATTCTCAATAATATGTACCTTATCCTCTAAAGTAGGATAGGTCATAAATGCCACGTCGGTCAAAAACAGAAGCTGGTCGATAGCCGGAATATCAAATACACATACATGGGACAGCACACCGCCGGTACGCAAACCCACTTCTTTATCCAGTACGCTCTTTAAGAAGTTCTTTGTATCGATCAACCCCTTCATATACATATCAGCCTTACCATCATGAGCCAGTTTTACGGCCTTTAAAGAAGCCTGAATCATATCCGGCTCGTCAATGATTTCATAGCCGGTCAGATCCATATTAATGGAAGCTGCGATTTCGCGGATCTTCGCTTCGTCACCTACCAAAATAGCCTCTGCAATTCCCCGCTTTTTTGCCTCTGCAACAGCCTCTAATACCGCCTCGTCCTGTGCCACGGATACGGCTACCTTCTTCATGCCGCATTCATTTACTTTTGCAATCAGTTCGTCAAAACCTCTCTTCATATTCTTCCCTTTCCTTCGTTCATAAAAATTCCATCGTTAAAATAATAACACTATCATATTTAAAAATCAACCCACTATCGCACTGCTGCAAGCCATAAAGTAAGCATCCCTGTCAGACAGCCCAATACCGTGGGAAGACCTATTGTCACAATTAAAACCACAGCAGCAGGATATCGAGAGAACCTGCCCTTCTTTCGGTCCATCAAAGCCTCCCACACACCGGTAAGCATACAGAGCAGAATGCAGAACCCGGTTCCTCCCCAAACAGGATAGGACACGCTGCCCTGCTCCCCTCCTGCTTCCGCAGCCTGCAGCCGGCTTCTTTCCAGCGTAAAAGTACTGCCGTCTGAAAGCTTTTCCAAAAAGGCTTCCGCCGCTGCTTGCCGCACCGCATTTTCTCCCCGCTCCTCCACGGTATTTTGGAAGGCTTCGCTTTCAGCAATATACCCTTCATACCATTCAGTTGAAATATCATAAAAAACTTTCTCAAACAACACTTCGTTCACTACCCAGGTCAGGGTAGAATCGCTGCTTTCATAAACCTCAATACTCCAATTGCCTCTTCCCTCTGTGATTTTCTCCTGCAAATCTTCCTGTAAAATATATCCGCATTCCGCTTTTCCCTGCATGACATTTTGTTTTACTTCCGCCCTGCTTTCACAGAGGATAAAATGTACAAAACCATCATACTCCTGCAGTCTTTCTGCCAAAGCTTCCTCTTTTACATATACGGCCGCATAGAGCGCTCTTTCCGAAGTTCTCTCCAATCTGGTGAGTGCAGCGGTAGTAAATACGGTCAGCAAAAGCGTCACCCAAAAACTCTTTTTAAAAAGTAACCGTTTTATGGATATGCGTAAGAAGAGCAGTCCCTTTTTCATACAGCACCCCTCCTTTTTTCCGCTGCCCGCATAACCAGACAACCTGCCATATAGAAAAATACCATGAACAATGCTAATCCCGCCGCCGTAATGCCAAACCTGCTCTCGTCTCCGGAGAACACGAGAGTAAAGGCACTCTTTATATAAGTTGTAGGAAGAAAGACCGCCAGACGGTTAATACTCTCCGGTAACAGTGCAGAGGGCAGTATGCAGCCCGAAGCATATCCCATAAACAGAGTGACGACTCCTACGGTCAAAACCGCCGTTCCCGCAGAATAAGCCAGTTGATAAAGTAATTGCAGTAGAATTGCCGCACAGCCCAGTACCAACAGAAGCAAGATTACTCCCTTAAACGTAAATACCGGCTGCAGCATATGCCGTACTCCGGGATACAGCCAAAAAGCGGCCGGAATACACAGGGTAATCGTAAGCAGCAACATAGTGGGCAGTATTCTCCCCGCTAGCTGCAGCGGAAGACCTATCCCTCCCCTGACAGAAAGCCTATGTTGTTCCGGCATGCTCCTCTTTAAATACGGGCCAAAAAAGAGCCCGGATAAGAGCAGATACAACGTCAACAGCGCTCCGGCATAGTAAACTGCAAAACTCTGGTTTCCGGTTACGGAAAGACTTCTGATCCGGAAATACTGCTCCCTGTTCATGGTAATCTCCAGATTGAAGGCATCTATCTCCCGGTACATATCCGAAAGTGCAGCACCACCCTCCCCGAAGAGCTCTGTCAGAGCATGGGTTGCATAAATTTCCGCCTGTGCTGTCTGCAGCAGACCGATAGCCGACGCTGCCAGCTCCTCAAACATCAACCCGAAAGTTTCCGCATTTTCGGATAGGTACAGCTGGGCGGGTGCATTGCCTCCGTAGAGAATTTCCTCTACTACATTTTCAGGCAGTACGATGAGCGCAGCCAGTTCTCCCTCCTCTAGCATCCGTTCTCCTTCTTCCTTTTCCACCGGTACCAAACGACACCAGTTTTTGACGGATTCCATCTCTTCCACATAGGATACCGCCATCTGCGTCAAGGTATCCTCCGCTGCCACATAACCTATCTGCACGATTTGCTTCTGCCCTGCGCTGCTTATCCATTTTTGCACACAAAAAGCAATCATACCGGCTAAAAGAGCCAATACGACTGCTTTTTTAAAAATCGAGGGCAGTAAGTATACCGCCCTCTTATATTCGGTTTTCAGCCAACTACCAAACCGCACCATTTAAAAGCCCTAAATCCTTTAACATATCACCCAGTTCCACCAATATTTGATATATTTCTATTTGATTCAGATCAAGGAAATCCTTGGCATCTTTCGGAGCCGTGATATCACCTTCAAAAGGCTGTACACGCATGGAACCGGATAAAGTCATGATAGTTTCCTCATCCATCGACAAATTGAAGCTTCCTAGTTCCAAAGTAAATGCCTCGCCCTTTTCAATATCGGTGAAAGCCCCTCTGGCATCCATGCTCATCGTCTCGGCAGGTGCATCAAAATTAAACTGCAGATTGAATTCATTCTCTTCAAGGTCCCAGCCGCTTACATATGCAATCTCGATCTGTTCCTTAACTCCTTTCATACCTATCGTTGCCATAAAGGTTTTCTCATAGATTTCCTTATTCAGTTCTATTTCCCGCTCAATCTCTATAGTGAATTCGTAACCCTCCACTTCGAACCGAATCTCCCCGGTTACAATATCCAGTGTTCTTTCCGCGCCGGTAAACTCTAAAGAAAAGCGCAGATTATCTATAGAGCTGTTTTTAAACTTAATCCCATCATAAGTTTCTATAGCCAGAATCCTATCCTTGTTATCCAAATAGAAACAAATCTGAAGATCATTCTTGAATTGCAGATTGAGCTCTTCGTCCATGATTTCCTTTATCGCTTCTTTTAATTCGACCTTCGCATTATAAAAACTGGAGGCTTCCAATGCCTGCTCAATGAGTTCCTCCACATAATCGCTTTCTATAATGGCATCTTTTACATCATTCCACAATTCTTCCAAATCATCTTTGTCGATTGTTACCAGAATACCTTGGCAGGTCACTGTTTTCCCATTTCTTTCAATTTTTTTGCTATCTCCGCTTTCCTCTATGACCATGTTGTCCTGAATCTCTGCCAGATCTGCTATAAGCACCTTTTCTATTTCTTTTCTAAGCTTCACAAGACTCTCATCTTCTACCTCTTCAGGACGGGCAAAGAAATTCACACTGATATTATCATCCATATGAAAATTGAACAGTTCTGCCCACACACTGTTATTATAATCTCTTCCCAGAGTGGCAAGGTTCAGTGAATAGGTATTGGAAAACACATCGGGCACTTCCAGATACATCATATCCTCTATTACCGTCATCTGACTCTGGAACAGATTTACATTATAGGCACTGATATCGAAAGTCATCTGTATTTCTTCCGCTTCGTAATCATAGTCCCTTACAAAATCCATGCCGATGGTCGGCAATTCCTCCAGCCAGGGAAGCCCCACGTTCATACGCAGATCAAGGGTTCCGGAGTCTCTTCTGTTGATTATGACCTCCGCAAGATCTATCTTCTCCATAACGGGATTACCATACTCTGTCAGCTCCGTCGCCATCTTGGCTAACCCCTTTGCCAGTCTTCTCTGGGGCGTACGCCATACAAAGAAATAAAGCAGACCGCCGATAAGCGCCAACACTACTATCACGGCCACTAAAATAATACCGACAAGCAGACCTGTACGTTTCTTCTTTTGCGGCTGCATGGGCGGTATAAAGGGCTGAAAATAGGGCTGGTTCTGCCCCGGTACCTGCTGTGGCTGCATCTGTGGCATGGACTGCACCGGTATATTAGCCCCCGGCATCTGCGGCATGGGCTGCCCCGATATATTAGGCCCCGGCTGTGGCTGACTCTGCATCGGCTGCTGCGTGGTTTGCCCGACAGGCTGCCCTGTATACATTCCCTCTCCCGACTGTACCGGACTACCTGCCTGCTGTCCGGTTTGTAATTGTCCGTAAAGATAGGGGCTTTGAGATTGATTGTTTTCTTCCATACTTTCCCTCCCATTCTGCCGTATCACACTATCCGGCAACGGCTGTATCTTTTCTATAGTATCTGCATTAAGGCGTCTCCTCTCAGTGAAGGAGAAATTTGCCTGCTGATTCCATTTTTCAGAGCGTAAACCTTATCGCAAAGTTCTAAGTCGCTCTCCTCGTGGGTAGCAATGATGATCGTCCCGCCCAGCTGCTTATAGCTTTGCAGGTACCGTCTGACCTCCGCTTTTCCCGGCAGATCCAATGCAGCCCCCGGCTCATCCAGTAACAGAACGGGCGGATGGCCTGCCAAAGCACAGCCGATACTGACCCGTTTCTTCTGTCCGCCGGATAATTTCTTAACACGCATACGACATAATTGTTTAAGTCCCAGCTGACACAACGGCTGTTGCTCCAGCTCGGCCTTAAGCAATTTTGCCTTCCCGTACCAAAGCAGCAGATTGTCCCGCACCGTCAATTCCTCTATCAGCTGGCTTTCCTGCGGCACATAGCCGGTATAATAGATAAAAAGCTGTTTTTGCTGCTTTTTACTCAAAGGTATCTGCAGTGTTCCGCTGTCAAAGGCAGGCTGCCCGTCAAACAGAATGCTTCCCCCGTCCGCCTTGCGCATTCCCGCCAGTATATTTAGAAGCGTGGATTTGCCGCAGCCGTTTGCCCCCACTAAGCCCACGCACTCTCCCGCAGCCGCGGAAAGGTCAACGCCGTTTAAGACCTGCTTTCTGCCATATGCACTTACAATACCCGTCACAATGATACGTTCCATTCTTCGGCCTCTCTGTCAAATAGAATGCCTGCATTCACCAAATGGCCGAAAAGACAGCTGCCTCTTCTTCTGCATCTGCTTTTCGGCCACCCGGCTCACTCGTCAATCTATTCTTGTGTCTCTATCATTTCGTCTGCTTATTTTGCAGCCAGTTCCGCTTTCAGCTTCTCTGTCAGAGCAGGCAGAATCTTATTCAGATCACCTACCACGCCGTAATCGGCTACTTCAAAGATAGGAGCTGTTTCATCTTTATTGATCGCTACGATGATATCGGATTCCTCCATACCTGCCAAGTGCTGAATCGCACCGGAAATACCGATTGCAAAGTATACATTGGGACGAACGGTCTTACCCGTCTGTCCAACCTGCAGATCCTTAGGCTTCCAGCCTGCATCCACAACTGCACGGGAGCAGCTTACGGTAGCGCCCAAAACTTCTGCCAGATCATCCAACAGCTTAAAGTTCTCAGGACTGCCAACGCCGCGTCCGCCGGATACTAAGATCTTTGCATCCATAATATCTACGGTATCGGTCACAGCCTTAACAACTTCCAGAATTTCAACATACTTATTGTCGGGAGTAAATCCGGGATTGAACTCCTCTACAACCGCTTTTCTGCCCTCTTCCTTAGGAAGCTTCTGCATAACGCCGGGACGAACGGTTGCCATCTGAGGACGGAAGTCCGGGCAGGCAATTGTCGCAATGGTGTTACCGCCGAAAGCCGGACGGGTCATTAACAGCTGATTGTGCTTCTGCTCCTTGCCGGGAACCGGGGTTAACGGGAAGTCGCCGATATCCAGCTGCGTACAGTCTGCAGTCAGACCGGTATGAATTCTTGCGGATACACGGGGACCTAAGTCACGGCCGATAGCGGTTGCGCCTACCAGGAAAATTTCCGGTTTATATTTCTCGATTACGGATGAAACCGCATGTGCGTAAGGCTCCGTTCTGTATTCCTTTAATTCAGGATCATCTACTACAATGACTCTGTCAGCACCGTATGCCGCCAACTCGTCAACAAGACCCTTTACGCCGCTGCCCACAAGGACTGCGGTCACTTCTGTACCTAAATCATTTGCCAGACTCTTGCCCTTGCCAATCAGTTCCAGTGCAATGCCGCTGATTTCGTTATCTACCTGCTGCGCAAAGACAAATACGCCTTTATATTCTTCTAAACTCATCATTTCCTCGCTTTCTGCCGCCTAAGCGGCAAGTTCATTCTCACACTTAGATGACATGTTTTTCTTTTAATTTGCCTACAATATAGTCCACAGACTCGGTAGGATCCAGGTTTACCTTTTCTCCGGCACCCTTTCTTACCTTATCGGAAGCCTTTGCAATCTGGGTAGGAGAACCTTTTAAACCTAAGTTGGAATCGTCCACATCCACCAGATTTGCTCTGCCCCAAACGGTAATTTCCGCCTGTACGGCATCAAAAATGCCGCCCGGAGTCATGTAACGAGGCTCATTTAATTCAGCAAGTGCGGTAATCAAGCAGGGCATCTTTGCCTTTAATACATGGTATCTGTCATCATACTGACGCTCTACGATAACACTGTCGCCTTCGATTTCAATCTTCTGTGCATAGGAAATAACAGGAATTCCCAAATGCTCGGAAATCTGAGGACCAACCTGTGCGGTATCACCGTCGATAGCCTGACGGCCGGTAATGATCAGATCATATTCCAGATTGCGGATAGCACCTGCCAGAGTCTGGCTGGTTGCCCAGGTATCAGCACCGCCCAGTACGCGGTCGGTTACCAGAATACCTTTGTCCGCACCCATAGCCATTGCCTCACGCAGTACATCCTCAGCCTTGGGAAGCCCCATGGTAATAACGGTTACTTCTGCTCCATATTTATCCTTTAATCTCAGCGCTGCTTCCAGACCTGCTTTATCGTCAGGGTTCATGATAGTCAGCATGGCGCCTCTGTCCAGCGTACCGTCGGGATTGAACTTAACGCCGCCCTTTGTATCGGGTACCTGCTTAATACAAACAACGATTTTCATTGTATTTTCACTCCTTTTATTTTTGTTTATAGGTATAGGTTATCGGCTTACTTAAGCAGTGCCGCAGAGATAACCATGCGCTGTACCTCGGAGGTACCCTCGTAAATCTCGGTAATCTTAGCGTCACGCATCATACGCTCTACATCATACTCTCTGGTGTAGCCATAACCGCCATGCAGCTGAACAGCCTTGGTAGTTACTTCCATAGCCACTTCAGCAGCATACAGCTTAGCCTGTGCAGCTTCAAAGCCGTATTCTTTCTGGTTAGCCTTCGCAATAGCAGCCTTGTAAACCAAAAGCTTTGCAGCCTCTACCTTGGTTGCCATATCAGCCAACTGGAACTGAGTGTTCTGCTGCTGTGCGATGGTTCTGCCAAACTGCTTTCTTTCCTTGGTATAGGCGATGGTTCTCTCCAGTGCACCCTCTGCAATACCAAGAGCCTGAGAAGCGATACCGATACGGCCGCCGTCCAGCGTATGCATCGCGATCTTAAAGCCCTGTCCTAATTTTCCGAGCAGATTCTCCTTGGGAACACGGCAGTCGGTGAAGATCAACTCATAGGTGGATGAACCGCGGATACCCATCTTCTTTTCCTTGGTACCGAAGCTGAAGCCGGGAGTTCCTTTTTCTACGATGAATGCGGAAATCTCTTTGATCATCTTACCGCGCTTCTCTATCATGCCGGTCACTGCAAAGATTACATATACATCCGCTTCCTTACCGTTGGTAATGAAAATCTTGGAACCGTTGATGATATAGTCATCTCCGTCTTCCACAGCCTTAGTCTGCTGTCCCTGTGCGTCGGTACCTGCACCGGGCTCGGTCAGACCGAAAGCACCCAGCTTCTCGCCCTTAGCTAAGGGAACTAAGTATTTCTGCTTCTGCTCTTCCGTACCGAAGGTCATGATGGGATCGCAGCAAAGGGAAGTATGTGCGGAAACAATAACGCCTGTGGTACCGCAGACTTTGGAAAGTTCCTCTACGCACATTGCATATGTAAGAGGATCACAGCCCTGTCCGCCGTACTCCTTGGGAATGGGAATACCAAGGAAGCCTAATTTTGCCATTTTCTCAACAGTAGCACGAGGGAATTCCTCGGTTTCGTCAACCTCCTGTGCCAGAGGTTTTACTTCTTTTTCGGCAAACTCTTTGAAAAGAGCTCTCGCCATTTCATGTTCTTTTTTCAAAGCAAAATCCATGATTTTATTTCCTCCATCATCTAATTTATTTCATTATTTCGCATAATCATAGAAGCCCACACCGGTCTTCTTACCTAACTTGCCGGCACGAACCATCTTTCTGAGCAGGGGATGAGGACGATACTTGGGATCACCGGTCTCATTCTGCAGCACTTCCATAATAGCCAGCACGATATCCAGACCAACCAGATCGCCCAGCGCCAGAGGTCCCATGGGATGGGATGCACCCAGCTTCATTGCCTCGTCGATATCGGATACACTTGCGATACCCTCTGCATAGATACCGATTGCCTCATTGATCATGGGAATTAGAATTCTGTTTACTACAAAACCGGGAGCTTCCTTTACTTCTACGGGAGTCTTGCCGATTTCCGCTGCAATGTTCTTAATCTTCTCTACCAACTCTGCAGGAGTGTTCTCGCCTGCAATGACCTCTACCAGCTTCATTCTGTCAGCAGGATTGAAGAAATGCATACCGATCATGGGTCTGTCTAAACCTGCGCCGATTTCCGTGATGGAAAGGGAAGATGTGTTGGTAGCAAAGATGCAGTCAGGCTTTACAATATCCTGCAGCTCTTTAAAGGTGGTCTTCTTAATCTGCATATTCTCGGGAGCAACCTCGATTACCAGATCACAATCGGTACAGATATCCTTTAAACCGGTTACGATCTTAGCGGCAATTGCATCAGCCTTCTCCTGCGTGATCTTTTCTTTTCCTACTAAGAAATTCAAATTCTTTAAAATTCTGGCCTTTCCGCCGTCAGCAAATTCCTGCTTGATATCGCAAAGACATACTTCATAACCGTCTGTCATTGCAAATGCCTGTGCAATTCCGGCACCCATAGTGCCCGCACCGATGATACCTACTTTCATTGTAGTTCCTCCTTATATTGATACTGTTTTATTTTGGAAGAATGCCGCAGGGCATTCTTTTACGCAAAAAGACAACTTTTTGCGTTATTAGCAATTCTTGAAGGGTTCTTTTACCTTGTCCTTATTCTTGTCAAGGAAGAATGCCATACCGTACTTCTGGTCCTCGGTTTCAAAGCAGTCGCCGAAAAGCTTTTCTTCCAGTACAATTGCTGCATCCATATCTAAATCCAGACCCTCATTTATGGCCTTCTTGCAGTTGCGGACCGCAATAGGTGCATTCTTGGCAATGCCTGCCGCCATCTTCTCCGCCGCGGGAAGCAGCTCCTCCTGAGGATAAACCGCATTGACAAGACCGATGCGAAGCGCTTCATCGGCTTTGATGTTCCTTGCTGTATAGATCATCTGCTTAGCCATGCCAGCACCTACCAGACGAGCCAGTCTCTGGGTTCCGCCAAAGCCGGGGGTGATACCCAGACCTACTTCAGGCTGTCCAAACACTGCATTATCGGAACAGATTCTGATATCGCAGCTCATGGAAATCTCACAGCCGCCGCCCAGAGCAAAGCCGTTTACTGCTGCGATTACGGGAATCGGGAAGGTTTCCAGCTTGCGGAACACATCGTTGCCCTTCTTGCCGAAAGCTTCTCCCTCTGCCTTTGTCAGCGTACTCATCTCTCCGATATCGGCACCTGCCACAAAGGATTTCTGTCCTGCACCGGTCAAGATCAGACATCTCACCTCATCCAGATTCACTGCATCCAATGTAGCGTCCAATTCTTCAAGTACCTGAGAGTTTAAAGCATTCAATGCCTTCTCGCGGTTGATAGTGATGACTGCTATCTGTCCTTTTTGCTCATAAAGTATGTATTCCATGTTTTCCTCATTTCTGCTGCCACACGGCAGCTTCTATCACTTATTTAACAGTTTAAAGAGAATACCAACCACCACGGTTTGGTATTCTCTCTTTTTCTATTGCTTAATCTTCAATCTTTACAATGGTGGAGCAGCCCATACCGCCGCCGATACACAGCGTTGCCAGACCTGTCTTAGCGCCCTTAGCCTGCATCTCATGCAGCAGAGTAACCAGAATACGGCAGCCGGAAGCGCCTACGGGATGTCCTAATGCAATAGCGCCGCCGTTCGGATTTAACTGCTTGTCAACATCGATACCCAGCTCCTTGCCTACTGCTACGGACTGAGCAGCAAATGCCTCATTTGCTTCAATAATATCGAAGTCTTCGATCTTCATTCCGGTCTTAGCCATTACTTTCTTGGTGGCAGCTACAGGACCGATACCCATTACCTCGGGTCTTACGCCTGCCAAAGCACCTGCCACAAAAGTAGCCATGGGCTTTACGCCCAACTCTTTCGCCTTCTCTTCACTCATAACCACGATAGCAGCCGCACCGTCGTTAATGCCGGAAGCATTACCTGCGGTTACAAAACCGTCGGGATTGATCGGACGCAGCTTTGCCAGCCCTTCCATGGTAGAACCAGGACGAGGACCTTCGTCCTTATTGAAAATGATGGTTTCTTTCTTTTTCTTTATTTCTACGGGAACGATTTCTGCGTCAAAAGCGCCGGAAGCCTGTGCGGCCTCTGCCTTTAACTGGCTCTTTAAGGCAAACTCGTCCAACTCTTCACGGGTCAGTCCCCACTCTTCGCAGATATTGTCTGCAGTTTTGATCATATGATAATCATTGAAAGCATCCCACAATGCATCCTTAATCATGGTATCTACCAGAGTACCGTTGTTCATTCTGTAACCATAACGTGCCTGAGGAATCGCATAAGGTGCCATGGACATATTTTCCATACCGCCTGCCACTACGATATCAGCGTCGCCTGCCATGATCATCTGTGCTGCCTGATTGACACAGTTAAGGCCGGAACCGCAGACTACATTCATGGTAACTGCCGGTACTTCAATGGGAAGTCCGGCTTTAATGGAAGCCTGACGTGCAACATTCTGTCCCTGACCGGCCTGGATAACACAGCCCATATATACCTGATCCACTGCCTCGGGAGCAACGCCCGCTCTCTTTAAAGCTTCTTTAATAACAATTGCACCCAGCTCAGCTGCAGGCGTGGTGCTTAAAGTGCCGCCCATGGTACCGATTGCCGTACGGCATGCGCCGGCTAAAACAACTTTTCTTGCCATTTGTCTTTCCTCCATATTTGCATTTTCGGGGTCTCGCAATGATTGTTATTTTTTTGTCATTGCCACTGTTCCCATTTTATCATAGCCGCCTACCTTTTGCAATTAATTTTTTACGCGTAAGCTCAAGCCGTGCAAAAAAGTTTGCCCGGTGACGGCGCATGCTCGCATGCAGCCGGAAACGGGCGAAGTTTTTTATAGGGCGCAGCCCGCGAGTTCGAGACTGCCATGCAGTCTCGAACTTGCACGGCTTGAGTTTATTCGTAGACACAGCTTGAGTTAAGTCCTTTTTACAAAAGTATTCCTATAATCAGAATTTGTATAGCCGATTACTCCTCACTGTAATGATTGTCATCTTTCTACTACCACAGACTCCCCACAAGACATATCTCCATTCAACCATTGCCACTTTTCCTGTAGCTCAATCTTCCCATTTTCCATAATATGCGGAATACTGTGACATTTTCCAATCCGTATTTGATTATCTTTATTTAAATGCTGATAATGGAAATCCAGTTCACCATTCGAGGCTACTTTACCGATTATATATCCTTTTTCCACATCACCACCGCTGTATTCCGCCCAAAACATTTCTTTGTCCTGAAAATAGTGAAATATCGTTTTCTCATCAACCTCGCCATTTTCGCTATTACTCTTTGGGACAAAATACCTACCATTATAATCAATCCCTTGTTGGCAGATAACCGACTTCTCCATTTCATCGTACACAAGAATATCACCATTATCCGCCTTTATCTTACAAGTTCTTTTTTCCTTATAACCACGCTTTAAGTACATATCCTTTGCCGCCAGTGAAGAATCTATATGTATTCGACTATAATTCTCCCCAATTTTTTCTTCTGCAAGGTCCATGAGCTGACTACCAAATCCTCGTGATTGAAATTCTGGTAACACGAAGAGACGATTTACCGCATTTTCTTTGATTGTCACTGTTCCTGCGAACTCTCCTTCATCCACTAATAGCCACACACACCCATTTTTGATATCTTCTAAAATATTGTCTTGTTTGTGATGTTTAAGAAAAAAATCAACTACACCTTTTGCATAATACTTAGGATATATTGCCGATATGGTATCTCTTGTAATTTGCAAAACTGTTTTTAAATCTGTATCTTTTGCAAGTCGTATCATAAACCAGGCTCCTCCTAATTCAACAAATAATCTGTATTAAGCCCATATAACATTTCGATAAAATTTTAATTAATCCAACTCAATAAATCTGAATTCTGATAAGACAAATTTCTTAGCATTTAATAACTTTTATATTTGTAAAGTGCGCAAACCCTTGAAAAGCCAAAAGCCTATCGGCTTATTGGCATAAATTTATAGCAAGTGAGTTTGACCTTACTTTTTCCTCGTGTTATATCCTTTTGCCAAGCCATTCTCCGGAATGGCTTTTGTTACGAACCCTCATAAGGGCAAATTAAAGGAAAGGAAAAAACAGGAACAAGTTCCTGTGTAACAGATTATATCACAATATAAACAAGACACGAAGAACTGATTGAAATACTTCTACAATACTTTAGGGAAGGGGAAGGGACAACGACAATGAATATCATATATGCAGATGTGGATAGATGCAGGGGATTCTCTGGAATTATGGTAATGCCTGTAAAGAGAGGTTCATTTTGTTCCACTCTTTATTTTTGAATTATATTTTTCACATTCTGCTTCTAATTTTAAAAAATTCAGACAGCGATCTCTACCAGTAAATGGTTCATTGGAAATGTATTTTTTATACAAGACATTCGCCTTATTACAAATTACTTCACTGTTTGTCTGACACCATTCTAATTCCTGAACACATAATTGTTTGTAATATTTGATATTTTCCCTATCTCTTTTAAAAATGGTCGTATCAACAAGTTGTAATTGTTCTTCTTCAATAGGTATCATAAGATTAAAATTTAGGACACCTAATAGCTTTCCGTTTATTTCAATCTTGGAAAAATCCATAGAATTTTTCATTTTTTTATGTTTTTCTTTGGGCGATGAAAGCGGTATACAATATTTATGAGCACCACAAATAATAACAATTCCAACGAAAACCCTGTTATCTTTTCCCCTCTGTGGCGAAACGGAAAGCACTTTATCATCTATGTTATGTAGGTTACGAATATATTTTATATCCACTTTGTATAATTTAAAATCCGTCTGCATATACCTCCTTGTTAAAAGAGGCTATACGTTTCCGCATAGCCTCTTGTGTAGTAACTCCATTAGAGTTACTAACGCTTTTAGCAGTCCACTTTACGGTAGGACTCACCACTAATAGTATAATACCATATTACTGAAAATAGTCAACTTCTTTGAGGACTTTTATTCCTCACCGTCATATAGTTTGTATCTTATCATGTCGTAGCTTGGGTTTGAATTCATGCTCTACATACGATTGGGGATATCCTTCAAAAAATAACTTGCACACTTTTCCGTGCTCGTATTCGAATACTTCTGCTTTATTGCCTTTACCAAGCATAGGTATTTCCTTTCAGCCAAGTAATAACTATAAATTGTTGCTAGTTTCATTGAATTAAATAATGTCTTTAATGTAGCCCGTTCCGACTGCCGTGCAAATTCCTCTCTTTGATAGCTCTGTATTCTGCTATGCAGGATATTACGCTTTACCTTTGTTCCATAGGTTTCTTCCCATTTAGCCGCTTTCTCCTGATAGTCTGCATAAGCGTTTCGTTGTCCGCCCGTATCTGTTCCGCCTTTGTGTTGTTCTTGCCGATCTTCTTGGTGAAATACCCTTGCTATTGATGAACTATTGGAATATGCAGGGTTCCCTTATAAGTATTCCCCAATCACAGAATCCGGATTTTTCTTTATCTCTTTAACATACCCCGTAGCAATGATCCTTCCCCCGGCAGTTCCGCCACCGGGACCAAGTTCAATCAAGTAATCACAGTTTTTCAAAACATCCGTATCATGTTCAATAATGATCATGGAATTTCCCGCGTCAACAATGTCATTTAATAACCGCATCAAATGGTCGGTATCCCGAAATGACAATCCGGTAGTAGGCTCGTCTAAAATAAATAAACATCCTCTTGTGGACTGACTCAATTCCTTCGCAAGCTTAATCCTCTGTGCTTCACCTCCACTGATGGTAGTAGTCTTTTGCCCAAGCTTCATATATCCCATACCAACCCGAACCATGACTGCCATAAGTGCGGACATTCTTTTATCCTGTCTAAAAAAAACTTCCGCCTCCGCAAAGGACATCTGCATGATCTCATAAATATTTTTCCCGTTATATTTTACTTCAAGCGCCTCCGAAACATATCCTGTCCCATCACAGTCCTCGCACCGTAAAAATAACTGATTTCCCAGTCCGATATCTATCGGAATCTCTCCCAAGCCCTGACAACACAAACAACGCCCCTCAGAGTTCTTAGAAAACAACCCTTTTCCGTAATCATGCTCCTTCGCATAGGATGTGCTTGCCAACAATTCCCTGATTCTTTCCAATCCACCGAGGTAACTGATTGGTGTTGATGTACTTTTTCTTCCTATCGGTTTTTGATCCACAATAATACATTTTTCTATTTTCTCAATTCCCTGTACATCTACGTCTCCCAATCCTGTGTCTTCTTCCGAATCTTCCTCTTCTTCCGCCGATAAATAAACGAACCGATTCTGCAAATTCTTCTTTAGTATAGGAACCAAGGCATCCGATATCAAACTGGATTTACCACTGCCCGACACTCCTGCAATTCCCACCATAACGCCCAAAGGAATCGTGGTGGAAACTGATTGCAGATTATGTATCGTTACATTTTCCAACTGTAGCGCATAATTCAAATCCACCTTCCGGCTTTGTGCTCTTGTCTGCGTCTGACAGGAACCGTTCAAATAGCAGGATGTGACGGAATCTTTACAACTTAAGAATTCCTCATAGTTTCCCTGGAACATCAGTTGTCCGCCGTATTCTCCCGCACCCGGTCCGATATCCACAATATAATCCGCCTGCTCCATAAAATTCTTATCATGTTCCACAACAATTACCGTGTTATGATTCTCAACCAGTTTTCGAATTACTTGAATCAGTCTCTGTTTTTCTATCTCATGTAACCCTATGGTAGGTTCGTCAAACACAAAAATCAGCGATTGAAGATTCGTAATCAAGTAGCTAACCAGAAAAAGTCGCTGTACCTCTCCGCCGCTTAATGTCGGTACGGTTCTCCCTAATGATAAATGGGACAACCCTACTTCCTCCATCAATTCAGCTTTCTTTATGATTCTCTTGATCACTCCATCTTCGTTCATCGACAGACTTTGAATAAAAGCCTTCAACTCCGTTATGGTTAATTCTGTCAGTTCTCCAATATGTTTTCCTTGAATAAAGGTGTTTAATGCTTTTTCTCCCAGACCATACCCCTTACACTTTTGACATACACATCTTTTTGTGTACATCCGATAAATATCACCATGTTTTCTTCCTTTTGAAAACATGGTATCCCCGGTGTAATCCCGAAATATCGCTTCCAAACCGTCAAAACCGATTGCGGCATCTCCGTTTATCAACTCATTCCTTTGCGTATCATTCATTTCCTGTATTCTCGTTTCAAAATCAAGCTGATGTTTTGTGCAAAAAAGCGTGAGCTGTCTCACATACTCCTTTTTCCTTAAGATTTTTCCCTGAAACAGTTCGGATAACCTTTGACTGTAGGGCTGTAACATCCTCTCTCCGTTGATCTGAGTAATGTAACCTCGTCCGATACATCGCAAACACATTCCCTTTGTTGTATTCCGATTAAAAAACTCTAACCCGGACATTGTGTTTTGACGCATTCCATGGTTTTGACCAAAACCATTATACTCTCCATATTTGGCATACAGATATGCCAGTCCGTGTATCATCTGACTTTTACTGCCTACCGTACTTCTTATATTGGTTTGCCTAATCACCCTTTGTTCCAATGCAACCGTAGGGGACAAGCCTGTGATCTCACCGTAAGTCTGATTGGTTTCCGTTTCCAAACCGCTAAACATCAGATACCTACGTCTGCCTTCCTCATAAATCGTATCAAATGCAAGACTGGACTTTCCTGAACCGCTTACACCGGTAATTACTGTCAATTTTCCTAACGGTATATCAACATCAATGTGTTTTAAATTATTTGTAAATGCGGCTCTGATCCGAAGCAAGTCCTCTCTCATATTACCGTCTCCTTTATTCTACGATACAAATGATTCTTCTTTTAAAATCACATTATATATTACATCTAAATATTCTTTTGATACTTTTTTCGCCGTTGCCTGAATTACCACAACCAGTCCGTACCTCGGAAAAACCGCTATCTCATTTCCGCCAAAACCTCTGGCAAAATATGCATCCTCATGAATCCACCACAAAAAACCATACTCTTGCATTCCAAAATATTTTACAAACTCATTGGTATCAATCTGTTTTGCGGTCGCCATTTTTAGATACGCTTCGCTTATGATTCGTTTTCCTTGATATTCTCCTCGGTTTAAACATAAATTTCCTATCTTCGCCATCTCCTGTGCTGTCAGCATACCGATGTTGCTCATATTATTGTTTCGTATTCCAAAATCATTATCAACCGCAGCACATACAATTCCAAGAGGCTTAAATAGGTTCTCAGAAATAAAATTCTCGATAGATTGCCCTGTCGCCTTCTGTAACACCTGTGTCAGCAGATAAACATCAGCATCTTTATAATAGAATTTTGTTCCCGGCGTATATGCACTCGGAAGCTCTAAGATTGCCCGACTCCAATCCTCCTCGGCTTCCACGGTTGACCAAAGCGGTTGACTTGCATGAATCCCAAACTGCCAATAGATTCCAGAGGAAAGCGTCAATAGATTTCTTATTGTGATTTTTCTATGCTCCTTTGTCGTCATATCATTGAACGCCTCTCCCAAGTATTCGCAAACATAGTCATCAAATCTCACATATCCTTTGTCAACAGCAATTCCCGCTCCCAAGGAAATAATACTCTTTACAACAGAGGCAATGCGGTGCTTTTTTCCGTCAAACTCTTTATTAAAATTTCTCGAATAGACCTCCTGTCCATTTTTCGTAATCAAAATATTGTCAATGTTCTTATATCTCATTTCATGTACATAATTTTCTATCCGATTAAGTGACACCTTCATCCTCTCCCCCAATTTTCTTTACCGGTATGTAGATTTCCATTTGGGCTACTTCGAGCTGACAATCCCAACGCTCATCATAATATTCAAAATCAAATAACGTATTTTCGTCAATACAGTATTCCGAATTTGGCAACCATACAAAATAAATGTAACGGAACGCTTTCCAAATTTCTCCGTTGACATTATTGCCATTCACTGTAAACACCGCATACTTTGCTTTTGGCACCACCTTGCGATATACACCTTCCGGAAGGATTGTATTCTTGTCCACTTCTACTCCAGCCATATAGTAAAATGCTAATGGTTCAGAACTGAATTCCTCCGAATAATCTTCAAAGCCATACATAGTATGTTCATTTTTTCTTTCAATGACATCCATGTTGCTCTTTAGCTCAAACCACGACTCTCCTATGAAATCAGAACCCTCTCTGGTGTGCTTTCTATATCCGGCAATTACAAATTCTTCTCTTTCTTCAAAACGTGGTTCTATAGAAAACACACCCTTTATCGCAACACGTTTTAAATATCCTGTAACGATTTCTTCTACACTGCGATATGTAATCTTTGCCTGCTTTTCCCTTGCTACAAGCGGTTGCATTCCGAAAGTATCCTTAAACACTCGATTAAAAGTCTGAATACTATTAAAACCCACACTGTAACAAATATCTGCAACAGTCTCTGTTGTCTCACATAGTTTTTTATGTGCCATGGTGAGACGGCGCTTTCGGATATACTCTGTTATACTTAATTCTGTTACTGAGGAAAAAATCTTGTGGAAATGAAAGGAGGAGTACCCGAACACCTCTGCCAAACGCTCATAGGTCAGTTCCTCATATATATACTCATCAATATAATATAATACCTTTTCTATCAGTTGTAGATTATTCATTTTTTACCTTCTTTCATATTTGACAACTCTATTATACAACAGATTTCCCTACCCATATTATCATTTCTTGCGAATTGTAGATATGCAATTATATTGCTATTCAATTAATCATCTGGAAATGAAAAGTTTATAAAATAGAGAGGTAATTATCTCGCCCCTCTGTCTTTTCGCTGTGTAGCACGTTCCGACTGCCGTGCAAATTCCTCTCTTTGATAATTCTGCAATTGTTCCTACTTTTCTTAAAAAGGCCGTAACGCTAAAAGTATTCTTGACAAACTGCCCAAAATGGAGATAAATTTAACTTCGTAAAGAACGTATTGGAGGTGCAAAATATGGATATTATTGAAAACATCAATGAAAGACTATCACTTGCTGATGAGGACTTTGCCAGTGGCGGAGAGCAGGCAGTTGCAAAATTAATAGAAAAATCTCCAATCAAATTACCAGAGGATTATATTGAATTCCTAAAAAGAATTTCCGGTGCAGAAAATGGCGGTACTGAATTGATTGTTAATGATAGGGGCGCGTCTATCTGGATCTGGGATGCACAGACAGCAATACAAAATTATGAAGACAATCAAGAGTTTAATGCTTCTCTAAAAGATTTGTGGGATAAGATTTGGCTGATTGGGAATGATTTGGGAGATTTAGCATTTTTTTACGCAGAAGGTAAAGATGGATTTGGATTATATCGTAAAGAAATGGGAAGTCTGGTGTCTGTAGATGGAGCAGACAAAATTGCTGACACACTCACGGATTTTCTTGTTAATGGAACCGGAATTGATGTTGCAATATCTCTTTGATAACTTCAAATTTTTCGTAGAAACACTTTTTATAAAAATATGGCTATGCCCGAAGCATAGCCATATTTTTTGCAAAAGTTTTGTAAGGTTTTACACCCTGTGAAGTCTTATATGTGAAAGGAGGTGGTAGAGTGACAGAATTTGAAAAAATATACCGCACATATTTTGACGATGTGTATCGTTATATCCGCAGGTTATCCGGCAATGAAGATTTAGCGGAAGAAATTACAAGTGAAACTTTCTTCAAGGCTATGCGTTCGATCAGCGGTTTTCGCGGCGATTGTGACATTCGCGTGTGGCTCTGTCAGATTGCAAAAAACTGCTATTTCACACATCAAAAAAAGTTCGGGCACACGGATAGCATTAACGACGCAGCACTCTCAGAATTACCGTCCGGAGAAAGCACAATCGAAGAACAGTGTATAAAACATAACGAGGCAGCACGGATAAGAAAGGTTTTGCATAGTGTACCGGAGCCATACAAAGAGGTCTTTATGTGGCGGGTTTTTGCAGAACTGAGTTTCAAACAAATCGGTCAAATATTCGGTAAATCAGAAAATTGGGCTTGTGTGACCTACCACCGGGCCAAAAGAATGATCAAATTAAGACTGGAGGATAGAACCTATGAGAAATGAATGCAACATCATACGAGACATTTTACCGCTATATGCAGAAAATATGGTAAGTTCCGATACTGCATCCTTTGTTGAGGAACACTTAAAAAGCTGTGAGGCTTGCCAAAAGGAATATGAACGAACCAAAGACTCCCAGCCGACACGGGAAACCTCTGACACGGCACCGCTGTTAAAATTCAGGAGAAAGATGAAGATCAAGAGAATACAGACTATTGCACTGACTGCCGTGTTTGTGATCGCACTGCTTGTTTCTGCTTTTGCCTTGCTGGATGCTCCCATCTATTTTCCTTATTCTGAGGAATTGATTACAGCTGAGCCTGTTGGTGAGAGTGGATTACGCATCACCTTTGACAAGGCAGTAACCGATTTTGACTACATGATTTACCCCGACCCGGACGGAGATCAATTCTATTACTGTGATATCCAGGCATGGACTTCCCTTTGGGACAAATGGTTTTCAAAAAATAAGGGAGCGCTGTCAACAATCGTAGTGCCAAAAGAGCCCTATCCTATTACCGCTGCATATCTTCCAAATGACGGAAGCGAGAGTGTCTACATTTATGGAAATATAAGTAATAATGAAAGTATTGCATTGCCGAGACTGTCCCTTGGCTACTATCTCATTCTTGCAGCAGCAGCATTAGCTGTTTTGGGAATTATATGGTTTCTGACTCGAAAGAAAACAGAACTGCGTGTTTGGGTAGAGCGTATTGGCTTATATCCTGTCGCCTACATTATCAGCCATTGTATTGTATCCGGTATTCGCACGATTTCTTATTCATTGCCGCGCGATTTCTTCCTTATTGTTTTTATATCCATCCTGCTGTATAGCGGCTTGTTATTGGCACATAGCATTTGGCATTTGAAAAAAGAAATTAAGGAAATCAATCAGTAAGCAAAAGAAGATATTGCTAGATGAAATGGATTCCCTGAAACTATTGTAATAGATTTGATAACAAACCATTGACATATTGCACTTTCTCTTTTATTATGTAATTACGGAATTGCGTAATTAAGAAATTGGTATTTGTAGAAAGGAACAGTGATGGACTTATGGAAAGAGATTACGGAAAAGAGATTGATGTTCTCAGAGAGCAGATGGAAAATCTTCAGAACATAGTGTCGCCACAACTTGATGAGCTGCGGACTATGGTACAGGAATTGCTTCCCAACAAACCCTCAACGGAGAAATTGGAGCGCGTACACGTTATGCATGAAATGCATCCAGACAGGCGCCTCAGCGAGCAGATGGAAGATTTGTGCTACAAAACTGAGGAATACGGCGTGAGCGGACTTGTAACCTATCTCGGGGTGTACAGTTCCGGCGGACGGCAGTCTAACTGGATACGAAATACCGTCTCCGCCGATAAACTGCTCTCTCTCATCGAAAGCGGTGTTGCCAGTAAGGTACTAGCCTGCATCGGTAACACAGACCGCCTTACGATATTGCTGGAGATACTTCGTGGTCCCAAGACAGTGGCATCGCTCGTAGAGAAGTGCGGCTTTGGATCTACAGGGCAGGTTTATCATCACATGAAACCGCTGCTCGCCGCCGATATAGTCGCAGAGGATGAGCAACAGAAAGGCGTTTATGTCATCCAACCTCACAAAGTACAAGGCATCATCATGTTGTTAGCCGGTATCAGCGATATGGTGGATGAGAACTACACACAGGAAACATCATAGCAAGACTGTCAAGGGGCGCAAGACCTTGGCAGTCTTGCGCCCTCTTCTTACATCTTCTTAACCGGCCTGACATATTTCCAAAACCGTTCGGGGTCATGATAAAAATAGAACACCCTGCCCTGCGTAGTGTCAAGGCTGTAGCCGGATGCGGCATAATCGAAATTCTTCATTGCTTCTTCGATTTTCTCCTCGACATTACAATTCTGAGTCTGATAGTTGAACGGACCGTGTTCAAATACGATATACTCTCCCTCCGGAACATCCATCATCTGCATCTGTTTCGGAATCTCGCCGTGATAGTCGGCAGGAAGCCGCACCCCATAGCTCTCCGCCAGCGGAATACCCCAGCTGCAAATTCTGCCTGTGGGCTCGTTGATATAGGCCATGATCTGACCGCTTCCGCTGTTGGCATCGTTACCGCCCATATCGTCCAACTTTCCCTTTATACTGTCCAACAGTCCGCAGATCGTAGCACAATCCTGTCCGGGAATCTGACTCTGCTTCTCCCAGAAATCCCAATAACCAATGCTCTCATAATTTCTGATGTGCAGATACTTATGTGCGGGTATTGTCACAAAATATACTTTCACATCACTTTCGGTTTTTGCCATATTTGTTCCTCCGATACTGACTAAGTAGCAATCAAAGGGCTTAATGATCGTGCGAAGAACAACGGGAACTGGGGTGGTGCGGTATTCGCTCGGTGTTATACCATATGCTTCTTTAAAAGAGCGGGAAAATGCCTCGTGACTGGAAAAGCCATAATCAAGCGCAATTTCCAGAAGTCCTCTTGAGGTATCCCGAACTTCTTTCAATGCGAAAGCAAGCTTGCGCTGACACAGGTAATCACGAAAACTCATTCCCGAGATTTCCTTGAATTTACGAGAAATATAAAACTCGGAATAACCCAGCTTCCGGGCAAGTGCAGAAAGCGTTAATGCCTCATCATTTCGCTCATTTATACACTCATCAATTTCCTCCACAATTATTTGCACCAGTCTTTCCCATTCGCCCATCTCTTATCGCCCCGCTTTTGATTGCTCTATGGTAATTTTACAGAATCGGGAACCAATTATCTTGATTTCAGTTGCAGAATTCCTGTTTATCTCAATATTCATTAAAGAATTTTTGTATCTTCTCAACAAACTGCCCAATATGAACCCCGTCCACAAACGAATGATGTGCCTGTACGGAAATTGGAATTACAATTTTTCCGTCTTTCTCATAATATTTGCCCCAATCAAACAGTGGCGTTGCATTATCTCTTTTACCTGAATTGGTATGTGAAATATGGGTATATGTAACCCAAGGCATAGGAGAGCATTGAAATACATCATTCCCCAACGGGCCAGTAAAATATTCTTTCTGCTCCCGTGCAGTTTTCGTTGCCAATTCCACATACTCCTTTATGTCCTCTATCATAGGAACATTAACAACTTTAAACAATTCTGTTTCAGGATTCAAATATGTAAACGCTGTATCTATGTGATCGAATAAAACGATTTGATCGTCTAAGAACCTGTATCGAAAGGCTTCAATTTGATTAGCGCATCTGCACACTGCATAAACCATAGCTATGGTAAATGAAAAACCTTGTTCTTTTACCTTTCGTTTGAAGTTTGTAATATCGGCTTCAAATGTCACGCAGAAAGCAGGCTCAACGCTATTCCTGAAAACCATACAATGCATTGCTCTTTCCCATGTCTTACCATCAACTACTTGATAATTATTTGCCATTCGTATGCCTCCCTAAACTTGAATTTATCTAACAACACGGCTTCTCAAAGAAGCCAATAAACAATGATAATGCGATTCATACGGCATGAGTTCGCTTGCCCGCTTTTCTATCATATCCTTCAATTTATCAACAGGAATATACTCGATACCGCTTACTTCATGATCAAGAAATTTGCAGTCACTAATTTGTATATCATCTTGATAAAGAAACACTTCGTCAATTTCATTCTCTATATATTCATGCAAAGAGCCAAACTCACGACATGTAAACAAATATAGTAGATTTTGGGGATTGATAATCAATCCCAATTCCTCCTGCCCTTCACGCTTTATTGCCTCAATAGATGATTCCCCAGCTGTAATATGTCCGGAAAACGATATATCCAGCATATTCGGAAATGCAACTTTAGGGCTTCTCCTTTGTACTAATAGTTCATGCTTAGAATTCATTATCCATACACATACGGCTTTATGTAAAAGTCCCTTTTGATGTACGATTCCTCTTTCTACTAGTTGACCCGTTTTTTCTCCGTATTCATTATAAATCTCGATCAGTTCTTCCATAATAATCCTGCTCCAACAGTCCTATATTGCTCCTAACCAAGCGGAATTTACCAAGACCCATATACTGATTATCCCAAATATTTTCTTAATGCATGAACATGCATCAAAAACATACTCTCGGGAGAGTTATCCACAATTTCTTTTAATGCTTCTCGCTTCATCCACCTAATATTCTCTGTCTCATTCGTCTGTTCAAGCAAATCTCCATCCGCTTCACAAAGAAACGTGCTCAGAATAATAGAGTAAGCACCGGATAAATTCTGTGTTACACAATATGGCGAAAACATTATTGTCTTATTTCCAGTCACATCTAAAAAGTGACTTACTTCTTCCCCTTGTATAGTTGTAAGATGTAATCCTGTTTCTTCATACACCTCTCGTCGCAGTGCTTCAAAAATATTCTCATATTCACGTATTTTTCCGGCTGGAATCTCCAATAAGCCATCCATACCATCCCCGTTATTCTTTTTTCTATTCTGAACTAAAATATATTCATCACCCTCAACTTTTTTAATAATAATTGCTCCAACTGCGGGAATTGCAAATGTTTCTATCATACTATCCTCCAAATTGAATTTTAAAAATATAAATTTACTTTACAAAATCAACCTTAACTAATATTTTCCCATTTGGTAAAGGGTATTCAGTGGTAGATAAGTGCTGATATCCAATATTGCTCATATGACCTATCAATTCAACCGTTTCCATTTGGTGATGTATACGATTCAAACCATCAAATACATGAAGATATGGCGAGTCTGAAACAAATGCCTCACCGGTATTGAGTTGGATACCACAGGAAATATATTTCGGTTTTACCTGCTTTATAACATTCTTAAAGCAATCGTATCCAATGTATTCAATCAGTAAGTTTGCAATCACAAAATCTGCATTTGGCAGTTTGGAATTTTCAGAAATCAGGTCAATGCAAATACACTTTAATAAATCACCTAAATTTCTGTATCTTCTCTTAACCTCCTGCAAATATCCCGAATTTATATCAACTCCATAAACAGCAGAATATTTTTGGGGATCCACATATTCAAGACCATTGCCGCCTGCAATTCCTAAAACCATAACACTATCAACAGAATAGGAATTTAGCTGCACTTTCATCATATCGTTAAGCATTTGCAACTGCATTACAGTATCTAATTGCATATGATTTTCATAATCAGAAAGATTGATAAATTTCCAAGGGTTATCCATTCCGTATCACCTGCATACTACAATTCTCACTCACACCACAAATATAAATTAGGACCCAAATTAATAATCCTCCACATCAAATTTGCGGTCCTTGAAATAGTAATCCCTGTCCGCATCCGTAATTTCCCGAATAATCTTGCAGGGATTTCCGGCAGCAAGCATATTTTCCGGGATATCTTTTGTCACTACGCTGCCGGCACCGATCACAGCATTGTCACCGATCGTCACACCCGGAAGAATCACCACATTACCCCCAAGCCAAACATTGTTGCCTATGGTAACGGGTATCCCGTATTCATATCCGGAATTTCTGCTGTCAGGATGAAGCGGATGCCCCGCCGTGTAGATTGAGACATTGGGCGCAATCTGCACGTTATCCCCGATACTGACTTTCCCTACATCCAAAACGGTAAAGCCGAAATTGGCAAAGAAGTTGTCACCCACCTCGATATTCCACCCGTAATCACAGTGAAAAGGAGGTTCCAGCCAGATACCCTCCCCAACCTTACCAAACAATTTCTTTACTATCTCGGGTATTTTACTTCTCTCCTTTGGCGGCAGGGTATTTAATTCATAGAGGATTTCTCTGCAGCGTTCCCTCTCTTCTTTCAGATTGTCCAGCCAAGCCTTATAAGGCAGCCCGCTTAACATTCTTTCTTTTTGATTCATACTAATCTCCTATCCCACAGTTACTTTTTCAAGGCGTACTCCGCCTTTAAACCAAAATGCCGTTCCTATCCGGCACCTAAATCCGCCGGGCAGGAACGGCGTCTTGCCACTTTGATCAGTTAAAAAAACTCCTTGCATTACGATGCTTTTATCACCTTGCGATTTCCAGGGGGCGTCCCTCCTGATATAAGCGCAGAATCTGTTCGCTGTCACGCTCCAATATGTAGCGCCTGCCATCGCAGACGATCTCCTGACCACAGAGAATCTTGGGGTTGCGGCGGCACAGTTCCTGCATGAGCTCCATACAAAGAGCTTTCTTCCTTTGGGTATCCGTGAAGAGAGGAACTGCCATGACTCCCTGATCCTGAATGGATAAACTTACCATGCACCAAATATCTGTGCTATCGGAGAATGCAACGGCTATGATGTCTTCCAGACGACGTACATAGGGGTCTACGCCATCCATAACCAGATAATGCTCTGTAAAAAAACCAGCAATAAAACTTTCAACTGCGGCATTGGGCACCCGGCATGTCACGATCGTAACGTCCGGGGATGCCAGTTCACGGTTGATCTGCTGAATCTCTCCCTCTGAAAAGCCGGTCTGCTTCTGATAATATGAGATCCAGTCAGCTGCTCTCTTGCGACTAAAATAAATTCCCAATATGAGCAGCAAAAGTCCGGGCACTGACAGAATAACTGCTGCGACAATGCTTTTAGAAAGCAAAAGGAAAACCGAAACGGGAAGCGTGAAGATCAAAAGAACGATTGCGCCGGCAATCAGCCCTTTTCCGCCACCCTTGTTGGCGCGAATGGTTTTTAAGATACTGTCCTTTCCCTTCTTTGCCAGTTTCTGATAGAGCTTGTGTTCTGTAGATGCGATCATTCATTCCTCCATTCCGCCGCTTAAGCGGCACATTGTTTTGTAAAGATATATACGGGTATGCGTAAGCCGGGAACCATTTATCCCGTTTTGCGTTCCCGATTACGAATCACTGAAAAGCCACCCATTATGACTGAGAGCAGACCGGCAACTAAGCTTACAAGCGTGACGTCGGGGCGAAAAAGTACCGCCAGAGTATAGTTTTCGTATCCTTTACACAGGTAGTCCGCGTTCAGACTCAGCAGATTGGAGCCTTCGGCATCGGCATATTTGCCGGCATACATACGATAGAAATAGTCCATTCTGGAAGAAAGCTCATCTAAGTATCTCAGCTGAAAATATCCTTTTATTGTCAGATTCAATTCTGTTTCAAAGGAACTCGCCAGTTGAATGTGATCCGTAAGCTCTTCATCCTTGCCGGGGGTAAAGCAAAGGACCCACTCCTTCCCGTCGCAGTCAAGAAACTTTGCGATACAGTAAAGGCTGCCGTCCGTATTCGTTTTGATGTGCAGGATCTGCAAATTATCTATATAATAAACATGTATGCGATGATATTGCCTCCCGGCCTCCACTTCATCGCCTCGTATCTCGCTTACATTTCCGGCATGGAATGGAAGAATGATCAAAAGATACACCAAAAAACCTACCCCGAGTATCAGCTGTTTTTTCCCTCTCTGGCTGTTTTCTTTGCGCGCATTGCTGCGGGACAAGTCCCTTTTATATTCTTCATAGCTGTTATCACTCATAGTATTCTCCGGTAGAGCTTATTGGGTACTGCACATTATCAGAATATCAAAAAATGACCCAAAATTCAAGGAATCTCTCCTATCCCAGCTTATCCCCGTTTTTTACCGCTCTTTCCGGTGCGATCAAAACAACTCCGCCTTCACTGTAGGTTCCTAATACCAATACCTCAGAAATAAAATTAGCTATCTGCATAGGTGGAAAATTCACCACTGCCAATACCTGCCTTCCTACCAGATCCTCCACCGAATAATGATCGGTAATCTGTGCCGAAGACTTCTTGATACCAATTTCTTCTCCGAAATCCACCTCCAGCTGATAGGCCGGTTTCTTTGCTTTCTCAAAATTCTTCGCACTGATGATCGTACCCACTCGGATATCCAATTTCATAAAATCATCAAAAACCGCCATTTTTATTCCTCCTGCTTTGCTTCCGCAATCACTGTTTTTACTAACTGCCATGCGATACTTCCTTCTCTAAGCTTTTCTAGGGCATGGGCAAAACTCACCCATTCCACGGCATCCACTTCCCCGGAAATTGTGAAATCGCTTTTCTCCACCACTGCTTTATAACCCAGCATCAGCATCTCTTTCTTTTCATAGGGATAGCTCTGTATGTATTCCAGTGCTTCCACATCCAGTCCTATTTCTTCTTTCACTTCCCTGATAACCGTATCTTCAGCAGCTTCGCCGGGTTTCATAACCCCGGCTACACACACGTAGTTTGTGGTTGAAACATAGTTCTGTCTTAGAAGCGCAATTTCATTCTCTTTATTTACAACAGCCGCTATAATACAGGTAGTAAACAGATCCCACAAAGGAATTTCACAGGTACTGCAATAGGGAATCATACCCTCATCGCCGATTTCCTTTTTCATCAATTTATTTCCGCAATGCGGACAATAGGTAAAGCGCATACTTTATCCTCCATAAGCTAAATTTACAGGAACCAGTATAGCACATTTTGTAATACAAAGAAATATCCTTTCAGGGCACTCCGAATTACCGGTCTTATACCCCTATTTCATTTTCTAATCAGGCAGAATTCCCCCGGCTTTTTTATAATGGCAGACCACCGCTTGAAAAGTAAATGCCGCTTTGCGGTGCTTCCTTTTCTGCGCTTATGGTATAATTGATTGAGAATTTATCAGCATTTTCCTGCCGGTTTTGAATCATGTAAAATTAGAATTATAACTGATATGCTATAGAATATAATAATCATCTACAGAAACATAGCAATACAAAAGCCATCTGAGTTATATGCAATATTGCTTAAGCATTTCCTCAAGAACTGCCGGCTCTTTAAGTCTGGGCAGCATGGCCTCCTGACCGTCTGCAAGCATACGGTCTAATAAAGAAAGTATGCGGTTCTGGCCGGTCTGCTGGCCTTCCTGTCGACCTTTTTCTATGCCTTTTTCCATACCTTCTTCCATGCCCTTTTCCATGCCTGCCTTCATTCCTTCCTGCTCAGCATACTTCATCAGCTCATCAAATCTCATATAACGTTCCTTCAAAACTCTGCTCTTTTTTAGAACTGTGATTTTTTCATGCAGCCTGCATTTCATCACTGGCATAAATATCCAGCCGTATGCTGCGGAAATCGGAGGCAAACAGGATGCTATGTTCCGCACGTACGGTCACCTCCGGGATCGGCATGTCCAACAGCACCTCCAGAATCATGCGGCAGGTCTCCTTATCCTCCAATGCTGCCGCAAATAAAAAGACGTGCTTCAAATCCAGATCCTGAAACTTTTTGCTCATGGTATCCTCCTTACTGCCGGAGGATATTCTGCCTGCCACCATTATAACAGTTTACCGTATAAATTTCAACTATAAATTATCATATCCGCTGATAACGTTATCATCCTCGTTGATAACGAGCATTGTACTCCGCATTGATTTCGGCTATTTCCTTTTTTCCGTCAATATAGTCCTGATACATCTCAAAGGGACTTCCTCCGCCCAGCCAGCAGGAGGAACAGTTTTCACAGCCTCCGCCGCAGTCTAATGACTGTCAGCCGGAATAACCAAGCATTTCAAAATAATCAAATTGGCTGATCCCATCAATAAATATCTCTCCGCCATCCGGTTGGGTATAATGAATCTCTCCCTCCACATTTTTCACCTCCTGGCCAAAAGGCAGTGTTAAAAACCATGCGGTACCGTTGTCATCCGTGGCAGTAATCCACAGTCTGGTACCTTCAGGGAGTACATCTTCATGACCATGAACTGTTACAGGCATTTCACGGGTCAAAGTCAAAATTCTGTATTCATAATCATAGTCTTCAACTTCATACAGCCATTCCCGCTGTACCAATTCCCCCGACTCCTCAAGTGAAAACCACACTCTGGGCCAAAAAGTTGTAAATACCTCTACTGTCGGCCTTACCTGGACGCTGTCTATATTGGCAGCCGCAATATATCCTTCTATATCTGCCGTCTTGTGAACTTCACCATCCGTCACCTCATACAGACAGGTAGACCACTCAGCCGGCAGACATTCCGTGTCAAAAAGGAGATATGTTTTTCCGTTGGCCCTGCGAATCACATAACTGCTCATGACAGAATCACAGTATTCGTCCAGTTCATGGACTTTTCCGTTGATTTCAACACATACTTGCGACATATATCCGTCAGGAGCCGGAACTTGAAAAATACGGAGTGTGTCTTCTGTCACTCCACTCTGTGACAGGCTGACTGAAATCATTGCTTCTTTTGGTATCTGCGCCATCCCTACACCACAAAGGCCACGGTACGGTTCTTCCATACATTCTTCTACTGCCCAATACGGAAGTGTCACCTCCATATTGTACCCAATACCGTCAGCTAGCTCGTAGGGTTGAAACATGAAACAAATACCTTCTGCATTCAGATACCAATTCCATGTAGGTTTAAACCTATCTTCCAAAAAATATTCCTTATACTCCGCTGAAAGTATGTCTCCGTAATTTTCCTCTAAATAATGGAGTACATATTCTTTAGATTTCTGCCAAAAATCCTTTTCGAATACAAGAATATCCTCCAATTCCATTACTTGTTTTTCTTCCAGATTAAAACTTACACCTGTATATCCGCTGAATGATTCCGGAAGAAATCCATTATACTCCACCCGAAAGCTGATTACCCGGCTGTCCATACGGGTGCAGACAGCATTCAACTCCACCTCGTAATAGCTTTGAATCCCTTCCGCTTCATCAGCCTCCGCCAACCAGGCATACTCTTGCGCAGTTTCCATACAATATTCTGCTTCCTGCTCAAACCAATTTTCAATGAGTTTGCTCACGTCCTCATAACGTTCACCGCTCAATCTTACTTCCGGATACTGACATCGCACCAACACCGTGACACTGTCCATTCCATACCATTTTTCCACGATATTTTTTATGGAGAGCTCTGGCAGCCACTCCTCTTGTTCACTCTCCTCCGAATCCTCCACTTCATCTGAATTCTCGCCGGATTCAACCGTCACCATAGACTCGTCGGACACCATAGGCCGTGGCGACATATTTCCCTCCAAAGATTCGTCTTCTTCTGATACACTGCCGCAGCCAGACAACACCCATGATGTCATCAACATCATAACCATATATTTAACCAAATATTTTCTCGGGCATTTTAACCACTCGATCATATGTAATCATCTCCTCCTAAAAGCAGCGTGTATAACACTCCCGCGCATCTATTACATATGTATCATATATGCTTTACTGCCCGTCTGTCAAATTTCTAATAAAAAGTTTTACCAGCTAATGCAATACCTCAAAAGTGCTTACCATGACATCAAAACGAGTTCCATGTCCCTCTGTAGCTTCCATAAAGTAATGGGAGGAGATGACGTAAACATTTCCCATACCATCCTCTATAAACCACATTTCCACAACCGGTGCATCCCAGTCAAGACCGTCGTGCGCATAAATATAAAGTCCTCTTGGCACTTCCGTCTCCTGTATTTCCCATACATCCCCATAGCTTTCCGAAAGCTGCAGAGATGCTGCCTCGGCTGCTTCCTCACCTGTAATATCCGCAAGCTGCCTGATTTCCATATAGCAGGGCGGCATCCAATCGGCAAATTCCTGCGGGCGCACCGTATAAATGCCATCTTCTTCTGAAAAAACATAGTGTTCCGTATCTACATAAAGAACAAAACCTGTTTTGTATTTGTCCCCCGGCATTACTCCATATGCGGAATGCTCCACTGTTTCCGGAAATCCTTCCAGCCATACGGTAATCTCTACAGATTCTGCAACACGCCCTACTACCGTTTCCAGCTGCTCTTGCAGACTGTCAGTTGCCTTCCCCAGGTTTACGGAAGTTTTCTGAGCAGGAATCAGCATTTCAAACCAAGTCTGCACGCCTTTGTATAAATTCATGGCGGCGACCTTTCCGGGTGGTGTCAATAGAATCAGGCATAGGCAGGCCGCAGTAGCCAGTACTATCCGAAGGATACTCTGTCTTCTGTTCGTACCGCTATATTGCCTGAATTTTTCCGCGTTATCTGTCTCAAACGCCTGTACTAAAAACTCATCGGCAATGCCATCCAGCAAAAAGACCAGTCGTTCTTCTCTTTTCATAATACAATCCCCTCCTGTTCCAAATACTTCTTAAGCTGCTGCCTTACCCGATTTAATTTCGTTGACACGCTGCTTTCTTTCAAAGAAAAGCGCTGTGCCAATTCTCTGACATTTTCCGCACAAAAATATCGACGAATAAATAAGATACGGGTCTGATCATCCAAATGATTTAAAAAGTCATTGATACTCTGCTGTATGGTATCATCCGCAGCAGCTTCTACATTTGTGCTATCCGGCAGGCACTCCTCCAGTTCACTGAACAGCAGTTCTATGGGTGCATGCCGTTTTTTCCGGGTATTGTACTGTAGTCTGCTTAAAGCCAGATTACGCACAATTTTCGCTACATAGGCGGACAATATCTGTGGACGTGTCGGGGGAATACTGTTCCATACCCGCAGCCAAGTATCGTTCTCACATTCCTCCGCATCCTCCTTATTGGATAAAATCCGAATGGCAATGTGACTGCAGAGTCTTCCATATTTATTGGAGAGTTCGCTGACGGCCTGCTCTGACCGGCAAAAAAACAGATCAATAATTTTTTCGTCTTCCACGGTGTACCTCCGATTCTCTTTTGCATTCATCTATTAAGACTACATTTGAAAATCAAATAGCACACTCTAAAAAATTTTTATCTCGTATATCCCCAAATATTTTTGATTTGATATTTTATATCTGCAAAGCTCCACTGCCTGTCGCTGCGAATCCTGCTGTTGGGATCGTGCACATAAAAACCGTTTGCATCATAATCATACAACACGATAAAATGGCCTGTGGTGGTAAAATCTCCGGGCCGCATACTGCAGATGATCAACCCGCCTCTGTTTAAGCAGGTTTTCATTTCATCCTCATCCAATCCCAATTCTTTGACTGTCAGCCCATACTCCTTCGCCCCGTCGCTCAACAGCGTCCAGGCTGTCCCTATCCCCTCTACATAGTGTCCGTTCCGCATACTGTAATCAGCCAATGCATCCGGTGTGGCTTCGGCGTTTCCCGTTAAAGAAAGAATCACCATGGACAAGCAGGTAGGCGCACATCCCGCAATCCCGATATTGCTGTCACCGTAAGATGCATATCCCCAGCGGCTGTCCCACTGCAGCAGGAGCGGACTTTCCGCTTCCAGTTCTTCTTCCGAAAATCCGCCGGTTGCTTTTTTCTCCGCATCGGGATAACCTGCTACAAAGTCTGTCATTTCCGGATTGCCTGCCAGTGCCGCCAGCAGTTCTTCAGGATACTGCTCACGGTTTGCATAGATTGCCGCGATTTCTTCATTATCTGCTGCCATCATTGCCAGTTTCTCTTCCAATTCCCTATTCCGGAGCAGCTTTCTGTCATCAACTATGGCTGTCGACAGAACTTCTTCTCCGCTTCCCTGCCCCATATCTGCATAAGATGGACCGGCTGCCGCTGTATCGTAAGTATTTTGTGCATGTCCTTCCCCGGCCCAATATCTGGCAATTCGACTTATCCCCCCATATAATAAAACCGCAAGTATGACGACACATACCAGGAATTTCAACCGCCTGCGCATAATCTTCCTACGTTTTTTAACAACGGCCGCCCGCTTCATTGCAGCAGTTCTTTCCCGCTTGATTGCTTCGCTGCGCTTTCTCCGTTCGACCGCAAGCTTCTCGCTCTGCATATGATGTTTTCCTCCTGCGTATCCAAACTTTTCTTCAGTATAAATAACGATTCTTTTCATTTCTTTTAGTGCTGATTAATTTTTGATTAAGATTTCTCTATAAGCTGCTTCTTACCTTGTTTCTTAATTGCGATTTTTTACCGCAGGTGTTAAAATAATGAAAAAGAGGAGACTAACTATGGTAGAAAAAGTCAGAATATCCGTGGCTATGATCACATATAACGGGGAAGCTTTTCTGCGGGAGCAGCTTGCCTCCATCCTATCTCAGCTTGGTACGGGGGATGAACTGGTCATCTCAGATGATGGCTCTACTGACGGTACTTTGCATATTATAGAAGAATTTACAAACGGGAATGTTCCCATACGGCTGCTCACCGGACCCGGAGTCGGTATCAAAGCCAATGTGGAGCATGTCCTGCGCCACTGTAACGGAAAATATATTTTTTTAGCGGATCAGGATGATGTATGGGCACCCGATAAGATCAAAGAAGTGATGAAATGCTTTAAAACCCAAAAAGCCAGTCTGGTGATTCACGATGCCATCGTATTTACCGATCATATAGAATCTCCCGTCATGGATTCCTTTTTTGCCTTTCGCCATTCAAAAGCCGGAATTATTAAGAATTTGTGGAAAAACAGCTATATCGGCTGCTGCATGGCTTTCAGGCGGGAGTTGTTAAATAAAGCCCTGCCCATTCCCGCAAAAATTGAAATGCATGACCAATGGCTGGGAATCTTGAACGATTTTTATTATAGTAAGTCGTATTTTTATCATAAGCCCCTGCTCTACTACCGCAGGCACCGGGATAACAATACGCAGATGCATCGGTACGGCTTTATAAAAATACTGCGCAACCGTATTGTTTTTCTGGGATATTTTATAAGAAGAATTTTTTGAAAGGAGCTTCCATGGACCAGCTTTCGCTATTTGATTCTGAAAACACCTCCGGATTAGCTCCGCTTTCTACGCCTTTGGCAGACAGACTGCGGCCCCAGGATTTGGATGATTATATTGGACAGAAACATCTGCTAGGCCCCGGCAAGCCCCTGCGCCAGATGTTGGAGCGGGACATGATTGCTTCTATGATCTTCTGGGGACCTCCCGGCGTTGGAAAGACCACCTTGGCACGCATTATCGCGAATCGTACCAAATCCCGTTTTATCAACTTCAGCGCAGTTACCAGCGGCATCAAGGAAATTAAAGAAATTATGAAGCAGGCGGAGGATAACCGCCTCTATGGCATTCGCACCCTGGTCTTTGTGGATGAAATCCATCGATTTAATAAGGCACAGCAGGATGCATTTCTACCCTATGTGGAAAAAGGCAGTATCACCCTGATCGGCGCCACCACGGAAAATCCTTCCTTTGAAATCAATGCGGCTCTTTTATCCCGCTTAAAGGTCTTTGTACTAAAAGCTCTGACTGCAGAAGATTTGGTTGGACTGTTAAACCATGCTCTAAATGATAAAAAAGGCTTCGGAAACAGCACCGTTCATATGGAAGCGGATATGCTCTCCGCCATTGCGGCTTCTTCCGATGGAGATGCGCGCTCCGCCTTAAACACACTGGAAATGACTATCTTAAATGGAGAAATTGCCCCCGATGGTTCCATTACCGTTACCCGGGATATCCTAGAGCAGTGCCTGGGAAAAAAGGCCCTGCTCTACGATAAAAACGGAGAGGAACACTATAATCTGATTTCCGCCCTGCACAAATCCATGCGCAACAGCGATCCTGACGCAGCGGTCTACTGGCTGGCCCGGATGCTGGAAGCCGGTGAAGATCCTCTCTACATTGCCAGACGTCTGATTCGCTTTGCCAGTGAGGATATCGGACTGGCCGACAGTCAGGCTCTGCAGATTGCAGTGGCTGCTTATCAGGCCTGCCATTTTAACGGTATGCCGGAATGCAATGTGAGTCTGACCCATGCCGTGGTCTATCTCTCCTTAGCGCCCCGTTCCAATGCGCTCTATATAGCCTATGAGGAGGCCAAGGCTGACGCCCTTACCATGCTCTCGGAGCCGGTTCCTCTGGTTATCCGCAATGCCCCCACCGCTCTCATGGGAGAGCTGCATTACGGCGAGGGCTATGTCTATGCCCACGATACCGAAGAAAAGATGGCTCGCATGACCTGCCTGCCGGAAAACTTAAAAGACAGACAGTATTATCGCCCTACCGGAGAGGGCAGCGAATGCGTGTTTAAAGAGCGACTGGAGCAAAGCCGCCGTTTTCGTTTAGGCGTACCGGAGGAGAAGTAAAGATTAAAACAGCCGCCTGAAGCTTAGTTGTTGTTACTCACGCTTCCATTACCGGAAACGCTGCTGTCTGAACCGCTGACATCCGCAGCTCGGGTGCCTGTCGTGTTGCTTTCGGAGTTTGAAATCCCATGTTCTTCTTTATACTGCTCGACCGCCGGATCCCGCATCTCATGGGTTCGGCGCCATTCTTTTGTCCCTTCTACTTTCGCCGCTTCGCTGCGGTGCTTATAGAGAAACTGCGTCAACGGATAGACATCGATCCATATTTCATTATTACTGTCCTTCTGGGATTCGTCAAAAATCAACTGCATACCCCAGTGCAGATGGGTCACCTCTATGTTGTTGACATTTTCCTGAGTGCTGTAGCCCGTGTGCCCCATATACCCGATCACATCTCCGGCAGTAACAACGCTGCCCTCCTCCAGCCACTGCGCATAGGGATAATTCTGACGCAGATGCGCGTAGTAATAATATCTTCTTCCATCAAAGCTGCGTATGCCGATACGCCAGCCTCCGTACTGGTTCCAACCGATGGCTTCCACATAACCGGACTCGACCGCGATGATCGGAGTTCCCACCTGGCCCATCATGTCATGCCCTAAGTGCTGTCGCTGGTAACCGTAGCTTCGATTGCTGCCGAAATCCGCATAATGGTTGTATTCAAATCCCTTTGCAATAGGGGAAAAGGCTTTTAATCCGTATACCTTTTTCCAGTATGTATTGCCCTGCTCATCCGTTTCCGTAATCTCGTATTCTCCCAGCATGCCACCCAAAACAGCCCGGTAGGCTTCCTCATAATAGGCATAATACTCCATATCTTTTGTCAGTTCCTCCATGGTCTTACCTTCATTTATCAACTGATTCGCCAGCTCATCCATATCCTTTGTGAGCCGCTTTTTATGGGCATCAAAATCTCCTCCGTATCTGGCACCCAGATAAGCTAACATTTCTACCCAGTCAATATGTACCTCTTGGTTCCAGGTATTTACGTCCCATTCATAAGCTGCGCACAGGGCTTCGTAACTTACCCCAAAATCCACCCATTTAATATAACCCTCGCTGACCGCCTCTTTGGCGGCATCTTCTGCCGTGGCATAGGAATTGCTGCTGTTATTGCTCCTGACCTCGATTCTGTCGCAAATAATTCCGGTAAGGGCTATCAGGCACAGCAAGGCTTCCGCCGCGATTACCATCTTCCATTTTTTTAAACGCTCCGTCAGCATCTTATTTTCCTCCCGCAAAAATACAACCATGTATTTCTGCCCGGTTTATACTTTCTGTTGCCAGTATATGAGAAAAAAAGCATATCTAGTACCCATATGCCCGGGCTGTTTTGACGATTTATGCACTACAAAAAAGCTGTTCCAAGTCCAGGTGACTTGAAACAGCCCTTTCACGATCCTTTTATCTTTCACTTCAGCCTTCCGGCTCAATCAGTCCGTAAGTATCTCCCTTTCTCTTATATACTACATTTACCTGCCCTGTTTCCGCATTGTGGAAAACATAAAAATTATGTCCTAATAGCTCCATCTGTACGCAGGCATCCTCGGGATACATGGGTTTAATATCGAATTTCTTGGTCCTGACGATTTTAATCTCCTCATCATCCATATAGTCGTTCTCTGTAAACAACTGGCTGAAAGATGCCGAAGCCTGCTGCTTGTCCACCAATTTGGTTTTGTATTTTTTTAGTTGTCTTTCAATAATCTCTTCCACTAAATCAATGGAGACATACATATCGTTGCTGACCTGTTCGGAGCGGATAATACTCCCTTTTACCGGTATGGTCACTTCAATCTTCTGCCTCTCCTTCTCCACACTTAAAGTTACATGCACTTCCGTATCAGGGGTGAAATACTTTTCGAGCTTACCGATCTTTTCTTCTACTGCCGCTTTAAGCCCCGGAGTTACCTCAATGTTTCTGCCTACAATAATAAATTTCATGTCACTCATCCCTTTCGGTTATTTATTGTATAGTCATTATACCATGATGACAGTATTTTTTGCAATAATTTAGTAGTTTATTTGGTTATTTTTGACATTCATGATGTCAATAAAAATTTCGACTTTTTTCTCGCTTTTTGAAATTTTATTTATAATTCACAAAACGTCCGTTCTTTCCTTCCACTCATTTTTTTACTATTTTATGGCGAAAAAACTGTGGACAATGTGGATAAGTCAGTGTATAAGTAACTTTCATCCGATTTTAGGCCTTTTTACTTGTGGATAACTCAGAATGCAAACATTTGCAATTTCCGACTTTTTGTATTTGCTTTTCTAACATTTTGTAAATCTTGCACAAGGCACCTATCGTCAATGGTACTTTGTATTTATTTTTATTATCAAACAATAGATACAAATAAAAAGACAATTAAAGGGCAGCCCGAAAGCTGCCCTCTTTTTACTGATTTTATAATATTCTTAGAAAATACGTCTGATTGCCAGAATCTTCTTGTAATTCGCGTTGGAAACAATAATACCAGTTCTGGAGTTGGAGGCATGCACGATCTGTCCGTTTCCGATATAAAGTGCTACGTGGCCGGAATAACAGATCAAGTCACCGGGCTGTGCATTTTCCAGACCGTCCACTCCATATCCCTGACTTCTGTCAGACTTGGAACTGTGCGGCAGGCTCACACCAAAGTTTGCGTAAACGCTCATGACGAAACCGGAGCAGTCCGCACCGTTTGTCAAGCTGGTACCACCGTATACATAAGGATTTCCGACAAATTGCAATGCATATTCCGCAACTGCCACACCCAACTCGCTGCCCTCGCCCACTGTATAAGAGGTACTTTGCTGTGTGGTCGTGGTAGTGGTTGCCTGCTGTGCAGGTCTGTTGGCCGCCTGACTTGCTCTTGCCGCTTCCTGTGCCTTTCTTCTTTCCTCTGCCTCTTTGGCAAGACGGGCTTCCTCTTCTGCCTTGGACTCTGCTTCTACAAACTCAGTCTGAATATCTACATAATCCTTGGAAATCCAGCCATCGCCTTCCTCGACAGTAATCTTGACCCAGCCATCCGTTTCATCTATTACCAAAAAGTCCTCACCCTCGGGAACCATGGAAATAACGGGGGATTCCGTTGTCGGCTCTTTTCTGACATAAAGCGTCGTGGTTGTAACGGTCGCAAGCCTTGTCCCCACTTCTTTGGCAAGTGCAATGGCATCTTCTCCCGTTACACAATATTCGGCCTTCACATATCCGGTAACACTGCCGGAAGTAATCTGATACCAACCGTTTTCTTCTGAAATAAAGGTTCCTACAGAATCATCATACAGCTTACCAACGATCTCACCTTGTTCACTGGGTATGCTCCTGACATTTACGTAGTGATTTACCTGTGCGATTACCAGATTCTTAAAAAATTCCTCTTCCTCATTCCACATGCTCGGTGCGGCAGCCGTTTCTACATCCGGAATATCAGCAAAGGATACTGTTGATTCGATTCTGCTGTTCGCAGTGGTTGTCGCTGTCTGAAGGCTTTCCAAAGAGGTGTCTTTTACCAGAGAATGATTTACGCCGCCCGAGGGCAGAACTGATGAAACCTTATTGGAAGCCGCTGCATCTATTTGCAATCCTGAAAATGTAATTATCGCTGCAAGCGCACCCGCTGCAAACTTTACACCACAGTAATTCATGGGTTATCCTCCGTAATAATTGTTACAAACTTGTTAAGTTCATTAAGAAATATAGCATACTCCCATTTCCTTGTCAACAGTTCTTTTTACAAAAAACTCAAATTTTAAGCGAAAAAACGCGGTTTCTGATTTTTTAAAGAATTCCGCATTTTTTTGTAACATTTATTACATTTTTAATATGATAATTCAACCAAGGTACTATGGAAACCCTGTCGGATGTGTAGTATAATACAGGAGTATGGTGAACTTCCATACAGCTTTGATTTAGATCAGTTTGCTGTGAATTATGATAAGGAGGGGTTTCATGAAAACCGTGTTAGTTACCGGTGCTTCCCGAGGCATCGGCGCTGCCATAGCCCGCACCTTTGCTTCCAAAGGGTTCCATACCGTTATCACCTGTGCCCACAGTGAAAAAGCCCTTTTTGACTTAAAGGCCGAACTGGAGCAGGACTTTCAGGCAGCCTGCACAGCCATTGTCTGCGATATGAGCGACTATCCGGCAGTGGAGCAGCTCTTTTCCAAAATTCCCGCCCCCGATATACTGATCAACAATGCGGGCTGCTCCTATTTTGGACTGCTCTCCGATATGAATCCGGAGGATTGGCAGCGGGTGATAGGTACCAATCTGAATGCCTGCTTTTATACCTGTAAACTGGCGATTCCAGCTATGGTTCAAAAAAAGGAGGGGCGCATTTTAAATATTTCCTCCGTGTGGGGGGCTGCAGGGGCATCCATGGAGGTGGCCTATTCGGCGTCCAAAGGTGCTATAAATGCTTTTACCAAGGCGCTTGCCAAGGAACTGGCACCCAGCAACATCCAGGTCAACGCCCTTGCTCCCGGTCTGATCGATACTGCTATGAACAGCCATCTGACAGCAGAGGATTTAAATGCCCTGAAAGCAGAAATACCTGCGGACAGATGCGGCACCCCCGAAGAGATTGCCGACCTTGCCTGGCAGGTAGTTCATGCACCAACCTATATGACCGGTCAGATTATTACGATTGACGGCGGCTGGACTTAATCCTCCGCCGTCTCTTCTTTTACCTTCAATTTCGTGACATAGGCTCTCTCTATCCGCCTATCTTTGATGTCTTCTCCCTCCACATGAATATGCAGGTCAAAGCCCTCCACATCAAAGCTCACACCGTCCTCCGGAATAGCCTCCAACAGGCTGATGACCAATCCGCCCACCGTTTCATAGCTTTCTTCCTCCAAGTGAAGCTCCATATCCAGCTCTTCTGCCAGATCGTCAATAGTCGTATTACCTGTAACCTTAAAGAGACCTTCTTCTAACTGCACAATTTCCGGGTCCTCCTCCGGGTCGAATTCGTCATAGATATTACCCACGATTTCTTCCACCAGATCCTCCATGGTCACAATACCTTCCATGGCACCGTATTCGTCAATGATCACTGCAAAATGAATTTTCTTCTTCTGCATATCAGCAAAGAGAACATCCGCATGAATGCTTTCAGGCACAAAATAGGCCGGGCGCATCATCTCTTTTAACTCTATTCTCTCGCCCCGGCTCATCGCCAGCAGAAAATCCCTGACATAGAGGATACCTTCGATATGATTCAAATCCTCACTATAAACCGGGTAACGGGAACGGCCGGTTTCTTCTATCAGCCGGACAATTTCCTCCGGCTCGTCTTCTAAAGAAACCGCTATCACATCCGTACGGGGAGTCATTACCCTGCGCACGCTCAAATCGTCAAAATCAAATATATTCTGAATCCATTCTTTTTCATTTTCATCTATACTGCCTTTTTCTTCCCCTTTGTCCACCATCATACGAATTTCTTCCTCGGTAACGCTTTCAGTATCCCCTTCCGCCTGCAGGTGCAGAACACGCAGGATAAGCCCTGCGGTACCCCTTACCAGGAAAATAAAGGGCTTTAGCAAAACCGCAAGAGCAGAGACCACACCATAGGAAGCTCTGGCCCATGCCAGAGGCTTCTTTTCCGCAATCCGCTCCGGCACCAGTCTGGCAAATATCATGGTAAAATAGGACAACAGAAGCAGCACCAAAACAAGAGAGATCACCCACAGGACCTTTTGGGGAAGTAAAGTGAACTGCAGTTCCTCATAAATCCATACTACCGGATATCCTGCAAAGTTCACTGCTGCGAAGGCCGCTCCAAGATAGGCCGTAAGTGTTCTGCCCATTCGTATCGCCAACAGAAAGGCCTCCGGCTCTTCTGCAATTTTTAACAGCCGCTCGGCATACTTTCTGCCACTTTCTTCTAATTTGTGCAATTTACCTGCATTTAAAAATGTTATTGCAGTTTCCGTCCCTGTGAAAAAACCGTTTACAAGGATTAAGATCAACTGCAATAGGATCTGCGGCACTATCGTATTCAAAACAATTTCTCCGTTTCCCAAATACACAAAAAGGCACAACCTGTCGCATCTTCACACCACAGGTTATACCTTTCGTATTTGTACATATTATCTTTCTTGTTTACAAAAATAAAATTATCGGTATCCGTATCCGCGTCGCCCGAAGCGTCGTCCATTTTGTACTCCTGACCTTTCTTCTATGGATAGTCATTTGGCCGTTTCATGCCCTGAACAAGGTCAGTATACCATAAAGCCTTACATTATGCAAGTCGTACCGGAGGGTCTGTGGGTGCGTAAAACATTAATCCGTTTCCGTATCTTCTTCCCCACCGGATACTCTCACTTGTATACCATTGACCTCCACCTGTTCATTTAGCTCGATCACCAGACATTTTCTGCCGTTTAATATTCTGGTCTGTACCAGATCCGTCCTCTCGGGATTCACCTTTACGACAACATCCGGCGTCTTGATTTCAAACTGTCTGGTATTGGCTAAATTCGTGGCCACAAACTGTGCGTCTTCCCCTGCAGCGGCCGTGTACATTTCCTCAAAGCCGGAAAGTTTCTCTTCCTCCACGCCGCTGTATTCCAAAAGCCGTTTTACCTCGGCCTTATCCAACAGAACAGGCTCCGGCTCATCTTTTCTTTCCTCTATCATTTCATTGAGTTTTTCGTGGATGTTCTTCACGACCTCATATTCGCATTCTTCTCCCAGCGTCTCCTCCACAATGGCCTGAAAAGTTTCCTTCTGTCCTCCTGCAGACAGGGGAACCTGGCAGCCCAGTACCGACTCCACAAAATCAAAGCGCAGCTCCTCCGGCTTCGAAGCATAGTATAAGAGGCTGTGAATATCAGCGCTCCTATCCTGAAAAGCAGGGAATAAAAAGCCCACATCCGGCATATCCACAACTCTGTCGCAGACTCTGGTCCTAAAGCTGTTGCTCTCCTCGTCGTAAGCCAGACCCGGCTTACTCAGGGTAACGGGACAGATACAGCAGAGAATATGCTCATAGACCTCGTCGGAAGCATCGAACATTTCCTCTCCGTCAGCCGCCTTGCCCGGCACGTCATATACGCCGTGAATCAGCAGTATCAGATAATTCTCTACCGAATAATAGCTGGCAATGACCTTATCATAAAATTCTTCCAACAGATCATCGTCTTTAAGAGCCGATTGCCTAAGCTGCATCAAAAAGTTCTGCGTCCCTCCCGGGTCCTCGGTCTCCAAAGGGAATTCCATGTTGATCAGATTTTTACCGATGGTGCCCGATAAAGTCTTTTTAAATATATTGAAGTACTTGAAAATTTCTTCTTCCGGCAGGGAAAGAAAAGCCTCCTTTAATTCTGTCTTTTTATTCTTCTCCCCGTCCACATAACAGCCGCAGATCCGGGTGATCACACATCGATCCTGCGTAAACTGCTTTTTTATCTCCGCTATCTCTTTTTTATTCATACTGTTAACCGGCCTTTCGTATGTTCTGTTTTTCTTTATCCGTCATGCATTTCTATGATAACAATATCTTTTCTAAAAAACAAGCCTTGACGTTTTTTACTTATTGTAAGCTTGCGCAAGATTGTAAGAACTTTGTAAGGATTTCCCTCTTTGCTTTGTAAGAATATCCCTATATAATAAATTTAAGATATATCTATGACATCTATGATGTCTATGTTACAAAGGATGGATTTTATGGAAAATGCATGCATTCTGGTGGTGGATGACGATAAGGATATTGTATCCACCTTAAAGATCCAACTGGAAAAAGAGGGCTTTCGGGTTCTTTGTGCCTATGACGGAGAAGATGCATTACAGCTGTTAACTGCCGAAGATGTGCATTTGATCCTCTTGGATATCATGATGCCCAAACTGGACGGCTTTTCCGCCATTATGAAAATCAGGGAGCGGAGGAATCTGCCCATTCTGGTCATGTCTGCTAAATCCGAGGACTCGGATAAAATCTTGGGACTATCCATCGGTGCTGACGACTACATAACCAAGCCCTTTCATTCCAAAGAAGTCATCGCTCGGGTGAAAAGCCAGTTACGCCGTTACATGCAGCTGGGCGGTGTCTATTCCGCTGGGGACGAGGTAAGGATCGGCCGGCTGTGCTATAACTTTTCGGCCCATATGCTGACCGTGGACGGTGCCCCCATAAAGCTGACTTCTACGGAAACGAAGATTATGGAACTGCTCATGCGCCATCCCGGACATATTTTTTCGGCCGACACCATTTACTCCCGCGTCTGGGGCGAACCGGTGGCTTACAACGGAGAAAATACCGTCATGGTACATATCAGGCGCATCCGTGAAAAAATCGAGATCAATCCGAGTGAACCGGAGTATTTAAAGGTGGTGTGGGGAATTGGATATAAACTTGACAAAAAATGAAAAAAATAATATGTTTGGAAAAATATTGGCTTTTTTAAACAGGGCATTTTTTCTGGCTGCACTTTTAACAACCGTCATTCTCAGCTTTGCTGCTAAACAGGTGCTGCTTACAGCCTCAGACATCGGCTTAAAAATCTTTTCCGGAGATTTGATTTATCTGCCGGAATTTAAGGATTATATGGTCGATCTTACAGATAATCTTCTTTGGGGCTATGTGGGTTTAGAGGAAGAAACCTTATCCGAACAAGATTCCTTAAAATTTAAAAGACGCTTTCAACAGAACCTCAGTTTAAGCAACCATGATGTAATCTACTATATTGAGGCTCCTGACGAGGATGTTCATACCAATCATTTGCAGATTAAGGAAAATGAGGCAGGAGAATTACAGTTACCTTCAGACTATCAAACCTATTATTATTGGAACGGTTTCAATGAACAGGATGTTAATTATATTTCCGATATAACCGGTCAGGCATTTAATCGGGACAGATTATCTGAAACCAGATTTATTTTGGGCCTGCGCCGGAATCCTCACTATTGGGGATCCTTTATGTATAATCTGTACGCTAAGGCTCAATGCTACCGTGTTGTGCTGATTTACTTGATTGTAAGCCTGTCTGTCACACTGATCCTCGGACTGCTTTGTCTGGTGAACAGAAAGTATGCCGGGGGAGCGAGAGCCACCTATGGTACCTTCACAAAAAAGATCTGGCTGGAAGCCAAACTGCTTTTATTAGGATTTGCCTTATGGGGCCTCTATTCCGGCTATTACTGGTGGCTGAACCTAGAAACGATCGATCTCATTTGGTCGGACTTTAGATGGATACAACTGCCCTCCGGTCTGCTCTTCTATCTCCTCTATGCAGATCTGCGGGAGAACAAATCTGCTGTTTTTACCAATTCCTTTCCTGTAGAACTGTTCCACTTCAGGAAGGAATACCTGCGGAGCGAGCACTGGTACCGCAGAATTATGCGGCAATGCTCTGTCCTGCTGGTTTCCGCCATCCTATGCGCCGGTATGGGCTTTTATCCGCTTACCTACAGTGTGTCTATATTGTATCCGATAGCGCGTTCTTTCCGGCCCCGACTTTCACTTATTTTCTTGGGCTGCCTATTGGCTGGCGTTTCCATATGTCTGTTTGCGGTTTACCTGCGTATCAGGAATTTTACCAAAGACGCCAAAGCTGTTATGGACCGGCTTTCCGATCTGCAGCCGGGTACTCCCACAGAACTGCTTAAGCTTTCCGAAAATTCACCTCTGCAGGAAACTGCGGAAAACATTAACCGACTGGAATCCGATATTGAAAGTGCCGTGGAGCAAAGAAACCGCTCCAACAAGCTGCGTATGGAATTGATCACCAATGTATCCCACGATTTAAAGACGCCCCTTACCTCCATCATCAACTATGCGGATTTACTCTGCGAGGAGAATTTGCCGGAGCCTGCTGCCGACTATGCAATTTCTCTGCGAAATAAATCCTATCGCCTTAAGAATATGGTGCAGGACGTATTTGAGCTTTCCAAAGCGACCAGCGGCAATCTGCGGATAGAAAAACAGCCTCTGGATCTGGCAAAATTAATCCGCCAGACTCTGGCGGATATGGATGAACGTATTGAGGAAAGCAGTCTGACATTTAAAACCGTGATAGAAACGCCCGTTATGATCATGGCGGATGGGGAAAAACTCTACCGGGTATTCCAGAACTTATTTATAAACGCCCTGCAGTATTCTTTAGAGAATTCCAGAGTACATGTACTGCTTTCCGTGGAAGAAGGCATAGCTCATGCTAAGATCAAGAATACTTCCAGAGAAGAGATAAATTTTGATCCACACGATATTATGGAACGCTTCGTCCGTGCGGATACCTCCCGCACTACGGAAGGCAGCGGACTGGGGCTGTCCATCGTACAGAGTTTTACCGAAGCCTGCGGCGGCACATTCTCCATTGATTTGGACGCGGATATGTTCACCGCCTGCGTCAGCTTCCCCCTTACCGAAGTAACTTTGCCGGAAGACGGCGCCTCCCTTTAAAGCCATGCTTACAGCCTCAGGCCTTTATCCTCCTGACAACCCAGCATGATATTTAAGCACTGTATGGCGGCGCCGGAGGCGCCTTTCCCAAGATTGTCAAACCGGGAGGATACCAAGAGTCTGTCCTCGCATCCGGTCACAAATATCTCCATTCCGTCCCAGCCGCTCTTTACATTGGAACCTAAAAAGCTGCGGGTTTCCGCTTCTGCACCGAAGGGATTGACGGTAATGAATTTTTCACCTGCATAGTATTCGGCAAAGAATGCCTGCAATTCCTGCGGTGTCAGCCGCTTTGTAAGGAGCTCTGCATATAAGGGCAGGGATACCAGCATACCGCTGTAATAATCACATACAATGGGTGAAAACAACGGTTCCTTATTCAGTCCCGTAATGGCCTTCATCTCCTTTAGATGCTTGTGTTGCTGGCTTAAAGCATATTCTCTGGGCGAATCCAGCTCAGGAATCCGCTCCGCAGCCTCATATTCCGCAATCATCTTTTTGCCGCCGCCACTGTAGCCGGACATGGCAAAGGCGGCTACGGGATAGTCCGCAGGCAGAATGCCGGATTTAACAAGAGGATATACAAGTGCGATCAGGCCCGAAGCATAACAGCCCGGTACCGCTACACGCCTTCCCGTCTTAATGGCATTACGAAACTCCGGAGACAACTCCGGAAACCCATAGGCCCATCCGCTTTCCGTTCTATGCGCGGTAGAGGCATCAATGATCCTCACCTTATCGTTTTCGATCAGTTCTACGGCCTCTCTGGATGCTGCATCCGGCAGGCATAAAAAGGTAATATCCGAGGCATTGATGAGCTTTTTCCTTTCCTCCGTATCCTTCCGCAGTTCGGGCGCTATGGACAAAAGCTCCACATCGTCCCTGTCCTGAAAACGTTCATTGATGCGTAGTCCCGTGGTTCCTTCGCTGCCGTCTATAAAAATCTTTACTTTTTCACTCATAACGTATCCTTTCTGGTATAGGTCACATAGGTAAAAGGAATCTCACCCTCGACCCGCTCATCCACTGTTTTCACGTAATCATCTGTATCAAATTCAGGGAAGAAAGTATCTCCTTCCACCTCGGTTTCCACTTCCGTAATATACAGCTTTTCAGCCAGTGCAATGCCTTCTTTATAAAGTCCCGCACCGCCGGATATGTAGATATTTTTACCCGGCTGTAATTCTTTCGCTAATGCAATGGCTTCCTGCAGGGAGGTTGCGGTAGTGCTGTTTTCTTCTTCAAAGCTGGCCGTATTTGAAACCACCACCGTGAAGCGGTTCGGCAGGGGATGCCCGATTTCTTCATAAGATTTACGTCCCATCACCACCACATTTCCCGTAGTGAGTTCTCTGAATCTGCGCTGCTCGCCTTTGATTCTCCAGGGAATCCGTCCTTTATTTCCAATGACTCTGTTTTTGGCATAGGCCACGATCAATGCTATCATAGTTTCTTTTATCCTTAATATGTTTTAAATTTTGTTAATTTATTGTTGAATCATCAATATATTATGGTATAATATATTTGGGTTCTTGATAGTCTAATTGCAGTTATTGGTTTAGTCCTTACTGCTTTCGGTCTCGGTTATACAATGGGAAGTAATAAGTCGCAAAAATAGCCGCCCCAGCCCCGTAAACTGAGCGGCTATTTTTACTAATCATTTTATCGGGACTAACCGTCTATCGGTAACACCCTTTCTATTGAGTATAGTATCATTTTTAGATATACGTGTCAATGGTTGATTGATACTAAGTAATATCCTTTCTCTCATACTCCCAATAGGCCGCCACGATCCCAATTACCATATACAGCATCCCGGGCAGTACCAGCGCAGCGTCCAAACTGCCATTTGCTACAATGTCCGCACCCTCGGCATAGCCAAAAGGTGTGATATATTTTAAAAATTCCGCACCATCAGAAATATTTGCGATCAAATTCAAGAAGTACATCATAATCGCAATCCCCAGTCCGATTCCCAGACTGCCCCGGCGTAAAAATGCCGAGATTCCAAAGCAGATGCCGGCAAGCTCTAATTGCAGCAGAAAATACGCCAGATGAAGCATAGCAATTTCCTTCCATGGAATTTCCTCTCCAATCATAGCAACGGAAATAACAGACACTCCAAATATAATAGCGTTCAGGATGAAAATCTGAAGCAGAACTGCTGCCAGTTTCTCTGTAACAACCCGTCTTCTTCTGACAGGATGCGTCAACAAAAATTCTGCCGTATGGTCTTTTTCTTCTTTGGCAAGTACACCCACTGCAAGGAGTGCGGCAAAGAACGCACCGCCCAGCCCCAGGATATTCCCACATTCCACAGCATAAAAACCAATCAGTGTACCAAAATTCAGTCTATCCATCCCAAAGGCCTCCGTAAAGGATCCCATGGAACTGAACATTTCACTTACGCCATCCATTTCTCCTTTCATCTCCGGAAACAAAAATACACAGATAGCAAACAAAAAACCGATGGCGGCTGTCCATATGGCAAGGGTTCTGCTGCCCTGCCTCAATTCATGTTTTACAAGTGTCATTCTGCCACACCCCCATCCGTGTAATAATGCATGAAGATTTCTTCCAAATCCGGCTCCGCCACGGACAGATCATAAATCTGTCCTGTGGATAGGCACTGCACCAATTCATTCATATCCCCACTGTAGAGGAAACTGCATCCGCCGTCTATAACGTGCCGGTCCTTTATGCCCGCAAGCTGCTCCAGCTTTACATCTCCATAAACAGTAATCCGTTTCGCTGAAGTTTTCGCCAGATCTTCCACACTGCCGCAGGCAATCAGCCTCCCCTCACGGATAATGGCCGCTCTCCCACAGTTTCGCTGTACCTCCGAAAGAATATGTGAGGACAGAAAAATGGTGGTTCCTGCCTGATGGCGTTCCTGCAGAATGGAAAAGAACTCTTTCTGCATCAACGGATCCAGCCCGCTGGTGGGCTCATCCAATACCAACAGCTTCGGACTATGTTGAAGTGCACAGACTATACCGACCTTTTTCCTGTTACCAAAGGACAGTTCCTCCACTTTTTTATCGGTATCCAGCTGTAACCGTTCACACAGGATTTTGGTCTCCTCCCTGCAATCCTTTTTCCGCACATCTGCAGACAGCTTCAATATCTGATGCACTCGCATACCAGAATAAAATATTGCTTCCGCCGGCAGATAACCCACATCCGCCAGAATAGATTCTTTCTCTTTGACAACATCCTTGCCAAATATCACGGCACTGCCTCCGGTAGGCTTGAGCAGTCCTAGTAAGGTACGGATGGTGGTGGACTTACCTGCACCGTTAGGACCTATAAAACCGAAAAACTCCCCTTCCGCAACCGTAAGATCCAAATCCACGATGCCTCTGGCCTTGCCGTAGTATTTGGTTAGATTAGTTATTTTAATTGCATCCATATCATTCCTCTTTCCTTAAGTATATACTTTTCCAGAATGCTATCAATCTGGCAAAGTCCTGCTCCATCTTTTCCACATCTATATCGCCGTGCTGTGCCTTTTCCCAAAGATAACCCTCGCCAGCCCAGTACATATCCTGATACATCATCTGCAGATCCAGTCCCGGAACAAACTGCTCAGGATCTAGATTTAATACTCCCGCCATAGCTTGATAGGAACCGTATTTTATAATATATCCTTTTACATCGTCACATACCGCCTCATCTTTTTCATAATAAGCCTTGATCACAAAAGTACCCATATCAGGATACTGTTTCATGAGATGAACCTTGGCCTGTAATCCTCGATACATCGCTTCAAACAGATCCCCTTGTTCGTAACATTGATACTTTTGCAGATACTCTATGGTGGTCTGCACACAGGTCTCTAACAAAAACAGATACAACTCCCTCTTATTGTGAAAATAATGGAATAACAGAGATTTACTGATTCCCGCCGCATCCGCAATCTCACTCATGGGACTTTTCTTATAGGAGTTTTGGGAGAATATCCGATAACCCGCATTGATAATTGCCCGCTGCTTTTCTGCCGACAGGGTATAAAATTTTTCATTCATCGAGTTACCTCCCTTAACTGTTCCTATTAATTACCATTATACGCCGTTGACCGTTTTTGAGAAGACCCTAAAACTCTATGAAATACCCCTGTTGTCAGTGTCCAACAACAGGGGAAACTTTAGTTTCGTATAATCTGCAGCCTTCTAAGGTGATTTATTGTTTTATGCAATCTGTTCCTTTACAAAGGGTAATTCATACAATGTATCGGGATCAATATCCAAGCATGTTGTGTTATCCCAATTTCCGTCAATATCCCACGCAAGTGTATCATTCATAACAGTACATCTGTCCATAAATATTTCTATATCTTTTAAACAGCAAAATGCCTCTTTCTCAATCATATTTGACATATCATAACGCACAATTTTGCCATCCTCAAAGTAAACATATACCGAATAATCTCGCATTGGCACAACCTGTACGACTTTTGGAAACATACAATCGCCTCCTTATGCTAAAGGATTAACCCTGTTCATGGGTTTTCCATCCTTCGATAATTCCCAATTCTGCATCAATTCATCCTGATGCAAGACACACCATGCTAGTATCAGTTTTAACTGCCTTGATGGCAAAGCTCCTTTTATTACTCTTGCTCCGTCTATTTCAATTATTGCCTTATTTCCATTATACTCTGCATGAAAATGAGGTGGATTATGATCGTCATAGTACATAGTTACCCTAATTCCGCAAAACAATGATATCTCCGGCATCCCATGCTCCTCCATTTACTTCTATTAATATGAGTATACCACAATTACCAATTCAAAAAAACCCACAAATAGGATATTTATTGCTTATTACAGTATATAAAAAGAATCTCTCGAGTAAACTCGGGAGTTCTTCTAAAGCTCCTGACGTTATCTGTGAACACAAGGAGAACCTCGATTCCGCTTCGCTCCATCTCGGTCATCCTTGCGTTCCTATGAACCAATCCGCATAACAAAAGCCCCATAGATGCAAGCATTCCGATGAAAGGATTACTGCGAATGCAAGAGACACCCTCGAAAATCCTTCGGATTTCCTCGGTCATCTCTTGCATTCCAATGAATTACAGCATATAAAAAGAACTCCTCGAGTAAACTCGGGAGTTCTTTCCATATACTGCAATTCGCAGTAATCCTTAACGCTTTGAAAACTGGGGAGCTCTACGAGCTGCCTTGAGACCGTATTTCTTACGCTCTTTCATACGAGGATCACGGGTTAAGTAACCTTCCTTCTTGAGAACGGGTCTGTAATCCGTGTCTACCTGGCAGAGCGCTCTTGCAACGCCGTGACGGATAGCACCGGCCTGACCGGTAGTACCGCCTCCCTTTACGGTCACTAAAACATCAAACTTATCGAGGGTTTCTGTTGCATTCAAAGGCTGACGAACAATAACCTTTAAGGTCTCCAGTCCGAAATAGTCGTCGATGTCTCTTTTATTTATGGTAATCTTGCCCTTACCGGGTACTAAATATACTCTTGCGATGGATTTCTTTCTTCTGCCTGTTCCATAGTATTTTGCTGCTTTAGCCATTTTATTCTTCTCCTTTCAGTCCCTAGAACGTTAATACTTCAGGTTTCTGAGCCGCATGCTTGTGCTCAGGTCCTGCGTATACATGCAGTTTGGTAAACATCTGTCTGCCTAAAGGTCCTTTGGGAAGCATACCCTTTACAGCAAGCTCGATAACCTGCTCAGGCTTCTTGTTTAATTTCTCTTTTAAAGTAGCCTCTTTCATACCGCCTACATAGTCGGAGTGGCTGTAATAAATTTTCTGCTCTAACTTCTTACCTGTCACCTTGATCTTCTCAGCATTGACAACGATCACATTGTCTCCGGTATCAATATGAGGAGTAAAGATAGGCTTATTCTTGCCTCTTAATACCTTGGCAACCTCGGATGCCAAACGGCCGAGGGTCATGTCTGTAGCGTCTACTACATACCATTTTCTATCGATTGTAGCTGGACTAGCCATAAATGTCTTCATGATATTTCCTCCATAACATAGTTAAAATAACATAGTAAAATGTACCTTGCTTCTACGGATACTTACTTGGCAGATGTCCGGCCACCTCATAAAATCCTTCAAAAAAGCTTATCTCTACGATTTTCGCCTGTGTCGCCGGGGCTTTGGCTTCACATTAAAAACATCGTCACAGTGATATATTATATTATATAGCATTCACTCTGTCAAGGCCGTATATTTGTTTTTCCTAAAAACACGTAATCTACCAGCATAAGCCCGCAGGCCGGGGCAGTCGGTCCCGCTGCTCTGCGATCCTCCGCCGCAAGTATGTCCCGTATACTTTCCGGCAGCCGCTTCCCCTGGCCTATTTCCAGCAGGGTACCAGCCATAATTCTCACCATATTATACAGAAAGCCATTGCCGCAGACACGGATCACCACATCTTCATTCTGTTCCTCCACGGTTACGGAATAGATCATACGAACCGTGCTCTCCACGTCGGTCGCTGCTGCACAAAAACTCTTAAAATCATGTTCTCCGACCAAAAACGCCGCCGCTTCTTCCATAGCCGCCACATTTACGACATGGTAGGTAAAGTAAGAATAGAGCCGCTTGGTAGGAATGGGAAAATTTCCTCTGGTAATACGGTACTCATAAGTCTTTCGGGCATTACAGTGCCTAGGGTGAAAATCCGCCGACACTTCTCTGGAAGCACGGATACGGATATCCTCCGGCAGGCGCTGATTCAGTGCATAGGCCAGCTTGGGGGCAGGAATGGCCGTATCCGCATCGAATACCGCCACATTACAGAGTGCATGCACACCCGTGTCCGTCCGGCTGGCGCCAATTACCCGTATCTCCTCTCCTAATAACTCTGAAAGACAGCGATTCAATTCTCCTTCAACAGTGGGCTGGCTTGTCTGTACCTGAAAGCCGCAATAGGCTGTTCCGTCATAGGCCACCGTCAGCATATAGCGTTTCTTCATGGGCTTCCTCCCGTGTAAAAATCATCCTCTAAAATAATATTCTTCCTACGGTTATGCTTCCCGCCAGATAAGTAAACAGAAGCAGATAAGCCAATATGTCCCGCTTCTTATAGATGAGGGGCTTCATCTTGGTACGCCCCTCTCCGCCCCTATAACAGCGGGCTTCCATAGCCATTGCAAGATCATTGGCCCTACGGAAGGCGGAAATAAACAATGGAACTAACAGGGGCACCATGGCCTTCGCCTTTTTGAAAATATTGCCGCTTTCAAAATCCGCCCCTCTGGCTATCTGCGCTTTCATGATCTTATCCGTCTCCTCCAGCAATATAGGAATGAAACGCAGGGCAATAGACATCATCATGGCAATTTCATGCACGGGCACGCGTAACAGCTTTAAAGGCCGCATACCTTTCTCCATACCGTCCGTCAGATTGTTGGGCGTGGTTGTCAGCGTCATAATGGACGAGCCGATAATCAGCATGGACAGGCGAATGATCATCTGTACCGCAACCAATATACCCTCTTTTGTAATCTGCAGCTTCCAAAAAGAAACCACCACTTCCCCCGGTGTCAGGAACAAATTGAATATCACCGTAAACATAAGCAGCAGCATAATGGAACGCATACCCTTTATCATGAATTTAAAGGGTACTCTGGATAAGCCTATCACCGTTCCCAAAAGTACCGCCGCACACAAATATCCCCAAAAATTATCAAAAAGGAACAGGGATATAATGAAAATAACGGTACCGGAAAGCTTAACGCGCGGGTCCAGCCTGTGAATCACGGATTCTGTCTGATAATATTGTCCTAAAGTAATATCTCTAAGCATATAACTCCTTATGTTATGGAAGCGCCCGGAAAATACTTTCAGCAGCTTCATCAATGGTTGTGGCGTTTACATCCACATCCAGACCTTTTTCTTTTAACTGATGCATAATATAGGTAACCTGAGGAGCCGCTAACCCTACCTCCTCCAGTTCCCTGTAATGGGCAAATACCTCTCTTGGCCCTCCGTCGTACATGAGTCTTCCCCGGTTCATCACTAGGATACGCTCTACATATTCCGCCACGTCATCCATACTGTGGGATACCAGAATAACGGTAATACCGCTTTCCTGCTGCAATTTCTTTATCTGTCCCAGAATCTCCTCCCGGCCTTTGGGGTCCAGTCCCGCAGTAGGTTCGTCTAAAATGAGTACCTCCGGTTTCATGGCCAGAACACCTGCAATGGCGACTCTGCGCTTTTGTCCGCCGGATAAATCAAAAGGGGATTGATAGAAACAATCGTCCGGCAGACCGACCTGTTTCAATGCCGCATAGGCTCTCAGCTCAGTCTCTGTTCTGGAAAGTCCCAGATTTTTAGGTCCGAAACAGACGTCTTTAAACACATCCTCCTCAAAGAGCTGATGCTCGGGATACTGGAACACCAGCCCCACCTTACTGCGCAGCTCCTTCTTGTTATAATCTTCATCATCTATATCTTGTCCGTTAAAATAAATACTGCCGGACGTGGCTTTGATCAGACCGTTTAAATGCTGCACCAGCGTGGACTTTCCGGAGCCTGTATGGCCTATCAGACCGATAAACTGGCCGTCCGGAATCACCAGACTGATGTCATCCAACGCCTTCACCGCAAGGGCGGTATCACTGCCGTATACATGACTTACATGATCCAATATAATAGGCATACCTGCTCCCTCCTACCTGTGTGTACGCTGATACTTCATGATTTCTTCGACCAGCTCGTTTATACTCAAAATTCCGCTTGGCAAAGCAATGCCCCTCTGCTGCAGTTCATACGCCAAAAGCGTTGCCTGAGGTGCATCCAGCCGCAGTGCTTTTAATTTCTCCACCTGAGAGAAAATTTCTTTCGGCGTCCCTTCCATGGCAATTTTCCCCTCGTCCATAACAAAAACCTTATTCGCATGGATGATTTCTTCCATGTAGTGGGTAATCAGAATAACCGTAACATTTTCCACATCATTTAATGCCCTGACCGCCCGTACCACTTCTTTTCTGCCATTGGGGTCCAGCATAGCGGTGGGCTCGTCTAGCACGATGCATTTGGGATGCATCGCCAGTACTCCTGCTATGGATACCCGCTGCTTCTGTCCGCCGGAAAGCTTATTGGGAGAATATTTGCGAAATTCATACATACCTACCGCTCTCAGACTCTCATTCACTCTTTCCCAGATTTCCGCTGTGGGAATCCCCATATTTTCCGGGCCAAAGCCCACGTCTTCTTCCACAACCTGTCCGATGATCTGGTTGTCAGGATTCTGAAAGACCATACCTGCAGTATGCCTGATATCCCACAGTTCGGATTCCTCCCGCGTGTCCCTGCCATCCACCCAGATTGTTCCTTCCGTGGGAGAGAGTATGGCGTTCATATGCTTGGCAAGGGTGGATTTTCCAGAACCGTTATGCCCTAAAATAGCAATAAAGTCACCCTGCTTGATATCCAGAGTCACTTCATCCACCGCGCGGTTGATACCTTCCACATTGCCGTCTTCATCCCGCCTGATATATTCAAAAACCAAATTTTCCGTTTTAATGATTCCCATTGTTTTTCTCCTGCGTGCTTTCTATTGTACTAGATATTTTCGGGAAATACAACCATTTTACAAAATCCTTGTATCATGCTACACTAAAGGGAACAAAGAGAAAAGGTGCGAACACATATGAAAAATACATCTCCAAATCAATTCAATATATTTACCATGTTAAAGTCTCTGGGACTGCTGCTCCTAATAGTAATCCTGCTTTCCTTGCTCTCCCGTTATTTATTAGGCAGTGGCCAGACCCTGCAGGAGTACGCCGAATCCATGGAACAGAAAAACGATTCCATGGAACAGGAAAACGATTCTGCCCTGCAGGATAATGGGGAAGAAGGTGAAATCTCTTCGGAAATATCCGAAGAGAGCGTTCCCGCACAGACGGATGCAGTTCCTTCGGATATAGAAACAGGAACCGATGAAGAAATCCTTTCCGCTGCCACAGTCTCTCTGCTGCCCGGTACGCTTCCCGAAGAAAATCCCCTCTGTACGATTTATATGGAGGGCTTCTATTATGAACCTCTGGGAGAAGAAGTGAAAAACTATATCACCGGTATTTCCTATCCTGCGGACGGTGCGAAAGAAATCAGCTATGAAGAACTGAACTACGTGCATGTGCTGCACTATAATTTTGACGGTGAAATAGCCCACGGAGAACTCATCTGCAATCAGGCGATCGCCCAGGATCTGGTGGAAATATTTTATGAGTTGTATATTGCGGAATATCAGATCGAGAAGATCACTTTAATTGATGCCTACGATGGGGATGATGATGCCTCCATGATCGACAACAATACCTCCTGTTTCAACTATCGGACAGTAACAGGGCAGAATAATCTTTCCCGCCATGCACTGGGGCTGGCTATCGACATCAATCCCTTTTATAATCCGTATATCCGCTTTCTAAAAGAAGGCGGTCAGATAGTCCTGCCCGAAGGCAGCGAAGCCTATACTGACCGCTCTGCAGCTTTTCCTTATAAAATTGATACCGAAGACCTGTGCTACCGGCTATTCACTGAGCACGGCTTTATCTGGGGCGGTAACTGGAATTCCATGAAAGATTACCAGCACTTCCAGAAGACCCTCGAATAATCTGTTTTCTAGAGTTTGAAGATTGCCATGCTCTTGTCCATTTCCTCGGCAATATTCTTTAAATGTCCTGCTTTATCGGAAATATCTGCAACGGTATTGGAGATTTCCACAACGGAAGCGGATGTTTCCTGCGCACTTGCGGCATTCTGCTCTGCAATGGCTGTCAGCCCCTGTACCGTGTCCACCACATTGATACGTGCTGTATCCATTTCTTCTGTCTTTTCCACAATTCTGCCAATAGCATCCATGGAATCTTCGATACCCCTCAATACTTCTCCAAACCGCTCGTCCGTGGTAACCACCTTCTGGCTCTGCTTCTCCATGATATCTTTTACTACATCCATGGTCTCTACCGCTCTATTGGAATCATCAATCAAGTAGGTTATGATTTCTTCAATATGATTTGCCGACTCGTTGGACTGCTCCGCCAGTTTCTGAATCTGAGAAGCCACAACCGCAAAACCTCTGCCCTGCTCACCGGCTCTTGCCGCCTCGATGGATGCATTCAGAGAAAGCAGATTGGTTTCTTCTGCAATAGATGTGATCAGGCCGGTCGCTTCTCTGATCTTCTGTACGGATTGATTGGTGGTATTGGTCTGCTCATAAATAATATCTATGGACTCTCTGGCCTGACGGTTGATATCCTGCAGCTCATGCAGAGTAGCAAAGGCTTCTTCGCCAAGCTTTTTCATACCCTGCGCATTCTTATGCATCATTTCCGCTTCTCTTACGGTATCCTGTACCATCTCGCCGATATGCAGCACATTATCGGTGGCATTCTGAGTCTCGGCGGCCTGATTGCTGGCACCGTCCGCCACCTCCCCTATTGCCTTCTCAACCTGGGTAATCGTATCCGTGGTCTCCACTGTTTTGTCATTTAAGAAAGCAGCGGAAGTACTGAGCGTATCACTGTGATTCTTGATCGTACTGATAACAGCTGTCAGTTCATTTTTAAGTTTCATAATGGATCGGGTGATATTGCCGATCTCATCCTTCCTCTTTAGCACATTTGCATCCAATGCAACATCCAGTCTGCCCTGAGACAGCTGCTCTAACGCATTGGAACCCTTTTCCAGAGCCTTTACCAGCTGCCGTACCACAAAGACCAGTACGATCGAACCCAATATACCTGTCGTCACCACAATGATCACGATCAGGCTTAAAATACTGAGAATCTGCGCTCTGGCGTCTGCCTGCGGCATACCTGCAAAGATCATGCCCACAATCTCTCCGTCATCGTTTCGTAACGGTATATAGTAACCGAAATATTTCTGACCGTAAATATCCACATTCTGGGAGAAATACTCCTCACCGTTTTCCAACACCCTTTTTACTACCTCATCCCCGGCGCTGGTGCCCACCATTCTGTTGCCGCTATCACCGATAATGGAGGTCATGTAGCGAACCTTCCCATAAAAGATTGTGATATCCATATTGGTGGCTTCCTTAATATTATCCGCTATCTTATAATTATTGGTGATATTAAAATCACCCTTGCACAGATTACCTTTCTTATCCAGATAATAATCCCCCTCACCCGCATATGTAAAGGTATCCTGCACGGAAACAGCGGCTCCTCTCAAGCCGTTTTCAATAGCGTTCGTCACTACACTGTTGATCTTGAAATTACTGGATACCAAAATGATGATACCCAGAACAACAAGGGGCAACACTGCAAGCGAAAGAATTTTGTACTGCATTTTCATGGAACATTCCTCCTTACCGGAAAAATTATGTAAAATAACGAAAAATAGCGTCAATTTTTAATATTGTATCATACTTTTATTTGCTTTTCCACCTTTTCATTTTGAAAATTCAGAATAATAAAAAACCGACGGTATTAAACCATCGGTTTTCTAAATTCATTATTTGGGTCATATGGAATTATACTAACTCCAGCACAACCTCCATGGCACCGTCACCCTTACGCTGACCTACCTTGATAATTCTGGTGTAACCGCCTTTGCGGCTGGCATACTTAGGTGCGATTTCATCAAATAACTTAGCGGGCATATCCACTTCCTTGGTATTTCTCTTCTTACCTGCATTGGCAGTGGGAACCTCTTTAACAGGATTTAACACCCTTAACATCTGACGGCGCACATGCAGTCTGGAAGGAAGATCCTTCTTAATCTCCTTCTCTACAGTATCGTACTTGGTAACCTTCTTACCGTCTACAACCTCTTTTACCCTCTTGCCGTCCTTATCTTTCACAGGAACCTTTGCGGAAACCTTTACGGTCTCAAAATTATCCTTTTCCTTTACGGCCATAGCGATGAGACCTTCTGCAATTTTCTGTACTTCCTTTGCCTTAGCCTCAGTAGTGATAATTCTGCCATGATACAGCAGTGCAGTTACCTGATTTCTTAACAATGCCTTTCTCTGGCTGCTCGTTCTTCCAAGCTTTCTATACTTTGCCATCTTTTTAAATCCTTTCTCATTTCATGGTACATCCGGCCACGCACTTTGGACTTACTTACCGAATGCTGTTATACTTTGCCATTCATGATACGCATCTGTGCACTCTTTGGATTTATCACAGACCGTACACATCATTAGTCTTCGCTGGGATTCAGCTGCAGACCTAATTCTTTTAATTTCGCAAGCACCTCTTCCAAGGACTTCCGGCCCAGATTACGAACCTTCATCATATCTTCCGAGGTCTTATTGGTCAGTTCTTCAACCGTATTGATACCTGCTCTCTTTAAGCAGTTGTAGGAACGAACAGACAATTCCAATTCGTCAATACTCATTTCCAGAACTTTTTCCTTCTCATCATCTTCCTTCTCTACCATAACTTCTGCGGTCTTAGCATTTTCGGACAGATCAATGAAAAGGCTCAAATGCTCGCTGAGCACCTTAGCGGCCAGACTGACTGCTTCGTCCGGAGCAAGCGTTCCGTTCGTATATACATCCAGAGTAAGCTTATCTAAATCCGTATCCTGACCCACACGTGTATTCTCTACCGTAACATTTACTCTTTCCACCGGAGTATAAATAGAATCCACTGCAATAACGCCTATGGGCAAATCATCACGCTTATTCTTTTCGGCGCTTACATAACCTCTGTTCCTGGTGATGGTCAGCTCCATATACAGCTTAGTATCTTTACCGCCGCTTAAGGTAGCAATCACCAGATCTGGATTGAGAATTTCAATGTCCTGATCGGCCCGAATGTCGGATGCCTTTACAACGCCATCCCCTTCAAACTCGATATATGCAGTCTTGGGCTCGCTTGTTTCGCTATTGTTCTTAATTGCAAGACTCTTGATATTCATGATAATTTCGGTCACATCTTCTTTTACGCCCGGGATGGAACTGAACTCATGCAGTACGCCTTCAATTTTAACCTGACTTACTGCAGCGCCGGGTAAGGAAGACAGCATAATTCTGCGAAGAGAATTGCCAAGCGTGATACCGTAACCTCTTTCCAAGGGCTCTACCACGAATCTGCCATACTTTTTGTCCTCTGAAATTTCAGCAACTTCAATATTCGGTCTTTCAAATTCAAACACTGCAAATACCCTCCTTTACGAACATTTTTCACTACGGCTTATTTAGAATATAATTCGACAATAAGCATCTCATTTACAGGAACATCAATCTGCTCTCTGGTAGGAAGTGCTTTTACAGTTCCCTTCAGACCTTCAATATCGGATTCCATCCATTCGGGAACCAGCCTTCCTGCGGTTACCTCGATGATATCCTTATATCTCTGTAAGGACTTGGATTTTTCTCTGATTTCAATCACATCTCCCGCTTTTACTAAATAGGAAGGTATGTTGATGCTCTTACCGTTTACAAGCACATGCTTGTGGCCGACAATCTGTCTTGCCTCTCTTCTGGTTCTAGCAAAGCCCATTCTGAAAACGATGCTGTCCAGTCTGCTCTCCAGCATAACCATCAGATTCTCACCGGTCATGCCCTTCATTCTGTCTGCCTTTTCATAGTAGTTTCTGAAAGGCTTCTCCAATACGCCATAGATAAACTTTGCTTTCTGCTTCTCTCTTAACTGCAGGCCATATTCACTCATCTTCTTACCTGCTCTTGCAGAGGTTCTGTTGGACTTCTTGTCATATCCAAGGTATGCAGGCTCTAAGCCTAAGCTTCTGCATCTTTTCAGTACGGGTACTCTATTTACTGCCATTTTCTTAATTCCTTTCTGTGAGGCTTAAGCCTCTGACTATTGTTTACAGCCCGGCTTATGCCGCGGCTTTCTTCCAACTGGTTCTTTGATAGTAATGCAGACTCTTTGAAATTGCTACGCAATTCCAAAGGCGCGTTGCGCCTTCAACCAATGTTATTCATGTATCTGCCTTTGTGCAAGCACAGGCATCTACCTGAAAACATTGCTCTCAGTCCGCTTATCGCGACTAGACACGACGTCTTTTAGGCGGACGGCATCCATTATGAGGAACAGGAGTTACGTCACGAATGCTGGTAACCTCCAGTCCGCATGCCTGCAGTGCACGAATTGCTGCCTCACGGCCTGAACCGGGACCCTTTACAAAGACATCCACGGTCTTTAAACCATGCACCAGAGCTGCCTTGGTAGCGGTTTCTGCTGCCATCTGTGCTGCATACGGAGTAGATTTCCTTGAACCTCTAAAACCAAGACCACCGGCACTTGCCCAGCTCAATGCATTGCCCTCTGTATCAGTCAGGGTAACAATGGTATTGTTAAAGGAAGACTGAATATGTGCCTGTCCACGTTCAACGTTTTTCTTAACTCGCCTTTTAGCGACTTTCTTATTAGCTGTTACTTTCTTAGCCATTTTAAACTAACCTACTTTCTCAAAATTGTTTGCAGTTACCTTTAATACTTAAGGAACCTTCTAAATTTGCTTTGCAAATTCAGAAGTGTCAAATAATCGCTTCATTTCATGACGCAATTATTTTTTCTTGTTTGCTACAGTGCGCAAAGCGCACATCACTTGTTACTTACTTCTTTTTGTTTGCTACAGTGCGCTTAGGGCCTTTTCTGGTTCTTGCGTTGGTCTTTGTCTTCTGACCGCGAACCGGAAGTCCCTTACGATGACGAACACCGCGGTAGCAGCCGATTTCCTGTAATCTCTTGATGTTTAAGGCGATTTCTCTTCTCAGATCACCTTCCACCGTTACTTCCAGCTTTTCCATTGCTTCACTGATCTTCTTTACTTCATCATCGGTCAGTTCTCTGACACGGGTATCAGGATTTACTCCTGCTTCTGCAAGAATCTTGTTAGACGTTACTCTGCCAATTCCATAGATGTAAGTCAGACCGATCTCCACACGTTTTTCTCTAGGTAAGTCAACACCTGCGATACGAGCCATTTACGTTTCCTCCATTTTTCTTAGTTACTAAGTTGATTGGGGCTTTCACCCAACCGGACGTTTCTGTTTCCATCCGATCTTTCCAAGTCGATGTCTTCCAGCAAATGCGCTTCGCGCATTTGGGAGACAAAACATAGAATTTGTTAGGTTCCGTTCTTTGGAACCTTAGAAATTCTTTTCGTCTTGGTATCAACAAGTAATCTCCCGTAAGCTCTTCCATTATATATAAATTGTAGCTTTCCGTCATAAGCTGCACTGTTTTGCATGCCTTGCGGAGAGATACACTTTCAGCCGCATACAATAATGGGACAAGAACTCACATACTTGAAATCAAAATCTCAAGTTGGTGATTATCCTTGTCTTTGTTTGTGTTTCGGATTTTCACAGATTACTCTGATACGCCCTTTTCTTTTAATGATTTTGCACTTTTCGCAAATCGGTTTTACTGATGATCTAACCTTCACGTTAAACCCTCCTTTCAAAAAAGACCGTTTTACATTATAACATGGAACATTTCCATTTACAAGTACTTTTTATAACTTCGAAAGAAGTTTTTACTTATCTCTCCATATGATACGTCCTTTGGACAAAATCCTACTATGATTTGTCCGGATTCTTACTTGTCTCTCCAAATAATACGTCCCTTGGACAAATCATAAGGGGATAACTCCAGCGTTACCTTGTCGCCGGGCAGGATACGGATAAAATTCTGGCGCAGCTTACCGCTGATATGGGCCAGAACCTTGTGCCCATTCTCCAGTTCTACCTGAAACATCGTATTGGGCAGTTTTTCAATTACAGTTCCTTCAATTTCAATTACATCTGATTTAGACATTCAATACCTCCTTGCGTCTGAAAAATTTTAAGTACACTTTTGATTTCTTCATTGCGTACGGGCTGTCCTGACAGCAGTCTTTCCTGTACGCTTTTATCATAGCCCTGTTTCACAGGCTGTATATGCTTCTTATTCTTCTTCTTGGGATGCTCTATGGGCTTTAGCCTTCCGTCGGACAAATAGACAGATTCATCGTCTTCTCCCACGATCATATAGAGCGTCTGCTTGTCATGTCCCGCCTTGGAATAGGCCAGCATACCTATCATCATCATAACCACTCTTTCTTTCAGTCAAACACGGCTGCCGATGCACCTAGTAAAGCGTCAGTATTTCCGGTTCCCCGTCCGTAATCAGGATGGTATTCTCATAATGTGCGGACAGTGACCCATCCGCCGTGACCACGGTCCAATCGTCATCCAGCCATTCCACATCCGCTCTGCCCATGTTGATCATGGGTTCCACAGCCAGCGTCATCCCCGCTGCCAACTTCGGGCCTTTTCGCCTCTGTGCAAAATTGGGGATCTCCGGAGCCTCATGGAGCGATGTACCGATGCCATGCCCTATCAGTTCCCGTACAATACCGTAACCGAATCCGGAAACATAGGCATCGATGGCATTGGAGATATCGTGCAGGTGTCCCCCTGCCTTTGCCATCTTCACTCCCTCAAAAAAGCTCTGTCTGGTCACATCAATCAGTTTCTGTGCCTCGGGGCTGATCTTCCCCACCCCATGGGTTCTGGCAGCGTCCGAATGGTAACCTTTGTAGATAAGTCCCGCATCCAGACTGATGATATCGCCTTCCTGCAATACCCGATGCTTACTGGGAATACCATGCACCACTTCATTGTTCACGGAAGTACAAATGGAAGCGGGATAGCCTTGATAGTTTTTAAAATTGGGAATTCCCCCAAGCTTTCTGATAAGTCCGTCTCCCATGACGTCTATATCCATGGTCGTCATGCCGGGCTTAATGGCCTCTTCCAGTTCCTTGTGTACAATCGCTAACAGTCTGCAGGATTCCCGCATCAGTTCAATTTCTCTGGCAGATTTAATCGTTATTGCCATGCCGTATCCTTCTTCTCTTAACCCAGTATTGCCACGATGGAAGCAAATACGTCCTGCATATCCTGCGTGCCGTCCACCGTCTTTAAAACACCCTTGGCCGTATAGAAATCGATCAGAGGCTGGGTCTGTTCATGATAAACATTCAGTCTGTTCTTTACGGTTTCCGGCTTATCATCGTCGCGCAGCACCAAGGGCTGACCGCATGTGTCGCATACGCCTTCCGTCTTGGGCGGGATATGTACAAGATGGTAGGTTGCGCCACAGGAAAGGCAGGCGCGTCTGCCGGACATTCTGTTTACGATATTCTCGTCCGGTACATCCACGTTAATGGCATAGTCAATCTTATCTCCCAGTTCATTCAGTGCCTTATCCAGCACCTCTGCCTGCGGAATGGTTCTGGGGAATCCGTCCAGCACATAGCCGTTTGCGCAGTCAGCCTGTGCCACTCTGTCCAAAAGGATCTTTACGGTCAGTTCATCCGGAACCAGAAGGCCTTTGTCCATGTAGGTCTTGGCTTCCTTGCCCAATTCCGTACCGTTTTTAATATTAGCTCTGAAAATATCACCCGTGGAAATATGAGGAATCTGATATTTATCTGCTATCATTTTTGCCTGTGTACCCTTACCTGCGCCGGGGGCGCCTAACATAATAATTTTCATATATTCTCCCATCTGCCTGATTACAGGCTGCATAAAGTGCCTAACATTATCATTTTACCGTTATTATCCGCTCTTTGCAAGAATGGAATGAGAAAATATCCGGAGAAAATCCTTTCTCCGGATATCTTGTCCTCAACAGACCGATTAGTCGTTTAAAAATCCCTTATAATTGCGTACCAGCATCTGGGATTCAATCTGCTTCATGGTTTCCAGCACCACGCTTACGATAATGATCAGACTGGTTCCGCCAAAGGAAACACTTGCCTTAAACAGACCATTGAATACATAAGGAAGGATACCAATAATGGTAAGTCCCACGGCACCGATGAAAATAACATAATTCAGTACCTTTGCCAGATAATCACTGGTCGGCTTGCCGGGTCTGATACCCGGAATAAATCCGCCCTGCCTCTTCATATTGTCCGCTACCATCAAAGGATTGAAGGTAATGGAAGTATAGAAATAAGCAAAGAAGATGACCAGCACAATATACAATAACATACCCAATGAGTAAATAGGTCTCGCCCTGTTGCACCAGTTTTGTGAATTCAGTCCGCTTAAAATTTCACCCCAGAAACCGGAAGGTGTTATTCCGATAAACGTACAGATGATCAGCGGGAACTGCATAATGGACTGTGCAAAGATAATGGGAATAACGCCTGCCGTATTGACCTTTAACGGAATACTGGAGGACTGTCCGCCCACTAACTTTCTTCCCTGCACCTTCTGTGCGTACTGCACGGGGATCTTACGGGTACCGCCATTCAATATGATGACGAGTATCACCATGACAACAATAATTGCAATAATAACTACAGCAGACAATACTGCCGTTGCAAAGGGCTTGCCAAATACAAACTGGGAAAACAAATTGCCCAAATCGGACGGTATACGTGAAATAATATTGATTACCAACACGATGGAAATACCGTTTCCTATACCGTTTTCCGTGATTCTTTCCCCAATCCACATTAAGAACGCACTGCCCGCTGTCATAGCAGCAATCGCGGTAATCACATTCAGAGCATTATACTGTATCAAGAGTCCCTGACGTCCAAAGCCAACTGCCATGGCGGTAGCCTGGATCAGAGCCAATACAACCGTCACATATCTGGTAATGGATGCAATCTTCTTTCTGCCGTCCTCTCCGTCTCTCTGCAGTTCCTCTAACTTCGGAATCGCGATAGTCAAAAGCTGCATGATGATGGAGGATGTGATATAGGGGCTGATGTTTAACGCCAGGATGGACATATTGATGAAGGAACCACCCGTAATGGCATCAAAAAAGCTAATTGCACCGCCTGCCTGCTGAGAAAATAAATCAGCAACAAAAGTTCTACTGATACCCGGTACAGGCAGCTGTGAGCCGATACGGATCACAACCAGCATGGCAAAGGTAAATAATAGTTTTTGTCTTATTTCTCTGATTTTAAATGCATTCCTCAGTGTTGTAAGCATATTACATCACCTCTGCACTTCCACCAAGAGCCTCAATCTTTTCCTTAGCAGATGCACTGAAAGCGTCCGCCTTAACGGTAAGCTTCTTGGTTAACTCTCCATTTCCGAGTATCTTCACGCCGTCTTTGGGATTCTTTACAATACCGGCTTCGATCAATGCATTTACATCAACTTCACTGCCGTTATCAAAGCATTCCAAAGCGCTTAAATTGATGGCAACGATTTCCTTGGTGTTTCTATTCTTAAAACCTCTCTTGGGAATACGTCTGTATAACGGCATCTGTCCGCCTTCAAAACCAATTCTGGGAGCTCCGGAACGAGCCTTCTGTCCCTTATGGCCCTTACCTGCGGTCTTTCCGTTTCCTGAACCGTGTCCACGGCCTCTTCTAAAATTATCACTATGCTTAGAGCCTTCTGCAGGTCTTAAATTTGATAATTCCATTCTGACACCTCCTTATCTGCTTATACTTCTTCGACTTTAATCATATGACTGATTTTCTGAATCTGTCCTCTTGTAGCCGCATTGTCAGGCAGGGTAACAGAGCTGTTGAGTTTTCTAAGACCCATGGACTCTACAACCGCCTTGTTCTTGGGAACAGCGCCGATAGTGGACTTTATTAAAGTAATCTTTAACTTCTTTTCTGCCATTGTCTTTTCTCTCCTTTCAAACCATGAATAGAAATGGTCTTAACCTTAAGCCAGAATTTCTTCTACTGCCTTGCCGCGGTTTCTGGCTACTTCTTCGGGAGCCTTTAACTGGCATAACCCGGAAATCGTTGCAAGAACGACATTCTGCTTATTATTGGAGCCTAAAGACTTGGTACGGATATTCTTAATACCTGCCAGTTCGCACACGATACGAGCGGGACCGCCGGCAATAATACCGGTACCTTCAGGAGCCCTCTTTAAAAGGACGTTGGCAGAACCGTACTTACCGATAAAATCATGGGTAATACTATTGTTCTCATCCAGTGCAACGTTTACCAGATGCTTCATTGCATCTTCTTTTCCTTTACGGATAGCCTCAGGAATTTCTACTGCTTTACCGAGTCCTGCACCTACATGGCCGTTGCCGTCACCAACTACGACCAAAGCGGTAAAACGCATATTACGTCCGCCCTTTACGGTCTTGGAAACGCGCTTGATAACAACAACCTTGTCGGTTAATTCCAGCTGACTTGCATCTATGATTGTATGTTTCATCTCTTTTCTTCCTTTCCTAGAATTGTAAGCCAGCTTCTCTGGCTGCATCAGCTAACGCTGCAACTTTACCCTGGTATATAAAGCCGCCTCTGTCAAAGACTACTTCGGTAATACCCTTTTCCTGCGCTCTCTTGGCAATAACGGTTCCAAGATATGCTGCTGCATCAACGTTATTGGTCTTTTCAAGTTCTGCCTTGATCTCTTTTTCCAGAGTGGAGGCAGCAACTAAAGTATTTCCAACCGTGTCGTCGATAATTTGAGCATACATATGATTATTGCTTCTGAACACAGCCAGACGGGGTCTTTCAGCAGTGCCGCTGAAACGGTTACGAATTCTCTTGTGCTTCTTCACACGAACTTCTTGTCTAGATTCCTTACTAACCATTTTCATACTCTCCTTATCTATTATTTCTTACCGGTCTTACCAACTTTACGTCTGATCGTTTCATCAGCATACTTAATACCTTTGCCCTTATAAGGCTCGGGTCTTCTCTTATCTCTGATTTCAGCTGCGAATTGGCCAACCTTTTCTTTGTCGATGCCCTTTACGATGATGATATTCTGTCCGTCCAGAACCGTTTCAATACCTTCGGGATCAGTCATCTCTACAGGGTGGGAGTAGCCTAATGATAAGGTCAGAACCTTACCGGATTTTGCTGCTCTGTAACCTACGCCGTTTACTTCCAGTTTCTTCTCATATCCCTGGGTAACGCCTACCACCATGTTGTTGATGAGTGTTCTGGTCAGACCATGCAAGGACTTCATCTTCTTTAAGTCATTGGGTCTGGAAACCTGTACTTCAGCACCCTCTACTTTGATTTCCATTTCTGCGGGTAATACTCTTTCCAGAGTACCCTTGGGACCCTTTACGGTCACTTTGTTATTTTCTGCAACCTCCACCGTAACGCCGGCAGGGATCGCGATTGGCATTCTACCTATACGTGACATGCCCGTACCTCCTATATATTGTTGAAAAATAATAGTTACCTTGATTTCCTGCTTTTCCATCTCGAAAACCGTCTGCTTCACAGCCGCCGCGGCTATGCCGCTTACCGTTTTCTCGATGTCGGTCGCAAAAAACCAAATACTCGCTTTACTCGTGCTTGGTTTTTCTGCTCCCTACCACACAAATGCAAGTACCTCACCGCCGACCTGCAGATCTCTTGCTTTCTTGTCGGTGACAATACCTTGGTTGGTAGAGATGATTGCAATACCCAGACCGCCCAATACCTTAGGCAGTTCTTCCTTGCCGGCATATACACGAAGGCCGGGCTTGCTGATCCTCTTGATGCCGGAAATGATTCTTTCGTTCTTATCGGCACCGTACTTTAATGCAATACGAATGGTATTAAAAGCGCCATCTTCAATAATGTCATATTTCTTAATATAACCCTCATCCAGAAGAATCTGTGCGATTGCCAGCTTCATCTTGGAAGAAGGAATATCTACCGTGTCATGCTTTGCAGTATTGGCATTACGGATTCTTGTAAGCATATCTGCAATAGGATCACTCATTGTCATGATTTAGTTTCCTCCTTATCTCTTTGACTTGAATCATGCCTGCGACGGAAAATGCTTCGCATTTTCCTTGATGTCATATAGCACTTCTTAGGTGATGTATTTTATCACCTTAGAAGTTCTTGACATCGTGTTACCAGCTAGCCTTCTTAACGCCGGGGATCTGTCCCTTGTATGCCAATTCACGGAAGCAAATTCTGCAGATTCCGTATTTTCTTAATACCGCATGGGGACGACCACAAATATTGCAGCGGGTATAAGCTCTCGTGGAGAACTTGGGTTTACGCTGCTGTTTTAACTTCATAGATGTCTTAGCCATGAATTTACCTCCTGTTATTTAGCGAAGGGCATGTTGAATAATGTTAACAATTCACGTGCCTCTTCATCGGTCTTTGCAGTTGTTACGAAAATGATATCCATACCTCTTACTTTATCTACCTTATCATATTCGATCTCGGGGAAGATAATCTGCTCCTTGATACCGAGTGCATAGTTACCTCTTCCGTCAAATGCATTGGGGTTTACACCTCTAAAGTCACGTACACGAGGCAATGCCAGGTTAACCAGACGATCCAGGAACTCATACATCTTCTCGCCACGCAGAGTAGTCTTACAGCCGATAGCCATGCCTTCACGAATCTTGAAGTTTGCGATGGAGTTTTTAGCCTTTGTCAGCACTGCTTTCTGTCCGGAAATGGTTTCCATATCCTTTACAGCGCTCTCCAAAACCTTGGCATTCTCTTTTGCTTCGCCAACGCCCATATTGATCACGATCTTATCCAGCTTGGGAACTTCCATTGTGTTCTTATAGCCGAACTTCTTGGTCATTGCCGCAACGATTTCATCAGTATATAAATCTTTAAGTCTGCTCACGCTCTGTTTCCTCCTTCCCTAGAATTAATCAATCACTTCGCCGGTTGTCTTTGCAATGCGGACTTTCTTGTCCCCGTCAACCTTGAAGCCGATTCTGGTAACCTTTCCCTTGTGAACGTACATTACGTTAGATATATCGATGGGAGCCTCTCTTTGGAGGATACCACCGTTGGGATTGGCCTGAGAAGGTTTTGCATGCTTGGTGATCATGTTCACGCCTTCAACTGTCACTTTTCTTTTCTTATGGTCTACGGCAATTACCTTGCCCTCTTTACCATTATCTTTACCGGCAATAACCTGAACGGTATCACCCTTTTTGATTTTTAACATAGCCATGTGGTACCTCCTTATAATACTTCGGGAGCGAGGGAAACAATTTTCATGAACTGTTTCTCACGAAGCTCTCTAGCTACCGGCCCAAAGATACGAGTTCCTCTCGGAGTCTTATCTTCCTTGATGATTACGGCAGCATTTTCATCAAATTTGATGTAGGAACCGTCTTTACGGCGTGCGCCTTTTACGGTACGAACGACAACAGCTTTTACTACATCGCCTTTTTTTACAACGCCGCCTGGTGTTGCATCTTTAACAGAAGCAACTATGATATCGCCAATCTGTGCATATCTTCTTGTAGAGCCGCCCATAACTCTGATGCAGAGTAATTCTTTTGCACCGGTGTTATCAGCAACCTTAAGTCTGCTCTCTTGCTGAACCATGTCAATTCTCCTTCCAAAATAGTACCGTTATTATTTTGCTCTTTCAACGATTTCCACAAGGCGCCATCTCTTATCTTTAGAGAGGGGTCTGGTTTCCATTACCTTAACGGTATCGCCGATATTGCATTCGTTGTTCTCGTCGTGAGCCTTCAGTTTATAGGTATCCTTCACGATCTTCTTGTAGAGAGGATGCTTTACATGGTCCTCAATGGCAACAACGATTGTCTTATCCATTTTATTGCTTACAACCTTACCAGTACGTGTTTTTCTTAAATTTCTTTCCACGGTTAAATCTCCTTTCTGAAATTCCACCCACTAAGGGCAATCATCATGATAAAAACGCTGCCAGATTAAGCGTTTGCCTTTTCTGTGATAACCGTCTGAATACGGGCAATGTTTCTTCTTACTTCCTTGATCCTTGCCGTGTTATCCAGCTGATTGGTTGCGTTCTGGAATCTCAAATTGAAAAGCTCTTTTTTAGCATCAACTAACTCTTTTGCTAATTCTGCTTCTGATTTATTTTTCAAATCTTCTACATACTTATTAGTTTTCATTTGCTACACCGCCTTCCAAATCTGCTTTAGAAACAATCTTACATTTACAAGGGAGCTTGTGCATTGCAAGACGTAATGCTTCTTTTGCAGCTTCCTCCGGAACTCCTGCGATTTCAAACAGTACACGTCCGGGCTTTACAACTGCTACCCAGTATTCCAGGGAACCCTTACCGGAACCCATACGTGTTTCTGCGGGCTTTGCCGTTACGGGCTTATCCGGGAAAATCTTTATCCAAACCTTACCGGTACGCTTGGTATAACGGGTAAGTGCGATACGGGCTGCTTCGATCTGATTGGACTTGATCCAGCAGGGCTCGGTAGCCACAAGACCGTATTCGCCGTAAGTCAGGGTGTTACCCCTTAAGGCCTTACCGGCCATACTTCCGCGGAACTGTTTACGACGTTTTACTCTTTTAGGCATTAACATAACTAATTCTCGCTCCCTTCCTGATTTTTAGTGGGAAGAACTTCGCCTTTGTAAATCCATACCTTGACGCCGACTTTACCATAGGTAGTATCAGCCTCAGCGAAGCCATAATCAATATCTGCTCTCAAAGTCTGCAGAGGAATGGTTCCCTCGTTGTAGAACTCGGTACGTGCCATATCAGCGCCGCCCAGACGTCCGGAGCAGGCTGCCTTGATACCCAGTGCACCGGCCTTCATAGTTCTGCCCATGCAGGACTTCATAGCACGTCTGAAGGATACACGGTTCTCTAACTGCTGTGCAATATTTTCAGCAACCAGCTGTGCGTCCTTATCAGGTCTCTTGATCTCCTTGATATCAACCAGAACTTTCTTGCCGGTCTGCTTTGCCAGCTCATTCTTGGTGATTTCGATTTCTGCGCCACCCTTACCGATCACTACGCCGGGTTTTGCGGTGTAAATGATAACTTTCACTCTGTCGGATGCTCTTTCGATCTCAATCTTGGAAACACCTGCAGCATATAATTTCTTCTTTAAATACTTTCTGATGTTATAATCTTCAACTAAATAGTCAGAGAATTCTGCATCAGCGTACCACTTGGAATCCCAATCTTTAATAACGCCGACTCTAAGGCCGTGAGGATTAACTTTCTGTCCCATATATCTCTATATGTCTCCTTTCCTACTTCTTCTCATCCAGAACGATGGTGATGTGGCTCATCTGCTTCTCAATTCTGTAAGCTCTGCCCTGTGCCCTGGGTCTTACTCTCTTCATGGTAGGTCCCTTGTTTGCACAGCATTCCGCAATATAAAGGTTTGCGGGATTCATGCCGTTGTTGTTTTCAGCATTTGCAACTGCAGACTCTAACAGCTTCTTGATAACGCTTGATGCATATCTGGGATTGTATGACAGGATTGCAAGTGCAGACTGTACATCCTTACCTCTGATGGCATCTAATACGAAACACGCCTTCTGAACAGAAACTCTAGCATAGGATAACTTAGCTGAAGGTCTGGTATCTTTACGGGCATTTCTTTCTCTTTTAATTTGACTTCTATGTCCTTTAGCCATAGAATTTGTCCTCCTTTCAATTTTCAAGCGACAAGACTTAATCCTTATCTAACCTTGGATTTTTTCTCGTCTTTTCCGTGGCCTCTGAAGGTTCTGGTTGCAACAAACTCTCCTAACTTGTGTCCAACCATATCTTCGGTTACATATACAGGAACGTGCTTTCTGCCATCGTGTACTGCAATTGTATGTCCCACGAAAGAAGGGAAAATTGTAGAACGACGGGACCAGGTTTTAATAACCTGCTTTTGTCCTGATGCATTAAGAGCATCTACTTTTTTCAGTAAGCTCTGATCTGCGAAAGGTCCTTTTTTCAGTGATCTAGCCATTGTTTTTCCTCCTCAACTATTTGATAGCCCTACCGTCTCTTCTTCTTACGATCAGCTTGTTAGACTTGTTTTTCTTCTTACGGGTCTTCAAGCCGAGTGCAGGCTTGCCCCAAGGGGTGCTCGGTCCGGGACGTCCGATACCGGTCTTACCTTCACCACCGCCATGAGGGTGGTCGTTGGGGTTCATTACGGAACCGCGCACGGTGGGACGGATGCCCATGTGGCGCTTACGTCCTGCTTTACCGATATTGATAAGGCTGTGGTCAACATTGCCTACAACACCGACGGTCGCTCTGCAAACCAGAGGAACCATTCTCATTTCACCGGAGGGAAGTCTTAAGGTAGCATACTTGCCTTCCTTAGCCATCAGCTGTGCGCTGTTGCCTGCGGAACGAACCAGCTGGCCGCCCTTGCCGGGATATAACTCAATGTTGTGTACCTGAGTACCAACAGGGATCTGCGTTAAGGGTAAGCAGTTACCCACTCTTACTTCGGCATGCTCGCCGTTCATTACCTTCATACCGTCGGTCAGCCCTTCGGGAGCAATGATGTAAGCCTTCTGGCCGTCCTCATAACAGATGAGCGCAATGTTTGCGGTTCTGTTAGGATCATACTCGATGCCGATCACGGTAGCGGGAATACCGTCCTTATTTCTTTTAAAATCGATGATTCTGTACTTTCTTCTGGAACCACCGCCACGATGTCTTACGGTGATCTTCCCCTGATTGTTACGGCCCGCATTCTTATTTAAAGAAACCAAGAGAGACTTCTCGGGAGTCTTCTTTGTGATTTCAGAGAAATCGGAACCGGTCATATTTCTTCTGGAAGGTGTATATGGGTTATATGTCTTAATTCCCATTGTTGTATCTCCTTTTCTGTTTGATTCTTTGCGCAGCGGCTCTGCCGCCGCATACCTTAATCGTTTCGCGCGGAACACTGTCTTCCGCCAAAATTCTTCTTAATTATAATCCGGCAAAAATCTCAATGTCTTTGCTGTCCTCGGTCAGCTGAACGATTGCCTTCTTGGTCTTGGCGGTTCTGCCGATCGTCATACCGCGTCTTTTCTTCTTGCCGTCATAGTTCTGGGTATTTACCTTTGCCACCTTAGCTCCCTCGAACATCTTTTCCACAGCTTCCTTGATCTGGGACTTGTTTGCTTCGGGATGTACCAAAAAGGTGTATTTCTTCTCTCCCATACCGGCCATGCTCTTCTCGGTGATAACCGGTTTGAGGATTACGTCATAGTATTTAATATCAGCCATTATGCGTATACCTCCTCAATCTTTGTAACCGCATCCTTGGTCAGCACCACCGTTCCGGCCTTCATCACGTCGTATACGTTCAAGGTTCCGGTCAGGGTCGTCTGCACTGTAGGAATATTTCTTGCGGAAAGAACAACTTTCTCATCGTTCTCGGCCAGTACCACCAGGCCCTTTGCCACATTCAGATTATTCATAACAGTCTGGAACTTCTTTGTCTTAATTTCATCAAACTTCAACTCGTCAACAACGATGAGCTTGTTGTCGTTTACTTTGCTTGTCAGAGCGGATTTAAGAGCTGCTCTCTTTTCTTTCTTATTTAACTTGAAAGAATAATCTCTGGGTACGGGAGCGAATACCACGCCGCCGCCTGTCCACTGGGGTGCACGGGTTGAACCCTGTCTTGCGTGACCGGTTCCCTTCTGCCTCCAGGGCTTTCTTCCGCCGCCGGATACTTCGGAGCGGGTCTTTGCTTTCTGGGTTCCCTGACGGTTGTTTGCAAGCTGCTGCACAACTGCCAGATGAACCAGATGCTCGTTGATTTCAACACCGAAAACGGCATCGTTTAAGTCGATCTTTCCGACTTCCTTGCCTTCCATATTATAAACAGATACTTTAGCCATGTCTGTCTAAATCCTCCTTTCATCTGCGCACCAAAGGTTCGCTGCTATGCTTCCACCTTAACGGTTTCTTTGATTGTAACCAATGCCTTCTTAGCTCCGGGTACCGCACCCTTTACTAAGAGTAAGTTCTTTTCGGCATCCACTCTTACAACCTCAAGATTCTGAACGGTTACTTTTACACATCCCATATGTCCGGGCATTCCTTTTCCCTTGAACACGCGGCTGGGGGAAGAGCAGGCACCGTTGGAACCCTGATGACGATGGAACTTGGAACCATGGGCCATAGGTCCTCTGTGCTGTCCGTGTCTCTTAATAGCACCCTGGAAGCCTTTACCTTTGGAAATAGCAGACGCGTCAACCTTATCGCCTGCCGCGAAGATATCAGCCTTGATCTCTGCGCCGAGTGTGTACTCGTCCGCATTGTCAAATTTGAACTCTCTTACATATCTCTTGGAGCTTACGCCGGCCTTCTTGAAATGTCCCTGCATAGCTTGGCTTACGCCATGTCTGTGAATCACTTCCTTGCTGCCGCCCGCATCCTTGTTGACGATTCTTTCTTTCTTGTCCACGAAGCCAACCTGTACCGCGCTATAACCGTCGTTTTCCACGGTCTTGATCTGCGTTACCGCACAGGGACCCGCCTGAAGAACGGTTACGGGAATCAGTACGCCGTCTTCATTGAAGATTTGAGTCATTCCGACTTTTGTTGCTAAAATTGCTTTTTTCATGTTTTCCTCCTGTTTGTTCTACAGCGGGGCGCTGCACATCCTGCCATCCGGCATTCCGTACGTCTGCGTCCATACTAGTAGGGGATTATTTTGTTTTCATTTTGATGTCGATGTAAACACCGGCAGGCATTTCCAGTCTCTGCAGCGCATCCACCGTCTTCTGTGTCGGTGCGATGATATCGATCAATCTCTTGTGGGTTCTCTGCTCAAACTGCTCACGGGAATCCTTATACTTGTGAACCGCTCTTAAAATAGTAACAACCTCTTTCTTGGTAGGAAGAGGCACCGGGCCGCTCACCTGGGAACCGTTCTTCTTAACTGTTTCGATGATTTTTTTGGCAGATGCATCAACCAGCTGATGATCATAAGCTTTCAGTGTAATTCTCATTACTTGACTTGTTGCCATAAAAAAAGTCGCCTCCTTTTCGCACTTTTCTTGATAAGTACGACAAGCGGTGACTGTACACTCTCCCGTGTGTGTCCTGTTTTCAAACATACCACAACATGCTTTCAACTTCGTTTCTCACGGTTGTTTCTGCCTTATGCAGACTTGATTTTTGTACAGTGACTTGTCGTCAGTTTCCTAACTTGACATTCGCTCCACGGAAAACCTGCTATCCGGCGTTGCCTTTAGCAGCAACCTCACGCTTCATAGCTATCATGCCACAGCAAATATTAATATACATGGTATTATACAGGATTGCAAGCATTTTTTCACAAAAATTGTATTTTTTTAAATACATTCCCGCGGAGCGCTTAAAATTTCACTCCGCGGGAACAAAAATCGCCTTTATTCTACTCTTCCGGCCTTTACATCTTCAAACTCCTGTAACATCTCTTCACTGGGTGCGGTTCCTGCAATGCTGGCAATGACGATTGCCAAAAAGCTGAGCGCAAAACCTACGACCAAAGAGTAAAGTCCCGTAGCCGCTCCTAAAGTAGCGCCGCCGGCCAGAGGGATATAGTCCCATATGATAACGGTCAGCGCACCTGTTACGATACCTGCCACCGCACCAGCAAAATTGGTCTTCTTCCAGAATAATGACAGCAGTACCAGAGGACCGAAAGCAGCACCAAAGCCTGCCCACGCGTTGGATACCAGCCCCATAATGGTATTGTTGGGATTGAGTGCGATGATATAGGCCAATATCGCGATCACAAATACGGTAAAGCGGCTGATATTCAATACCTTCTTATCGTCGGCTTTCTTGTCGATGATTCCCTTATAAATATCCTCCGCCACACTGGAGGCACTGACAAGCAGCTGGGAATCCGCGGTAGACATAATGGCTGCGAGAATACCGCAGAGGAAGAGTCCGGCGATCAGAGGCGCATTCATCTCTTCCGTAAACACCTTCTTGATCATTTCAATGAAGATTTTCTCGCTGCCGCTCTCTACTAACATCGTCTGCATATAAGCGCGTCCTACCACACCGATCACGCAGGCAAAGAACAGGGAGAGCGCCACCCATATGATGGCAACCGTCTTGGATTTTTTAAGCTCTGTCTCATTCTTTACCGCCATAAAACGCACCAGGATGTGGGGCATGCCACAATAACCGAGTCCCCAGCCCAGACCGGAGATAATATTAATGAAATTATTATTCTGCTCGCCGTATTTCATCAGATTCAAGAAATTTGCGCTGTTGGCTACATTACCCTCTGCGGCCAGACCTGAAGCAATCGTCATACCCTCCTGCCGCATGAAAAATAATGCGATGATCGGCACGGCCAGAATTGCCACCAGCATCAGGGTTCCCTGAATAAAGTCGGTAGTGCAGACCGCCATAAAACCACCCATAAAAGTATAGATCAGAATGACCACCGCACCGATGGTCAGTGCAACCGTATAATCTACACCAAAGACGGATTCAAAGAGCTGTCCGCCTGCTGCCAATGCGGATGCACAGTATACCAGAAAGAAGATAACAATTGTAATAGAAGAAACTGTCATCAGTACCTTCTTTTTATCATGAAATCTGTTCTCAAAATAAGCCGGCAGCGTTACCGCATTGTTGGCACGAATAGTATATCGCCGTAATCTGGTAGAAATGATCAACCAGTTTAGTACCGTACCCACAAACAGACCGATCGCTGTCCAGCCGTCGCCACCCACACCGACAAGATAGATCGCGCCGGGCAGACCCATTAACAGCCAGCCGCTCATATCCGATGCCTGTGCGGAAAGCGCCGCAACAAAACCGCCTAACTTTCTGCCACCTAAAAAATAGTCCTCTGAGTTATTATTCCCTTTTGCAAACCATGCACCTATAATGATCATCATTAACAGATACAGGACAAACGCCACAATGACCCATCCTAAAGTATTTCCAGTCATAATCTATACTTTCCTCCTCATCAACAAATACGCCTTATATTATATACAAGGCTTTCGGTAAAGTCAACAAATTAGCGAATTACTAGGATAAAGTAACAGAATCATAAGAGTTTTTAGTTGCCTGCCGGGAGCCGTTAGTGTATAGTAAGGATTAAAACAGCAACATTATTTATAGAAGAAACTACTACGGAAACGGATTCTCTGAAAAGGAGATACTATTATGTGGATTGCGGATCAATGGGAAGAATACGAGGTTCTGGACACTTCCTCCGGAGAAAAACTGGAACGCTGGGGGGATTATATTCTCGTACGCCCTGACCCTCAGGTCATCTGGAGCACCCCCCATGAGCACAGTGGCTGGAAAAAGAAGAACGGACATTACCACCGCAGCAGCAAAGGCGGCGGAGAATGGGAGTTTATTCATCTGCCAAACGAATGGAATATCCATTACCGTAGCCTCACCTTTCACTTAAAGCCTTTTAGCTTCAAGCATACGGGACTCTTCCCCGAACAGGCTGTCAACTGGGACTGGTTTTCCGAACTGATAAAAAATGCGGGCCATCCCATTAAGGTATTGAATCTTTTTGCCTATACCGGCGGAGCCACTCTGTCAGCCGCGGCAGCGGGAGCGCAGGTCACTCATGTGGACGCCTCTAAAGGCATGGTCTCCTGGGCAAAGGAAAACGCTGTTTCTTCCGGTCTGGGGGAAGCCCCCATCCGCTGGCTGGTGGATGACTGTGTAAAATTTGTGGAGCGGGAAATCAGACGGGGCAATCAATACGATGGCATCATTATGGACCCTCCCTCCTACGGAAGGGGACCCAAGGGGGAAATCTGGAAAATAGAAGACAGCATCTGGCCTTTTATTGAGCTGTGCACCCGGCTTCTCTCAAAGCAGCCCTTATTTTTCCTGATCAACTCCTACACTACCGGCCTGCAGCCCGCGGTACTCTCCTATATGCTGCAGAGTGCCGTACAGAAGCATTTCGGCGGTGTTGTCGCCTCAGAGGAAATCGGTCTGCCCATATCGGGCACAGATCTGGTACTGCCGTGTGGGGCTTCCGGGCGCTGGCAGTTTACCCCTAAGTAAGTATGCAATATCCTATAAGTCAAAAAAGGGAGCCGACCGGCTCCCTTTCACTACGTTTCAAAACTCTTAAATCTGTCATAGATACTTTCATACTGGTTCACAATTTCCATATAGCGGTCCATTGTCACATCACGTTCTTTTTCATAGCGCTGGATGATCTTATCAAAATTGCTGATTGCTACCCCTACCACTTTGGGACATATTTTTCCGGCATCCGCATCTCCCTGCAAAATCCCTTTGATCTTCTCCGGAGAGAAGGCATCCTTATAGCTGCGTTTTCCGTAGAGTGCGCTCAAAATATCGGCTACCGCAATAATACGCTGAAGCGGGGTAATTTCTTCTCCGTTTATTCCTCTGGGATATCCTGTGCCGTCCAGCTTCTCATGATGACGGGCGGCTATCTCCACAATTTCATCATCCAGGGCTCCCCGCAGTATCTTATCCGAAATCACCACATGGGCTTTCATGATTCGCATCTCGTCGTCACTCAGGCGTCTGGGCGCTTCCAAAATGGAAACAGGAATGGCCACCTTGCCAATATCATGGAGCAATGCACCGTAGTATAACGCCTGCAAATCCATAGTAGGCACTCTCATAAGCCGTCCCAGTTCCACTGCGAAGGTCTTGGTTGCCATCGTATGGATAACCGTCTGCTGGCTTCTGAAATCGATGGCATATACCAGCATCTCCAGAAAACCTTTCTTGGCCTTTTCACTCAAAGCAGCTCCCTCAAAAAGCGCCTGCAGCTCTTTTTCGTACTCATTAGTCTTTAACTTTTCCAGAAATTGAAATTTTGCCTGGGCCAGCTGAAACAGCTCCAGTGCCTTAGCGGAAAACTTGATGTCCGCCTGCGTTGCAAAATAGTCCTTTTCAATTCCATCGACATCCATCCGCATAAAGGCGTCCATCCTGTCGGCCAGCGTCAAATACTGGGTCACCTTCATATACTTGCTCTTAATATGAGAATGGAGATGATAGGGCAGATGATGGTATAACACGATATCCGCTTTGTCTTCCACAGGAGATAAGTACTTTAAAAACAGGTAACCGTAAACGGAATGTGCCCACACATTGTTGGTTTCATAGTCTTGCACGCCGTTCTTATTTTTAAAGCCCGTTTTGATAATACCGACATCGTGCAGCATGCCGATGAGAGTATACTCCGCAAGCTCAATATCCGTATAGATACCCTCTGCTAAGAGCATATTGTAAAAGATATAAGCAGTAATCTCCCCATGCTGAAGAACAGCATTGTCCATGCAGCCCAAGGTTTTGCGTATGACATTGTATATATCCAGGGTACTTACTAATTCTGCCATCTTTTCCTCCGTAATGAAACCATAGAGCCATTGTACCATGTTTCATTAAGAAAAGAAACCCATAATTTTTGCTTACGCCGTGGCCTCCTCAAATTGAGAATTGTACAGTGAAGCATAGAAGCCGTCCTTTGCCAAGAGTTCCTCGTGAGTGCCCTGTTCCACAATATCACCGTCCTTCATGACCAGAATCATATCCGCATCCTTGATGGTGGAGAGCCTGTGGGCAATGACAAAGCTGGTCCTGCCCTTCATCAGATTGTTCATGGCCTTCTGTATACGGGCCTCCGTTCTGGTATCCACGGAACTGGTGGCTTCATCCAGTATCAGAATGGGATTGTCTGCCAGAATGGCTCTGGCAATGGTAAGCAGCTGCTTCTGTCCCTGGGATACATTGCTGGCCTCTTCATTGAGCTCCATCTGATAGCCGCCGGGCAGCGTCTGAATAAAGCGGTGCGCATGGGCAGCCTTGGCTGCCTCAATGACCTCTTCATCCGTGGCGTCCAATCTGCCATATCGGATATTTTCCATAATGGTTCCTTTAAACAGCCAGGTATCCTGCAAAACCATACCGAAATTCTCTCTTAGCTCACTGCGGTTGAAATCTTTTACATTGTGGCCGTCCACCAGGATTGCTCCCTTATTGACATCATAGAAACGCATGAGCAGCTTCACCATGGTGGTCTTGCCCGCACCCGTGGGTCCGACGATCGCTACCATCTGTCCGGGCTGTACTTCGCAGGAGAAGTCATTGATAATGATCTTATCGGGATTGTAGCCGAACTGTACATGTTCAAAGGCTACCCGTCCCTTCATATCCTGCAGTTTTACCGGATTTTCCGCCATCATATCCTCTTCAGCCTCATTTAAAAATTCAAATACCCTCTCCGCAGCAGCAGCCGTAGACTGGAACATATTGGATACCTGCGCCAACTGGGTAATGGGCTGGGTGAAATTCTTCACATACTGGATGAAAGCCTGAATCTCGCCCACATCAATGACCCCTCTGATCGCCAGTATGCTGCCGCTGACAGCTACGGCTACATAGCCCAGATTGCCTACAAACATCATGATAGGCTGCATCATACCGGAAAGGAACTGGGATTTCCATGCGGAATTATAAAGCACTTCGTTGGTATTTTTAAATTCCTCCAAAGAAGTTTCTTCCCGATTGAAAGCCTTCACGATATTGTGACCGCTGAAAGTCTCCTCTATCTGCCCGTTGATCTTTCCGAGATAAGTCTGCTGGGTCACGAAATGCTTCTGGGAAAACTTGACCACCACGCTGATAAGCAGCATGGATACCGGCAGGATCAGCAGGGCGATCACCGTCATCAAAGGACTGATGGACAGCATCATAATGAGCACGCCCACAATGGTCGTCACCGAAGTGATCAATGTCGTAATACTCTGACTTAAGCTCATTCCCAGGGTATCCACATCGTTCGTAATGCGGGAGAGTACCTCTCCCACTGTCCGGGATTCAAAATACGCCAGGGGCATGCGATTGATCTTCTCGGAAATTTCCCGGCGGAAACGGTAGCTTAACTTTTGGGAAACGCCGGTCATGATAAAGCCCTGTAAAAAGGAGAGTACCGCGCTTAGTCCATACAGCCCCAGCACAAGCAGGAGTATCCTGCCTATCTTCTCAAAGTTGATGCCGCCGGTACCGCTCACCTTAGCCATAAGACCGTTAAACAACTCCGTCGTGGCCTTGCTGAGCACCTTAGGGCCCACAATGTTAAAAGTGGTTCCCCCAATGGCAAACAACATGACAAATACCAGTGCGATTCTATATTTTCCTATATAAATAATCAGCTTTTTAAAAGTTCCTTTAAAGTCCTTCGCCTTTTCTCCCGGCATCATGCCGCGGGCGCCGTGTCCCATGGGGGCTCTTCTGGGGGGCTGGTTTACCTTCTGTTCCTGTTCGCTCATGCTCCCTTCCCTCCTTTCAGTTCTGCTTCCGACAACTGGGAATGCGCAATCTCACGGTAAGTTTCACAATTCTCTAACAGTTCTTCGTGAGTACCCATACCTACAATGCTTCCGTTATCCAACACCAGTATCCGGTCCGCATGCAGGATGGTATTGATACGCTGGGCTACAATGATCACCGTCGCATCTTTCACCTTTTCTCCCAAAGCTTTTCTTAAGGCTGCGTCAGTTTTATAGTCCAGTGCGGAAAAGCTGTCGTCAAATAAAAATACCTTGGGCTGCTTTGCAATGGCACGGGCAATGGAAAGCCTCTGCTTCTGTCCGCCGGACACATTGGTACCTCCCTGGGAAATGAGGCTTTCATAGCCATCCGGCTTACTTTCGATAAATTCCGTGGCCTGCGCGATCTCAGCGGCTTCTCTCATGATCCCGTCAGTGATCTCCTCTCCGCCAAACTTCAAATTGGTAGTAATAGTACCGGAAAATAAGACCGCCTTCTGGGGCACAAAGCCTAACTGACTTCGCAGTTTTTTCTGGGAAAGCTCTCTGATATCCACGCCGTCCAATTTAATCCTACCCTCCGTCACATCATAGAATCTGGGTATCAAATGCAGCAGCGTGGATTTTCCACAGCCCGTACTGCCGATAATGGCAGTGGTCTGTCCCGGCTTTGCCGTAAAGTTTAAGTGGTGCAGAGCGTCTTCTTCCGCACCGGGGTAACGGAAACATACATCCTCAAAAGTAATCTCGCCTTTTATCTGCGTGAGTGTATCATCTTTCACATCTTCTTTATCCCGAATCGATGTTTCCGTCGATAGCACCTCTTCGATTCGATTGGCCGCTACTCCCGCACGGGGCAGCATGATTGAAATCATGGTAAGCATCAAAAATGACATGACGATCTGCATGGTGTAAGTGATAAAAGCCAGCATCTCACCTACCTGAATGGTGCCTACATCCACACCCTTGCTTCCGAACCATATGATCATTACGGAAATACCGTTCATGATCATCATCATGGCAGGCATCATAAAGGTCATAACTCTGCTTGTAAAAAGCTGGGTACCCATCAGATCCTTATTGGCTCTATCAAAGCGCTTCTCTTCAAACTGCTCCCTGCTGAAAGCGCGGATTACAGGAATACCTGTTAAAATTTCTCTGGAAATCAAGTTGACTCTGTCCACTAGAGTCTGCATCATTTTGAATTTGGGCATCGCTACCATTAACAGCACCAGCACTAACGCCATGATGGAGCCAACTGCCACGCCGATGATCCAGCCCATGCCGGTCCCCGTATTCGCCACCTTGATCACACCGCCGATGCCGATAATGGGCGCATACAGCACCATTCGCAGCAGCATTACCACCACCATCTGCACCTGCTGGATATCGTTAGTGGAGCGGGTGATCAGAGAAGCGGTGGAAAATTTATCCATTTCCGCATTGGAAAAGGAAACTACCTTGGTAAAAATACGGTTGCGCAGATTCCGGCCGGTTCTGGCTGCTGTTTTAGATGCCAGCAGTCCCACCAAAATAGAAGCGGCCATCATCAATACGGAAAGTCCCAGCATTTTTAAACCTATCTGTGTCAGATACGATGTCTGTACCTTACCGCTGTCCATGCCAAGCGCTTCATATTCAGCCTGTACGAACTGCACTGCCCTCGCAGAAATAATGGAGTCACTCATATCTCCCATTTCTCCTGCGATCTGCTCCCTGACGGTAAGGAGCATATCTTCTGTGAACATACCGCCCGCCGGCATGGTGCGCAGCATATTCATATCCACTTGCGCCTCCCCGCTCTGCAGCGTGGAGAGCAAGAGCATGGGAAGCCCCAATTTACTGTCTATCGTCTGCAAATCTTCCTCGTTGTGCGTCGTCAGCACGTAGCTGCCTTCCGTATCCTGCTCATAAAAATTCTCCAGAAGGGTCTTTTCTTCCTCCGTCAGAAACAGCATCAGATCATCGTGGGTTTCCTCCCGCATTTTTTCCGGTGCGGCATAGGCGATACCGCCCTTGCCGATTCCCACGTCCACAATATTAGAAGTATACTGCGGCAGCTGCAGGTCACAATAGGCCTGTACCACAAGCAGACCCAGTATGATCAGCACTGATGCCCACGATTCCCTTAAATACTTAAAAATCTTTCCCATGGAAGCTTCCTCTCTTTTTCTTTTCATCCACATACTGCTTACTATTGTATTTTCTTTCCAAAAAGAAATCAATTAAGAATCTATAAATAAACTGTGAAATAATAAAAGGGCCGCCAAACTCAGACAGCCCTGCAGTTTTGTCCACCCGCTCCCTTAACGGATACGCTTCCTCACTCCTCTATGGGCAGGTAACATTCTTCATATGAGATTTCTTTTGCCACTACCACGAAGCGGCCATAGTCCACATGATAGGCACAGGTGGACAGCGTCAGGAAGTGGTCTCCGAACTCCGCCGTGACACCAGTGTCATATATTGACAATTCCTTGATATTCTTATAGAAATCGTCAAACTCCGCCCGTGTGTCCGCCTGAAAAAAAGCATAGTACTTAAATACATCATCCGACTGATAATAGACCTGCGAATAAAATACCGCCAGTACTTCATAGGTTCTGATACCGTTCTCGGTATAGAGGCGTATGGTATCATGCTCCTTTTCAAACTCGGAATCTTTATAATCCGACAGGTCTCCGAACATAGCGCCTGAACGCATATTGTGTCCGTGTATGATTAGATTCGTCGTCAGCGGCTCCAGCGAACTGTCCGTATCTAAAAGCAGGCATCCGTTACTGCTTGATCTGCCGTTAAAATCTCTCGTGAGATAATACTCCTCATCCTCCGGCGTCCACATGACAGGATAGTCGATTTCCATACCGTCTATCTGCAGCCAAGCTATCATGTCTTCATTTTGTAAAAAATACTCCGCATAAGGATTTTCCAATTCCGGTAACGGAGAGGCGGGGTGACGCTTTTCTTCGCTCTCCGTCCAAATTGCGTCAGGCAAAATGTCCTTCTTAACATCGGGCTCTGCCGGCAGTTCCGCCTCCTGTCCCGGCTCTGTTTCGGAAACTGGGCCCGACGTAAAAACGTAGCTGCCGATTCTGCCCCCTAAAGCAAATCCCAACCCTAAAGCAAGCCCTAGATACACCATTATGCAACTAAAGCCCGCCGCAATCAATATATAGGAAAATATCGTTTTACTTTGTTTATTCATAGCTACATTATATTCTTATCTTCTTAGATAATGCAAGAGAGACATTCCATTACACAATTACTGTCGGGAACGGTATAAAAGCAACAACCCGCCCAACAATAAAATAGGAAAAACGACTGCCGTGAACAGTCCTAACCGCAGATTGTCACCCAAAGCCGCGGAAACATATCCCACCAGCGTAGGTCCCAGAGAACAGCCCGTATCTCCTGCCAGCGCCAAGAGTGCAAACATGGCAGTGCCTCCTCTTGGGCATTTTTCTCCCGCAAGACTGAAGGTACCCGGCCACATGGCGCTCACCGAAAAACCGCAGAGGCCGCAGCCGATCAGCGCCAATATGGGTAAGGGTGAGAAAGAAGCCAGAAAGTAACTGACAACGCAGCCCACCGCACAGCCTCCCAGATAAACGTATAGATTGATCTTTTCCGCAAATTTAGCATGCAGAATGCGTCCCGCTCCCATCAATATGGCAAAGAAGCAGGGGCCCGCCAAATCTCCCGCTGTTTTGGAGATTTCCAGACCACTTTCGGCAAATGCGGAGGCCCATTGACTCATGGACAATTCAGAAGCACCGGCACAGACCATCAACAGCGCCAGCACCCAGAAGATGCCCGACCGCAGCAGTCCACCCACGCTCATGCTCTCTCCGTCCGCTACCAGAGGCGCAATAGGTACCTTTAGAAAATATACGGCATTGGCAAGAGGAATCAGTGCCCAGAGACAGGCAATCCCTTTCCAAGCATCCGTTCCGAACACCCAAAACAGCAGAGTACTGAGCAGCACTACCAATACAGAGCCCCAGCAATAAAAGGAATGGAGCAGGCTCATAGCCGCAGCCTTTCCCTCCGTGGGACAGGCCTCCACAATGGGACTAATCAGCACCTCCGTCAGACCACCTCCCACGGCATATACCATGACTGCCGCACAAAGCCCCGCATAAGCATTCCGAAACAGAGAAGGAAACAGCCCCAGTCCGATCAGCCCTGCTGCCGCAAACAGATGAGCGGCCACGATCAACCTGCGGTAACCCAGTTTGTCCGCAAATTTGGCGGAAAGCAGATCTACGACCAGCTGGGTCCCGAAATTGACAGTAACAAGCAGCCCGATCCGTTCCAAGGAAATCCCGTAACTGTTATGAAAGGTCAAAAATAAAAGCGGTGCAAAATTATTGACAATGGCCTGTGTAATATACCCTATGTAGCAGGCGTATAATGTGTGCTTATAGTTGTTCCGAATACTCATGTCTATTTCCTCACCAGTAAGGATTCCAGTCTCCGCGCAGTCTGGTCAGTGCCTCCATATAGAAATAATCTCCCCAGGAGTTACATTCGTCCACACCATAGTGGTTACAGGTATTGTAGGGAGAATGGTTAGAATAGGTACTGTGTAATACCAGTCCGTTAGAGTCCGCAGGATTCTTGACTGCGTAATTTTCATAGAGGGATTTCATCATCTGCCCGGCATATCTGTTATAGACGGCAGCCTCCTCTTCCCCTAAATATTCGCACATCTGCAGCATGCCGCAGGCAGCTATGGAGGCGGAAGAGGAGTCCCTGGGCTGTTCGTCCCCATCCGTAAATTCTAAATCCCAATAGGGCACCATGTCTTTCGGAAGATGGCACAGAAAATAATCCGTCACGCCTTTAAATATCTCGATGTATTCTTCTTTTTGCGTGTATTTATAGGCCAGTGCGCTGCCGTATATACCCCATGCCTGTCCTCTTGCCCAAGCGGAACCGTCCCGGTAACCCTGACAGGTCGCCCCCTTCTTCGGCTCACCGGTTATACTGTCAAAGTAAAAGGTGTGCCATGTAGAAAAATCTTCCCGAATGACATTCTGCATTGCGGTATGGGTGTGCTGTATGGCGATATCCCTAAAACTTTCCTCACCTGTTTCCTCCGACGCCCAGTACAAGAGCGGCAGATTCAAAAGACAGTCAATAATCAGCCTGTAATTTTCGGGTTCGTCCATACCGCCCCAGGCCTGTATGAATTTTCCCTTAGGCTGGTATCTGGTAATGAGCTGTCTGGCTGCAAGAATTGCCGCATCTTTTCCCTGTCTGCTGCCTGTCAGCTTGTACGCCGCCACGCAGGATGGCGAATAGAGGAAGCCCATATCATGATGTTCCACCTCTATTTTCTTTTCGATACGGTCTAAAAAACTCTCTACCTGAATTTCCCCTGCCTGCCGCAGCGCATCAGCACCGGGCCATCCACCGGCTTTCGCAAATTCATAAGCCAGCCATATCTGTCCCGTCCAAAATCCAGCCGTCCAGTCCGTGTTTTCCACCGGTTCATAAAAATGATTGTCACTGTAGGCCTTTTCAAATTGATCGGTAAAGGCAGGCAGATTTCTGTTTATCTGCTCCATAGCAAAATGCAGTCCATCTTCTATTTCCTGTTTTGTAATGACCGGCATGTTTTCAAACATAAGGGGATCCTTTCCAACACGAATACACTTACTCTATCATATATAAAAATTCATAAAAAGTAAAACAGAAATTCATTAAACAGATGCAGGGTTTTAGAAAACAATATATAATCAGAATATACAGGTGAATTTGCACTATATGCAACCGAATATTCCGGCAATGTTACATTTGGTTGCGCAAATGGTCTATAAAAGTGATAGATTACTTGGACCGCTTTTTGTATCATATAAGCAATAATATCGAAAGCGAGGATTTCATTATGAGTTTTCATGAAAAACTGATCAAGTTAAGAAAATCGAACGGATACACCCAAGAGGTTCTGGCGGAAAAGCTGGGCGTATCCAGACAGGCCGTTGCAAGATGGGAAGCGGGTGAAACAACGCCGGACATGAAAATGCTGTTAGGAATCTGTGAAATCTTTTCCGTTTCCGCCGATTATATGATTCATGATGACTATGAAAGCCATGAAGACCTTCCGGTAGTGAAGGAGAAAAACAACGAAATCAAGGCAGCGAACGAAAAAACCAGAGTCATGCACTTAATTTCCGCAATATCTTTTGGGATTGCAGCATTTTGCGGAATCATGGGCATTATAGTAAGTGCACATCCTGCACAGCTGGCACTGTCCTGCTTTTCTACCGCCATTGTTACTTCATTGTGCGTAGTCCAATTCCAGCTTTACTTTCAGCATAAATAGGGAAAAGCGGCCACTTAAACGGGCCGCTTCCACAAAACCTATTCTCATTAATTCTTAATACGTTTATACCTCTACCAACTCATACTCCCTGCTGCCGAAGCCTAACACTGCTGCCGCTTCAATGGTGTGCACGCCGTTTCTGGACTCAACACGCTCTAAGAAATGCTTCTGTCCGGGATCGTCCTTTGCGGCATATACCAAATCCAGGCAGGCTTGGTCGATCGCAATCGGGTCTAAGGACACTAAGATACCGATATCCGCCATACAGGGATCCTCGGCTACCGCACAGCAGTCGCAGTCCACTGATATGTTCTTCATGACATTGACAAAGACGATATTCCCCTTAAAGTAATCCACTACGCCTGCGGCCGCATCCGCCATGGACTCTAAGAAGGAATCATGGTCGGAGGTCCAGATTTCTTCGGGTACACCGACGCCATGAATATATGCCTTTCCGAAAGAAGACGCGATGCCGATGGAGAGCTGCTTCAACGCTCCGCCGTAGCCTCCCATGGGATGTCCTTTAAAATGGGACAGCACCAGCATGGAATCGTAATTGGCCAGATTCTTGCCTACAAAGTTCTTCTGAATGCGTTTACCGTTCGGCAGGGCCATCTCCATGTCGGGACCCTCTGCGTCCAATAAGTCCACGTCAAAATATTTATTCCAGCCATGCTTCTCCATGGTCTTTAGGTGCTTTTCCGTGGTGTCACGGGAACCGTCATAGGCGGTATTGCATTCTACTACCGTTCCTTTTACATAGTCGATAACCGGCTTCCAAAATTCAGGCCGCAGGAAATTCTGATTTCCCTCTTCTCCCGAGTGGAGCTTTACTGCTACTTTTCCCGTCAGTTCCTTTCCTGCCAGTTGATACAGTTCCAGTACTTTCTCCGACGTGATCTCCCTTGAAAAATAAACCTTTGCGCTCATCAATCATCCTCCGGTTTTCCTATTTTTATTTATCTTTATCATTCATCGTTTTTCAACTTGTCCCAAGCAATTTCAACAGCTGCTTTTCGGAAGCCTACGGCAATAATTTGCTCAGATATTCCATGATGCGCTTTCCTGATTCCTCCGGCTCCCTCACATATGCCGCTTTCACCTTCTCTGCTCCCAGAACATATTCCGGTGTTGCATACCTTGCCACACCCCATCCATAAGGATTTCCCGCTTTGTCCCGCATATATTCAAAATTCGAGATTACAAGATAGCTCTGCATCTGCAGGCGGGTGATAATCGAATCAAATCCCTTATTGCCGCCTTTGCCGTAATTGCAGAGCCGCTTTAACTCCTTGGAAAGCAGTTCTCCCTTCCCCGCTACCGTGTCATAGAGAAATTTATCCTTTGCTGGCGCCAGCCCGTCATCATAGCGGGCATCAAAATCATAACCGTTCCTGCGGAAATTGACAAAATCAGGTACCCATTCCAAACTGACAAACCCTGCCCTGCCACAGAAAAATTTACCGTAAATACAGTCCTTTTTCCTTGCCACAGGTCCTTTCCACTCCCAAGGCCCTTCCAGTTCCTCTGAAAACCATAGCTCGGATGGTGTACACTCCTCTATGGAAAAGCCCTCCACCGTATTTTTAAAGAAGGGAAGAAAACCCACTTCGTTTACCAGTTCTGCAAGTTCCTTCTCACTCCTTATCTGCCTGCACTTCATATCCCGTCATCCCTGTTCTTTTTCCGCAGGTTTCACCTCATTTCCTGCTTATTTTTAAATTATACAATATAAAATCGAAAAATGCATCTAAAATTATATTATCAACCGATACCCGGACTTTTATTTACAGCAGAAAGAAGAGGATTCTTTGACATATTTCAAAGAATCCTCTTTTTATACATATTAATTCAAATACCAGATCCCCAGATTCAGATATCCCGCAAAGGTCACCCAAACCAGATAAGGCACAAGCAGATATGCCGCGGTCTTTCGAATACGGTAGAATACTAAAATATTGGCAAGGATAAGCCCCCACAACAGGATCAGCCACACAAAAGCAAAGAGGTACCAGTGCAATCGAAAGAAAAAAATGGACCAGAAAAAATTAACAAACAGCTGCCTGCCGTAGACCATGAGTGCATAAGCAATATCCTGCTTATTCGCATCTGAGGTCCATACCAGCCAGGAAGCAATGCCCATCAGTATGTACAGAATCGTCCAAACTACCGGAAAAAGCCAGCCCGGCGGCGAAAAAGGAGGCTGTTTTAACATTCCGAATGTCTGCATACCGCCTCCCGACAGCAATGCAGAAAGCCCTCCCACTAACAGTGGTATTGCGATGCATTTCAATAATCCAAGTCCCTTATTTTTCATACAAAATTTTACATTTTTTCAGTCTTTTTCTTCCATAAATCATATGAAGTAATCACACTTTCTATTCCATAAGGTTGTTTCTGGCATTCTCATTTTTTCTAAATAAAACGACTTATTTAGGGAAAAATATTTTTGACGCCACAAGCTTCAAAAGAATTGAATGTAAAGCAGGAGGATATTTATGGAAAAAAATGACACAGTTTGCTTGCTCAAGGAGTGTGACGCCGGCACCAAAATGGCAGTGTCCTCCATTGATGAGGTACTGGATCGGATTCAAACTCCCGATATGAAGCAAATGCTTACAAAAATTAAAAAAGACCACGAAAAACTGGGCAATGAAATTCATTCCCTGTTGATAGAGCATAACAGTGAAGAAAAGGAGCCCAATCCCATGGCAAAGGGTATGTCCTGGATGAAAACCAATATGAAACTGGGCATTGACGAAAGTGACGCGACTGTTGCGGATTTACTGACTGACGGCTGCAACATGGGTATCAAATCCCTGTACCGGTATATGAACCAGTATCAGGCTGCAGACAGCACCTCCAAGAGTATCTGTAAGAGTCTTGCAGGTATTGAAGAGGAGCTTTGCAGAGATTTAAGGAAATATTTGTAAAAATAGAGGGTGAACGAAGCATGCTGCTTTCGCTCACCCTCTAAATTATAGTATACCAACCAGTTCTTTTAATATGTTAAATATCTTATCCATGGCAGCTGGATTAGGAAAATGTCCGCTATTTTCCACAGTAACCATCTTTATACAGGTATTGTTTGTCTGTTCCGTACATACACTGACTTGCTTTGTAGAAGTAACCAGATCGTGGTCTCCCTGAACCATGACATAGGGTACCTTAATCTCTTTAAGCTCCTCCCTGAGATCAATTTCCGTCAATTCCTGCAGCAGTGAGTTATTTTTTGCATAACCGTTAGCAACCATCGCCAAAAAATCCCGTAACCGATAATCCGGCCCGGTGAGCAAGCCCCAGATCAAACCGTTTGTGGATTGCTTCTCTCCTGCCTTGCATTGATATGCTTCCGTATATTTTCTCAGCCAGGTCATGATCATTTTGGCATTATCCACTGTCTGCTGTTCCTTTAACCGATTGAGCTGTTTCTTTTTTCCGGCCGGCATATCCGACTGCTCCAGTGCAGCAAATACCTCCTCATTAAATACCATATTGCAGAGCACCTGTCCATAGCTTACAACTCCGTCAATCAGTTCTCCGGCTTCTTTTGCCGCTCTCATGGCAAGAATACTGCCCCAGGACATGCCCAAAAGCAAGATTTTATTATCCGGAAAAAGACTGCGTATCTCTTTTATTAAATCAAACGTCATATCCACAAAACGGTCTATGGTAAAAGAATTGTCAATCGGCGCATTATTTGCACCGCAGCCAAACTGATCCCAGCACACCAGAGTCAGGTCTTTTGTAATGTCCGGAAACAATCCGCGGCAGCCAACGGAGAATGGTATGGGCAATCCGGGACCTCCATGCAAAAAGATCACAAGAGGATTGCTTTTTTTCTTTCCTTCCAGCATGACCTTTTGAGGGATACCTCCCAAGGAAATTACCCTGACCTCTGAAATTTCATTTTCTGCGATTCTTTGTTTTCTGGAAATCTTACTCATGATCCAAGCTCCTTATCTTCGTGTGCTTTCAGTTCCGTTAACAGTTTTGAAAACCACTTTATTTCGAAAGCCATGGCATCCAATCCATACTTTACCGTATAAAACTGAAAGTCAAATAGTTCAGCATATTCTTCCGGCGGTGTCAAGGTTTCCCCCTCATCATAGATTGTCTTTAAAGAAGCATGGATTTCTTTCAGATCGCGAATATATGCTTCGATTCTTTCACATCGGTTTTCCTTATCCGACAGTCCCATGAAATATAATCTGGCCAGCTCCGGATTTTTATTCTGCCCTGCATGCAAAGGGGCATTCACCCATTGATAAAATACCTCTCGCCCGCTCTCACTAATCTCATACAGCTTTTTATGTTTGCCATTTTCTTGATACTCCCTGTAATTGATATACCCCAGTGAAAGCAGTTTTTTCAAAGCGGCCTGAATGCTCCCCATACTACTGCTGTACATCAAATCCAAGTTGTCCGCAAAACGGCTTCTGATCTCATAAATGGTCCTGCTCTTTAACAGCAGTAACCCCAGTATGATTTTGTCCATATTAATGTATATGCCTTTCTGTAACCTTCACTCATGTCAAATTAATAAAGCATATTACTATTAGTAATATGCTTTATGATTAGAAGTATAGTGCATAAAATAGATACTGTCAAGTAATAAGAATCCGCTTACGTGTTTTTGCCGATGGTACATTTATACAGCGAGCAAGTATGGGAAGCGCCCGAAAGCCCCCTTCCACGGCTGCTGACACTGCTTTGGGCCTGACTTTTTCCGGCATTTACAGTGTCATAATTGGCCTTCCACTTTTTAAAAGTATCTCCAATCTTTTGGGAAGACCCGGCATTCTCTTCCACCTGCTTCTGATACTCTTCCGGAATCAATATCATCATCTTCCCGTATCCTAATTTATTCAGTTCATTTTGCAAGGCGGAGTCCGCGCTTATGGTCCTAAATCCGGCGATATTCTGTGTATCCACCCCATTTGCCTGCAAGGTTCCCAGCGCATTTGCCAGTACATTTGAAAAAGGCGTACCATAAGAGCCTCCCCAATATCCCATGGGCATGATGTTATTATAAAGCCCCAGTGACTGCATGCCCATGTAATATCCCGGATTTCCCATCAACCATTCATAGCTCATTTTCATTTCTCCTCTCATTTTGCATCATCACAGTCAGCGTAAATACTTTGTCCGCCGCGGACCATTCCACCGCGCCGTAATATTTCTCAGCAGTACTTTTGATATGATAAAGTCCCATGCCGTGCAGTTCCTTATCCGCCTTATGCGTCTCCGGAAATTCCTTTTCCCTTCTTTTAAACACTTTGCCGTCAAAACTGTTCTTAACCTCTATAAAAAACTGATTGCCTTTCTGAAAAGAAGACAGCCGGATAAACAGTTCTTTTTTCAAGCCCTGATCATACAGCTTTTTGCAGGCTTCCATGGCATTGTCCAGCGCATTCCCCAGAATCACGCCATAGTCATAGCTTTGAAATACCAGCCCGCCGGGAAATATCAGCTCTTTTGCATCCAGCTCACATTCCGGCATCTCATGCAGAATCTCATAGTATTTCATATTCAAAAGCGTATCCGCCACGGCATTACCCGTCCTGTATTTCAGTTCCAGTTTGTCCAGAGTCTGGTTCAGCTCCTTAAGATATGCGTCCAGTTCTCCCTTCTCCTCCCCTCCGTTTAAGTCTGAGAGGCGCATGATGATGGAAAGGGTATTGCGCATATCATGCTTTATATTTCGAATGCCGGAGTAGAGACGCTCTATCTCCGTATTATGCTCCTGCATACTCTTGATCTGCTTCTCCAAAATGATCCTGCCGTTTCTCTCCCGATTTAAAGCAATCAAATCCTGAAACAGTTTGACTCCATAGCAGACAGACAGCATGCACAGCAGCATAATGGCAGGAACCACGGGCACTAACAGGGGATACTTGTCATATAACAGCTTCGGTTCACTGCTTTCCATAATGATCATGACCATTCTTAAGAGCAGACAGATTAACAGCCCCGTAATTCCCGGTGCAAGGAGAAACAACAGCTCCGTCCGGTGAATCTCGCACTCTTTATCACGGAAATTCCTTATTACCTTATTTAAGAAAAGATAAATAAAACTTCCAGAGAGAAAGCAATGCAAAAAAATACCTACTATTCCCGTGATTTCCGCTGCTGTGAGGAAATCCTTAAGCAGAAAATATTCCCGTTCCACAAACCATACCCACAGGTATAACGTCTTCATCTCTAACTGCAGAAAAGTGTAGGCAATCATCATACTGCATTCGTTTATCGCCACGAAACTAACTATGAGAAAAGCGGCGATTCCAACGGAAGCTTTATAAAATCCGAATACTAAGATAAACGTGATAGTCAGCATCCAGATTAGATGCCCCACCGCATTGGCTGTCCAATTCTCAAGGCTCCATTGTCTGCCTAATAGGCGTAACAGCAGATAGGAAATGGCTGCCGCCGCCTTGTTAAAACCTTGGCTTATTCGAAAACGTTTCTCCAGAAAGCTCTCACAGAAAGAAGCTAGAAGGAATCCCTCAAAAAGGAACAAGGGAATCATGAGAATATCGTTATCCAATATAAATTTATAAATTGGCAAATCATAAACTGCAGGTTCATCCATGAGTGGTACCTCCGTCCTGCAGATACCGCATATAAGCTTTTACAAAGGGCTGATACTTTTCCTTTGCCAGATAGACCTCTTCCCCATTGCTTAAGCGGATCAAATCCGTGCGATACTCGGCAATATACGCCATATTCACCAGATATCCTCTATGACAGCGATAAAAACCGCTGCCCAGTTCTTCTCCTAACTTACTTATGGAGGCGTACACCTCTATGGTTTCCTGTAAGGTGTGTATCTCCACTTTCTTTCCTCTGCTCTCCAGATAAAGGATATCTCCTTGTTCCAGGTTCACGCTGCGGCTTCTGGTATGGATCAGGAGCTGCTTTTTCTCCTGTACTTTCCGCCTTTTTATTTCTGCCAGAGCCCGATCCAGAACCTCCTTTAATTTCTCTTCCTCAAGGGGCTTGATCAAATAATGAAATGCCGATACATCAAAGGCCTCAAAAACATACTCTGTAAATCCGGTGATAAAAATGAAGAGTGTTTCCCGGCATTTCGCCCGGAGCGCTCTTGCAGTTTCCATGCCGTTTAAACCTTCCATCTGAATATCCAAAAATACCAGATCAAAGGTTCTTTCCTCTGCAAGCAATTCTTCTCCCGCAGCGTAAAGCTCTATATGACAGTCCGGCACATTCCTTTTTACAAGCTGCCGAATCTGTTCCCGAATGATCTCTTCATCATCACACACTGCGATCTCTATCAAATGATTCACCTCAAATCATAGTGTCTGCCATATGTATTTTACACAGTTTTGTGATTTCCATTATATTTCCACTATAGTATAGCAGATGTGTCTGCGCTTTTGGGGAAAATGGAATGAAATCTCTTTGAAATGGAATAAAAAGTCGAAAAATCCGCCCCATGGAATGAACTTCCGTGGGGCGGATAAGGCACTATAGAAGGATTACGTCAGCCTTCGCAGCAATTTTCCAATTCTCTTAAAAGCTGCTCCATCTGACAGATACCCCGTTTCTGGGAAGTGATGATCGCCTCCAGAATGGGTACTAAACCATTGCAGATATCATACTGCAGGGTGGTTTCGCACATTTCTACGGCGCCCCTGTGATGGGGTATCATCTCCCGTAAAAAGTCGATATTGATGCGGTTTGTAGCAGGGGCGTTCCCCATGCAGTTAAACATATTCTGCTTGATGCCATCTATTCTGCACTGATAGCTGCATAAATCCGCATTGCAGTTGCGGCAGCGGCTGCAGGAAGGCAGTACGCGTTCCATATTGGCGATGCTTCTGGTCTGCTCCTCTATGATATTGCAGCAGATATCCTGCAATTCAATATTGGTGGTGTACTGCAGCAGATTTTCACACATCTGTATGGCAGCGCGGTGGTGGGGCAGCATCTGCACAATAAAATTGTGAGAAATGCTGTTTTTCAGATCAGCCCCGTTCATATTACAGATCATATTATCCAGAATCCGTTCAAAGGCTTCCAGATATGCTTTGGTAACGTTACTCAGTCTTGTTTTCATACGATGAACACTCTCCTTTACTACATCATATGCAGTAAAGTGACAAAATGCGCATCTATTCTTCATTTTTTACTTTTATTTCGAGGAATTTCTCTCTTAAATCCAGTCCTCTCTTATCGTTAAAATTATCGCTTATCTATATTCCCATTCTCTATTTTTCCTTTTATTCCATGTATAAAATAACAACTTCATTTAAAATTCTATTTTTTATCTCCTGCTATGTTTTCTCAGAACACCTTCAGAAATCATTACACCCAGAATCGTTAAAATCATTCCGAAAACCGCTTTCGGCGTCACTTCCTCATCCAGAAAACATATAGAAAAAAGAATGGTGACAACGGGGGAGCCGTAAAAATACAGATTAGATTTAACCGAACCTATTTTTGCTACAGCGTAGTTCCATGTGATAAAGCTCACAGCACAGGCGACAATGCCAAGGCCCAACAAGAGAACCAAATTCTTCGGTTGCAGCCAAAGTGCCATGTTTTGAAAGTTGCCTTCGCTCCATATAAACGGAAGCATAAAAAGAATTCCATAAAAAAAGATTCTGCGAGTTGTCCGAATAATATCAAATTTTTCTGCACTGATCTTTTCCACAATGAGAGAATAGACAGCCCACACTACAGCAACTGCAATACCGAGTAAATCACCGACCAAATGCAGCTCCATGCCTGAAGCGCCGGAAAAACTAATCAGATAAATGCCGATAATGGAGACGAAAAACCCAAGAATAAAATCCCACCTCAGCCGCTGCTTTAAGACAAAAACAGCTATAATTCCTGCAAACAGGGGAGCGGTGGAAACAATAACCGCAAGATTAGAGGCCTGCGTATAGGTAAGCGCATATGTCTCTAAAAGATAGTTCATCGTCACGCCTGTCAGACCTGCCAGAACAAATAAAATCTCTAATTTTCGGTTGCCGACGGACAGACGCTTAGGACGAATCAGCCACAAAAATGACCAGCCTAAAAGAAATCGCAGAAAGATTATCTCGACAGGCCCAAACTGATAAAGCAGCACCTTCGTTGCAACAAAGGTGCTGCCCCACACAATAATTGTAAAGAGTGCCGAAAAATGCCCCTTTATCACGTCAGATCGTGTAGTCATAATCAAACATACACCTCTTAATCTATGATTTCCTCAGGACTTACCTGTAAAATGTCGTTGAGATTATTGTTTGCAATCATCAGAACACCCATCGTTGTGATAACAACCAGTTCTTCTTCGGTAAATTCATTTTTCATCCGTGCAAACAATTCATCCGATACACCCTTGGGGTCTTTAGCAATTGCCTGCCCATATTCAATCAAAAGACGCTCCTGCTCGGTAAAATCAAAGGTATTAAAATCAATACCGTTCTTTTTCAAGAGGTTGGTAAAATAGGCCGTGCATACAAAGCACTCGTTTTGCACGGAGATGGCATATTCATAGAAATCGGCCGCGCGTTTCCCGATCAGCCGCTGCAGCTCCGCATCTAACATATAGGAACTTTCCTCAAGCGCTAAAAATGCGGGCACGTTATGCAGCAGAGTACGTTTTTCGCTTGTGATACGATGCCCCTTTGCAATATGCTCCTCTACCGCTTTTTTGACCTCCTGAGGGGCTTTTTCAATATCTATTTCCGTTATTCTTGGCATAAGTTTTTCCTTTCTAAAATAAAAATTTTCAAAGAATTTACCGCGAACCGAGGATTGACCGAATGAATTCTTTTGATCTGGTCTCCTTCGGATTTTCAAAAAATTCCTGAGACGGTCCGGATTCCACGATCACGCCATTCTCCATAAATACCACTTTGTTTGAGACGGTACGGGCAAAATCCATTTCATGAGTGACCACAAGCATGGTCATTCCCTCTCCGGCCAGTTTACGCATAACACCCAGTACCTCACCAATCAGTTCCGGATCCAGGGCGGAAGTCGGCTCGTCAAAATAGATAATTTCAGGATCTGATGCAAGGCCTCTGGCAATGGCCACACGCTGCTGCTGCCCGCCGGAAAGCTGGTTCGGATAGCTGTCCAAACGATCCGCCATACCTACTCTCTCCAAGGAGCGGACCGCGATCTCATGAGCCTCGGCCTTTTTTATCTTACTCCCGCTGGTCAATCCCAGCGTCACATTCTGCAAAACAGTCTTGTTCAAAAACAGATTATAATTTTGAAAAACAAAGGCCGTCTTTTGGCGGACACGGATGATCTCTTTTCGTGACGCGCCGTGCAGATCATAGGACTGCCCGTCAAATACCAATCTACCGCCGTCAGCCCTTTCCAGAAAATTCAGGCAGCGCAGAAAAGTAGTTTTACCCGAGCCACTGGGGCCGAGAATGGCAACCACATCGCCTTTTTCCACCTGCAGATCAATTCCCTTCAGGATCTCTTTTCCATCAAATGCTTTTTTCACTCCACTGACTTCCAACATCATGCCTTGTTCCCTCCATAATGATTCAGCCTTTTCTCAATTACCTGCTGCAAAATGGTCAGAACCGAGCAGAATAACAAATAGACAAGCGCACATTCCGTATACAGCGCAAGCGGCTCATAAACACGGGCATTGATAACCTGTGCCTGCCTGAACATTTCCGTCACCGTGATGGTCGCTGCCAAAGACGTGCCTTTCACCATGGCAATCAGGGAGTTTGACAGAGCCGGAAACGCTGTGCGGAAAGCCTGCGGAAGTACGATATGCCACATGATTTTGATATAGGACATACGTACACATAAACCGGCCTCCAACTGCCCTTTCGGAACTGCTTCCAAAGCGCCGCGAAGGCTCTCTGCCATATAAGCCGCCTCATTAAAACCAAACACCAGAACCGCTGTGGGATAGGCGGCCAATTGGATTCCCAGATAGGGAAGACCGTAAAACACGAGAAACAACTGCACCAGAAGCGGTGTGCCGCGTATGATCCAGATATAAACACGGCATAACTGCTTGAGTACCGGGATATGGGCATATTGAATTAAAGCCACAATTACGGAAATCACCAGCGCAAGTGAAAATGACATCACTGTCAGCGGCATGGTTACTTTCAGTCCATACTCCAGCATTTTCGGCAAAGCATCAATCAATATTGTCCAAATTCTTTCAGTCATAATAAATTTTCCTAACAGATGTTTAGAGGCAGGTCTCTTCCATCAATTTTATCAATACACGAATCCCCTGCAAATATGTGCGGATAGAAATACGTTCGTTGGTACCGTGAATTCCTTCGGCGGAAATATCCTCTTCTTCCAAAAACGGTCCGAAACGCAGACAGCACCGACAGATATTTTCGTAGTATCGGGCGTCGGTAGCCCCGCGGTTCTGAACGGGAATAAATTTAAGCGGTGCAAAATAATGCTCCAATACTTTTCTCAGGCTTTTAAACCCATAGGAATCAATCTCTGAGGGACGGGACGGTGCGACACACTGCACATATTCCATTGTGACACCGGAATCTACCCATTTCCGGTAATGCGCAAGCAAATCTTCCGGTGTATCCGGCGGTGCCAGGCGGAAATTGATCACTGCTTCCATGGCCTGAGGCATCACGTTTCCTGACGGCGCACCCGGCGTGATCTGCGTAGGCGCAATGGTCGTCTGTACCTGATGATACAGAGATTCACGCTCCGAAAACCATCTTAAAATATTCTCCGTGTTATTGTCAATATCCCGGACATATCCGGCCATCGGTTCCTCTTTGATATCGGGAGCCAGTTCTTCTAATGTCCTTTTCACGCACTCCGGCAGATGCGGCGGTACAGGATGATCCAGAATCGTCGTGATCGCCTTTGCCAGCACTCCCAGAGAAGTACCGTGAAATGGATTTGAGCTGTGCCCGCCGCGGGATTTGACAGACAGCTTCAAATCTGCATAACCCTTTTCATAAATCCCGATGGGACATACCAAAATACCGGGCGCTCCGTAATCCACGGCCCGGGTCACATCCCCCGCTCCCTCGTCCAGAACAAATTCCAGTTCCACGCCGCGGGATTCCAGAAGTTTTGAGATTCCCTTCGCACCGGTACTGCAGGTTTCTTCGTCCTCTCCGAATGCAAGGTATATGGTTCTGCGAAAACACTTTCCCGCGTGCAGATGATATTCCGCGGCTTCCAGAATACCGATCAGCATTTCCTTGATATCCATAGCGCCTCTGCCCCAGATAAAGCCGTCGGCAATATCCCCGGAAAAGGGCGGATGCCGCCAATCCTTTTCGGTTCCCGCGATCACCGGAACCACATCCTGATGCGCCATAAAAAGCGCCGGTTTTGAACTTGTGTCACTGCCCGGCAGAGTAATCAGAAGGCTGTAACCGATCTTTTCAAGGGTGCCGTTCTGAAAAACAAGCGGAAAGCTTTTCTGTAAAAAATCATGCAGCGCCGTAAATTCTTCATAGCGGACACGAGTCGTGTCCATGTAGCCGGTCGTTTCAAAGGAGATGGCCTCTGAAAGATGGCGGAGGGCGCTCTCGCCGTCAAAATCGGAAAAATCGTTTTCGTGCTGAAACAAATCGACATTCTTCACGTTTTATCCTCTTTCCCCATTGCGTTCTACCGAACTGCAATCAGTTTTCTTCAGTCAGGTCAACGCCAAAATACTTGATGCTGATTTCGGCAAGTTTACCGTTCTGACGATTCTCCTCAAGAATACGGTTTACTTCCTGAATCAGAGATAGCGCGTCATCCGACTTCTGAACCGGATAGCAAACAGGATCGCCGTCAGCGATGGCAACAATCTTGATGTTCGCATCCGGATGCTCCTCCAGATAATCCAGAATGGAAACCTGCGCATTGATGGTGGCATCCACACGCCCCATGCTGACCAGTTCGATGGTATCGGTCAGAGAATCCACCGGGGTTACCGTGGCTCCATACGACTCAGCCAATGCAGCATAAGTACTAGAAGCGGTATTGGCTGTTGTTTTGCCGTTCAAATCCTCAAAAGAAGTAATGTCCTCATTATCTCCCCTGACCACAAGCACCTTATGCGTGTAAACATAGGGATCTGAGAAATGGAAGGATTCTGCACGTTCTTCCGTATAGCCGACACCGTTGCAAGCAATGTCAAAACGGCCGGACTGAACGCCCGCCAGAATCGAATCCCAGGTGGTTTCCTCAAACTTTGCTTCCACCCCCAGTCCTTCTGCGATCAGCTTCCCGATCTCGATATCCAGACCAACCAGCTCGCCACTTTCATCATGATAGGTCCACGGAGACCAGTCTCCCTCTGTAGCGATAGTGATCACACCGCTTTCTTTAATCCTAGCCAGAAGATCTTTTTCGCTGTCTTCCGTGTTAGTGCCTCCGTTTATCTGAGAGGCTCCACTATTGTCTTCGTTAGAAGACTGATTCGCCCCGGAACACCCTGCAAAAGCGCCGAGCGCCAAAACAAGACTTAAAATCAATCCCATCATCCGTTTATAATTCGTTTTCGCTGTCATAGTAAGTTACCTCCTAAATCTTTCTAGTGAAGTATACCAGTAAAGTGCAAAAAAGTCCAATACCATATAGGAATAGCAGGATATAGGTGCAGCCTATATAAAATAATACACTCTGCAGAATAGACGGGCCGTAGTTGACAATTTGCAAAAATCCGGCCAAACTAAAATGACAGTTTAGTTTAGCCGGATTTTTATGTAGAAATACCGCTTCTTCACTTTTAGATTGTAGATAGACAGCAGGAAGGGGACGATAACCGCCCCCGTTTTGCTTATCAGTATCATACATCAATCTTTCATTCGGTTTGTGCAATATAATTCTATCTGTTCAATCAGTTCTTTAGCTGTCAATACTTGTTCTTCTGCTTTTTCTTTTGTGGCAAGATAAAAGTCATCATAATCACTTGCATGACGGATTTCTTCTGCCTGTGCAATTCTTCGTCCGAATGTTTGCGGAAAAATCTGAGTCTTTACATAATCCTTATTAAAGTTCGCTAATGTATCTTTATGCCGTTTATATGACTTACCATCTAATGCATGAACAGCTGATATTGCATGATAAATTGCATAGTAAGCCCGATTATTTGCCCCTCTATATTCCTTCTCCCTTATCAAAATAACGGCAGACTGTAAATCACTTTTGGCTGTTTCAATTCAATACCGCACTAAATCAGAAATACTACCGCTTTCAGGCTTTTCCATACAATCTCACTCCTTCCTTTTGAACATTTGTATAAAAAGGATAGGCATTTAGCCATTTTCGGAAATGTGCATCACTCTTTGCAATCGGTTTAATGTCAAGGTCGTGTTCTTGATTGAAATCATAGGTAAAGTCTGATAATTGATGACGATAATTTTCAATTTCCATATCTGTCAAGTCAATCAAAATCATTATATCAATATCTGAATCTTTTCTATAATCTCCCCTTGCATAAGAACCGTACAAAATAATTGTTTTCAATTTTTCTCTATAGATTTTTTGTATTCCCAATACATACTGCTTCAATAGAAGCTCTATTGCTGTCGGCATATAAATCACCTTTTTCATAGAATATTTCTCCTTATATTATATATCACTATTGCCGATTATACAAGGTTTAACGGCCATTACTTGATCAGTCGCAAACGTTTCTAAAACTGCAGATAGACAGCAAAAACGGGAACGATAACCGCCCCCGTTTTTCTCTGCTTCTTTTATATTGTAATTAATAAATCCATCTTTATCAGAAATTAACGATAAGGTACAAAGTTTGGGTCATAATATTTTTTCATAAAGTCTATATATCCTTGTGGCCAAGGATCTTGAATAGTAAAAAATTGAACGAACGTTCCATCTTTTAGAAAACACCAGGTGCCGTTATAATCTTGACCTGGGTATCTACTATCAAAAGCATCCATCATAATTATAACTTGTTCCGAATTACCATAATTATGATTCTGTCCATCTGGCGCAATATACATAAACCAATCACCATAATCAAGCCATGTATAAACCGGATATTGTTCAAGACCTTCCAGATTAGAAGAACTGCTACTCAACGTATCATTTGCCGCCTGCTCAGCCGCCGCAACTTCTACCTTAGTATCACTTACATAATTATTAGATACATAAGAGGTAGAACCGTTATACTCAAAACGGTACCAGCCTGTCTCGTTGCATTGTCCAGTTATTGTAATTTCTTGATTGGTGGAAAGGGAACCGACCTTTGCTCCGTCCGTGCTGGGTTGATTGCGGACATTTACGGTCTGCTTTGCATACATAGTCGCTTCCATATCCGTGTAGGTATATTGCGATTTCTCCGCATCGGGTTCGGGAGTTGTTTCTGCAGGTTCGGTTTCCTCCGGCATTTCACTTTCATCAGTCGTCACTTCGGTGTCTATGTTGGTGTCGGTTTCGTTTCCTGTCCCGCTTTCTGTGGGCAATGTTTCCTCATTGGCTGCGCCCCCGCCGTTTGCGCTTTCCGGAAGGGTCGTTATATCTCCCAAATTCCCCGCATCAGGTATGCCATTTTCCTGCCCCTCCGCCGAAGTCTCCTGTACGTTCTGATTGTGAATGATGACTGCAGCTGCAGTAATACCTCCCACTGCTACTACTACCGCCGCAATCCCTGCGGCGATTTTTAACTGTAATCCCTTTAATATCATGCTTCCTCCTGTCTTTGCTGCCGATGCAGCAAGTGTCGATTGGGGAAGCGCACCTAAGAAACCCAGAGAAATGGAAGGCATCTGCATATCCTGCATCCGGGCGGTAAACCATGCTGTAAGGAAGGGAACTGCCGCCATGGAATAGAGCTTGTCGCCGCTTTTCTTTTCATACTGCAGCACGCCTTCTTTGATCTTGGCCCGTGCCGTGCTCAGCCGGTATTTGACGGTACCCTCCAGACATCCCATGATCTCGGCAATTTCCGCTATGGAGAATTCATTAAAATAGTACAGCAGAATTGTCTGATACAGTACATCCGAGCAGGTTTTCTGAACAATCTTTAAAACCAGTTCCCTCTTGTCCGCATGCAGCGCATACTCTTCCGGCAGGAAGTTTTCATTTTCTTCCGTCTCCATGTTCTGAAGCTGTTCATCACCGGGCAGCAGGGGCTGTTTTTTCTTTAGAATGTTCATACTTTTGTTGGCCGCTATCCGATAGAGCCAGGGTTTGAATTTACCTGCATCCTCCAATGTGCTCATCTGCTCGTAGGCGGTCAGATAGACATCCTGCACTACATCCTGCGTCTCCTGCTGATCCTTTAAAAATTCGAAACAGGTAAAAAAAACAGAGCGGCAGGTCGCCCGGTACAGCTCTTCAAAAGCTGTACCGTCGCCTGCCACTGCTTTTTGGACCCATTTTTTAATATCATCGGTATCGCTCATTTGTATTTTCCTCCTTGTCTTCCTTAGGTGCCATTTCCCTATTATAATATGACAAGTGAGGAACGGAAAAGGTTAGTATTTTTTGTTATTCGCCAAACTGTTTTAAATTTTCGGATACTTCGTAGGTATAATTATCTCTGTTGGCTGTAATAAGTTTGGAGTACATTTCCTCACCGTCTAAATACCCGCGGGTACTATAGAAGCTGTTGGGGAAATTCACACTATTGTTAACCATTCCGACTGTATTTGTTATCATATACTCGTCTCCGGGCAGTTTGACTATTCCATCGTACTCAACAGGGAAATATACCGTCGTTGTATCGAACCTGCCCTGTGAATTGGATACAGTTGCCGAGTATACTATGATATATTTATTATTGCTTGCAAAATTGGTCCCCTGTGTCTTAGCCAATAACAAATATTCTCCTAAAAGCTCTAAATCGGAAGCTTCAGAACCGCCATTATAGCTTGTTGCGATATAGCTTTCGATTTTGTCCTGCGCATCGGCGTAAAGAATCGCTTTATATTCATCGCTGATATCAGCCAGAGTTGTGATCAGATCATATTCTGCATAAGCCTCAAAACCGTCTCCGCATTCAGCGGTAAAGTTATCCCTTACAGCTTCAACGAGATCCATATAACATATTAAAGGATTGATATATCCTTTTGTACTGCTCCAGGAACCGTCAAAATTGGAACTTCCGACTATGCTCCCGTTACCGGAGCAGGAAAAACCGCTTTCACTGCTTAAAATATCCGTAAATCTTACGGGATAATACACTTTTGAGGTACTAAAGCTGCCATTAGAACTGGATACCGTTCCGCTGTAAATAATATATAACATATTATAATTACTACTATATCCGCCCTCCTTCCGTGAAGTAAAGATATAGCCTGCATATGTAAGATCGGTCATGGATGATGTCGCATTATAAGAACCTGCGGTATACGCATATATGGTGTCCTCTGTTTCGCTCTTTAATCCGGCAATAAAATCATCCGATAACTTCTCATAGGAGTCTACATATTCATCCAAACCGCTTACCACATATTCTTTTTCAAAGCTGGTCGGAATCATACCATAATTTTCGATATAGTAGTCTGCGCCCCTATCTGCGATGGAAACAGTAATAGTATCCCCATTCTTCAAGTCAGACATTTTGTCAAAAGTAAAATCATATATGGTAAGCTGTGAACCATAATACTTATATGTAGCAGTTGCAAACGGTGAAATACCGTTAAAATTTACCTCCAGATCGGCAAACGCATCAAAGGTCCCGACTTCTTCCAGCCCATCCACTGTATAGGAATCATCACTGTACTTCGTATTGCATTTTACATATTTATAAAGTTCCTCATCCACATGCCAAGTATATGTAATAACATCTCCGTTGGATAAGCCCTTTGTATCATCCAGAGTGACACTGATACTTAACTGTAATACAGACATAGGGTCGAGCCAGCTGAACGTCTTTTCACCCTGACTTGTAAAATCCAATTTGTCTCCGTATTTCTCCTCGATTCCCGCCCAGTCAATGATGGCTGTTGCGGTACCGTATCCATCATAGCCGTTCGCTTCAATCGTCAGATAGTCATCCAGCTTGATCGTCGGTTTTGCAGTTACAATCACCAAAATAATCACAAGCAATGCGATAACTGCCGCACAGGCGCCAATGATAATCGGAAGTAAAACTTTTAAATTCATTGGCTTCTTGCTCGCTGCGGGCTGAACTACTGTGGGTTGTGCCGCTGCAGGCTGAGCCACTGCAGGCTGTGCTGCTGTTGGTTGTGCTGCTGCAGGCTGTGCCGTTGTGGGCTGTGCTGCTGCCACAGGAGAAGCCGCACCGCTTTCAGCGTTTCCGCCGACCTCTTCCATTATCGTACCGCAGCCCCTGCAAAACTTTGCTCCATCTTCATTTTCCGTTCCGCAATTTTTACAAAACACGTCTTTATCCTCCCTTTTACTGTTTTTTCATTATTTCCTCATCTGTGGTCTGCTGTTATCAGCTTTCCTCTGCATTTCATACTTGCCCATTATATCGTCTTTACGCAAATTTTGCAACGCTTTATGCAAATTTATGATCTGCAGCAAAAGCGGGAGCGATGACCGCCCCCGTTTACTGCCCTTTATGTTATGCCGACAAAGCGCTTAGTAATCCAGCCAAAGCCCATAATAATGATTGTTAATTGCTCCTGGAGCGCCATATTTGTAAATAAAATTCTTCAGTTCCTGAGGTATCGGATGACTGATACAAGCAAACCAAACATATACATCTTGGCTGAAGTAAAGCCCCTCATTAGATGTACAATCGATATAAAGATCATTAACCCCATCCCAATATCTGTTATACAAAATATCATGTACGTCCTGACATTCCGTGGGTGGTTTTTCATCAGCAGATGCGCAAATGTATACAAACCAGTTTCCAAAATCATTCCAGGTATACATTCCGTATTTCTCAATCATTTCAGCCAGCCGTTCATCATCGTTGCTGTTACCGCCGCCGCTGTTATTCGCCGAAGCCTGATCCGCAGTTTCTGCCGGTGCGGGTACTTCTATCTTGGTATCGCTTACATAATTATTGGATACATAAGCAATAGAGCCGTTATACTCAAAACGGTACCAGCCTGTTTCGTTGCACTGTCCGGTAACCGTGATCTCATCATTCGCGGAAAGTGCACCGACCTTTGTACCGTTCGTGCTTGGCAGATTACGGATATTTACGGTCTGCTTTGCGTACATGATCGCATCCAGATCCGTATAGGTATATTGAACTTCCGGTTCTGCAGTGGGTGCCGGAGTTGTCTCCGCAGATTCGGATTCCTCTGCAGGTTTAGGTTCTTCTGCCGCCTCGCTTTCATCGGCAGTCACTTCTCCTACGGTTTCTCCTGTCTCAGTCCCGCTTTCTGTGGGCAGTGTTTCTTCACCGGGTTTGGTTCCGCCGCCTTCCGATTCCGGAGCATTTTCTAAGCTTCCTGCGTTTCCTGCGTCCGCCATATCCGTCCCATTCTCTTCCTGCCAATTCACTAAAGCCTCTTCTGCATTCTGATTGTGAATGATGACTGCTGCGGTAATACCGCCCACTGCCACTACCGCGGCAGCAATGCCTGCCACAATTTTTAACTGTAAGCTTTTTAGTATCATGCTTCCTCCTGTCTCTGCTGCCGCTGCAGCAAGTGTCGATTGGGGAAGCACATCTAAAAATGCGGGTGAGAGCGAAGGCATTTCCATATCCTGCAGCTGCGCGGTAAACCATGCCGTAAGGAAGGGGATTGCCGCAAAAGCATAGAGCTTATCACCGCTTTGCTTTTCATAGCGCAGCACACCTTCTTTGATTTTACTCCGTGCCACGCTCAGCCGCTTTTTGACGGTATCCTGCGGGCACTCCATGATCTCGCCGATTTCCACTATGGAGAACCCATTAAAATAGTACAGCAGAATCGTCTGATACATCACATCCGAGCAAGTCTTCCGTATGATATCCAGCACAAGTTCCCTTTTATCCGCATTCAGCGCATATTCTTCCGGCAGGAAATTTTCGTTCTCTTCCGTCTCTATGTCCTGAAGCTGTTCATCACCGGGGAGCAGGGGCCGTTTTTTCTTCAGACGTTTCATGCTTTTATTGGCAGCTATCCGATAAAGCCATGCTCTGAACTTATCTGTATCCTCCAGCGTACCAAGCTGTTTAAAGACGGTCAGGTAGACGTCCTGGGTCACATCCTGGGCCTCCTGATCATCTTTTAAAAAGCCCAAACAGGTAAAATATACGTAACGACAAGTCGTAAGGTACAGCTCTTCGAAAGATGCCTTATCTCCTGCCGCTGCCTTTTGGACTAATTCTCTCAGATCATTGGTATCGCTCATCACTCTTCTCCTTTGGGTCATCCTGTATATGCCGATCCCCTATTATATAATGACCCATAAGGTGAGGAAAAGGTGAAAACTTTTTTATTTTCTTTTCAGCCATTCCGTAGAAGCATCCATGGCTATGCGGCAGGCAGGGGTTTCGTTCAAGACATTCAACATGACAAAATCGTGAATGGTACCCTGCACCCTGAGCGCTGTTACTTCCACGCCCGCACAGCGCAGCTTTTCACTGAACGCTTCCCCTTCACTGCGCAGGACATCCGCCTGTCCGTTGATAATCATAGTGGGTGGAAATCCCTCAAAACATTGCGGCGCCGCCCGAAGAGGCGAAGCCGTGATCTGTCTCCTGTCAGCTTCACAGGTGGTGTACTGATTCCAGAACCATTGCATTCCCGCCCGGTATAAATAATAGCCCATTGCAAACCGGCGATAGCTGGGCGTATCAAAGTAAGCATTGGTCACGGGATAATACAGTAATAATTTTTCTATTTCCGATCCCTTTCTCTCCTTTGCAAGTAAAACCATGGCAATGGCCATATTGCCGCCCACGCTGTCCCCGGCCACCATCAGATGGTCACAGATTGTTGCCGGAATCTCAAAACTCTCAATATTGTCCCAAGTCTGTAGGATCCCCTGCAGATTGGAAAGTACAAAATAGCACTGTTCCATGGCCTTGGGATATTTGGCCTCGGGCGAGCGGCTGTACTCCGGAAATATCACAATGGAGTCCGTTCTGGCAGCCAACTCCCTCACCAGCTTCTCATGAGTATGGAAACTTCCAAATACCCATCCCGCTCCATGGATGTAAAAAATAATGCCCTTAATGGGGTTTGAGGATTGGGGCCGCACCAGATAAAGGGGTATTTCTCCCCATCTGCCGGTATGGACTCTGCGGTTTAATATTTTTGCGGGATATTTGTACACGGGCGCATCCTGTGCCTTCTCCAAAACTTCCCGGCCCTGCTCTGGCGGCAGTTGGAAAATAAAGGGTGGCGTATCACTCTCCCTGCAAAGGGCTTCCGCCGCCGGATCCAATAAAACACATCTCTTCATAAAAAACCTCCCTGCTCTGTATATTCTTCTATCAGAATATGCAAAACAGGGAGTGGAATTGCCTTTTTTCTCCTTTTTAATATGTCAAAAATAACAACCAAGTTTTATTATTTGTCCATATGATCACAGCAAAATATAGGTTTGGAAATTATAAAAAAGCGACATCCTATGGAATACCATATCTTCTTCCAGCCGCTGTGAAATGCCGTATCCCAGATTGGGGCGCACTGCGCAGTAGGTAGCATCCAGCACAAAAACTGCCAATAGCACCATGGTCAGTCCCAGCCTGAAACCTTTCGGAAGCTTGGGATACCATCTGTCATAAAGAGGCAGCAACAGGCAGACCAGCAGAGCACCGCCAAGACCGAAAGCTACGGCGCCGGCCAGACAGATTCTGCCATGTAAGTTCAAAAAGTGCCCGTCATAATTCCACCAGCGGATTCCCCACCTGTGCTCCAAGAAATAGCCGGTAAAATATTCCAACAGGGAACAGAGCAGCATGGATATAAAAAATACCAACATCGGTTGCTTTTTAAGCCTTCGCAGAAGCAGGCACAGCAAAAGCCCACCCACCCCGTAAACAGGCAGATACGGGCCTCTGTAAACACCACGGTTTATCAATGCGTGCTCTGTAAAGAAAAGGAGCGCAACCTCCCACAACCAGCCTATAAAGGCCAGCAGAAAAAACAAGAGTACATAATAATCAAAGGGCTGAGATAATTTTTTCATAACCACAGTATGTCCGGATTATGGAAAAATATTTATTGTACGTCACATGGGCGTGCCCACTTCTATCAAATTTCCATCCGGGTCATAAAATCGGATTACTCTTTGTCCCCAAGTATGCTCCATAAGAGGGTGCACATATTCTATAGGTTCTTTATAATTTTCAAGCTTCTTTACAAAGCTTTCTATATCCCTCTCTTCAAAATACAGCTCCGCTGCATGATTGCGAGGCAAAATATCCCGTTTGATAAACCCTTTCCACAGGGCTGCATCCTGCAGCACCAGGCCTTCTGTTAAAATGACATTCCCGTCATTATCCAGAACCACATCCAGTCCGAATAAATCCTTATAAAAGGCCTTGGACTTTTCAATATCCTTTACGACTATGAGAACGTTTCTTAGTTTCATGTGGGGGCCTCCCTCAGACTTACTGTTGGTTCAAATAATGCAGTATACGCTCCTTTGCGTTTCGGTAATAGACCGCATGCGCAATTGTTTCACGGGCTTCGGAAACTCCCACCGCTATTTCTTCCGGCGCACAATCCATACCCAATGCCCGCTTCAAACTGTATTCCAGCCACTCCAGTCTGCCGCAATTACTATCATACACCACTTCCCAGTCTTTCGGCAGTTCTCCTCCGGCCCTCGCATAAGCCTGTATCAGTTTCATAAACAAATTGTAATCAATACTGCAGCTTTCGTAACCGGACCAGCATAAAGCCAATTCATACAGTTCTAGAAAAGGATTGGAATAGGCCAGGCACTCTAAATCGATAATGCGGCAGTCCTCACCTTTCCACAAAACATTTTTACTATCCATATCATTGTGGCAGATAGCCTCCACAGCCGGCAGCTTCTTACGGGCTAAATTCCCTTTCTCCTGACTTTCATAGAGCAGTTCTCTGTTTTGGAGCACCAGCTTGTGAAGTTCTTCATTGCAAGCAGCCAGTTTATGGATATAAAAATCCCAATCAATACGGAGTTCCTTCTCCTCTTTGGGCGCAGCTTCGCGCCTGTCAATGCCATGTATTACAGCCAGCAGTTCTCCGATCCTGCTACAGTGTGCTTCGTTTATTTCTCCGTCTTTCAATGCCTTTCCATCGTACCAGTCATACAGGTAAAAAAACTGCCCGTCTATTTCCTGCATTTTATTCCCGTTAAACACCAGTGCCGGAAGAATGGGCAGATTCCGCTCCTCTAAGCGTGCCTCCAATTCCTCTGCAACGTGATAGTTCTCCTGTGCCGTATCCCGCTTCATCACATAGGGATTGGGTAATTTTACTGCATACTTCCCTTTGTCTGTAAAGAGGGAATACATCTTATGCATGAAACCGCCCGTCAACGGCCAGGGCGGACATGCCAAGGTGCCTAAGTGCCATTCAAGGCAGATTCTGTTTAATAATGAAGTATCCATGATAAGCCTTTCTATATCAAGAGCGTAACAAACTAAAAATCTGTAAAAACACAATTAAAAGTATGGGCAGACAGCATGCCAGAACATCTGCCGCTTTTCCTTTGTTATTGGCAGCATCCGCATAGATAAACTGCTGCGGATTGTTGGGATTTATCAGTAATTTATGCACTTATCCTATCTGCGGCTGAAATAGACTGCTGTACTAAGCGGACTCAATCACCATCTCCGTGCCTCCGCACCCTATTTTATAAATAGGTTTATACAGCAATCGTGTACCTTTGCTCGGTTGTCTGGAGAGCACTTCTACCACAAATGCATCCACCTGCTCGGTACAGTTTTTCCGGCTGTGCCATTTTGCAAATTTTGTAAAGCACAGGAGGAAGAAGATGCATAAGAGCATTAGCTGGCATATTTGGATGAAGGTCATGGGTGGCTCCTTTTAAAATTGTTTATCATAATACTCAATGCGTATTACCTTTTCTTGCGGTACTCTAATTTCTTTATCTTCTTTATATGTACTGCATATGCCTACGAACCATTTCTCTTTTACGCAAAATGTTTCGCTGTTGATATTTGATATGATACTATTATCTTCTAATATCAATTTTATTTTTTTATATTGAAATGCTATATCATTATCTAAGTAAAATCCTCCCCATATTTCCATAATGAGAATAAGCAAAAGTCCCATATACATTTTAGAGGTATATTCACTATCAAAACAAATAAATACAAAAGTAAGAAGACTACCCAACAAAGGTAAATTCCAAATCAGAAATATTGCTAACTTTCTCGACACTTCCTTTTTCTTATAGTTTATTAATCTTTTCTTTGGAGCAATAATAACATTTATAATTAATATCAATATAATATATAGTATTAATCCAGTAATAAAAACAGGAATTGTATGTTCTTTTACCAATTCAGAGAAATATAAAACAGCAAAAATTACGTATGAAAATACCAGAATAAATATAAAAGACAAAAAACAAAAAATAATAAAATTAGCATAACTTGAAAAAGAACCTTTTCTCGTTTTACATCTCCAACTTCTATTATAATATTGCCTTTTTATATTACTATTTTCATATATATCCAATACTATTTTTGCCACTCCACCTACTAGTGTTGCAATTAAAGTTGGCAAAATCAATAACAATAATTGTTCCATTGCTGCTCCCAATTAATAAATTTCTACATAAAAAGTTCTTTATGTACCTTCAGATTAATTACTTCCCCCATGGTTTTACGTTACTAATGCTCTAAATATTGTGAGTTTCTACCTTGTTTTTATACGGCTATAAATTTATTTATTATCAGATCACGAACCCTGTGACTGATAAATGAGTATATCTCCGATCACGATCTCCGTCAGATCCACGGGCACAATCACGGCGCCGTTACGAATAAATACCAGTATATCGATTTGATACTCGTCTTCCACTTCCTTTACGCCCCGCCCTACAAAAGGACTTGACTCATCCACCGTAATGCTCACGGTACCTCTGACAGTTTCTCTGGGCTTGTTCTGATTCTGTATCTGGGTATACCGCTCCACAAAACCTGCGGAAATAATACCGGTGGGAATCGCTACCACGCCCACCCCCAGAAAAGAAATGATAATGGCCATGAGCTGTCCCAGTATGGTGACAGGATAAATATCCCCGTAGCCCACGGTGAGTATTGTGGACATGCTCCACCAGATACCCGAAAATGCATTGCGGAATACTTCCGGCTGCACTTCATGCTCCGCACTGTACATGCACAGCGAAGAGGCCGCCATCAGCACCAGAATAATGAAAATAGAGGATATGAGCTGATTCTTTTTCTCCTTTAAAACGGATGTAATGACGTTAAAGGAATCGTAGTAAGCATTGATACGGAACAAATGCAGTATCCTGACTACCCGCAGCATCCTTAAAGCAATAAAGCCGGACAGGAAGAAAAAGGGCAGAATCGTGCACAAATCCACAATACCGTCAAAGGAAATCAGAAATTTTAACACTGCTTGTCCCTTGCTCTTGTCAGGATAGAGATACTCCGCGGTCCAGATACGCAGCAGATACTCTATGCCAAAGATGGCAACGGTAACCACTTCTATTGCCTGTAAAACACCAGAGTATCCTGCCATCTCCTCAAAGGTTTCAAGTAGTAAGACCGCTATATTGGCAAGAATAGCCGCCACAATGAAAAGGTCAAAAGCGCGGCTGACAGTGTCATCCCGCTTGCCAATTTGGATAATGTCGAATATGCGTTTTTTCTTTTTGGGTGTGATGAAATGTGCCATGGTGTATACCTGTTTATTCTTAGTTACGTTTGGTTATGCGCAATTTCCTTATCTTAAAGAGCATTCCCTAATTTCTCTATCAAGTCCAAATCTGCAGGAAGCCACTCCACACTATTAAGTGACTCCTTATCTAACCATTTGGCAGCTTCATGCTCTTTTAGTACTAATTCGCCTGATTTAATCGTGCAAAGGAAGCAATGCATGGTAAGGTGAAAGCTTGGGTAGTCATATTCTACCGTATCGAATAACTGTCCCACTTCAATTTCTACATCCAGTTCTTCTCTAATCTCACGTTTTAACGCCTGTTCGGGAGTTTCTCCCTGCTCCATCTTACCACCGGGAAATTCCCAGCCATCTTTAAACTCTCCATAGCCCCTCTGGGTGGCAAATATTTTCCCTTGATCCAATATAATTGCGGCTACTACTTCAATGCGTTTTCTTGTGTTTTCCACAGGTGTTTGTCCTTTCTACTGTTTTATGTACTATAAATCCTATTTTGTAAAATACTCATAAATATCGCCACGCACACTATGCTCCAGTTTCATTTGGAAATTCATAATCGGAAGCGAATTCCCCTTATCATTAAGAATCGTGGTCTCTCTCCAACTAAAAGGAGTTACTCTACCCATATAATAAAAATCGCTTCCCTCTCCGTCACTCTTCTTGATAAATAAAAATATTTTTAAGTCATTTTCAGCATAGTGGATTAACTCTTGCGTTTCCGGACTATTACTACTCACCTTACTTCTGGTCATCCAACTAAAAATCTGATCATTAATAAACTGATCTTCATATTTGGTACTGTTAGCTATATCCTCCTTCTTTTCATATGTAACAAAAATCGGGCAAGTATTATATTTAATACGATAGCCATATAGTGTAGAACTATCATCCTTCTCCCAGTTCAATATTCTACAAATATCTTTTCTGGAATATTTCTCATACAATACCAAATTATCTTCATCATGCTTGTTATAGCAGTTCCTATATTTTTTAAGACCATAATTGATTAAATTTTGCAGCTCCTGTTTATAGGGTTCTCTGAGAATCTTCTGGTAAAAAGGTATAATACGCTCATGAAAATGATGCTTCATTGTCTCTTCAGGCTCAAATAACTCAACCGTTGAATACCTCTTTTTCTCTGATTGTGTATTCAGGAAATCTTTTGTTAATACTCTGATAGCGGATAAAAAGTCTGCCTCTTTAAATTTTTCACCCTCTTCTGTCAGCCGTTTAGTAAATGTGTCCTTATCAATAGTCTGCTGCTCTAATAACATTTGGAGCATAATGAGCTCATGTGGTCTTTTCCCATTCAAAACTAAGGAAGATATAAATTCTAAGGTAGCAGCCTCTTTTTCCGAGAAGGCCACCGTATAATCCTTATCTACCATCCTAACAAAATTATCATAGGTTTTAGCATAATCCACAAAAAGCATAGGGTCTATCTCACCATATTCATAAAAATCAAGAATAGTGGGAATACGTCCCAAACGATATTTTAATGCCTGATACTTTTCAGTCAGCATTTTCTTTGTAGTAGTGGCTTTGTCAATAGACTGAAAAATCCTCTTTTTGGATATTTCATCGAAATGGACACTTGAAGAACCCGGAATTATTCTGGCACTCTCCCGTACATACCTGCGAATCGTATCCTTGTTATAACTCCTATCTCCCGAAAGAGCAATAGGAATCATAAAGTTGTTCATATAATTTCCAATAAAATCAAGAATAACAACATACTCTTTATCGACTGCTTTACGCAATCCACGTCCCAACTGCTGAATAAAGACAATAGGGCTTTCTGTAGGCCTTAACATAATAACCTGATTAATTTCCGGTATATCTACGCCCTCATTAAAAATATCAACCGTAAAAATATAATCCAGTGCATTATCATTTGCATCACTTGTTAAACGTTCAATACACTCTTCTCTCTTTTGCTGGGAGGTATCCCCACTCAAAAACTCCGTACGATAGCCTCTTTTATTAAATTTATCGGAGAGTTCCTTCGCTTCGTTCTGCCTACTACAGAAAATTAATCCCTTTACTCTTTCTCCACTATATCCGTAGTATTCTGCTTGCTTGATAATGTAGTCAACTCTGGCATCACAGACCAAATTAGCAAAATTACGCACCCCTGCATTATCATCAAATACTTCCCCATCAATTTCTAAGTCCGTTATCCCAAAGTAATGGAAAGGACAAAGAAGATTCTCTTCTAATGCTTGCTGTAATCGGATTTCATATGCAATGTTATGATCAAATAATTTATAAATATCAAAATCATCTGTTCGTTCCGGACTGGCGGTCATACCTAACCAAAATTGTGGCTGGAAATACTGAATAATCCTTTGATAACTTTCTGCTCCTGCACGATGAACCTCATCGATAACAATTGTGTCAAATTCATCTTTTTTAAATCTTTCTAAGGTTTCAACTTTAGCCATCATCTGCATGGTAGCAAAAAGGTAATCCGCCTCAAAATTCTTAGAATTCCCTGATAAAAGCCCAAAAGTTCTAGTAGTCCCAAATACCTTCTGATAACTTGAAATTGCTTGCTTTGCAATTTGCTCTCTATGTACTAAAAAAAGAACTTTCCGCACATTCTCTTCTCTAAGGGCAAATGCAGATGCATAGGTTTTTCCTGTACCTGTAGCAGATATCAACAATGCTCGTCTAGCTTGATTTTCCTTAAGCTTTTGCAGACTGCTAATAAATCCAATTTGCATCTTATTAGGCTGTAAAGAATATTGCTCAATAGAAGTTATCTTGGATTGGCGGGCAATTGCCTTCTGTTTCTTTGTAACTTCATAATATATCCGATAATTATCTATAAAATCTTTATATCCTACTGAATTGTTGGAGTTCCAAAGTTCTTCATACTCCTCAAGAATCTGTTGCGTATACTCTCCCTGTTCCGTAGATATCAAACGGGCATTCCACTCTTTGTTCTTTGTCAACGCATTCAGCGTCATATTAGAGCTTCCCACAATTATTCTGTAAATCTCATCGTCTCTGAAAATATATCCCTTTGTATGGAAACCTTCCCCCGCTTTATCTGTAAGATACATCTTCAATTGAATATTTGAAAGTTCCGCAAGCTTATCCAATGCCTTAGGTTCACTAAACATCAAATAATCTGTGGTCATAATACGACCGGGTACACCTTTTTTCTCTAACTCCTTCAAAGTCTGTAAAAGGGGCGTAATTCCACTCATCGTAATAAACGCAACACTGATTGAGAATTCATCACACGCACAAAGTTCCTCTTCAATTGTTGCTAGAACTTTGCGGCCACTCTTGTAATTGTTTGATATAAATTGAGGCTTATATGCAAGATTTGACATAGTTTCAGTATCTATAAATGCCGTCCGCATGCCTTGCTGTATTTGTGTGATGATTTCTTCATTCATAGGGGAACTCCTTGGGTTGGAACTTGCGTTAAGTATTATCTTTGTAATTCTTTCTTGCCCTTTTCGCTTATTTTTTAATGTTTACAGTAAAGGATCTATTATAATATAATCTTTACATAATATTCCAAACAGCATTCTATACGTTTCTATTCCTTAATATATGTGTATTAATCATTCTACAATATAAATTACACATCACTATAGATCATCTGATCTTATTGTATTTTATTAAAATCTTTTATTCTATAATAACAGGTCTCCTACGATTTCAAATTTACCATAGAAGACCTGTCTCTTATAGCTATTTACAAAAATTCGCTTAATCTTCATGCATTTTTCTGTTCCACTAAATTTGAATAATATGTCATATTACTTTCTACCTTTTTTTTAGAAAGAGAGTAAAAATATAAAACTTGAGCAATTTGATCGGAATATTTCATCTCCAAAATCTCTGGCTCATCCACCATTCTTTCTAAAATGTTAATTAATTCTTTTTGTTCTTCATTAGATAGTTTATGATACGCATTTCGCCATAAATTAATTAGTCCATTTCTTTCAAAATAATCTCTAAAACGTATAAAATCATCTGGCATTGTTAATATTTCAATGAACTCCGATTCATCATGTCCAAACGCCCTAACAAAAAAATCCTCTTCTTTTGCCACAACTCCCTTTGTAACATTTAATATTACATTGATTGCTCGTAAATACTTTTTATTCCACCACTTTCCTACATAATCTCGATTAGTATACTCAATAGAAGCATATTTCATCGGAAATGAAAATAATGATATCTTATCTTTCTCGTGTTTAACGCAAAACTGTATATTTAAATATAGTCGTTTCCATAAACTGTCTGGTTTTTCGTCAAAATTATATAATAAATAATTTGAAAAATGTCTTATACCATACTTCATGGCTTTTTCCATAGCAGCAAAATAATCTTCTTGATAGTTCAAATTATCAAATGCTATCCTACATGGTTTTACTGCTAATTCAGACATTTTTTTAGCTTTATAATCATCAAATAATCGTGCATCCAGCCCTTGATTAAAATCAACATATCTAGTAATTTGGTGGTAATTATACCTATTAAAAAAGTCAATCAAAAAACACTGTTTTTCAAATAATACTTTTATAATTTCATCTTCATGTCCTTCATTTATAAAATTAATGATTTCTTTCAAAATATCTGCATCTTTTTTATTAAATCTAGTAAGGTTTAAGCTTATCAGCTCTTTTTTTATTCGAGATAACAATGCTCCACATTTTTTACCCACTTTAACACGATCATTCAAGCTTATTAAATAATATTTAATTATATTATTTTTCTTAATTTTATTATTATCTTTGCCAAAACCTAAATCCTTTAAAATCTCTACAGTATTATCAAAATGTTCTGAATATAGAATATTATTATCCATTATAAGCAACTGCTTTTTAATACCAAATCGCCTATTCACATTTTCAATTTGTTCACGAATATTATTACAATCATAAAAGTTGGGTTCTAATGTTTTAACAGCACAAAAAGCACACTTTCTAGGACAACCTCTCGTCGTGTATATGAAATAACTGTCAGCAGCAGCATACTCATATGAGATATCCCATAATATATCATAATCTAATTCCATTACGTCAATATTTTTGTTATCATCATATCCCAATACTTTGGATGAAGTTAATTGTCCTATATTAAGTTTTAATTTAGGAATTCTTTCTAAAAATTTTTCTGGCATAATAGTGGCTGCAATTCCGCCAACATAGATATTTTCTATTCCAACTATAGCTATATAATACTGTATTGTTTGTATACACATATCAAAATCAAATGTAAACAATGTTGTTATCAATACTCTATCAAACGTTTTTACTTCTGATATTGGCATCAGTCCTTTATGAAATTCCACATAATCCCCTTTACTTTTATAATAAGTTGATATTTTCATCAGCCCAATTGGGGGATATTTATTTTTATAATTTGGCTCAACCAATAAAATTCTCTCCATATTAATCACCAATGTTAGTGTACCATGAGCCAGATGATTAGTAAAGAGTTTTTTATTTCACAGACGCTAACAGCCACGTCATAAAATCAGAAAATGCATTTTCATAATCAAAAGATGTTGATTGTAATAAATATTGTCTAATTTGTTCATTTATCTCACTAGTAATTTTCTTTTTAATTATTTGTTTTTGTTCACTTTCATTTAGCTCACTAAACTTTAATGTTCTTTCCTCTTTACTATCTAAAGTTATTTCCTGACTTGCCAATATACCTAACGCTTCATTTGCTTTAGCCTTTAAATTATTGAGTTTTTCTTGCTCAACACCCACTCGTTTTTTTGCCGAAGAATAATTTGATAATGCATACCGGGCCATATATATATTTTCAACAAATTCAGCTAATAGCCTTAAAAAATCAATCGAATCTTGATCCGTAACCTCTATAAAAGTTCTACGAGCATTAGCAGAAATATTAACTTTATCTGTAATATAAATCATTGCCCCAATTCCTTTTACCGACTGGATTAATTCATTCACAGTATGCTCAATAAATCCATATTCTTTTAATGCCGGCAAAAGTTCATTTTCATCGCAAAGAAGGATATTATCAATATATATTCTTATTCCCGAAAAAGGATTATCTTTAATAACTGCTATTCTATCATGCATAAAAGAATGAAATCCGACAGCATATTTTAGATTAATGCTACATACATACGTACGCAGCATTTCGTTGTCTATTGGTCGCTCAATTATATCTCCGTTAAAATACACGTTATAAGATATTGCTGGAATAATATTATTTTCATTTTCTTCTGACATATCTTTAAATAACTGAGCTTTCTGCCCTTCAAACAATTCGTCCTTAAACTTTACCGGTAATAACCATGCTAAATCTGTTCTAAATTCCACGTTTTCTATAGTATCTAATAATATCCTTCTAACACTCTCTAATATTACCATAAATCCAGTATTTCTATTTGCGAAAAAATTTTTATATGGTTCTAATACTAGATTTATCTTATTGAGTTCTTCCCCCTCAATATACTCAGCATAATCTCCAATTTCTGCCATTAAACTGTCAAAACTCATATCACCATAGTTATCACTTCTCTTAATATTATTATATTTTTCTCCATCAATAGAATACCGTTGAAAAACACTTTCTTTATAATTACAAATATTAATAAAAACTAATTTTTTACAGTACGGAATTCCTGACAATCTACCAATGCCTTTATAACCTATATTTAAGGCCTTTCTCTTTCTAGATGCAGCAATTTGGGTCATTTCTGAAAAGAAATTTTCCTTTTCGATTCCTTTCCCATTATCCAAAAAATATAAGTTCTCATCTTTATTCCATATAATTGAAGCCAACTTTTCTTTATCTTGTATATCCTTCACTTTTGTAAAAGAATCAGCCGAATTTTGTACATACTCCCTAAATACAACGATCGGCTTATCATATAAAGACTCAGTAATAATATTCAAAATTCCTGCTCCAACCCTTTGATTTTCCATGTTTTCCCTCCTTAGTATATTTTTTTTTGATCAATTTATTCAACGCTCACTAAGTTCATTAATTAAAAAAACGTATTTTTCAAAATTTTTAGCATCATATTCAAATAATCTTTTATTATATTCTATATTATTTTGTATAACATCCAGTGAAATTTCCCGAATATTAATAGTTGAATAATCATTTAAATACATTTTCATCTCCACAGAAAGACCGGCAAAAGGTCTTATATAATATCTTTCACCTTTTTCTTTTATTAACGCATCAATTCCACTATATTCTTTTAATTCATTATACGTATTTTCATCGATATAGATAACTGGATTTCTTGCAATTACATTTTCCAGAAGATATGCATAAATAACACTCTCTCCATAAAATTGATATTTTTCCTTTATGAACAAACTCCCTTTTGCTACTCCACCTCTAAAAAAAACATTTTTTGACATTGCATATAAATTAAAATGCGAAAATACATGTAAAAATTCCAGAAGCATGTCTGATCTAGTGGTATAAAAATATAAGCTATCAGATGTTTGCCCAGCATAGCTATCATTGTCTTTCATAAAATTCGACGCATTCATTAATTCAAAAAAATAATTAAATACATCTCTAAATTTTTCCGCAAATTCCGAATCATTTTTTTGACGATTATCATCGAATGCCTTTTTAAAACCTAATATATCAAGAAATGCAAAATACACTACTTTACATTCCGAATAATCATCTGCAAATTCAACATTTTTTACGTTTTCTATTTTTGCGTCATTTTCAACATTTGGTATTGGATTTTGATATTTTCCCATAGCCGTTCCTCATATAATATAATTAAAAGTAATTTTATTAATCACTTCGCTTCAACTCATTTCCCAGCCTCCCCCCTAGATTCTGGTCTTTCCATACCTTTTTGAAATTTTTGCTTTTTAGAATTACCAATTTAGTTTTAGACATTTTGAGAACAATAGGGATATTATAGAACCGGAAAAATTAATCTTTTCGTTAAACCAATTATATACTAAAAATCCACATTTCTCAACAAGTTTCTCCCCTATCTTATCCACATTTCCCACATTTTTCCTATTCCAATTCCGCTGCATTTCCTACCTGCTCTACCCCACCTCTTTTACCACCTATTTTAAACAAAAAACTTGAATTTACCCCAAAAGAAAGCAGCGTACCCACCAATCCCGGATACACTGCTGATTCTCTTTCCAAAAGAAACAATAACCTCTTTCATGTAACTCCTATTTCTTTTAAATTAAACTCATTTCCACGCAGAAAGTAACCTGACCTGATTTGAAGATGCTCTGCTGTCATAGTCCATAGTCGGCTAACCGGTCAGGAGGCCCTATGTCAAAGTTAGTACCCGGCGGCCATAAACATCTCACTCTGGATGACCGTATATTTATCGAGTGTCCTTGGATGAAGGACGATTCTCCCGTGAAATCTCCAAATATCTTTGCAAAGATTCTTCCACGATCTCCAAGGAAGTCTGGGAGCACCGAATCTTGAATACATGGAACATTTATATACCATATCTTCCTGCCTTAGACTGCTTCGGGACTTTCCGTCCGAAGGAGTATCTGCAGCTTCTTCTGGAGAAAGCTTATCACAGGCCCAAGAAAGAAGGCCACACCAAAGGTAACGATACCGGCCCTTGCTCCCAGCAGTATGCCTCCAATAGTAAAGGCGATATCCCAGCCCATTCGGATGGGCTTGAAGGGAATTTTCTTAAATCGGTCAGAAATGATAAACGGCAGTGCATCATATGGCGAGGAACCCAGTCCTGCGCACATATAGGTGGCAGCGCCCACAATAAACACCGCCAGTGCGGGCAGCAATAGTCCCCACATCACTGCAGTCCGAGAGAAGAATCCCTCCGGAAGCACCAGCCTCCATATCCAACTAAAGAAATCCGATATGTATCCCAGGCACACCATATTGCCGATGGTTCCAAAGCCGATATAGCTGACATCAAAGCGCAGCACAAACACAAATGTCACCAGATGGCACAGCAGCTGACATGTGCCGAAACTTAACGGCACATGGGATTCCACGCCTTGCGTTAGAAGAGAACAGGGATCCGTACCCATGTTCAACTGGCGTAGCATCGAAAGGCCAAAACCTTGCAGAATCACTCCAACGATCATCATGATCATTCTTGTTTTAAATTTGGGTGGCCGCGCAAACCATTTCTTTTTTTCCTGTTCCATAGCTACCTCATTTCTGAATGCAAAATAATTCCTTTTCATATATAACATTTTAGATATGCTTTTGCAAGTGCTTTACCGGATATAATCTTCATTACTTGTTCTATAACAATGCTTGCTATAAAATATCATTTGTTGATGCCAAAATGACGACCTTTCGAGCCGACATCCTGATCGAAGACGGAAAGATCAAAGAAATCGGCACCGGTCTCACCGTTTCGGAGGGGTGCAGCACTTTTGACGCAGCCGGTCTGCAGATTTATCCCGGCTTTGCGGACGCTCACTGTCATGTCGATCTGGTCATCACCGATGGCTGTCCTTTCCGGGTGGAGACAGAAGTAAAAGCTGTCTATATCAACGGTGTAAAAGTAGAAGCATAAGAAAAGCGGACCGGCTGTCGCCGTTTTATGCCAAATGGCAGAATGACGAGAGTCGGTCCGTATTTGGGTTACGCTCTAAAATGGAATGAAGCTGAACATTCCTTTCATGTAACTCCTATTTCTTTTAAATTGAATTCATTTCCCCGCAGAAGATAGGTGTTTTCACTTTGGCAGTGAGGACATATCTTCGCATACTTGACTGTTTCATATTCCTGTTTGCAATCCTCGCAGAAGGTAACCGCCTTGATTGTCTCGATCTGGAGCTTGGCGTGCTCCATGATGGGCTCTTTTTTGATTGCCCAGTTAAAACAGTCGGTCAAAAGCTCATGAACCACGCCGGACACTTCGCCGATTTCCAGCGTTACGGTTTCTACCTGCTCTACATTATTCTCTTCGGCTACCTTCTTGACATCGCGGATTACATAAAATACTACGCCTAATTCGTGCATTCTTCTTCACTCCGAAGCGTTTTCTTATTTATCTTTCTTGTGTTTGGCAATCTTCACTGCACGCTTTAACTGATAAGGAAGGATATATTTGAACTTATCCTCCGCAGGAACCATATGGGTGCATTCCGGACGGTCTCTGTGTAGGGTAATGGCGTCAAACGCACATTTCGTTGTACATACGCCGCAGCCGATACACTTATTCTGGTCCACAATGGTTGCACCGCAGCCTAAGCACCTTGCGGTCTCGGTCTTCACCTGCTCCTCTGTCAGAGTAAGATGCGCGTCGCGGAATGATTTTGCTTCCACTGATGCATCGTTTCCTTCTACCTGACGGGAGGAATTATCATAGCTTGCTACAGAAATATTGTCTTTATCCAGCTCGATGAACTCCCAGTGGTTGCGTCCGATGGTCATATGACCGCCCTGAACGAAACGGTGCAGGGATTCTGCCGCATAATGTCCCTGTGCGATTGCGTCGATGGCGAATTTCGGTCCCGTGTAGACATCGCCGCCCACAAAGATATCCGGCTCTGCAGTCTGGAAAGTAAGGGAATCCGCAACAGGTCCGTTTCCACGGCCAAATTCTACTTTTGTTCCCTTTAACAGGTCTCCCCACACAATCTGCTGTCCGATTGCGAAAATGACTCTGTCACACTCGATGGTCATCGTATCGTTCTCATCATATGCGGGATTGAATTTACCGTCTTTGTCATATACAGCGGTACATTTCTTGAATACGATGCCGCTTACCTTGCCGTCCGTAACGAGAACTTCCTTCGGGCCCCAGCCATTCTTGATGATAACGCCGTCTTCCTCAGCTTCGCGAACTTCCTCGTCAGATGCAGGCATCTCAGCTTCCGATTCCAGACAAAGCTGGGTCACCTCTGCAGCGCCGCTTCTGATGCTGACTCTGGACGCGTCGATGGCAACGTTACCGCCGCCGACTACTACTACTTTACCGGTAAAGGATGTATTTCCGGTATTGGCTTCTTTCAGATATTCAATCGCCGTTATGGTACCCTCGGCTGTATCGCCTGGTACACCCGGACGACGTCCTGCGCTGCAGCCGATGGCAACATAAAATGCCTTATAGCCCTGTGCACGCAGTTCATCCAAAGTAATATCCTTGCCCACTTCCACGCCGGTCTTGATTTCAACACCCATCTGGCGCATAACATCGATTTCTGCTGCGATCACATCCTTTTCCAGCTTATAGGAAGGAATACCGTACTGAAGCATACCGCCCGGCAGTTCGTTCTTTTCAAATACCGTGGGGTAATAGCCCATCTCTGCCAGGTAAAATGCTGCGGAAAGTCCGGCAGGACCGCCGCCGATAATGGCAATCTTCTCGTCCCAGCGCTGTTTATGGATGCTCGCCGGAATCACTACCGGCGGAATATATCTGGTCTCTGCATTCAGATCCTGCTCAGCAATAAACTTCTTAACCGCATCGATTGCGACTGCCTGATCGATGGTTCCTCTTGTACATGCATCCTCACATCGGCGGTTGCAGATACGTCCGCATACAGCCGGGAAAGGATTCTGCTTCTTGATCAGCGCCAGTGCTTCCTGATACTTGCCCTGTGCTGCTTTTTTCAGATAACCCTGTACTGCGATATGCGCAGGACAAGCGGTCTTACAGGGAGCGGTTCCGGTCTCATGACAGTTAATTCTGTTATGGTCTCTGTATTCGGGATCCCATTTCTCCGGTCCCCACTTCACTTCATCCGGGAGTTCCTGCTTCGGATACTCTATTTCGCCGCCGTCTTTCGTACACAGCTTCTGTCCCAGTTTCACCGCACCTGCAGGGCAATATTCCACGCAGCGCCCACAGGCCACGCATTTCTCTTTATCAACATGTGCCACATACGCAGAGCGTGACATGTTCGGCGTGTTAAATAACTGAGAAGTACGCAGTGCATTACAGATATTAACGTTACAGTTACAGATACCGAAAATCTTATTCTCACCGTCGATATTAGTGACCTGATGAACGAATCCGTTTTCTTCCGCACGCTGGAGAATTGCCATTGCCTCTTCGTAGGTAATGTCATGACCTTTTCCGGTCTCTCTACAGTAATCGGCGAAATCGCCCACACCGATACACCAGCCAAAATCATCATCTCCACAGCCGTCACCCAGGACTTTTCTGGATGCACGGCAGCTGCATCGTCCCACACCGATATGACCTTCGTACTTTTTCAGCCAATAGGAAAGATGCTCTAAATCGACGGACTGATTCTCCATGGAGATTGCTTTTTCTACCGGAATAACGTGCATACCGATGCCCGCACCTCCCGGAGGCACCATCTGCGTCACGCCCGCAAGCGGTATGTAGGTCATTCTTTCAAAGAAGGATGCTACATCCGGATGGTCCCGCAGTCTCGGATTGCTTCCGTCGGGAAGCTCTTCCATGTTGAAAAGCTCGGCAGAACCGGGAACGAACATGGGCAGAATATATCTTCTCTCCGTCTGCTCATGGGTACGTCCGTTGTGGTCATAATGATAACCGTAGTCGTACTCCAAAAGACCGATATAACTCATTTCTTCCAACAGCTTATTTAATTTCTCTTTCTCGCTGTCAGTCTGCGCATGCGTCAGCTTACACATTTCATCAAATGTATAGTGAGCCCTCACCTTCATTTTTAGGGCAACATCTGCCATCTCTTCCGTGATGATCTCTGCAAGTCCCCAATACTCCGGATCTTCTACCGAAACACCTTTTAATTTATGAGCCGCAACGTCCGTAATCTTTTTTCCCAGCTTAATGATCTTTTTGCTGGGATTCTTATCCTTCTTATGGTTCGCCGGCCACTCTTCGTATACCTTCGTCATGTCCATAGGCTTTCCTCCTACTCAGCTTTCTCAGCTCTTGCCATGGCAAGCTGGAAATCTTTCTGATCCGTGAAGATCTCATTCTTATAAGGATTCTTTTTCTGTTCTATAGAGCGCTTGATGATCGCTGCCAAGCACAGCACATTTGCTCCCAGTGCAAGAATTGCAACAATGCCCTGCATCCTCGGGTCGGCAGATGAGGGTCTTACTGCCGCATCCATAAAGCCGTCCGCATATACGGTAGAAATCGTCGTGAAGCGGCTGTAATCCTGGAACATCGGGAATACCTGCGCAAACATACACCACATTGCCAGTGTATTGGCACGGTTCTGAATCCATCCGCCTTTGTTCCACAGTGCATTGGCAAATGTGGGAGCTAACAGTAAAGCAAGTCCGCAATACCATGCATGGGTCGGCAGGTTGTTATATGTATATTCAAAATTCCACAAGTCATATGCAATGATAAAGCACCATGTCATGTCAGGCCAAAGCATATCGTCCTTTTTCTTTGACGAATAAATACCCCACCAGCCTGTCATACAGAGAATATTGAGGATTCCGGCGATGCCGTTCACCCAGTTCCACCAGCCTCCGTAAAGCCATACATTCTCGGAAGACAACCACCAACGGTCGCCGTATTCCGCCAGAGCATGCATACTGCGGATACCGGATTCAAAATCGCTTACAACCGCGATCAGGATATTGATGGCAACAATCAAAAACGGGAATACTTTAAACCACTCCGTTTTGCCGATACCCCATTTGTATTTTAACATCATGAAACCGATACAGCCTGCAGTTGCCGCATAGAGCTTCGCATAATGGAACCAGCTGTTCATGTGAACATAGGTAGGATTATTAAGCGCCCACCCGGCTCCCATCGCAGCACCCACATAGATTGCGATAAAATACACCGTCAAAGCTGCCGGTATTACTAAGAAGCATAAAATGCCTCCCTGTTTGGTACGTCTGGAAAACTCATTTGCCAGAACCAATGCTGCAAACACCAGCACCCATCCTAACAACTGCCATCCGGCACCATCACCATAGATTTGAAACAACATTTCTTTTTCCCTTCTTTCTCTTTATTCCTGCCACTTCTTTACTTCATTACGAAGCCAAGAGGTCCATTCCTCGATTCCCTCCCCTGTGCGGGCACAGATCGGAATGATTTTCGCTTTGGGATTTCTCATCAGGATACCTTCTCTGCACTTATCCATATCAAAATCAAAATAAGGCAGTACATCGATCTTGTTGATCAAAACCACATCGCAGATGGAAAACATCAACGGGTATTTTAACGGTTTGTCATCCCCCTCAGGGACGCTTAAGATCATCGCATTTTTGACCGCACCTGTATCAAACTCCGCCGGGCAGACCAGATTCCCTACATTTTCAAGGATCGCAAGATCCACATCACCCGTTTCCAGTCCTGCAAGTCCCTGCGCCGTCATGTCCGCATCCAGATGGCACATGCCCCCGGTATGGAGCTGAATCGCTTTTACACCCAGTGAGGAAATGGTCTTGGCATCCACGTCCGAATCAATATCCGCTTCCATGACGCCGATACGAAATTCCTCTTTCAGATGCTCAATCGTTCTGGTCAGTGTTGTGGTCTTTCCGGAACCCGGAGATGACATCAGATTCAACAAAAATACCTTTTTCTCTTTCAGCTCGCTTCTGACCTCATCCGCACGGCGATCATTGTCCGCAAAAACGCTTTGTTTGATCTCCAATACCCGAAATTCTCCCATGCTTTTTCGCCTCCGTTTTTATGGCCATACTATATATTTTCAGTATAATAATCCTGTCGAATTTTGTCAATTTATATTGCGTCAATGTCAGGTATTGTCAGCTTGCCGGCTCTCCCATAAACCGTCCGCAATCTCCTTCTGTTAAATCGAAAGGATAATCCAAATTATTTTGATAAATCTTATCACTTCATTACTTGTTATATGACAATGCTTGTTATAAAATATCATTGGTAGTACATTATGAGATAGGAGGTAACTATCATATGTTATACATAAAAAACGGCACTTTACATACCGCCATCGGACAGGATGCCAAAATGACGACCTTTCAGGCCGACATCCTGATCGAAAACGGAAAAATCAAAGAAATCGGCGCAGGTCTGGCCGTTCCGGACGGATGCACTACTTTTGACGCCACCGGTCTGCAGATTTATCCCGGCTTTGTGGACGCTCACTGTCATGTCGGTCTGGACGGAACCGCCATCGGCTATGAGGGCAAGGATTATAATGAATACAATGATCCCGTAACCCCTCAGCTGCGGGCGCAGGACGGCATCAATCCCATGGACAGAACACTGGAAGAAGCCGCACGGGCGGGCGTAACATGCATCGGCACGGGCCCCGGCAGCTCCAATCCCATCGGTGGCACTTTTATCGCCATGAAAACCGTAGGCAAACGCGTGGACGACATGATCGTCAAGGCTCCCGTGGCAATGAAATGCGCTTTCGGTGAAAATCCCAAACGGTGTTACAAAGACCAAGGCATTTCCAGTCGTATGACCAACGCTGCCCTGATCCGGGAAATGCTTTTTAAAGCAAAAGCCTATCAGCAAAAGAAGGAAGCCGCAGGCGACGACTATACCAAAGTTCCCGCTTTCGACATGAAGCTGGAAGCGCTGCTTCCGGTGTTAAATCGAGAAATTCCATTAAAGGCCCATGCGCATCAGGCCAATGACCTCTTTACCGCACTTCGTATTGCGAAGGAATTCAACCTGGATATCACGTTGGAACATGTGACAGAAGGGCATTTGATCGTCGATGAGTTGTTGAAAGAAAATGTTCCGCTGGCTGTCGGTCCCACACTGGGAACCGCCACCAAGTATGAGCTGCAGTACAAGAATTGGGAAACGCCCGGCATTCTGGCTTCCGCAGGCTGTCAGGTTTCCATCATCACGGATGCTCCCGTGATTCCGATCCAGCATCTGCCGCTGTGTGCCGGTATGGCAAAGAAAGCCGGCATGACGGAAGAGGATGCGCTGGCTGCTATCACCATCAATCCTGCCCGCCATCTGGGCATCGCAGACCGCGTGGGCTCTCTGGAGGTTGGCAAGGATGCCGATCTGGTCATCACTGATGGCTGTCCTTTCTGGGTGGAAACAGAAGTAAAAGCTGTCTATATCAACGGTGTAAAAGTAGAAGCATAAACAAAACGGACCGATTATCGCCTTTTGTGCCAAACGGCAGAATGACGATAGTCGGTCCGTATTCGTTTTATCTTTAAGAACAATTTCCGGCTGCCCCGGATAATGCTGCCTAATTAACGGTCATAAATATAATTTTTATCGAGTCTTGTTTCGAACTCTTCCACAGGAAGAGGTTTATCGAAATAGAACCCCTGAGCAAGATTACATTTATTATCTGCAAGGAGTTGTACCTGTTCTTTTGTTTCAACGCCCTCGGAAATACATTCGAGCCCCATTTCCTGAGTCATGGCGATGATATACTTGAACATTACATCCTTTTGACTGGAATTCCCATCGCTCTTAGCAGGCAAAAGGCTCCTATCCAGCTTTAAAACGTTCCAAGGTATCTCCTTGATAAGATTAAGGGAAGAATAACCAATACCGAAGTCGTCCACAGAAGTGGAAATGCCTGATTGCTGGAGACCTCCGATAATACGTTTAAGGTCTCTGAACTCGACGTCGGTAGTTGTCTCGGTAAGCTCTATTTCTATGTATTCATGCGGAACATTGTTCCTATCAATGATCTCGATGATATGCTCCAAAAGATCTGTATCCGAAAGGTGGCGGCGTGAAAGATTGACCGATACGCGCACAACATTCATGCCGGCATCGAGCCATCTTCTGATATCCTTGCATACAGCATCGAGCATATAGAAATCCAGCTTGCATATATCACGCCCCTGTTCAAGAACGGGAATAAATTCTCCGGGCGGTATCATCTGTCCGTTATGCATCCAGCGGCACAGAGCCTCTGCGCCTGCGATATGTCTGCCATTGATTGCGACCTTTGGCTGATAGTACACGAGAAATTCCCTTTCTTCAAGAGCCTTCTGGAAGTTTACGGAAATATCATCATTATGCTTGATTCTTGTAAGAAGAGCGTCATCGAAATACACAACATCTGTATCGGGAGAGTCTTTTGCAAGGTGGGCGGCCAGACTGACACGGTCCATGATATCTGTCGGAAGAATAACCCTGCCGATATCCTTGATAACATATACACCTGCAGTTGCAGTGATAAATATACGTTCATTGTTGGGTTCATCGTAAATAATGCTTGTCCCGCTCAGTATATCAAGAACAGATTGAAGTTTATCACTCTTTACAAGCGTTAAGAAGTTGTCTCCGCCTATTCTGCAGAGTAATTCATTTTCGTCGTCGAGAAGATCGTCAATCAAGCTGATAAACTTTTTCATGACGAGAGTTCCGTTTTCACGGCCAATATACTGATTGACTGCAGAAAAACGTTTAAAGTTAAAGCGGACGACAGTGAATTGGCCTATTCGCCCGGAAGTCCACAGTATCCGGGCACACTTCATAAATTGTTTAAGATTATACATATCAAAATCGCTGTCGTAGTAAGTCAAGTGATGAACTAGTTGAACAAGTCTGGTTTTTCCGTTGAACGTACTGAGTAAAGCAATAAATACATTGATCCCGTTTCGTTCTTCTTCCGTCCACTCCGGTTCCCCTTCTATGGCGTAAATATTATAGAATATGATTGTTTCGTCCGGGGCATTAATACGTTTGTTTATGCAAATGTCTTTACAGGCTTTTCCACTGTCGTAAAAGCAGTGTGTAACAGATGATCCGAAATGCATGGAAGCTTCATTTTCGTATATTACGATTTCAACTTTCCCCAATCTCAGAACATGGCAAAACTCATCCATAGCTTCGAAAATTTGCTCGGGACTAGGGTTAGGAAGCTGATGTAATTTACATATAGAGTTTTCAAGCGCTGTAAGATACTTGGTTGAATTCATACATATCCCCTCCGAATACAGTTATTGACCTATATCAGATTTGCATTTTATAGTCGCTTCATGCCTTGAACAAGGTCATTATACCATATAATGACAAAAAAGGACACATACCTCTGTGTTTTCTCTCATAAAATTTCGGTTTTACTTTTACCCACTCAATGGATTTAAAATGATAACCGTTAAAGCTTTCTATATCACATCCGGTACAAAATGACAAATTGTCTCTGCTTTCTTCCAGTAAGGTTTTATAATCACAAGGGACTTCAATTGACATTTCCTCGTCCATCGCATGAATAAACTCTTTCCATTTTGTATCGTTCATATAACTGGTAAGTTGTCTTTCTTGAACTATTTCTGTAATTTTCTCACTTATTGTCTTCTTATAATTAAAATCTCCATTATCAACTTCATTCACCAGATGCTGGAGAAAATGAAAAAACTGGTCGTCATATTTTCGCCCATAGTGACTTGGCGAAACCTGCTCTCCATTTCTTTCTACATAATACCAGCAGTCTCCGTTCCATTTATTGATATATAGGATTAAACGTACATTCATTTTCCAATGAACATCAAGAGCGCAACCCCTTTTCCGCATTTCCTCACTGCACTCTTGCACTATGCCATGTTTAAAATCAATCTTATCCAAAATTTGTTTTGAGACACTCTCGACTAAATTAATATAATCTTCATTATTCATAATATTCCCATCTCTTAATGCCTTTTAGCAGGCATTACACTTTTTCCATTACTTTTTCAAAATTTTCCCGTTGTTGTTCCTCACCATTATCAAAGGATCTGCCATATGAGAAGTAGCTAGCATATATTCCATATTGTTCTCTATAAATCATATATCTGTAACTAGACTATTATTTTTTCGTTCGCATGAGCGTACAAGATTCTTTTCGGATTATAACGCATAATGTTATCCCAGTCGTTTTTAAGCTTCGGATTGTCATTATAAGCTGCTAAATAGTCAATAGGTTCTAAATCACCAACAATGCAATCCCCACTATCCAAAATTACAGAAATACTATCTTCACTATGACTCGTCGTAGAAATGACTTCTCCACTAATTCCCATAGCCAATAGGAAATCTCTGCTCTCAGAACAACTTATCACCGTAGCTTTCGTTTCGCTGATCGGTTTATATTTTAAGCGGTTGTCCCTGCGAAATATTTCATCAGCAAAATGGACATATTTAATCTGCGTGTCTATCAATAAAAGTTTTACGCCTTGCTCCATAAGTTCACTGATAATCCCAATATGATCCGGGTGATAATGCGTAGCAAGCACATATGTGATATCCCGGATTCCTATTTGATGATTCTTAATCTCTTTATAAAATACTGATAATGTTCCTGCATAGTCAGTATCAACAAGCAAATTTGCACCATTTCCACGTAAGAAAAACGTATTCGTGTTACCATATCGCAATGTTATCATCCAAGATGTTCTCCCATTGTCAATTCACCTAACGGCAATCCGCAAATTATAAGTATTGATAAAGTATTTTCTTTCCCTTGCGTCACTTCTTTAAAAAGTCACTAAACTCTTTTAATTCTTTTTTCTTGTCTTCCGAAAGAAAATTAAATTCCGTATTGCAAATTGCTCCCTCTAGTGTATATAAATGCACCAGACAAACTTGAGGATATTCCTGCTTTAGCTTTATAAAAGCCTGTTTTGCACCCAACTCAATCAGTTTCTCCGGGGAATCAATTCCAACATTTATTAACTTTCTTTCCATCTCTTTTCCAATATTCATCATAGACGTTAATTCTGACATATTTCCTCCCCAAATACCGAGTTTGAACCTGAACTGCTCAATAAAAATGATTTTCTTATCCTACATTTCACACATCATTTCAAAAAACGGAGCAGTTACCCACTCCGTACATTATCACACACAGGCTATCTCGTTAAATGTAATTTTCTATGCATCAATCCTTACATCATTCCAACTCGGCAAGTTCAACTTGTGACCTAAATTATTTTGTTTAAGTTTCATTGTGAAATTACCGTTTTTTACATAATTTATTTTGGCTTACTGATTTTTGTTGCCAAAATGTTGCCACGCATTTATTATACAAAAATCAGCAAAGAAAGCACCTGCTTTTGCCATAAAAAACAAAACCCCAAACCGGAATTTTACTATTTCCGGATAACCTTTCTCATTGCTGGTCCACAAAATTCATGCGGAATTATTTTAAAACCTAGTTTCTCATAAAATATTTCCTTTCCCTTTTCTGCAATTAACTGCACGCTGGATCGTCCTCCAACTGGCGTCGTCTTATCAACGTATTCTATTATTCTATTGAGGATTTCACTACCTATACCATTTTTCTGATAAGCAGGTTGTACCACAATATCGACTACCACAAAATAAAAACCATCTCCAATTAATCTCCCCATGCCGATAGTATGATTATCTTCAGCTGCTGTAACTGTATATAAACTATGAATAAGCGCATTTTCTATCTGTTTTTTTGCAAAATTAAGCCATCCAACACTTTCTCTCAATCTGCAATAGTCTTCATAACACAATGCATTCTCTTTATATTCCATACATTAACCTCTTTTTATTCCTAAACCATCCAAGTCCACAAAATAGATTTACAGATTTGATTATACTACTTCCTCTCTCCATTTACCACAAAAATATGGGGCATAACAACCACCACGCCCCACATTTTCTATCTCTTCAACGTTCTCTCAATCTTCTGTTTCTGCCCTTTCAAGTCATTCTGCTTCTCATACAAACTGTTTCGTTCTTTACAGAGTTCTTTCATCCGCTCCAACTGCGCCCTCACTCCCTTCCGGCAATCCGGCTTTATCTTCTTATATCCACCAGTCAAAACTTCATTAAATTTTTTTATTTTTTGTTATAACCCTATACCGTGAAAATATGAAAAAGTAAATTATAAAATGACAGAGAACAGAAAAAGGACTGCCAAAGCAGCCCTTTACCTCGTCTTATCATTTTCATATTTAGTTTTTACCGTTATACTCATGCATCATATAATTGCCACTTTCAATCTAAATACTGTTCAATCATTTCAAATAAACTTTTTTGATATATTGGAATGAAACTACTTATTCCGTACATCTTATCTATAAAATCCAAACCCTTTTCAAATTCACTTTCTACTACTTTATAATTCAATTTACATTCAGACCAAACAAATTTTTTATCATCATTAACATTTTTCAATATTTGGAATATTGTATCGACAAAATATATTAAATATGAAACAGTTACTGCGATAAAATATTTACAAGATATAACATTTCCATTTGACAAAAATTCTTCAGGCATAAACAAATCATCAACTTCTAGATTATAGACTTGGAATAAAGGTTCATTCCCATTATAAAAAATCATACAAGAAGCGCCTTCATGTACCAATTTATTTCTAACTTTTCTGACCTCATCAAACCATTCTAAATCTATTTGCTCGCTACTATATTTTTGAATTAACTTTCTAATATACTCCAATTTTACATTGGTTCTTTCATATTCCCCTATATGTTTTTTAGAATTATTTTTTTTATAAGCACTTTCATCCATATGTATCACTTTATCTAAAATTTTTACAACATATTCAACAATAACGCGGTATTTATAAATGAAATACTCCATATAAATCTGTATGGAATCTTTTTCTTCATCATAAAACAACTCCGCTTCCCCATTTTCATTTTCAACAAACAAAGGGTTACCCTGATGGCCAATAGCATAATCTTTGACTTTTTTTGTGACTAATAACATCTTCTTTATATCTTGGCTTATCGCTTTTTCAATGTTATCTAATTTAACCATTTTACTCTTGTTTTCAATTAATTCAATTGACGCCAAAAAGGCGCTTATTCTCATTTTTATCAAATCAGCAATATTTTTTTCACAATATTCATTTTGTAACCATTTTAATTTCTTTTGATCATTTTCAAAATTTATCCCTTTATATAATTCCTCTCTCATAACTACTCCTTTCAAATTTTTCAATTAATTGACAATTTTTCCCAAGATTTAGTCTGTATTCTTTTACAAATTAATATGATTAGGCACATCATGGATATCATATCAGAAAACGTTGACTGTTGCAATTTCCAATCATAGTAGGCATCTGGATCTGTGTAGGATTACAATACATGTGTTACAACTGAATAATTAAAAAGCAGGGATACTGCCTTTGTGTTATATTTTAGTCACCACAACAAAAATCCAACCAAAGGAGACCCCTGCTGTGACTACTATAACATAAGATATGAGATTCCGTCTATCCTTCATCCGCTACGCTGATAAGTATGGTGTCACTAACGCTGCCATCAAATACAAGACCAACCGGCAGTATGTCTACCGCTGGAAACGTCGCTTTGACGGCTCTATCGAGTCCTTGCGTGACCGCTCCAGAAGACCCCACCACCATCCTAACCAGCATACCCCCGAAGAGATCAAGCTCATCTCTGACGTGCGTAGACGTAATCCCGATGCCAGTCTTGTCGTCTTCTGGGTCAAGCTCATGCAGCGGGGCTATTCCCGTTCCATCCCGGGACTTTACCGTTTCCTAAAGAAGCAGGGCATCATGGCTGTCCATCCGCCTAACCTCAAGTATGTCCCCAAGCCTTATGAGCAGATGGATCATCCCGGGCAGCGTATCCAGATCGATGTGAAGTTTGTTCCTGCCGTATGTCTGGTCGGCGACGCCAAAGGGAAACAGTTCTATCAGTATACCGCTATTGATGAATACTCCCGTTGGCGCTTTATGGACGCTCTTGAGGAACACAGTTCCTATTCTTCCATGTTGTTACTGGAGCACCTGGTCAAGGCGTTTCGCCTTCCCATCAAATGTGTACAAACAGATAACGGGCAGGAATTTACAAAGCGTTTCAGCTCTCACGGTGGTTCCGACAAGCCCACTATCTTTCAGGTACGCCTTGCACAGTTTGGGATCCGGCACAAGCTGATCAAGCCCTTTACTCCCCGCCACAATTGGAAAGTGGAACGCAGCCACAGGAAAGACAATGAACGGTTCTATGCCACCCATACCTTCTATTCTTTTGAGGATTTCGGCAATCAGCTTAAGGTATACAACCGTAGAGATTACAACAACTTTCCTATGCGTCCTCTTGGATGGAAAACACCTAAGCAGATACTACAGGATTATTTAAGGGTCAGTGAACAAACCTACAACTTAAAAGAATCTTAGTTTTAGAGGATTCCAATTTTCTTGACTAACGCATCAGTTTTACGAAACTGAAATTTAATGCCTATCTTGGAGCAATAAAATTTCAATTTCTTAAATACTTATTACAATATAAAGTGTTAAATTACCCTAGTTAATTATCCATCTCATTTAAGTACTTCTTAATATCTTCACTTATTCTAACATACTCATAATCATGAACATAATGTGGACAATCTAACTGTACAATATTTGCATTCTCCACATTACTTACATAACTTTGAATGTATCCTGGCCATTCTTTTTTTAATTTATCACTAGAAACAAATAAAAGCATAGGAACTTGCGGAGTTTTTCCATCCCCAACCGTTTTCGCATTTTGACTGATGTACTTAAATTCATTTAGAACAGTCTTGTTTAGGAAATTATAGTACATCATTGCATGGGCAATATCCTTCTCTTCTTCAGTAAGGATTCCGTACTTTACACAATCCATATCACTTATTAAGGGTAAAACCCTTATCCATCCGATTCTTGTAAAGAAGTTCCTAATCGTATTTAAGAGAACTTCATCCTTAAAGTCTATTAAGGCCTCTGGTACAGCCATGTCGAGACCAATAATTGCTTCCACCTCATCGGGATATTGCTGCGCCCAATACAAGGATTCTAGTCCTGACAAAGAATGGGGACAAAGCACATACGGGCCTTCAATACCCGCCTTAGTTAATGCTGCTCTGGTTTCACTTAATACAGTTGCAATGTCCCTTGGCGAATCGACCACATCGCTAAAACCGTAACCAAATCTTTCAACCACAACTATTTTATATTCATCTGACAGCAATGAATACAGGGATTTAAAATCCAAAATTGGAGATGTCGTCTCGGACCCCGATAAAAAAACCAGTGTTTTTTCACCCTCACCTTCTGAATAAACGCTCATATTGTGCCCATTAACTTCCACTAATTGGCCTAAAGGCGTTCTTAATTCTTCTTCTCTTTTAAGTTGAATAAAATGTATAGAAATAATGACCACGAATACCGTAAGTTCAATGCACAGTTGTATCAGAAATATCCTTTTCTTATTTTTCTTTTTTATTTCAGACATAGATTCCTCCTATTATTCCTTACTCATAACTTTTTGATGATAGTTAATCTTTTTACAATTTGGGCAACACATTTTTCTTTTGCGTCCTACATTTGTCGCTTTTAAAATATTATGAAACGTTGCTGTATATATGTAACCACACTCCGAACACTGATAGTATCCCGTCATTTGTTCCATCCATATTCCAATGAAAATATATCCAGCCATAATAAGAATAGCTAACCCCCAAAGTAATATGCTATGCAGGTTACTTAATGAAGTGACACTAAATGCAATTCCACAAATACCCACAAGGGTTATTGCAGCTATTACTCCTGTACATTTTTCCAAAAAAAGAAGTTGCCGTGCCTTCTTTTCTTCCATTTCTTTCAGAGAAATAATCAATTCCTCTGATACCATTGCCTCAGCCTCCATTGTTAGTTTTTCTCCTTTCAATAACTCATTTACATTAATTGAAAGAATCTCACAGAGTGGCAACATAATCGAAGAATCAGGCATAGATTTTCCATTCTCCCATTTTGAAACAGCACCATCTGTTACTCCTAGCATTTCCGCTAATTTCGCCTGGGTATACCCTTTTTCTTTTCTGCATGAAGCTATAAATTTTCCAATTTTTACTACATCCATCTTGAAACCTCCCGAAATTGATTTCTCTGTCGTTCTTTCGATATCATTCTATAGATACAAGAAGAAAAATACCATATACCAATGGTAGAATTGCCTACATTTAAGCAACTCTACCTATTCGCAACCCCAAATATCAAATTACTGTCCGTAAGAAAATTAGATTTACAATTGTTTCAAATATCTAGAATTGTTTACATCCTTCACCACTTCACCGTATGACCGGTAGTGCATGAAACTGGAATTTAGCAGTAATAAATTCTAAGTTGTCTGTTTAGGCAAATCAAATTTTTCTTTATTACCTATTCTTTCCAGCACGTTTATTTTATCAAAAATGCAATGATTTTGTATTAAAAAAATGCCTAATAGACTATGCTACGGCATTTTAATTTCAATACATTACCAACATACATACGTAACACAATTGACCACCTAGATTCCAGCCATACATACACAGCTGAGGAACTTCGTAAATCAATTGAGTTTCTTATCAAACTACTAAGATGAATTTTTGTACCCAAATCGTACCCACCACCAATTTAAAAATCCCTACAAAGCCCATAATTACTGGCTCTGTAGGGATTTACCTTTTTACTCGAACTCTATCGTTCCTGTAGGCTTCGGTGTGAAATCATAAAGCACACGGTTTACGCCGGGCACCTCATGAGTGATCCTGTCAACCAGATGACACATGAGATCGAAGGGAAGATTCTCAACGGTCGCCGTCATTGCGTCTGTCGTATTGACTGCACGGATGATGACTGACCACTCAAATGCCCGCTCACCGTCTTTGATACCTGTCGATTTGAAATCCGGAACTACTGTGAAGTACTGCCAAACCTTTCCTTCCAGTCCGTTTTTCGCAAATTCCTCACGCAGGATCGCGTCCGATTCGCGCACTGCCTCAAGCCGGTCACGGGTGATCGCTCCCGGACAGCGAACACCGAGACCCGGACCCGGGAACGGCTGACGGTATACCATTCCATCCGGCAGACCAAGCTGCTTTCCGACCACACGAACCTCGTCCTTGAACAGGATTTTAACCGGCTCTACCAGCTCAAATTTCATATCTTCCGGAAGTCCCCCGGCATTGTGATGCGCCTTGATTCCTTTTTCACTCTCTAAAATATCCGGCCAGATCGTGCCCTGTGCGAGATATTCAATCCCATCCAGCTTGCGTGCTTCTTCCGCGAAAACCTCAATGAATTCTCCCCCGATGATCATTCTCTTCTGCTCCGGATCGGTCACTCCGGCCAGCTTGTCCAAGAAACGATCTGTCGCATCCACATAGATCAGATTTGCTTTCATCTGGTTACGGAATACTTCAATCACCTGCTCCGGCTCTCCCTTGCGCAGAAGACCGTGATTCACATGTACACACACCAGCTGCTGTCCGATTGCCCGGATCAGTAACGCCGCAACTACGGAGGAGTCAACCCCGCCCGAAAGCGCAAGCAATACTTTCTTGTCTCCAACCTGAGCACGAAGCTCTTTCACCTGTTCCTCAATAAATGCTTCCGCAAGCTCCGGTGTTGTAATTCTTGTCATGTCCTCCGGACGTCTGTCATTCGCCATTTTTCTACCTCCCGTTCCGTGCCTTGAATATATGATTTGTTCGCAAGCATGCGCTTACGCGTTCTCTGTCCTGCCTTCGCGGACGCTTGCTCGTTAACAGCGCAAGAAAAACAAATGCCGCCTTCGGCGGCGCTTGTTTTTCTTCTGCGCTTGTTATATTTTACCATGAATCACTATATTTGGAAAGGGGCACTATCAAATCGGCATGGGATCAGGCTTTATCTGAATGGCGCCACAGGAGTAATATGACCACGACTACAGGAATCAAACTCACCAGCATACCGACCCAGGAACCGCTCGTTCCCAATATACGTCCTACTTTATCCGGATTAATGTACCCGTTTAAGATACTCGGGGAAGCGTTATTGACTGCGTGTAAAATCACGGCCGGCCAGACAGAACCGCTCTTTTCCGTGATAAAGGTAAGCAGCACGCCCATCAGAATGCACAGCACACACATATTCAGGATTCCCACATAAGGGAATCCCGGATAGTCCGTTCCGAAATTATGTCCTATACAGGTGATAGGCGCGTGCCAAAGTCCCCATATAATACCGCCTAATAAGAGTGCCTTTTCCCTGCTCATGAGTTTCATAAGCTTTGGCATCATATAGCCGCGCCATCCGCCTTCTTCACCGAATGCCCCGATGGAACCGATGATGCCTGCGACGATGGAATTTATCGGGAGCAGCGGCAGCATCTTCTTATCGATCCCCATGACCAGATAATACTCCGGGTCATATGCCTCAGAACAGATGAGCAGTGTTATCAGGTTGGCAAACTCCATATATAGCCAGGGCAAAAGAGCTGCAAGAAGATAATAGATCCATTTCTTCTTTTGAAAGGATATCCCCAGCATCATGGAGTCTTTGCCTGTCATGGAGAATCCTTCTTTGGTGATCCACCTGGTAAGCACATGAGCGATCACGGGGAACAGCATACCAAGTGTTACAAAACTCTGTTTTTCCGAGGACATCCCGTCCCAAGTCTGGCCTTTTGGCAGGGCAATAGCGAACCAGACAAAGGTCAATCCAAAGGAAAGGAGCAGATAGATGAGCAGACGTTTGGCGTCTTTGTTCTCTTTGATCCTTTTAATCATCCCAGTCCTCCTTTCTCACATACAGCTTTGCTGCGATGCGGTAGGATAGATAGTAAAGTCCCAGTGTGATCATGGGGGAGAGGATGGATAGGAGCGTCATTCCAAAGGCGTGTGCATCCAGCCAGTTTAGGATCTTCTCATAATTTATCTTTTCCAGAACACTCAGATCCCCGAATAAAAGATACCCCAGGACAGCTATTGCGACCAGCATGACTATGGAAATGATGACCATATTGGACTTGTCTTTTCCCATGATCAAAAAAGCGGGAAGCTCCACCGCCATAATCAGAAGCGCCAGACTGATGAAGGGGATTGAAAAGCTCATGATCAGAGTGGAAAGACCCGCAATGAATCCCTCTCCCATAAATGCCGTACAGATAACGTGCCAGAGCAAATAAAGGGATATGAACACATATGCCAATATTCCCGTGAAAATGTATTTTGACGCAACATAGGTCTTCTTATCAAAGGGCAGCGAAGAAAGATATCCTCTGAGCTTGTTCTTCTCATCAAACTGAATGGTCTTTAACCCGAACAGGTTGATCACCCAGCCTCCCATCCAGATAACGCCAAATTCGCCCGTAATGAATAATATATCGATGAGATTGCCTGTTTCTCCGCTATCGTTCGTCACCATATCCATGTAAACCGTACCCGGAAAGGCCATCCTGAGTGCCGTGTATACCACCGTGGCGATAATAAGGATCCATACAAGTCTTTTTCCTTTGATCGCCACAAAATCCTTATAAAGAAGTCCACTCATCAGATCACACCCCGCTTTCTTTCCGCCACCAGTAGGGAAGCTCCATAAGACAGAATACTGACCGTAGCGGCTATGAGAAACAGTATCCACGCTTTTTCCTTAATGAAATCCAGTGCGCCCCAGATAAAAGAACTGTCTATACTCTCTGCAGCCACAGGATTGCTTTCCGTAATCACCGTCAGAATTCTTTTCACCGACTTCCATTGGAGAAGGATCAGGGAAAGCACCATTGTCCCGAGGGAACAAATCTGGGCATACTGCTCCTTGCCATACCCGAACACAAGGCAGAAAAAGATAACAAGTGCACTGTAAATACTCATGACCGACGCAGCAGATACTATGATGCCGAGGAAATCAGACAGACTGATCAGATCCGTGAGCGTCGAAAGTACAAGGGCTATCAGGATATCGATCAGAACGCCGAGAGAAAACAATGCGCAGATGGTAATGTATCTTGACAGAAGTCTTGTTCTTAAGGGAACCGGAAATGCTCCTGCCACTTTATTAAATCCGGCTTTGCCATCCGCCTCAAAAACATTTGCCATATCTCCGATCACAGCGATTGGAAGGAGCATAAAGAAAACCAGTGCCATGCTGCTCAGATTCTTCACATCTATTTCGCTCATATCATTTTCGACAAGCATCTCCGCCCCGGCACGAGCAATATTGCCATATCTGGCGCTGAGCACATACATGACGGAGACAATCAACACGCCGACGAGCACATAGACGAATACAGTGAGTTGTTTTTTCAGGCACATCAGGTCCTTGATGATCAACCCCTTCATCATTTGCGCACCTCCCTCGCATAATGCAGCATGATCTGTTCCAGTGTTGCAGGCTCCATGACCATATCCGGATAAAGCTTTGAAGCTTCATGGCTGTCATTCACCAGAACTTCTGCTCCAAAACTGCCCGTCTCCCAATGAACGATCAGGGAATCGCTGATGCGGTTCAGGTCTTCTTTTTTACATTTTAATATCCCGTGCTTCTCCAGAATCTTATCCTTATTGCCGGACAACACGATCTTTCCGCCGTCGATAAACACCACCTCGTCTGCAAGTTTCTCTAAGTCTCCTGTGATATGTGATGAAAGAAGGATGGTATGATCTTCTTCAAGAACAAACTCCCGAAAGATATCTATCATCTCATTCCTTACGATAGGATCAAGTCCGCTGGTAGGTTCATCCATAATGAGAAGTTTCGCATGGTGTGAGAGCGCAACCGCAATCTGAAGTTTCATGCGCATACCCCGGGAGAAAGCACCGCATTTTTTCTTAGTAGGAAGGGAAAAGCGCCTTAAATAATCAAAGAAAACATCTTCCTCCCAGTTTTTAAAGATGTTTTTCATCATAATGTTAATATCACGCCCGGTCATAAATTCATGAAAGCCCATTTCATCGAACACTACTCCGATATTCTCCCGCAGAGACGCGCTGTCTTTATCAATATCTTTCCCAAATACACGGATCTCACCTGCATCCCTTTTGATGATATCCAGGATTAGATTGATGGTGGTGGTTTTGCCGGCACCGTTTTGTCCGATAAAGCCACAGACCAATCCCTCCGGCACATTAAAATTCACAGCATCCAGTTTAAAATCTCCGTAATCCTTCGTGACATTATTCAGTTCTATCACATTCTTAATCTCATCCATGCATTTTCTCCTCGAATTATAATGAATTGTTCCTCTCCTCAAAAAGAATCCTCAACATCTCTTGCAGCTCATCCAATGTAACCTTTCCGAGAATTGCTTTGTCTACGGCCTTTTCAAGACTCTCCCCAATGGCATAGAGCATGTTTTCTTTCAGGATGTCGCTGTTTACACCTTTTACGAAGCTGCCCTTCCCGACAACCGATTCAATAAATCCGTCACGCTCCAGATCCTCGTAGGCTCTCTTCGTCGTGATCACGCTGATCCTTAAATCTTTGGCAAGCACCCGCATTGACGGAAGGGCATCCCCGGCCACAAGCTCGCCGGTCATGATCTGACTCTTAATCTGCTCCTTGATCTGCTCATAGATCGGCACACCGGAAGCATTGCTGATAATGATATCCATATAGTTTTCCTTTTCCCTGTGCACACGACAAAGGATAATATGCGCATGATATCCTTTGCCCGATAGCCAACTATTGTATATACTCATTATATACACTTTGAAAATTCTTGTCAATATAAAAAGACAGTCCTTTGAAGATTAGGGCTGTCTCAATGGCAGATAATCATATAAACTATCTGCCGCCAAAAATACGATATGTAAAAAATCGATTACTCCAGTTCAATCGTTCCGGGCGGCTTACTCGTGCAATCGTACAGTACCCGATTCACATGCCCTACTTCATTGATAATCCGGCTGGTTACCTTCTGCAGTACTTCCCAAGGCAGCTGCGCTGCATCCGCCGTCATAAAGTCCACCGTATTTACAGCCCGCAGCGCTACAGCGTAGTCATAGGTACGCTCGTCACCCATAACACCCACGGAGCGCATATTGGTAAGTGCCGCAAAATACTGATTGATGCTCTTATCCAGGCCGGCATTGGCGATTTCCTCACGGTAAATTGCGTCCGCATCCTGCACAATCTTCACCTTCTCGGCTGTCACCTCTCCGATAATACGGATGCCCAGGCCGGGACCGGGGAAGGGCTGACGGAATACCAGATGCTCAGGAATGCCTAACTCCAAGCCCACCTTGCGTACCTCGTCCTTGAACAGATCTCGCAAAGGCTCAATAATTTCCTTAAAGTCTACATAATCAGGCAGACCACCCACATTGTGATGGGACTTGATGACAGCGGATTCTCCGCCCAGACCGCTCTCCACAACGTCAGGGTAGATAGTGCCCTGCACCAGAAAATCTACCGCGCCGATTTTCTTTGCTTCTTCTTCAAAAACACGGATAAATTCTTCACCGATAATCTTACGTTTCCGCTCCGGCTCATCCACTCCTGCCAGTTTTTCATAGAACCGCTCCTGCGCATTCACACGAATAAAATTCAGTTCATAGCTGCCTTTCGGTCCGAATACTTCCTCCACTTCATCGCCTTCATTTTTCCGAAGCAGACCATGGTCTACAAAAACGCAGGTAAGCTGTTCCCCCACTGCCTTGGACAACAGGACTGCTGCCACGGAGGAATCCACACCGCCGGAGAGCGCACAGAGCACCCTGCCGCTTCCTACTTTTTCACGTATTGCCTTTACCTGCTCCTCCACAAAGGAATCCATGCGCCAGTCCCCGCTGCATCCGCAGATATTGCGCACGAAATTGTAAAGCATCTTAGAACCCTCTACAGTATGTAACACTTCCGGATGGAACTGAATCGAATAGAGATTCTTCTCCGCACATTCTGCAGCCGCAACCGGACAATTATCCGTCACTGCCACAGCACGGAAGCCGGGGGCCATCTTGGAAATGTAATCATTATGGCTCATCCAGCAGATGGTATTTTCACTCACCCCTGTAAACAAAGGCGAGGAGTTGTCCACTTTTACTTCAGTCTTTCCATATTCGCGGGCAGCGGCACGCTCCACCTTGCCGCCCAACACAAGATTCATGAGCTGAGCGCCGTAGCACAGGCCCAGCACCGGAATTCCCATTTCAAACAGCTCCGTTTGGCAGGTTGCAGCGCCTTCTTCGTAGCAGCTGTTGGGACCGCCCGTCAGAATAATTCCCTTGGGATTCATGGCCTTGATCTTAGCCAGATCGGTTTTATAAGAATAGATTTCACAATATACATTACATTCCCTTACACGCCGTGCAACCAACTGGTTGTACTGTCCCCCAAAATCAATTACCACCACTAACTCTTTTTTCATGCCCGCACCTCTTTGTCGCTTTTGTAAATGGTATATATTTGTCTATCATTATAAAAGCTATCCCATTGTTTGTCAAAACAATCTCGTTGCACCCAGAACATCTTCTGGTAAAATCATTTTTCTGCCCCGTCCATTGTGCGGTTGATAATATTTACGCCTTATAGTACAATTTACCTATCGATGGTGACAAGTACGGAGGTTCAGAATGTTTAACTTTCTTAAGAAGAATAAAGCCAGCAAGCAGTTGGATGCCATTGTAAAGCGGATACAGATGAATCTTTCCAATAACTACAAGGATGCGGCACAGCTAAATTTAAAGGAATTTGAGGAAATGCTGGAACAGCTGGAGCAGGAAGGAATGCTGGGAGAGGCGAAGCGTGTATACTATCGTGAATTGTTGGATTCCCTAAAGGGACAGATGAAGAACTTTACCCACAAGGACCAGAAGCCCTACTGGACTTAAGGTAGAATGGAAACTGAAAGCTATAGATTCGACCTATGTTGTATTTCCCTATATACCATACTTTGGGCAAATGGAAGGAGATAAAGTGAGACTGACCACACTGTGTTATATTGAACGTGAAGGCTGCTATTTGATGCTGCACCGCACAAAGAAGCAAAACGACGAAAACCATGACAAATGGATCGGGGTGGGCGGCAAACTGGAGGAAGGGGAGAGTCCGGAGGAATGCCTGCTCAGAGAAGTGCAGGAGGAAACAGGCTTGACACTGCTCCGCTACCGATTTCGAGGAATTGTGACATTCGTGTCGGATGAGTGGGGTACGGAGTACATGCATCTATACACCGCAGACCGTTACACGGGGGAACTGACTGCCTGTGATGAAGGCGAGCTGGTCTGGATTCCCAAGACGAAGATAGCAGATTTGCCCATCTGGGAAGGGGACAAGATTTTCTTTCGTCTCATGGAGGAATCAGCGGATTTTTTCTCTCTGAAGCTTACCTATAAAGGGGATAGTCTGATTGATGTTAAGAGTGTAACATATCGGGAGTGATAGCTACATAATAAGGATAAACTCTGGAATCAGCCGGAGTTTATCCTTATGGTATTTACCTCTTTATTATTCCCTGCATCAAGCTGTATACAATATAATCCCCTCCTCGGACACATTCTTATAAAATGGAGATATATGCATCCAGTCTAAATACTCCTGATAACTGATATCCACAACCGACAATATAAAAAATCGTATAAGCTACTTCATCGCAATTAAAATCTTTAATATATAATCGGCAGCTAAAACCGCCGGATTGGAATTATGAAATCGTTAGCTCAGTTTTCACGGTGGCGCTTCCCTTCACTCTTTATCTGTACCCATGAGATTAAATAAGTAAAGGATAATATATGATTATCCTTGCGTAAAACAGTAGTGAGGTGGTTACAGTTGAACAAATCACAGGAAAATAGGAGATTCGATGTAGCATTTTCATTTGCAGGTGCACAGAGAGATTATGT
>JAFLSY010000008.1 GCA_022510745.1 Lachnospiraceae bacterium
ATATTTTCTATATCGATACTTAAAATCTGCTCCAGAATATTAGAATATTGATTTTTATATTCTATATAGCTATAATATACCTCTATCATACTCCAATAATTATTTGTTAACTCATCATCAACTAATTGCAATCTTATACGTTCAAGTGAAAAAATATTTTCCTCTAACAACTTTTTTTCGTCAATAGACCATTTTTCTTTTTTTAATAAAGTATTTATATAAGAAATTTCATCAGAATAATTTAAATCCTTTATTTTTTGATCTATTTTTTTATACTGTTCAACATTAAATATAATGTCTTGATCTATGTTTCTACATTCATTTTCCATTTCTTCAATTTTTGTCTCTATATCATTTAACTTGCGTAAATATTCTTGGTTTGCTTCTTCCCACAACGTTAAAGTATATCTTCCAATTCCTCCACTATTTACTACAATTTGCTCTGAATATTCATCCCAGTCATTATCTATACTTACCTTCTGGCTTTTCAAATCTGAAATCTGTTGTTCAATATAAATATAATATTCAAACTCATCGCTTTTATCATATAATACTTTTTCAGCGTCACTAAGAAAATAGGAATTATCAAAATCATTTAATTTCTTTTCCATTATATTAAGCTCTTTTTCTAATTCTATTTTCACACTTTCATAGTAATTACTATCTACTTCATTATCTAATTTTTCTAATAGCTCAATAACTTCAACCTTATAAGATTGAAAGTCATCAATATTTTTAATTGATTCAGGATACATTATTGGCACAAATGCATTATAAGAAAAGAAAGAAGATATACTTAAGACTATAAAATAAATTATAAATAGAATTCTTCTTTCTTTTAAATTTTGTTTATCAGCCTTTATTATGTTATCAATAAACTGAAATCCTAGTATTAATACTAAAATAATAATTATTATATACAAAATATAATAACTATTTTTCTGAACTGAGTATGAAAGATCAAAAATTCTTAAAGCATAAGCTAAGAAACAGCTAAGTAAACATAATATTCCGATTACATACATTAATACACTTTTTGATTTCGATTGCTCCTGATCACTATAATTAAGAACATCATTAATTCTCAAACTTGTACTAAGTAAAATTGCCTGAATTCCAAGTGTAACCAAAAATGCTATTGTTTTATTGTCAATGAAAGTACCCATACCTGAATAAGTTGTATAAAAAGATGCTATTGACAAAACTCCTATCGCAAGAGATGCTATTTTTCCATTCGAACTTGTCTTTCCGGTTAATGCATCAATAAGTAATACAACATATACTTCTAAGCAATTGATTATTTTAAACAATAAACATATAGTTTCTATTATTAATGAACATATTTGTTGCAAAACTGTTCCCAATGCTTTGCCAAGCAAACTTACAAATCCTTCAATTCTAAAGATAAATAGTAGTAATAATAACACTACCAATCCAATACAAATAGATATTTCAATATTTTCTTGAAAAAATTGAATAATATTCATTTGTACACCTCTTCTACACTGTAAGTAAATTTGCTTTATGATTACATTATAAATATAAACTTATGATTTCTACATTTACAAAAAGTTCATATAAATATGCATTTTTGTTCCTGTCGCAAGTAAAGAATATCTTGCTCTCACACACTATTATTATTACAAAAACAAAGCCCCCAAACGAACCTATTAATCTTAAATCCGTTCAGAGGCTATTACTACTCTACTTTTCTCTACTTCAATTCATCCATTCTTACGATCACATTCGCCTGCCCAGCGATGTCCATATCGTGGGTAACCATCGCCATGGTCCGGTGGTACCGCTGTATACCATTCACCAAAAGGGCAAGCACCTTGTTACCCGTCTCAGCATCCAAGTTTCCGGTGGGTTCATCCGCAAAGATGATGGAAGACTTATTGGCCAGCGCTCTGGCAATGACTGCTCTATTTTTATTTGGAAACATGAACCTTGCTACTATAATGCTTTATTAGCAAGGTTCATATTAAATCGTTTATTTAGTTTATGCAGGATTTCTGACAATTACCATTTGCAAACCGTCTATACTTTTTCCAAAGGAGCCGGCATATCCATCTTGACCATTGGTTGTCTGAGTATCATATTGATAATCATAAAATGATTTATTAACCGGAGACACTCTATATTTGATTGCTAGATAGTATCCAAATAATTTCACCCATATAGATGGTGTATAATAATAAATTTGTATGGCATCAATTTCCTTCCCATTTCCGGCATATCCATTATTATAATCATTTATATTATATCCTGTAACCCACGGTAACCAATTACCACCTTTTACATGTACTCTGTATTTACATGAACCGTAAGAAACTTTAATAGCAACATCTGTAATTGGTTGTCCCTTTGTTCCAGCAATTTTATTAAGGTTTTTTACCTCGTTAGACCATTTTCCTTTTGATCTAACTCTATATACTACACTAATTATTGGCATTTTATCATCCACCCTTTCTTTTTGCATTTTATCGAATTAACAACTTAGTTTATGTATATAATAAAAAATATCCGTTATTAATTCATTAGTCATCTACTAATTCTTTCGACTTTAATATCTTTTATAGAATCATATCACCTATTTTGACAAAAGTCCTTGCATAATTCTTACATTACACCAAAAAAATAAAATTTTTCATACAATAATACAGCCTCCAAACGAATCTATTGATCTTAAATCCGTTCAGAGGCTACTACTACTCTACTTCAATTCATCCATTCTTACGATCACATCTGCTTGTTTTGCGATGTCCATATCGTGGGTAACCATCACTAGGGTCCGGTGGTACCGCCGTATACCGTTCACCAAAAGTGCAAGTACCTTGTTACCGGTCTCGGCATCCAGGTTTCCGGTAGGCTCATCCGCAAAGATGATGGAGGGCTTGTTGGCCAGTGCCCTGGCAATGGCTGCTCTCTGCTGCTGTCCTCCCGAGAGGGTAGCCGGCAGGGCATCCCGCTTCTCCGTAATTTCCAGCATTTCCATTAACTCTTCCACATATTTCTCATCCACACTCATCCCCGCAAATTTAATGGGAAGGGTGATGTTTTCCCATATCGAAAGAACCGGTATCAAATTAAAGCTCTGGAATACAAAGCCGATATCCTTTGATCTAAATGCGGAAAGTTCCTTATCTTTCATCAAATGTATTTTCTTTCCGTTTACAATGACCTCTCCCGAATCAGGAGCATCCAGACCGCATATAATATTTAAAAGCGTACTCTTCCCGGAACCGCTTTTCCCGATAATAGCCACAAATTTCCCCTCTTCTATGCTCAGGTCAATATCCCCGAAAATCTCATTTTTTTCTTCCCCGTCCTGATAAGATTTCGTCAATCCTTTTACTTCTATAATCGCCATAATTATCCCTCACTCCTTAACAGTTCCATTGTCTTTTCTTTCATACATTTTCTGACATTCCTATATATTACAATACCGCAAAACAGCAATGTCACCGGGATGCCTATCAGATAGCCGCTTGTACCCATTCCCATTTCCTCGTTGATGGCATTGTACACATGCATGGATACCGGTGTGGCCAGAACTGACGCAAGTATACCGGCAAGTATCACAAGTATAAAAACTTCCCCGCACAGCATACATTCCATCCTTCTTTGACTTGCACCGATTGCCCGCATCATGCCGATTTCCTTTCTTCGGTGCTCGAAATTCTGCTTTACAATCGATGTGATCATAAAGACCACCAGCCCCATCAACGCCACCATCATGTAGGTAATGAGTATCAGTATCGCCTGCATCTGCGTAACCGCCTCACCCATGACATTGTATAAATCATTGATAACATATTTATTTGCAGGCAGAATCTCTCTCATTTCTTTCAAATTCAGACCCTTCCCTGCAAGATACACATCCACCCACCTTGGCTCCCTGCCAAAAAGCTCTCTTGCATACTCTTCTTCAATAATAATGAGAGGAATTCCTGATGCTGTCTCTCCGGCCAGACTGGACCATCCCATATCCACAACAGCATCGACCAAAACCGGAATACTATTCCCGTTTCCATTTTTCAGAACGACCTGGTCTTTAGGCGGTTCCTGCTCATCCGGACAGACAAATACCACGCGGGTTCCCCGGTCCATATGCTGCATCCGAATCAATTGCTCCATCAGATTCAGACTGTATATCCATACTCTTGCCAATGATTCTCCGTTTTCATGGTAAGCCGCATATTCTGTCTCCCACCCCTGATAGTAGACCTCATCTGCATACTGCGCAAGCGCCCGAAGATCTTCCTCCTCTATCTTTGATTCTCCCATCATTGCTTCCATGTCAAGTATCACGCTCACTTCCATATCCGCAATGGCAAACATAGTATCCCCAAACTCAAAAGAAATGGAACTCAGACCATTACCCAAAAAGAGTACTGCCAAAAAAGCCAGGGTCATTGTCACAAAAAGCGCGCTGCTGCTTCGTTTGTTCCTAAAACTGTTATTGACCACCATTTCCACTATGTTATTCTTACAGGTAAAAAGCTTTTTCTTCACCACATGATCAGTATTACGTATCAGCTCAATGGGCTTTTTCTTACTAAGCCCCAACATGATCCTTAAATAAACTATGATTATGGATGCTGCTACAAGCCCCACGATATAAAGTATCATCCGGTAGGATATTTGAATCCGGTCAATCTGATCTCCCACAAAAATCCGGATAAATATTTTTGCAAATATTTGATTAAAAAGGATTCCTGCCATGCATCCCAAACTCAATCCCACAAATCCGTAGATAAACAGTTCGCTGATGATCATCCTGCCAATTGCTGCATTGCCGGCACCTAAAGCTCTCATGGTCCCATACTGATTCATTTTACTCTGAAAACTAATCTGCATCATGTAATAGATAAAGATTGTCATGACCACGGCTATAAAAATAACAATTCCCCAGATAGCCATAGAGATAAGATGATACATCCCCTGGTCACTTTCCAGTTCCAGCTTTCTCTCATTCACTTGGATATTCTGAAGTACATCTTTTCCATATGTCTCAAAAATATAGGAATAGAGTTCAGTACTGTCTTCCCCATCGGGGAAGCCGTCGCTGTTCATCAGTATGTATTCTATGTAGTCCGGGTCTTCTGCAAGCTGTTTACGGTCTATACCCTGCAAAATATTCTCCGCCGTATCTATGGATACAAGCATAAAAGTGCCAGTACGGTAAGCACCTATATTGGAGAGAATACCCGATACCGTAAAATCCGCACTTGTCTCCGTGGTATACCCTATCTCAAGAGGCAGGGAGAGTGTATCTCCGACCCGGATACCTTTTTCCTCTGCATAGGACTGCTCCAGGCAGATCTCATTCTTCCCTGTGGGTACGGCTCCTTCCAGCAGTTCCACCTGGAATACAGTCATCCAGTCTCCGGCTACTCCGACCAGATCATGGTATATGGCGGAATTTTCGAGGCTTCGTGCCCAAGGTATAAACTGAGTCATCCGGTACCATGACTGATACCTCTCATGTATCTCATCCGCGGTTTCCTCATCCAGCCCCGTAATGAAATAATCATAGCTGGAAACGGACAATATCATGTTTTTGTAATTGCTTAGTATCAACTCCCCAATCTGAACCAGCGAAAACAAAAGCATGATGGATATCGCAATGCCCATGATACAGATGATGGTATTTCTCTTCATTTTTTTAATATAACAGATAGCTAATTTTAACATGATAATCCTTTCAGATCATTTTAGTAGAATATTTTCTTCATATATTTGATCTTTATGAGCTGACTTTCTTAAAAGGTGTAAAGCCTTTTTAATCCAATAAGACTTTACACCTTAGATAATGGTTGTTAGTTGTTATTTAATTGTTATCTGAATTGCTTGGCGGTGTCACAATCACGCCTTTATTTTTAGCAAATTCAAGTAAATCATTTAAGTCATTATATAACTCATTTTTTAAAAGCAATTGGCAAGCATATGCAAATACGGCTAATTCATTTTGATTCATGTTATCATCTCCCATAATATTCACCACCCTTTCAAGTGGTATTGTATCATAGTGTAAAGCCTTATTCAATTATCAATGTGCTTTCTGTTTCGTGATTCTTTGTTGGGATACTTGCTTGAAATTCTCAGAATTAAGCGAGATTCCTACTACAAATTGATAGAAACGATAGACGAGATTTGCTATCAATATAGATACTATAACAGATACATAGAAAGGTGTAATACCCCTGTAACACTCTGCAAGACTCACGCAGGCATTTAAGGTTAGTATTATCCGGGCACTAAAATAAGCCCACTATCAATCATATCTCTATGACTGATAATGGACTCATTCAGCTGTCTAAATATGAAAATTACATTCCCATCTGCTTTGCAACTTCCTCTGCGAAGTTCTCTTCCTTCTTTTCAAGACCTTCGCCGGTTTCAAAACGGACAAACTTCTTAACGGAAAGCTTTGCTCCGTTCTCCTTGGCAACCTGTGCGATATACTGTGCAACAGTCTGCTTGCCGTCCTCTGCCTTTACATATATCTGCTCAAGCAGACATACTTCTTTTAACTCCTTGTTCAGACGACCGATAACTGCGTTATCGATTACCTGCTGGGGCTTGCCGGCCATCTTAGGATCTGCGGCAATCTGTGCAGTAAGGATTTCCTTCTCATGCTCTTTGTACTCCTCGGATACTTCATCGGTAGAAACATACTTAGGAGACAATGCTGCAACCTGCATTGCAATGTTGGTCATAGCTTCCTTGACACTGTCATTGACAACATCGGTATCTGCCTCAACGATAACGCCGATACGTCCGCCGCCGTGTACATAGGATACTACGCAGCCGTTTGCTGCTACTACTTTTTCAAATCTTCTGATATTTAAGTTCTCACCGATAACGGCAATCTTCTCAACCAGCGCTTCCTTAACGGTCTTGCTGGAATCTGCGTTCCAGCTTTCTGCCAGAAATGCGTCCATATCTGCTGCATTGGACTCCACTGCCTGATTTGCCACTGCGGTAACATATGCCTGAAAATCGGCATTCTTTGCAACGAAGTCGGTTTCGGAGTTTACTTCCACTACTGCTGCGGTCGTATCATCCTTCTTTACTACCATACAAAGACCTTCTGCTGCGATTCTGCCTGCCTTCTTTTCTGCCTTAGCCTGTCCGTTCTTTCTTAAGAACTCAACAGCCTCATCCATATTTCCATTGGTCTCATTGAGAGCCTTTTTACAGTCCATCATACCTGCGCCGGTCATTTCGCGCAGTTCTTTTACCATTGCTGCTGTAATTTCTGCCATTGTTCTATCCTCCAAATTATGATTTCGCTATTATTCTTCTGCTGCTGCCTCAACAACCTCTTCAATATCGGCTGCTTCTGCATTTTCTGCCTCTGCCGCTACATCAGCTTCCGTGTAAACGGCTTCACCCTGATTTGCCTCGATAACAGCATCTGCCATCTTGGATACGATCAGCTTAATAGCTCTGATAGCGTCATCATTACCGGGAATGATGTAGTCTAATTCTTCGGGATCGCAGTTGGTATCGCCAATACCCAAGAGAGTAATGCCCAGCGCATGTGCTTCCTGTACGCAGATTCTCTCCTTCTTAGGATCAACTACGAAGATGGCGTCGGGAACTCTGTCCATATTCTTGATACCGCCCAGGTTCTTCTCCAACTTCTCCCACTCTTTTTTCAGTGCGATAACTTCCTTCTTGGGAAGTACATCAAAGGTACCGTCCTCGGACATGGTCTCAATTGCATGCAGTCTGTCTACTCTGGACTGAATGGTCTTGAAGTTGGTCAGCATACCGCCTAACCATCTCTCGTTTACATAGTACATACCGCATCTCTCAGCCTCGGTTTTTACAGCATCCTGTGCCTGCTTTTTGGTACCAACAAAAAGGATGGTACCACCCTGGGAAGCGATTTCGGAAATTGCCTTATACGCTTCATCCACTTTACCTACAGACTTCTGTAAGTCAATGATGTGGATACCGTTTCTCTCGGTGAAGATATAGGGAGCCATCTTAGGGTTCCATCTTCTGGTCTGGTGTCCGAAATGTACACCTGCTTCTAACAACTGCTTCATTGAAATAACGCTCATGTCTTTTCCTCCATTTGGTTATTCGGCCCTATCGGTGCCGTCTTCCGTATTCCTTTTCCGCCGAATCTGCGTTAAAATTCGGTTAACTCTACAGCCGACCCGAATCCTCTGCATAACCGTTTGTACTTACGGATATATCCGCAGTTCCAAGGCTTTGCATCGTACCGGGCACCCTGCCGCAAATAAGAATACGTGTTTTATAGTCGCAACATTCAGATTATAACATAAGAAAAACCCCTGCGCAAGGGGTTTTCACAAACATTTTCTCTGACATTTTCACAAACATTTTCTCTGATTATTATCTGCATTAAAGGTTTCAATCAGCTTTACTGGTAATGATGCGGGCAATCTCTTCTTCGCTTGCGCCTACGGGAATCTGGTAAGTACCGGTTTTAAGCCTCTTGTCATATCCGTTGTCACAAAGAAACTTATCGTATGCGGATGCTGATGTCACCAGTCCCGCCTCCTCTAACATCTTGCTGACCGCTACAGAGCTCTGTCCGGAACGAATGGTGATCGTCACAGTCTCTCCGGCTGAAGTCTCCGGCGTATTCTCCGGGGATGGAGATGGTGAAGGTGTACTCGTTTCAGGCGTATTCACCGGAGCCTGCGAGGGTGCCGGTGTATTCTCAGGGGACGGAGATGGTGAAGGTACCGGCGTACTCTCAGGAGATGGTGAAGGTGTACTCATTTCAGGTGTATTTTCCGGAGATACTGATGCCACAGGCGTACTTTCCGGAGTGGGTGATACTGAAGGTGTATTCTCCGGAGGTACTGATACTGAAGGTGTATTTTCCGGAGCCTGTGAAGGAGCCGCACTGTCCTGAGGATTGTTTGCATCAATGTTAGAAAGTACTGTACTTTCAACCATTCCCAACTCTTTTGCTCTGGCCTTTATTTCTTCATCCGTCATCTGCCTGTTACGGCCGGATGCAATTCCCATGATCACTGCGGTCACCAGAATACCGATACCCAGTCCCCGCAGATAAAATTTCCGTTTCACGCTTTTATCATACTCCTTCAAACAAATCAATTACCAGTTTGACTTCACCGACACCCAGTCCCAACTCCTTGGCAATCGCTATATTGGATTTACCTTCATTGTGCAGCCGAAGAATTTTCTCATTATTGTTGCTATTGCCGTTCTTTCCATCTTCCTGGGTAAAGCTGATATCCAAATCCGGTGTTATACTGCGAATGACTTTTCGGGAAACTTCTTTCTCGGAAATTTTTTGGGGAGAAAGAGTCTGGAAGCCATTTGGCGCCTCCGGCTGAGGCAGTGCGATAACCTCTGCCTCCGGCTCTTCCTTTTTACGTTTCTTTCCTGTTTTGGCACTCTTACTCTCTTCCGCAGGTAAATCACTTTCGATAGCGGAAACAGCCCCGGTTAGCCTGTCTAATCCGGATAAAGAAGCTGTAGCAGTCGAAGATACTGCTCCAGTGGGAGGCAATGCTCCAATAGGAGACGCTACTCCCATGGGGGACGCTGTTCCCATGGAAGAAACGGCCTCGGCGGCCGCTGCTTCCACTTCTTTTGCAGCCTCTCGTGCACTTTGTTCCGCTTCCTTTACGGTCTGCTCCATCTTGCTGACTGCATTTTTTATATTCTCATGCTTATCATTCAGCATATCATAGAGAAACATAACCTCTTTATGATTTTTATTAATATCCTCCAACACCGTATCCGAGTATTCGTTGACAGCCATAATTTTCTCATTGGATACCCGCTCTAGGGCACGTTCTGTCTTTTCAACGGCATAGGTCACCGTTTCATCCACAATATCCTCAATCTGACCCTTTACGCCGTCCATTTCCTTGGATACCGCATTTTTTACTTCATCCCGCACCATTTCCTTGGTTGCCCCATTCGCCTCGGCGGTACCTGCAGGCAGCAAAAAACTCAACACAAAAATGACTGCCCCGATTATCAAAAGAACAATTTCCAAAGTCCCCATTTACAACTGTCTCCTCAGATTTTAATGTCAAAGCCGCTCCGGCCTTTCAATATCACCTTGCCGTCCGGCTCTTTCTCCTTTTTCCGCTTACTGCCGCCGTCTCCTTCATAGCTGCTGTTCCCTTTATCTCTGGCATCAAACTTCTTTTGCTGCCATTGTGTTTCGTCACCCTGAGTTACCTGCTTGGTCTTCTGCGTATCCTCTTTCTGCCTGTCCTGTACCAGTACATTCTGCTGTGCAACGCTTTTATTATCTTCATTCTGTTTGATCGTGGTATAGTCCTGGGATCTGACTACAGTTCCCAATTCAATTGCACCCATTGCCATAGGAACTCTCCTTTCTCCTCTACGACTTAAATACCCACCATTTTCACATCACCGCGCAGCTTTACAAATTTACAATACTTCATACTGCTCTGTATCACAGTGGATACGTCTCCGATAACAATTTTCGTGCCGGGAAATACCTCTCCCTCGACAATAACCTCCGCATTCTGCTGCTGTTCCATAATTTGCTGGAGCGTCTCCAGGCGTCCGTTTGCCTCGGTAAGCTCCTGCTGCTTTTTATCCCTTGCTTTCAGCAGAGTAGCGAGATACTGCATCTGATCAGGAGTAAACTGTACCCCCTGCTTACGCTTCATGGCATAGGAGGCAATAATCGGCTCCATAGACTTAACCTGCTTGGTCAATTCCCCTACGTCCTTCTGCAGTTGAACAAATTCCTGCTTCATACCGGGGTCAGCTCCTACCTCGACAATGGTGGAAGCCCCCATGGATGATCCCAAAGTTTTTACCTTTATCTGCTTGGCAGCAACAACATTGCCACCTGTTATAAAGCCTCGTCTGCCGCCTACTGTAATATCACTGCCTGCCGAAACATGACTATGCAAAATGGATTCGGTTGTAATATATCCCCCTGCAGTGGCTTTAGCATTTTCAAAAAATTTAGCCACAATATTTCCGTCGGCTTTCAATTCCCCCTTTGACATTCCCGCCATTCCTCTGGCAATGATAATGTCACCTCCGGCTTCCAGATACGCACCTTCCACCAGTCCGTTTACAACAATATTTCCCTTGGCCTTGACCGAGAAATTGGACTGAACATTGCCGTGTATCTCAACACTGCCTTCATACTCTATATTTCCCGTAGAATTGTCTACATTTTCAACAGCCAGCACATCTGAAACAAATACCTGACCTTCTACCAGTGTCACATGTCCATTCACCTTAGAGGTCAGTACCAGTCCATCCTCTGAAATATCAATATTTTTACCAAATCTTAATTTTAAATACTTTATGTTCCTGGGTTTTATCGGGGTCCCCAGCACGGTCATGCCGTCCTCGCCGGGAACAGGCGGCGTCAATTTTGCCAGTACATCTCCTGCCTGACAATGGCAGACTGTATTTAAATTGAAAAAGTCCACACCACCATCTTCTTTTAGTGTAGGTCTGACTTTGGGATCGGTATTGAAAAAGTATTCAATGGAGGCATCCTTACCCTGCTTCGGCGCTTTCCCCTTCGCTATAATGATATCCGTACAGTATTCTCCCTTTTGAAACGCCTCTCTGATTCTGGCCTCCTCTACACCAAAACGAATCTGTCTAAAGGACAGATCATGGAGAAATTCTTCCACACTCATCTTATTTCCTGTTTCGGATGCAGCCAAAAATCTCACTGTCACCGACATATTGTCTTCCGCCATATAGAGATTATACCGCATGTTTTCAGCAGGACAGGCCCCATCCCCCAGATGCAGCACTATATCCTTTTCCTCTGAAATTGCATTCTTTAACGCAGAAAGGTCACAGAGTACATTACATAATGTAAGGTATTCCGTGACTTCCTTTATTCTAACACATTCTCCCCCGTCTGTGGGAGCTTTGATTTCCAGTCCAAAACCGGATGCGTCCGTAACCAGTCTAAAATAGCCGTTTTTCATACCTATCTCCTAAATTCACAACCGCATGCTATCTGTCTGTAAAAACCCCCATATAATTCCCCATTTTATCTTTCATTTTTTCCAGTGCTCTGGTATGCAGCTGGGAAATTCTGGATTCGGAAACCTCCAGAACATTACTGATTTCTTTTAAGGTCAAATCCTCATAGTAATAGAGCAATATGACTTTTCGCTCTTTTTCCGTCAGCATCTGCAGGGTCTGCTCCAACACCTCTTTTAACTCCGCTTTTTCAATATTCTCCTCCGGACTGTCAAATCTGGCAGTGGAATAGCGGTTCATATCTGCAGGAATCTCGCTGCCCTGTTCCATATATTCATTTAAAGAAACCACATTGGTAATCTTCATCTGAGACTGCCATTCCAGATATTCTTCCTCCGAAATCCCCAGTCCCCTGGCAATATCTTCGTCTGTTGCTCCCCGTCCCGTTGTCAGTTCCACTTCTTTGATAACTGCTTCTATCTTTTTCTGTTTCTGCCTGATGGTTCGAGGAATCCAGTCCATCTTCCGAATCTGGTCTAAAATAGCTCCTCTGATACGCAGACTGGCATAAGTTTCAAATTTAACCTCTTTCATAGAGTCAAATTTATCTATGGCATCGATCAATCCGAAAACACCATAACTTACCAAATCCTCATACTCCACATTGTATCCGAGATACATACTAAGTCTGCCTGCTACCAATTTCACAAGCGGGGCATATTCCAATATGATCTTTTCTCTGATTTCCGGGGTCTTTGTTTTTGCATATTCGTCCCAAAGCCCTTTTCTGCCCGCTTCGTCCATTGCAACCTCCTAAGCCGCTCTACTCTTCCTTGGTCTCCTCTGTCTCCTTAGCCTCTTCTTCCCCAGCAGCAACGGCTTCTTTCTCTATGACCTCTCCATCATCTAAAGCAGCTTTCTCATTCTGCTTTTCAAAAGTATCAAGCAACCACTTGAAGATACTTCCCAACACATAAAAAATCAGCAAAACCGCTAATAGAGCACTCAGCCTTTGAATCATCGTATACTGCTTAATAAAAGTTATGATAGCGGTGATGGCTCCGGCCAGCAGCATCAATATCAGCGGCATGTATTTTCTTTTCATATTGTTCCTTTCATACAGTTTTCATGCTATATGATTTTTTCCGGCTTCCCCACAGCCTTGATAACGTAGTCGCCGGTTTCAGGATAAAAAATGACGGTACGTCCATAATTTTCGCGGGTATCTTCCGCCAATATGGGGATGCCCAATTTGGCCAGTATCTGCTTGGATGCATCGACATTTTTGTCCCCCACCCGTCCCAGCTCACTCTTGTTCTGGAAAGCAAACATCATAGCGCCTCCGGCCAATTTTGCCGTCATGCGGTTTCTTTTGGCCCCTTTGGCCTCCATCTGTCTTACCAGTTCCACAATCCCCGTATCAGCAAACTTTGCTATATTTCCTTCGCTTCCGCGAATAACCGAACTATTCGGCAGCATGATATGTGCCAGTCCTCCGATTTTAGCCATTGGGTCTCTGATTGCAATCCCAACACAGGAACCTAAACCCAGAGTTGTCAGCCCGTCAGGACTTGCACAAACTTTCAGGTCTGCCATTCCAACTTTAATTATCTCACTCATCGCAGCTCCCCCGATTTTTATCTCAAGCTACATCACACCTAATGCCTTCAATATTTTACTATAGGATTCCAAATCCGGTATGAGAATAAAATAACCGTCTATTGCTACATCATCATAGAACTGGGACTGGATCAGAAGGATATGATCTCCCATGGTCCCAAATTCAATAGCCGGCACACTCAAAATAGCTCCCGCCATATCCAGCGCCAGGTCAGGGGGTGACGGATAGATTTTTAAATTGGTCAGCATGGACAGAGAATTTAAGTAAGCGCCGGTAATAATATTGCTTACCTCCTTCATGGCAGAAATCTCCATCTCATTGAAATCCGGCCCTTCACTGGCCATACCCATCATAATCTTATTTACCAGATGTTTTGCACTGTCCTGTTTTACGAGAAACATAATACTACCGGTAATATCTCCTTCAATGGCGAGATAGATACCGATCATCAACTGCTCTTCTCCGCCCATGAGAGCTCCCACTTCATGAAACTCCATGAGCCTGACCTGAGGAACCTGCATATCCACTTTGCACTGCAGCATCTGTGACAGGGCAGTCATCGCATTACCCGCACCGATATTTCCGATTTCTTTCAGCACGTCAAAATAGTTCTGCGTCACATGTTTTAAACTTAATTCAGACAATTTTCCACTCTCCTCAACTACAACTCTCTTACTTTTCCTGCACTACCGCATTCAAGTCAAGTAAGGAAATCAGGCCGCCTTCACATTTGCCTACTCCACAGATAAAATTGTTCTTATCCTCTTTATCATAAGCTATTTTTTCTACCTGAGTGCCCATATCCAGAGTTACTACCTCTTTAACTTCATCCACTATCATGCCGATAGTGCCATACTGCTCCAGCTTCACAATGATAATACGGGTAGCCTTACTCTCCACGTCGGGAGCCAAGCCCATCTTTAAACAGATACTCATAATGGGAATTACTTCACCTCGCAGGTTGATAACACCCTTTAAATAAGGAGCCAGCTTGGGTACTCTGGTAATATGCTGCATTCTTACAATATTGTCAACATATTTGATATCTATGCCGAACTGCTCCTCACCGAGCCGGATTACTATATATTGGGTAGTGATGCCTTCACCTATTACCTTTAATTCTTCCATCTCGTTATGCCTCCTTCATTAAATCAACACGTTAGCGTCCAGGATCAAGGCTACCTCACCGTCGCCCAGAATAGTCGCGCCGCTGATAAGTTTGCACTTATTGTCAATATATTTGCCCATGGACTTGATAACGATTTCCTGCTGGCCCAGCAGTTCATCCACAACGAAACCTGCCATCCGGTCGCCCTTCTTGGCGATGATAACAACCATGCTTTCATCCGGACCCTTGGAGCTGACGATATCCAGTTCCTTTTCCAGTCTGATGATAGGAATGACACTGCCGCGCAGATGAATGACTTCTTTATTCTGTACCAGCTTGATCTCATCGGGATAAATATCCTCAAGGGTCTGAATGGAACCTAATGAGATGGCATACTTTTCACCGCCCACAACAACCATGAGAGCCTGAATGATCGCCAGCGTCAACGGCAGTCTGATCGTCCATGTACTGCCTTCTCCCAGAGTGCTGTGTACTTCCACTTCACCGCTCAAGGCTTCTATTTTACTCTTTACAACGTCCAGACCAACGCCTCGTCCGGAGACATCCGTTACCTGCTTAGCGGTGGAGAAACTGGGCAGGAACAAAAGATCGATAATTTCCTTTTCAGACATATTTGCAGCCTGCTCCGGCGTGATACTGCCGCGTTCAATGGCCTTATTCTTTACAGCTTCGGTATCAATACCGTTACCGTCGTCCCTTACCTCAATCACAACATTATTGCCATCCTGATAAGCGTCCAACCAGATGGACCCCACCTCCGGCTTGCCTCTCTGTGCACGTACTTCCGCGGATTCCAGACCATGGTCTGCGGAATTACGCAGCAAGTGCATCAATGGATCACCGATCTCATCCACCACGGTACGGTCTAACTCCGTTTCCTCACCGGACATATACAATTCCATTTTTTTATCCAGCTTTTTGGACAGATCCCTGATCATACGAGGGAACTTATTGACTACGCTCTCAATCGGTACCATTCGTACCTTCATAACGGATTCATGCAGATTGGTAGTCACGCTCTCCAAATATTCTATATGCTCGTTCACATCGCCCTGAGTGGAATGGCCCTTCTGAGCGTCTCCTCCCGCAGATGCCGCTACCAGAGAGTTCTTTGCAATGATCAGCTCGCTGACCAGATTCATCAGCACATCCAGCTTTTCTATATCCACACGCACAGTTCTGTTCACCACAGGTTTTCCGGCGTTATTCTTGGCCGCGGGTTTATTCTCAGTCGCTGCAGCAGCCGGTGCAGGCACCGGTTTTGCAGTCTTTACAGGCTTTGCAGGAGCCTCTATTACGGTCGCTTTCTCTTCTGCTGCTTCCTGCTTAGCTGATTCCTTCTCATCTTCCGTTTCCGTTTCTCCCAGCTTATCCAAATCTACGGTATCACCGGTCACGGCTTCGATCTCAGATACACTCAATATAGCTTCCTGCAGTTTTTCCATAGAAGCTTCCGTAACCACTAACAGCGAGAAATCAAAATCAAATTTTTCATCCTCTATATCCTGCGCCGAGGGATTGGATACGATAATCTCGCCCATCTCTTCTACAGCCTTAAACACCAGGAATGCTCTGGCAGCCTTTAACAGACAGTTTTCCTGTATCCTTACGGTCAGACCGTATACCTTCTTGCCCTGCTTCTGAGCCTCACTTATCACCATTCTATCCGTGCTGTCTAACTTAATATCCTCCAGCCACTTTCCGCTTCCGCCAGCTGGCGATGCTCCGACGGCATCTGCTCCCGGTGCTTCCGCTGCAGTTACCTCTGACGGCCCGTCCCCATTCTTGTTGTTCAGGATATCAGTCAACTGCTTGATAAGCGGCTCATTCTCATTGGTACCCTCATCGCTGGTTTCCCGAATATTACCGGTATATTCCTCCAGAGCATCCAGACACTGGAAAAGAATATCTATCATATTGGCTTTCACCTTGATATTGCCATTGCGGACCTCGGAAAAAACATTTTCCATATCATGGGTGAGATTCTGCATCCTCTTATATCCCATAGTACCCGCCATTCCTTTTAAGGAATGGGCAGAACGAAAGATTTCGTTAACGGTATCCATGTTTTCAGGATCCTGCTCCAACTCCAGTATCTGTGTATTCAGATTCTGTAAGTGCTCGGTTGTTTCATCGAGAAAAATTTCAAGGTATTGGCTTACGTCCATTTTACTTTACCCCCACGTTTAATATAATCTCCTGTGCAATTTGTTCCAATGGTACTACCTGGTCGGAAAGTCCTGCATTCACTACGCTGCGGGGCATTCCGTAAACGGCACAGGAGTTTTGTTCCTGTGCAATGACATGTATCTTTTTGTTACTTTTCAGATTGGAGATTCCTTTGGTACCGTCGGCTCCCATGCCCGTCATAACTACGCATACCACTTCATCGAAACCGCTGCCTCCCAAAGACTCATACATATAGTTGGCACAGGGCTTTACTCCTTCGCGCGGCGGTTCATCCGTATAGTGGATAACTGCCTTGCCTCCCTGTTCCGTTACATTCATATGCATTCCGGCCATGGAAAGATAAACGATTCCGTTCTGCAGTACATCTCCCTCCGCGGCTTCCTTGACCTTTATGGCGCTTAAGGAATCCAGCCGCTCCGCCAAAGAAGCCGTAAAGCCCTTGGGCATATGCTGTACGATCAGCACAGGAGCACGCAGATCAGCGGGCAGTAACGGTATTACAGCCTGAAGTGCTTTAGGTCCCCCCGTGGAACTGGCTATGGCAACTATCTTCCTGCCACCCGTGGAAACGGTATGGCGCTTCACCAGCGTGGCCATTTTATCAGTCACCGCACGCTTCTCCTGCTGCTTGACTGCCGGCTCAAATACAGGTAGTTTGGAATCCGACACTACGGCCAACAACTCCAACAGACGTTTGCTGAATACCTCTCCGCGGCAGTCCGCTGCGTTGTCGGGTTTATGTATGAAATCCAACGCTCCCAATTCGAGAGCCTCCAGCGTAATTTTGGCGCCTTCTCTGGTGTCCGTGCTCGCCATCAGTACCCTTGCGGAGATTTTGTACTTCTGCATCTCCTTCAGCAGTTCCAGCCCGTTCATCTTGGGCATATTCACATCCAGAATAACTGCATCATAAGTTTTGCGGCTGAGCATATCCAGCGCTTCCAGACCGTTTGTCGCCCGGTCTTCCACATGGAATCTCGTATCGCTATCAATTATATCACAGAGCACTCTTCTCATGAGTGCAGAATCATCAACAACCAATATTTTTTTCATTTATTAATCATGCCTCCCTGCCGCGTCGCTATCCTCTCTCACGGTGGCGGTTTTTACGTTCTTCCTCAAAAATATATTTTATGATCCGCTCCCTGTCATCCACATCCAGATTGACATACTGAACCCGGTGTTCATAATTACCGGATTTGTTCTCCAGTTCCTTGGCGCTGAGAATCTTGCCCACAACCTCGCATTCTCTGCTGGTGCCACCTGATACCAGCTGGTAATTACAATAGATCAGGCTTCCCGGCTCATAACGCTGTCCGCTGATAAACCGCAGTCCACCTCCGCTGATGTCTACAATAACGCTGTGCTTTAAGGGCAGTCCCGGCGTAAGCGAATAGGCAGCATTCTGTTCCACTGCTTTAACTTCTTCATCCACTAAAGCTCTGGAATGCATATCCAGCGCACAGCTGAAACGATAATAGTTCCTTCGCTGAAATTTTCTGAGATTACTGGTCAGTTCCACTACCAATATATAAACATTGTTGCTTTTATACCGGTCAATGATCCGTATAAAACACTGATAAGGCTGTTGACCGTAGATCACCATATCATATTCTCCGTCCACGGGCAGCAGAATCAGCTTAGTCTGCTCCATAGGCATGGTGATCTCCATACGATCATCGGAAAGAATGTCATAGACTTTGCTGGAATACACCTTCTTTGTAGCCTCATTATTATCCTCATTCAACCGACCGATGGACTGTAACTCTACTCTGAGACCGGGTTCAATAAATTTTGATAACATACCTACCTCCTATATGGGCTTTTTCCCTACTACTATATGGGAAAAAAAAGCTGCCATTCCTCTCTTTTTAATACTTTCCAGATTCATTAACTTCGCTGCAATGGCCTCATATGCCTGACTTGATTTTGCATTGGGATTCTGCATGGAAATCGGCACCTGCTGAACTACGGCTTTGGAAAGCTGGGCATCCTCAGGCACTGCTCCCAGATAAGTAAAGGGCAGTTTCAGATAACGTCCCACAACCATATTCAGCTTGTTGTAAAGATTCTGTCCTTCCTCTTCCCGCACCACCCTGTTGGCTATCATTTTCACCTGAGAACTCTCCGAGGAAAAGCGGGGGTGTCTGTTCAAGGCTTTCAACAGGGAATAGGAGTCCGTCATGGAGGTGGGCTCCGGTGTGGTCACCAAAAGAATTTCCCCGCTGGCCACCAGAAATTCCAGCACGGCATCGGAAATCCCCGCTCCCGTATCCACAATGACAATATCCGCAATGGTGTCCAGCTCAGCCAGATTTTGAATGATGTAGTTTAAATACTCCCTGCTTAGATTCACCATTCCCACAATACCCGAGCCTCCGGAAATAAATCCTATATCCATGGGACCCCAGGTAATGATATCCTTCATGCTTTTTCCCTGATAGATCAAGTCGCAGAGATTGTGCTTGGGCACCGCGCCAAACATGATTTCTATATTGGCCAGACCAAAATCCGCATCCAGAATAATGACTTTCTTCCCAAGCTTCCGAAATTGGATAGCCAGATTGATTGCCGTATTGGATTTGCCGACACCGCCCTTACCGCTGGTAACGGTGAAAACTCTGGCCAGCTGTCTGTTCACATTTTCAGCTTTTATGATATTACGCAGCTGTTCTGCCTGATCCATAAACTTCCTCCTGTGTATTTTTCGCCGGTTTTCCGTTTACTGCTTTTTGCCGCCTAACAGTTGTTTTACCGTCTTCTGAGGATTGAACTTCTCCATGTCCTCCGGCACGTTTTGTCCGTAAGTCACATAGGAAATGCTGGCCCCTGTATACAGCCCCAGGTTCAATAGGTTTCCGTATGCACTGGTTTCATCCAGCTTGGTAAATATCAGCCTGTAGTCAGCTATTTCTTTATAGCTGTCTGCAATACTCAGCAAATCTCTGTACTTTGTAGTGGCACTAAGCACCAGATAAACTTCCTTTTCCACCTTCTCGTCCAGACAATGCACAAATGCACTCATAGCTTCCTTCTGCGCCTGATTCTGATGGGAGTGTCCGGCCGTATCCACAAACAGATAGTCATAGTCCTTAAACTCAGCCAGTGCACTTTCCATCTCCTCTATGGTATAAATTACCCTGAAAGGAGCTTCCAGTATGCTGGCATAGGTTTTCAGCTGCTCTGCCGCCGCAATTCGATAGGTATCCGCAGTCAGAAGCGCCACCCGCTTCTTTTCATCCACGGAAAAACGGGAAGCAAGCTTTGCTATAGTCGTGGTCTTTCCTACACCGGTAGGTCCTACAAAATATATCACCTTGGGACCTTTCCCTGCAGCCGTGATCTCTGTTGCCGGTCCAAATTTCAATATCATCTTCTGGTAGGTATTGGCCAGCGCGTAGTCAAAGGGCATATTAGGTGTATGTACCTTTTCAATCTCATCCATGATCTGATTGATGTATTTCTCATCTACCTCGTTTTCCAGCATCATGTTATACATAAGCTTCATGAACTTGACAAGTTCTGCATTCTTGGGTTCCTCATCCTGCTTAAGAGGCTTCTCGGGTACGCTTTCTGCCTCTTTCTCCGTTTCCTGATTCTGCTTCTTCTGTATTTGCTGCTCCAATAAAGACTGCAGACTGTCTAGTTTTTCTCCGATGGCATCCATCTCCGTACTGCTCTTCTCCGAGGCCTCGGCTACCTGTTTCTGCCATGCGCTGGTGAGGGGTGTATTTTTCGTAAGATTTCCTGATAGCGGAACCTGCATATCCCGCCTTGCCGGTGCAAACCGTTCCGTTTCTTCCTCCAAGGCCACCGTCACTTCCACTAACGGCCTTTGTAAAAATGCAAAGAGACCTTTTTTCTTCACGTTCTTTACGTTCATGACAATGATCCCTTCACCCAGTTCTTTTTTGGCAAGTTCCGTAGCTTCTTCTTCTGTTTTTCCTTGGTATTTTTTGATTATCATGATACTGTCACCATCCCTACTGACTGCAGCTCTACATTGGATTCAATCTCATTGTAGGACACCACGATCAATTCTTTATAATAGTCCTCCGTCAGACGTTTAAAATACATCCTGACAATGGGGGAAGTAATCACTATCGGACTCTTGCCCAGATTTTCTAACTTCTGTACCTCAACACCCACTGCTTCCATAATTTTTTTGGTATATTCGGGATCGAGGTTTAGGTATGCTCCCTGCTCCGTCTGCTTTACACTGCCCATGATCTCCTGTTCCACCCTTGGATCCAGCGTGATCACATTGGTGGTCTCATGGGGCGGGAAGTACTTACTGGATATCGCTCGCTTTAAGCTCTGACGTACGTATTCCGTCAGAATATCGGTATCCCTGGTAGTCGGCGCATAGTCCGCCAGAGTTTCAAATATGGTAAGCAGATCGCGGACGGAAATACCTTCTTTTAACAGATTCTGCAGTACCTTCTGGATTTCGCCCAGTCCCAGCTGCTTGGGTATCAGCTCGTCTATCAGGGAAGGATTTGTCTCTTTTAAGTTGTTGATCAGGTTCTGCACATCCTGTCTGGTCAGCAGTTCTGATATGTAATCTCTGATAATAGCCGTCAAATGAGTGGCAATGATGGAAGGCGGGTCAACCACCGTATAACCCAGACTCTCCGCACGTTCCCGCTGCCCCTCCGTAATCCAGATGGCCGGCAGATGGAAGGACGGTTCGAAGGTAGGAATACCTGTAATCTCCTCCTCCACATAACCGGGATTCATAGCCATATAGTGGTCAAAGAGAATTTCCCCTTCACTGACCTGAATACCCTTGATCTTAATGATGTACTGGTTTGGATTTAACTGTATGTTATCGCGCAGACGAATGATGGGCACCACGGTACCGAGCTCTAATGCGATCTGCCGTCTGATCATAACCACACGGTCTAACAGATCACCGCCCTGATTTACATCCGCCAAAGGAATGATGCCGTAACCAAATTCCAATTCTATGGGGTCTACCTGCAAAAGGCTGTTCACATTTTCCGGCTGCCTGATTTCCTCCGCCGCTGCTTCCTCCGTATCTACCTTGGTTTCAATCTCCGCCATCTCCAGATTGCCTGCAACCATCCTGCCGCCCACAATGAATAACAGACCCATTCCTAAAAACAGAATGGTATTTAAGGCTGTTACCACACCCAGAAAAGAGAGCGTACCGCCCACCAGATACATGGCTTTGGGAATACCGAAAAGCTGCTGTAAAATAGCGTCTCCAAATTCTGCCTGTTTACTGCCCTTGGTTACCAGAATACCGGTGGAAAGGGAAATTAACAGGGAGGGAATCTGACTCACCAGACCGTCACCGATAGTCATGATACCATAGGTACCTAATGCTGTTGTGATATCCACGCCATCCCGGGTCATACCCATGGCAATGCCGCCGATAATGTTGATGGCTGTCAGCAAAAGACCTGCCGTCGCATCTCCCTTTACATACTTTACCGCACCGTCCATGGAGCCGAAGAAACTGGACTCTTCCTGAATCTTGTCACGCCTTTTCTTGGCCTCCATGTCATCAATGGCACCGGTATTTAAATCCGCATCGATAGCCATCTGCTTACCGGGCATAGCGTCTAGGGTGAAACGCGCCGTTACCTCAGCCACACGCTCGGAACCCTTATTGATAACCAAAAACTGGATCAAGATCATAATAATGAAAATAATGGCACCTACGATCAAGTCACCGCCGCCTACGAACTGACCGAAAGTCATAACCACGTTGCCGGCTGATCCGGTCGTTAGTATCAATCTGGTGGAAGAAACATTGATGGCAATTCTAAAAATGGTAGTAAACAAAAGAATGGTCGGGAAATAAGACATATCCAGTACTTCTTTTGCAAACATACAGACAAAAAGGATTGTAAAGGCTATGGCCATATTGAAGGCCATAAGAACGTCTAAAAGTCCGGCAGGAAGCGAGACGATAAACATAACGAACGCAATCAGCACATAGAGACCTACAATTACGTCCGTACTTTTCATTTTCTCGATCATGCTTCCTCACCTCCCGTCTATACTTTCCCCTTTAGATGATAAACAAAGGCCAGCACCTCCGCTACCGCCTGGTACAGTTCCGGCGGTACGGCCTGCCCTATGTCCACGTTGGCATAGAGCATTCTGGCCAGGGGTTTATTTTCTACAATTTCAATGTCATGCTCTTTGGCTACTTCTTTGATCCTGCGGGCCATGTAATCCTCGCCCTTTGCTATAACTAAAGGGGCATCCGCCACGTCCGGGTCATACTTTATGGCCACCGCATAGTGGGTCGGGTTGGTAATGACTACATCCGCCTGCGGCAGACTCTGCATCATACGGCGTCTGGACGCCTCCATCATCTTATGGCGGATTTTAGCTTTTACCTGCGGGTCACCTTCCGCCTGCTTGTATTCATCCTTGACTTCCTGTTTGGTCATCCGCATATCCTTGGCAAACTTAAACTTCTGATAAATATAATCCACTGCGGCTATAATGATATATACCAAAGCAATCCGCAGTCCCAGATTGATAACCATCTCCCCCACCAACTGAATAGCCTGCGTCAGGGGCATCTCATAGAGCCAGAACACATAGCCCAGCCTATCCCGCAAATAGGTGTAGCTGATATACAGAATCAATACAATCTTGACAATAGCTTTTACCAGCTCCACTAAGGAGTTGACGGATAAAATCCGCTTGAACCCATTGATAGGATTCAGTTTGCTCAGCTTGGGTTTCAGAGGCTTTCCCGTCACCTTCCATTTGACCTGTACCACATCCGCAACAATTGCCAAGATAAAAGCAACGGCCAGAAAGGGGGCCAAAACAATAAGAACCCTAAGCAACAGCTGTCTGAAGAGTAACCGCATATCGTTCTGGGGCATATAGCCGTTCCAGTTTACGATTGCCTCCGGTATCCGGTCATAAAACGCGGAAAAGAGACCCATCAACTGACTTCCCATATTCCCTACCCAGAGTCTGAGAATTAAGAACATGGCTAAGAGGGTCACGGCATTAGACACTTCCTTACTCTTGGCAACCTGTCCCTCTTTTCTGGCATCCGACAGCTTCTTTTCAGTAGCCGGCTCGGTTTTCTCTCCGCCCGGTCCTTCCTTTGCAAAGAACTGCAGATTATATAACAGCATTACATCATACCCTCCACAAATGCGACGGTCAATTCCCTTATTTCCGAAAAAATAAAGCCGGAAGCATCGGCCAGCATGCCGCTAGTCAGAAACAACACGCACAGCCCCACAATAATCTTTAACTGCATACCTACCGCAAACATATTCATCTGGGGAGATACTTTGGCAAGTACCCCCAATACCACGTTTAACAGCAGTATAACACAGAATACAGGTAAACAGATACGGAAACCAATGGAAATATAATCTCCCATAAAAAGGACTATAGTGGATACCAGGTTCTCACCCCGCAGTATTGCTCCGTTTACGGGGATCAAGAGAAAGGAATCCGCAAGCGCCCCCAGCAGAAAACGGTACATACCGCTTACGATCAGCATGAGTGTCAGTACATTTTGATAGATAACACCGGTAATACTGGTCTGCTGCCTGCTGGCCGGATCCATCAACGACACCATGGACAGACCCGTTTCCATGTCCACAACAGAACCGGCAAAATTAACGATAGCTGTGCAGATATTGGCCGAGAAACCAATGATCAGCCCTGCCGCCGCCTCCTTTAACACAATGATCGCATATTCCAGTTCCGTGGAGTAAACCACACCGTCCGCAGGCGTTAAGGAAGTGTACAATAAAACAGAAGTAAAGACGGAAAACACCACCCTCACCCGTCTGGGTGTATTGTTCATACTGAAAAAGGGTGCGACGAACACAAAACAGGACACCCTTACCAGAATCAGCAAAAAATACTCCAAATCCAAAAATGAAAAAGATAAATTTACCATATTCGCTTACTTTATATAGTCGGGAATGCTCAACCACAAATTCGTCATATACTCAATGATGATATTCAATATCCAGGAGCCTAAAAGCATCAGTGTCAGGAAAATACCGAGAATCTTGGGAATAAAGGTCAAGGTCTGCTCCTGAATGGAAGTCACGGTCTGAAAGATACTGACGATCAGACCAATCGCAAGAGAAACCAGCAAAATCGGAAGAGCCGCCTGAATAATCAGATACAGCGCCTGACTGGTTATCTCACTTATTGTATCTACATTCATAGCCTTCTCCCTTCGCTTTAATTAAACGTCCTCACCAAAACCCCGATGATCAGACTCCAACCATCCGCCATTACAAACAGCAGTATCTTAAAAGGCATGGATATGGTAGTCGGCGGCAACATCATCATACCCATACTCATGAGGGCAGAGGCCACCACCATATCAATGATAATAAAGGGAATGTATATAATGAATCCCATCAAAAAAGCATATCGCAGCTCACCTACTATAAAACTGGGAATCAGCACCGTCAAAGGAATGGAATCCCGAGTTCCGTCCCAGTTCTGTCTGGCGATACTCATAAACAGCTCCACGTCCTTCGTCTGTGCCTGCCTGTACATAAATTCCCGGATAGGCACCACTGCTTCCGTCAGCGCTTCCTCTTCTGTCAGGTCTCCCGCTTCGTAGGGCAGATAGGCATCGGTATAGATGCTGGTAGCCGTGGGAGTCATGATAAATAAGGTCAAAAACAGCGATATGCCTACCAAAATCTGATTGGGCGGCGCAGTCTGGGTATTTAAAGCGGCCCTGACAAAATGCAGCACAATCAGTACTCGGGTATAAGAGGTCAGACAAAGTAACAGCAGAGGCGCTATAGCAATCAGCGTCAAGGTTATCAAAATCCTGAGTGCGCCATTTATCTGCCCGTTGCCGTTATTGTACTCAATAGTGAAAGTATTGGCTATATTCAGTTCCTGCAATTCCTCCGGCGTCTGCGCGGTTCCCGATTGCTGAAGAATCGTGGAGTTTTCGGTTTCCCCTGTCAAAGGACCGTCTGTAGAAGTCGCCAAAACCGTGCGTGCCGGCAAAATGCACAATATGCCCACCGTAACCAGCAGGCATATAATACTTTTTAAAACTATTCCGGTTAATATCCTTTTTTTCACTTTCAGCCTACTCTTCTTTCGGATGCGTTTTCCCGTCACCGGGATATGCGGCTTTAGCCTTTTGGAACAGTTCTTTAAAATTCAAACCCTTTTTTCCATCTTCAGAGGGCATCTCTATCTGTTCCTTAGGCAACTCGGCCAGTAATGTAACCGTATCCTTACATACAGCCATTGCAATATAAGTATCCCCAAGTCTTACAATCTGTATGTACTTACCGTTCCCCATGGGACAGGTTTCCAAAATCTCAATATTGCCGCCTGCCCACTGTCCTTTCTGGTATCTGGCGATCCACTTTGTAGTAAGCAGAGTCAGAGCCAATACAAGGACAAAGATTACCAGCACTGCTATCAACTGAGCAGTGCTGTTTACGGTATTCATTCCGGCTGCGAGCATTATCCCACAACCTTCTTAACGGCTTCCAGCACGCGGTCGGCCTGGAAAGGCTTCACGATAAAGTCCTTTGCACCGGACTGAATTGCTTCGATAACCATAGCCTGCTGACCCATTGCGGAACACATGATAACCTTTGCATTCGCATCAGCTGCTTTGATGGCCTTTAAGGCTGCTATACCATCCATCTCAGGCATGGTAATGTCCATCAGTACCAAATCCGGCTTCAGTTCATTGTACTTCTCAAGTCCCTTTTGTCCGTTTTCAGCCTCTCCTACCACATTGTAGCCATTCTTGCTCAAGATGTCCTTAATCATCATGCGCATGAATGCAGCGTCATCACAGATTAGTATGTTTTTTCCCATCTTTCCACTCCTTACTCTCTCTTAGTATTATTTGATGATTTCCGTTACTCGGATACCGAAACTTTCTTCAATTACTACAACCTCGCCTCTGGCCACAAATTTGCCGTTAACCAGCACATCTATAGGCTCTCCGGCGATTCTGTCCAATTCTATGATGGTTCCCGGTGCAAACTCCAGAATCTCGGAAATGGATTTGCTCGTTCTGCCTAACTCTACAGTAACCTCCAGCGGCACATCCATGATCAAACCGATATTTTCCTGTCCGTTCATAGCGCCGTAGTCGTTTGAAAAGCTCTGGAACTGTGCGGGCTGAACATTCACATTCGGCTGCATGTTCATTTGAGGAGGCATATACATCTGGGGCATTCCCATCTGCGGCATTCCCATTCCAGGCATTCCCATCTGCGGCATTCCCATTCCGGGCATTCCCATCTGCGGCATTCCCATCTGGGACATATCCATCTGCGGCATTCCCATCTGCGGTGCGGCAGCTTCTCCGCCGTATGCAGGCGCTCCTCCGCTTGGAGCAGCACTCGCCGGCTGTGGTTCCGGCTCAGGAGCACTGTCCCCTCCTCCCATCTGTTGATTGATGAAGGTATCCACAATTTCCTTCGCAAAGTCTACAGGATAGAGCTGCATGATAGTGCTGTTCACCAAATTATCGCCTATCTGCATGCGGAAAGCTACCTTTACAAAGGTTCCTCCCAGAAATTCAGCGATATCACTGCCACTTTGGAGAGCCGTTAAATCCACCTGACTTGCCTGTGGCGGGCTGATATCGATCATAATACCCAGCATGGTGGAAAGGGAAGTGGCTGCGGAGCCCATCATCTGATTCATAGCCTCCGAGATCGCACTCAAATGGAGCTCACCCAATTCACCATCCGTATTGCTGCCGTCACCGCCCATCATCAAGTCCGTTATGACTTTTACATCATCTTCATGCAATACCAGAATATTGCTGCCATCCAGACCCTGTGTATACTTGATCTGAATAAAGACGCAGGGCTTTACATAATCGGCCAGCACCCCTTCCCAGTTGGTCAGGGTAACCACGGGCGTCGTAATATCTACTTTTCTGTTTACCAACGAATAGAGCGTCGTTGCAGAGGAGCCCATGCTAATATTAGCCACCTCTCCTACCGCATCCCGTTCCACCTCAGACAAGAGGCTTTCGTCCACTGCGGAATTTCCTCCTTCCGCAGGTGCATCTGCAGGCGGATCCGACAAATCCATTCCGTTTAGAAGCGCATTTATTTCATCCTGGGATAACATACCGCCATCCATGTCTTATTCCTCCTCTCTGATTACCGAAGTGACTCTCACGGCGTAATTGTCTTTGCTTGCGCCGGGCAGAGCTGTAAACTTCCGGATATTCCCCACATAGACGGACAGTTCACTGTCCACATGGCTATCCAGCCGAATGACATCACCGGTCTGGAGATTGGCAAAATCACCGACCGATACCACGCTTTTGCCTAACACTGCCTTTATCGGTATATCTACTCTTCGAATCAGGGACTCAATGTGGTCTTCGTAATCCTCATCATTTACTTTCTGCATATTCGCATACCAATATCTGGTATTCAACTTATCCATGATGTCCTCCAACGTGAAAAAGGGAAGACACATATTCATAAACCCCTGCACTTCACCCACTTTTAAATTCAAGGTGACTATCGCTACCATATCATTGGGTGCAATAATCTGTGCAAACTGAGGGTTAGTTTCCAATCTATCCAATACCGGGTTAATGCTCTGCACATTTTTCCAAGGCTCCCGCAATAGGTTCATACAGACAACAATCATTTTCTCCAAAATCGTCAACTCTATTTCGGAAAAATCCCTGTTTTTATCCAATGAATCCCCTGCTCCGCCCAACATTCGATCAATCATCGCATAGCCCAGATTAGGCGACATATCCATGATAATATTGCCGGCAAGAGGGGCCATGGTGATAATACCCATAATGACCGGATTGGAAAGCGCATTGGTAAACTCCGAGAACGTAACAGTTTCTGAACTGGCCACACTGACCTGTACATTCCGGCGCAAATAAACCGGAAGGTTGGTGGACAACAAACGTCCATAGTGCTCGAAGATAATTTCCATGGTTCTTAAGTGCTCTTTTGAGAACTTGGCCGGGCGCTTAAAGTCATAGTTCTTTACCTGCTTCTCGCCGGAATCCTGCATCTGGTCCATATCCAATTCGCCTGTAGAAAGCGCCGCCAGCAGGTTATCTATTTCATTTTGGGACAATACCTCGCCCATTCAAGTTCACCTCCCGTCCCAAATCTGTGGTTTCTTAATAAGTATAATCACTGAATACCACCTTGTAAATGAAATCGGAATTATATAATCTGCGCAGCCTAGCTAAAATTTCGCTGCGGACACCATCCGTATCATTTAAGAACTCCTCAATGGTATAGGAGGAGATTACATCAATAATCTCAGCTTTGATCATACTCTCGTTAGTACTAAGACTCTCTTGATACTTTTTGTAATCCTCATGGGTCGAATCCATCTGTATGGATATGGCTATTCTCAGATAGGCCTGCTTGGCATTGGTATCCTCTCCACCCGCTCCGGTATCCAGACGCATAGGAATCGTCATGGATTCCGATATATCATAGATTACGATATCATCGATGGAAACCGCATTTTCATCCGCCCCCAGATTCAGTTCCAAATCCAGAACGCTGGCAATTCTGCCAACCAAAGCGGTAGTGCTCTTCATAGCGCCCGTTACACTGAACATCATAATAGCAGTCAGTACAATATTCACAAATAACAGCGCCAGAATCAAAATTGACATCAAGTTCTTTTTCATAATGTAATCTCCTATTGATAGGTTCTTGTACTCAGATCATTGTAAATACGGATTTCCACGCGTCTGTTGCGCGCTCTGCCCTCTTCCGTAGAATTATCGGCTACGGGCACGTATTCACCCCGTCCTGCATATTTTATCATGGACGGCTCCAGATTGGTAGTATCCAAAAAGTAATTAAATACCGAAAGCGCTCTGGCACAGCTCAATTCGCTGTTATCCGCATATCTGCCGCCGGTTATGGGTACATTGTCCGTATGACCCTCTATCTCAATAATATTACCGGAATACTTTGCTAAGATAACGCCCACCTTATCCAGTACCGGAACCGCATCGTCCCGGATGTCTGCTCTTCCCGAATCAAAGAGCAGGGCGCCTCTTAAGGTCAGCCGCACAAACTGGGCATTAAACTGTACATCGATAGCGTCCGACATCTGGCTCTCCGCCACCATCTCTTCTATCAACTCCGCCATCTCTTCAGACTGCTGTAGTCCTGCAGCCTGCATCTGTTCTAAGGCGCTTTCCGTTGTGTTTTTTTCATCATAATCTGCAGCGTCATTATCCTCAGCGGTCCTGCCCGTGCTGTTGATGTACTCATCCAGCTCGTTTAATTGACTGGCGCCGTTACTGATCAGAATACCATCTCCGATTGCGGTTGCGCCGCCGTCAAAAATGGAAAAGGTCTGACTAAAAGAAGCCGCTACCTCCTGCCACTTTTTCTCATCCAAAGTAGACATGGAAAACAGAAGAACGAAAAAGCAGAGCAACAGGTTCATCAGGTCACCGAAAGTCGCCATCCACGCTGGCGAACCGGGTGCCGGAGCTTCCTCTTTCCGCTTAGCCATTCTCCTCACCTCCGTCTTCTTCCGATGCAGTTGCTCTGTCACCGGGTGCAATGAAGGATTTCAGCTTCTCTTCAATAACACGAGGGTTCTCACCTGCCTGTATGGACAAAAGACCCTCTATCATGATCTCCTTCTGCTGCATCTCCGTATCATTACGGGATTTTAACTTGTTAGCTATGGGGGTACATATCCAGTTAGCCAAAAGGGAACCATACAGGGTTGTGATCAATGCCACCGCCATCTGAGGACCAATGGTGGAAGCGTCTTCCATATTATTTAACATATTAACAAGACCTACCAAAGTACCGATCATACCCCAAGCAGGTCCCATGGAAGCAACACCCTCCCAAAAACCTATCTTTTCCTTATGTCTGGAATCCATGCTGACAAGTTCTGTTTCCATGATGGCACGTACCAGATCCGGATCCGTACCGTCCACAATAAGTAAAATACCCTTTTTCAAAAAAGCATCATCCAGATCTCCCGCAGCCTCTTCCAAGGAAAGCAGACCTTCCTTACGGGCTACATTGGATAAACTGATGATATTGTTGATCATCTCAGGCGTATTGTCCTGAGGCTGCTTCAATGCCAAAGAAAAACTTTTTAATCCTCCTAAAAAGCTCTGGATGGTGTTGGACGCCAGAACTGCAGAAAAGGCACCACCGAAAGTAATAAACATGGAAGGAACGTCTACGTAACTTTTAAACGCACCGAAATCTCCTTTTGCAGCCGAAAGAACACCGAATATAACCATGCCAAAGCATAAAACTAAACCTATAATTGATGCTAAATCCACTTGTACACACCTGCCGTTTTCTATCGTAATCGCTTAGAATATGTAAAAATAAAAATTAAAATTATTCCCCCAAAAATTCTTGCCTATATAATTTTACTAAATTTTTTATCTCTTGTCTACTTTCTTTTACAATTATTTTTCTTCCGGTGGTCAAAGTCAAGACTGTATCTGGTGTTTCCTCCACTAATTCAATCAAATGAGCGTTAATTAATATCTTCTGTCCGTTCATTTTTGTCACTTCTATCATACTAACTCCTTAAACGGGAAAAAGGGCAGGCCTTCGCCTGTCCTTATCCCATTACTTTATTTGATTATTATCTCTTTAAGTTGGTCAATTCTTCCAACAGCGTATCGGATACGGTAATAATACGGCTGTTAGCCTGGAAACCACGCTGGGTGGTGATCATTTCCGTGAACTCCTGAGAAAGGTCCACATTACTCATCTCCAACTGACCGGTGGTCATCTTGCCGCCGTTTGCGGTAATATCCACACCCACGCCGTCGAAGGTACCGGAGTTCATGGTTGCGGAATAGAGGTTGTCACCCACACTCTCCAGACCGGATACATTGGCAAATTCCGCTACCGCGATCTGACCTAAGAGTCTGGTCATACCGTTGTCGTATGCCGCATAGATCATACCGTTGGTCTGAATGGAAATACCGCTCATCTGACCCAGTTTACGTCCTATACCCAGGCCGTCTAAATCGCCTGCGGTAGCGCCCACGGTACAGGTACCGTTGTTATCATAGATGGAACTGGTGGAAAGATCAATCTCAATATCGGAGAAATTGCCGCCAAGCTGAGACAGATTTAACATGATGTTCTGCTGGGTAGGCATACCGTTGACACCAATGAACTTACCGTTGTCCCCGTTATATACCAGATTCGCACCATAAAAAATGCGTCCGGTGGTATCGAAAGCAGCTAAGGAGAATGCGCCGTCATATTCCATATTGGTACCAAGATTGTTGAAATTGGGTTCTGTACCAGCTTCCTGATTTTCAAACAGCTGACGGATTGAAACGGTATGTTCTCCTGTGACCGCACCGGCACCATCAGTTTCGTTATAGGTAATTGTCAGGTTCAAGAACTCTTCGGTAGAGCCTTCAAAACCGTATGCCTTTGCCAGAGCATCCAGCTGTGCCTGCGCATCATCAGTATCTCCGAAAGCAACAGACAAATCACAGACCTCTTCTCCACCCGGTTTTGTCAACAGCTTCTTTCCGGTCGCATCCCATTCATAAGCGGTATCATCCAGCTTCACGGACTTGTTGATTTCCTGTGTGGTCTCCGCGCCTAAGATGGTGGACATATCCACGCCGCTTAAATCCACTTCATTGCCTGTGGAGTCCAAAATCTTCTTTAACTCGATACTGTAGCTGTTATCATCCGCGGACTGCTTGATCACCAGTCTTGCAGTATAGGAATAGCCCAGTGCGTCATAGAAGTTTAAGTTGACAACTTTACCTGCTTCACTGGTCACATCCGTGTTGTGCTTGTCAATGATACCGGTGATATAAGCTCTGCTGGTAGCCTCGGGCGGATAGGTCATGTTGGCCGCGCTCATAACACGCAGAGCGGATACCGTATCCTGCTTGATGGACTGGGTCTCTTCATCCACGCCCCATCCCATAACATTAAAACCATTGCTGGTCATAGCCAGATTACCTCCGGCGTCCACATAGAAAGAACCGTCTCTGGTAAAGAAATTCTCTTTGCCGTTGCTTACGATAAAGAAAGCGCTGCCGCTGATCATGATATCAAAAGGGTTTCCCGTGGACTGTGCCGCACCCTGAGTAGAGATGTTGACATTGATAGCGGATGTCTGTACACCAAGACCAATCTGCCTTGCATTGACACCGCCGGTACCGGTAGTTGCGTTGGGACCGGATGCCTTCTGCGTGGTCTGGCTTAACAAGGCGCTGAAAATCATGGAACTGGATTTGTAAGCGGTTGTGTTAACGTTTGCGATATTGTTACCGATAACGTCCATTCTGGTCTGGTGCGTCTTTAAACCTGACACGCCAGAAAAAAGTGATCTCATCATAATTAAGTGACCTCCTGTCTGTATGAACAGTTGTTTCCTTCTGTCAGTCGGGAAACCATAGCCTCCAAAAGGTCCGGCTATACTATAACTGCTCCGTCAATATTGGTAAATACACTGTCCTGCGTATCGCTGCTGTCCATTGCCGTCACCACCGTTTTATTGGGTATGTTGACAATGAATGCCAGTTCATCCATCAGGACCAAAGATTCCTGAATGCCTTTCTCTCCTGCTTTCCTTGCGCCGTCGCTTAATCGCTGTATCTGGATATTTGACAGTTCGATGTTTCTATCCGAAAGTCTGCCAATTGCATGCTTGGAAAATCTCAGTTTTCCTATTTCGGATCTGTTCTGTTCCTGTTTCTGCTCCAGTATTTCCTGAAAAGACGGTGCATCTTTCCCCAAAACCGCTCCCAGCTTTAAATTCTGCCGCAGATATTGGTCCTGAAGCTGTTCGATTGAGAGATAAGCGCCATTTGTTACTTTCATGCGAACACCTCCCTGTGTCTAACGTTAATCCTTAAACCTCGCCCGGCTACTCTGCATCGCTGCCGCCTTCCACTTTGCCTGCGCCTTCGGTCTTCTCATCTCCGCCGGTTTCCTCGCCGCCCTGATTATTGCCCCCTGCCAGTTTCCTTAACTCAGCCATCTTTTCTACATAAGCAAGCAGTGCGTCAACCTTTTCCTTCGCTACGAAGCTCTTTTGATAATCGTTCATGTTCTGATAAATTTCATAAAGTTTATCAACGTCCTCTCCGTCGGTCAGATCCAAAGCGCCGATACTGGGCAGTCTATTGATGCCGGTTACCAGTTCCAGCGCCAGATGATAAGCATCATAATAATCGCCATCCAGAACAGTCTGTACATCATCTAAAGAATATCTCTTCTCATTGATGTAAACGTAAGCCTTGCCGCCTTCGTAAGTAACGTAATCCACTTTACCCATCACATATCCGGTCTCGCCTTCGCTGTTGGTAGTCTGTACGTAAACCATCTGACCAACCAATGAGCTTGCTCTCTGTAAATCCATACTTCCGGCCATGTTCTGCAGTGATTCTACCTGAGAGAACTGTGCATACTGGGAAATGAACTCGGTATTGGAAGTGGGCTCCAAAGGATCCTGATACTGCATCTGTGCTACTAACAGCTTCAAGAAAGCTTCCTTATCCATGCTGTTATTTTTGGTAGCTGCAGTGGTAGAATTCGTAGTTTCTGTTACTACTTTTCCGTTTTCTACGGGTGCTAATAAAGCCATTCGCTCTCACTCCTTTCTTCTTTATACAATAAAGTATTATGCCGTGTAGTCTACCGTGCCGCCGTTGTCCGCAAGCACTTCTGCTGCCAAGCGGTCTTCCTCGTCAAGGTTTTCTTCCTCGTCGAGCGCGTTTAAATTGATTCTTCTGCTTCTCTGTTTTGCAGGCTGTCTGCCGTCTTCCGGATTGCTGCCGTTATTCTGCTGCAGATTCTCATCAAAGCGGTGGCTTGATACAGTTACTTCAATGGCTTCCACGCTGATGCCCTGTTCCTTAAAGGTTTCCTTTAACTGAATCATCTGGCTCTCCAACGCAGCTTTTACCATTTCATTCTGTGCGGCAAACTGTGCCGTTACCATACCATCCTTTGCCGTGAGTTTCACATGAAGACTGCCTAGGTTTGCGGGATGTAACTGCATATCCAGTTCAGACACGCCATCAGTAATCTGTGCCTTCATATAATCGGTGATCTGATTCATGATTCTTTCCGTGTCAGCATCAAAATAGCTCTGTGCCTCCTGTACATCGGAAAGTACCCCGGCCTGTACCTGTGCGTTAAAATTCTGGTTGAAACTGTTCCCTGTCTGCCCGAAAGCATTGTTTTCACTGCTCTCTCCGGCTTCCTTTTTCGCATTACCGGTCTGTGCCGTTTTCACTGCTTCTTCTCCGGTTAAGCTCTGCGTCATATCTTCCTCAGTGGTCTGTGTCGGGGAAGTAAGCGCCGGTTCTTCTGTCTCGGATTCTTCAGTAAGCTTCTCTGCAGATTCTTCTGCCGTTTCCATCGGAAGCACCTCCGATCCTGCCTGTGCCGCCAGATTATCAAATATCTGCTGCACTTCTTCTTCGGAAAGTCCCGTGGTTTGGGCTACCTCTGCCACAACTTCTTCCAGCGCTCCGTTTAACTGTTTTAAGCTGTCAAAGAGCTGCTCGTTTGTGACCAATCCTGTAGCATCCGCTTCTCCTGCCGCTGCCAGTACCACTGCCTGCAGATTCTCTGCATTCAGCAAATCCATGGGAGTCATATCCAGGCTCTCCAGAATTTCCACAACCTCTTCTTCGGTAATACCCAGCTCCTCGGCTGTCTGCGTCACCATCTGGTCCGCCATTGCTTCGGCTGCTTTTTCAGCCTGCTCTACCGCGTCTTCGGGAACATTCTTTTCAGTCTTCCCATTTTCTCCGGTTTTGCCGGTCTTTAAGGATTCCCTTCTGTTTCCTGCATTGTCGGAAACATTGTTTCGACCACTGTTTCCCTGTACCTTCGGGGCCGTATCCGTCCTGCTTTCGGTACCGGTCTGATTCTTCAGCACATCGGAAAAGCTGTTTTCCACTCCTGCACCGGACTGCGCTGCGGTCACCGGAGCATTCTTAAAAAAGCTTCCTACGCCTGCTGTTATGGGTGTACTCGTCATTCGCATTCCTCCTTTCTTAAATTTTCAAGGTACATTTTACCATACCAGTAAGTATATCGGTCATAAGTATAGGAAACTTAAGACTCCGGATTCATAATCTTGGTAAGCTTTGCCGCTACGTCGGGGCTCATATTTTCCAGTATAGCCCCCCTTTCCTCAGGGGTCATAGCTTGCAAGATCCGCGCCACCAGGTTCAGATCATCCTGCATGGCCTCAAAAATAGCCGCTGCCTGTTTCGGCTTCATGCCCGTATATGTGGCTGCATATTCCTGAATTTCAGAATCCTTCTGCAGCTGGGTTATTACCTGTCTGTATATATATTCGGCGGTAGTAGGCTCCATGGCCTCATAGTACTTTACATATTCCTCAAGCCCCGGGCCGTTCTCCGCATATACCACATCCCGGAAAAATTCGGTCTGGATACGTTGAAACTCCACCTGCTTATCCTCAAATCCTTCCAATCTGGCTACAGTCGCCCGCAGATTTGCAATCTCTTCCTGCTGCGCCAGATTTTGACTCTGAGCGTCCTGCAGCTGCAGTTCCAGACTCTTTATCTGCTCCGTGGCCTCACCTATGTTAGCATATTCTCCGTTGTCCTCGTCAGCCGGGGCTTCCTGCTGTGCCGGAGTTGGCAGAATCTTATTGACAACGGGTATGTCCTTTAAGACAGGAGTGAGCACATTGGAACCGAAACCGCCCACATCCAGCTTGATCACCACGCAAAGAATAGCAATCCACACCGCAATGATGGCAAGGGTTGCCAAAAATGTAAAGAAACCGCCGCCTTCCTCGTCTTCCGCCAGCTCTGCTTCCTGTGCGGCAATCTCCTTTGCTCTCTTTTTGGCGAGTTTCTTCTGCTCTTTTTGCTCTGATTTTAATTTTTTCTTCTCATTCTGCAGTTTCTTTTTTTCTTCTGCCGCAGCGTTTACTTCTTTAGCCATCTTTTCTCACACCTTTTTCTTCTGACCATAGGTATAACTTGTCAGCTCGTCAACTTCCTTGCCTTCCTGTTTCTTTTCTTCTTCCAGGAATTCTTCAAACGCGTGCTCCCTCAGTTTCTCATGCATTTTCCGCTCCTGCATTACCTCCTGCAGATGTTCCCTGGCTTTCTCCACCTGTTTTTCCGCGATCCGTATCCTTTCTTCCTGAAGAGAGATATACTCTTCCATCTTCAAAATAGCCGTTTTGTTCTCTTCAATATCCAGAAGTTTGAGCGTACCGCTTAAAAGACTGGCCGCCTCCGCTTCGTAGCCCGCTTTGCGCTCTTTAAGCGCCTCTAAGCGCATAAGCTCCTCATTTAAGAGCGCCTGCGCCGAAGCGAGCTCCTGTCTGGCCTGATTTTCCAGTTTCTCCTTGATATCCAGAATACTCTGCATCCTGTATCGGAATCTAGCCATACTTAATCCTCAAACAGTTCCTTCAACAGTCCATAGGTCTGCTCGTAATCAAATTTATCCTCCACATCCTGACAGAGAAAACCGTTCACTGCATCAATTTTACGGATGGCCGTATCTATGGAGGGATTGCTGCCCGCCTTATAAGCGCCGATATTAATCAAATCCTCCGCCTCATTATAGGTGGCCAATATCGACTTTAATTTGCTTGCCAGTTTCTTATGGTCCTTGTCGACAATCTGGCTCATGCATCGGGAAATGCTTGCCAGCACGTCAATGGCCGGATAGTGATTCTTATGTCCAAGCTTTCTATCTAACACAATATGCCCGTCCAAGATGCTTCTTGCAGTATCTGTAATAGGCTCATTGAAATCATCGCCATCCACCAGCACCGTATACAGTCCGGTAATGGAGCCTTTTTCCGCCCGGCCCGCCCGCTCTAAAAGTTTTGGCATTTCCGAATACACACTGGGCGGATAGCCTCTGGATACGGGAGGTTCCCCGCTGGCCAATCCGATTTCTCTTTGGGCCATGGAAAAACGGGTCAGGGAATCCATCATCAAAAGTACATCCTTTCCCTGGTCCCGAAAATATTCCGCAATTGCAGTGGCCGTTTTGGCTGCTTTATTTCTCTCAAGCGCAGGCTTATCTGAGGTGGCAACTACCACCACCGAACGCCGCATTCCTTCCGGCCCCAGGTCTCTTTCAATAAATTCCCGCACCTCTCTGCCACGCTCTCCGATCAGTGCGATCACATTGATATCCGCTTTGGTATTGCGGGCAAACATACCCATCAGGGTGGATTTACCCACGCCGGAACCTGCAAAGATACCGATACGCTGCCCCTTCCCCACGGTCAGGAGTCCATCCACGGCCTTTACACCCAAAGGCAGTACTTCATCAATAATGGCCCTGCTCATGGCATCCGGAGGCATCGCTTCCACCGGATAGTTCTTCCCATGAAAAGGGGCCGCTCCGTCACTTGGTCTCCCTAAACCGTCCAAGGTTCTGCCCAACATGTCGTCGCAGACCTCCACACTTAAAGGAATCCCCATATTCTGCACCCTGCTGTTAAGCCCAATGCCCTCTACTGTTTCATAGGGCATTAACAGAGTCTTCTTGTCTTTAAACCCTACCACTTCCGCCATGATGGGCTTAGCGCCATCTTCCTCGGGAAATATCTGGCAGATATCTCCCAGTCTGGCGTCCGGTCCGGCCGATTCAATCGTCAGACCCACCACATTGACTACCTTTCCCAACTTTTGGAAATAGGTACATTCAGTTGCTTTTAAGTATTTGGAAAAATTAATAGCTGACTGCACGTTTACTCTCCGGCCGGCTTTTCGTAGGACAGCAGCCTGAGTTTTTTACCCAGCTCGCTAAGCTGCACGCCCAAACTGCAATCGACAATGCCGTTCTCTGTTTCTATCAGTGCCTGATTTTTCGAAAGAGTGATGTCCTGCACCACCTCTAAGGAGGCGCTCCCCACCACGAAATCGGCCTTTCGACCGTTTACATATTCATAGTCCTGAGCGGAAACATGCACGATAATGCTCCTGCCCCCGTCTATCTGTCCTAAGGCGTCCTCTATCAGATACATGATCAGATCACGATAGTCGGACAATCCCACATGAATGATATGTTCATAAATACCTGTCAGCAGTTCAATGAACTGTGGCTCCAGTTCCGCGACCCTCTCCGCATATTCCTCTTCCAGACGGCGCTTTTCTGCTTCCAGTTCTTTTTTGAGGCCGTCGGCTTCCGCACGGCCCTGCTTTACGCCTTCATCATAACCCTGTTTTTTAGCTGCCTCTAACGTCTTTCGGCGTTCTTCCTCTAAAGCAGCCGCAGCTTCCGCACGCATCTGCTCTATTTCAGCCAAGGCTTCTGTTTTCAGTTCTTCTGCCGTAGGTTCCCCCAAAACAGCCGCGGCTGCCAAATCCATAGCGCCGGCTTCCCCCTCCGCGCCATTACGGTCGGCCGCTTCCCCTGTCAAAGCCTCCAGTTCCTCCTCTGAAAGCACCGCCGCCGAAAGTCCCTGTGAAAAACCGCTCTCATCAGGGGGCGCCGCAGCCTGCCTTATGACGGGAACCGGAATCTTACCGATTTTCTGGGCAACCAAGGCGTTGCTATCAATAATACGGGTTTCCTCTTCATTGACAAGGGTATACCCTCTTTTATACAAATTACTAGACAACGATCTCGTCTCCTCCGCCTCTGGAAATTACTATCTCGCCGGCATCCTCCAGCTTTCTGATGATATTTACTATCTTCTGCTGAGCCTCTTCGACATCTTTCATACGAACGGGGCCCATGAACTCCATATCCTCTTTGATCATAACGGCAAGACGCTTGGACAGGTTGTTGAAAATCGCATTCTGTACCTGTTCGTTCGCACTCTTTAAGGCAATTGCCAAGTCGTTATTATCCACGTCACGCAGCACACGCTGAATCGCGCGGTCGTCCAAAAGCAGGATATCTTCGAACACGAACATTTTCTTGCGGATTTCGTCCGCCAGTTCCGGTTCTTCGATTTCCAAAGTTTCCATAATGTGTTTCTCGGTACCACGGTCCACCGTATTTAAAATTTCCACCACAGCATCCACGCCGCCGATGATGGTGTAATCCTGATTGACCAGAGAGGATAGCTTGGATTCCAACACTTTCTCCACTTCCTTAATCACATCCGGACTTGTTCTGTCCATTACCGCAATACGCTTGGCTACATCCGCCTGTCTATCCGGAGGAAGCGCTGAAATGATCATCGCGGCCTGACCGGCTGACAGATAAGATAGAATCAGTGCAATAGTCTGAGGATGCTCATCCTGAATAAAGTTCAGCAGCTGGCTGGCATCCGTCTTTCTGACAAACTCGAAAGGTTTAACCTGCAGGGAAGCTGTCAGCTTGCTGATAACTTCCATCGCCCTTTCGTTACCGAGCGCATTTTCAAGCAGCTCTTTGGCGTAGGAAATACCTCCCTCCGCAATATACTGCTGGGCAAGACAGACTTCATAAAATTCGTTGATCACATCGTCTTTAACCTGAGGCGTCACACTCCGGGTATTGGCAATTTCCAGCGTCAGTTCCTCTATTTCTTCTTCTTTCAGGTATTTGAAGATTCCCGCGGAACGCTCGGGCCCCAAGGCTATCAGTAAAATGGCTGCCTTCTGTACGCCGCCCAATTTATCGTCAGCAGATTTGGCCATATTCCTTACCCCCACTCTTCATTTAACCAGTTACGCAGCAGATTGGCCACCGCTTCCGGGTTTTCGTCCACAAATTTTTCTATCATCTTTCTGGTTTCGGACTTGGCCTCCAGCTCAATATCCTCCAGCCCGCTCTCAGGAGTGGACTGCAGCAGAGTTTCCACGGACAATTCCTCCTCTTCGGAGGTCTCCTTGCGGGAAACCATGCTTCTGATCACTACCAGAGCCAAAAGCGCCAGAATAATGATGATCAGGATCACGGACATAACGTCCGTCGCATCAACAGAAAACCCCGCCCGGTCTATGAACTGGGGCTTTTCATATGCAATAATGGTAATTCTATCCTGTGAAATACCGGTGGCATTGGCTATCAGACTGTAGAAGTCTTCATCCACTTCCAATCTGGTATAGACATCGTTGGCCGCCTTGTACTCCGACCAGGACATACCGGATAAAAGACCCTGATTTCTCACGTCCTCTTCCCTAACCGTCCGATAACGGATAGCTGTCAGGGCAAGAGAAGAATTGGAATAATTGATTGCTCCGGGAACCGCATTCTCTACGATGATGCTCTCGTTCACCACTCTATCCCAAATATGTTGATTAGAACTGCTTTCCGAGTCGGTGCCTGCCTGGAACTGGTAAGTATTCTCATTGTTGGAGTCGGTTCCCGGCAGTCCGCTGACGCCGCTGGTATTGCTATCCGAGTACTCTTCTTCATGGACAGTCAGACCGTCATCCGTTGCACCGAGAGGTATACCGTATTCATGTATGGTCTTCTGATATTCGGCAAAGTCGATATCCAGCTTGCAGGCTACCTCCACATCATCAAACTGCTTGGAGCCTACTAAAACCTTCTTTACATCCGCTCCCAGCATAAGCTCTGCCTGGGAACGCAGTTCCAGCATATTTGTAGCCAAACCGGCTGTGCTATAGTCCTCTTCTCCGGAAAAGAGCAGATTGGCATTGCTGTCCACAATGGTAATTTTTGCTGTGGAAGAATTGCCCAAAGCGGTAGCCACCGCTCTTGCTATCGTAGCCGCCTGATCAGCGCTCAGCCGATCCCGCAATGTCAACTGAATCCAGGCAGACGCTTCCTCGCCTGAGTCGATCAACAGTCCTGTCGAATCCGGCAGATTCAAGCTCACCGTTGCACTCTTTACCGCATCAATGGAACAGATATCACTGGCAAACTTTTGCTCCAGATACTTCTGGTACTGCTTCTGTCTGTCGGATTGAGTGGTACCAATCCCCCCGCTCAAAGCCTGTTCCAAGCTGTACTGATCGGGCACATAGCCCGCTGCACCCAGCGCCAGATTGGCAGTGGATAGCTGGTTTGCACGCACACTGATATTCAGTCCGTCCGTAGACACCTTATAGACGACAGAATTACTGTCCAGTATTGAAATGACCTCGGCGGCTTCAGAAGTCGTCGAGCATCTTTGCCACTGGATATACTGGGGCTTTGCAAATATGTAAATGACCAGCACAAGAGTAAATATGACTGCTGCCGTAACTCCTATGATCAGTGTTTTTTGTTTGGCGGTGAATTTATTCCACCAGGCCAGTACCTTATCTAAAATCTCTTTGATTTTATCCGGCATGATTCCTTCTCCTTGCTACACAAGATTTCCGGACAGTACCCTAAATCTGCATCTGCATAAGTTCTCTGTATGCTTCCAACAGTCTGTCCCTGATGGCAACCGTATACTGCAAGGCAGTGGACGCTTTCTCCATCGCAATTGTCAGATCGTGCGTATTCTCCGTTTCCCCCAGAGCCCATTTCAGCTTTTCATTTTCCGCATCGGACAAATAGCTGTTGGTCGTGTTAATGTTGTTGATCGCGCTGTCCAACAGGGCGCTAAACATGGTGCCGTCAGCGGACAAAGCCTCCTCCTTCAAGGGTCTGGAGGTCAGACCATAGGTTGAATTTAAGCCGATCCTCTGACCGTTCTGTGCAATCTGGGCAGAATTGATCCCTGCCAAAGTAGTTGAAATATCCATTTTTCCTCTTTTCCGCAGACCTATATAGCTATCCGGCTAATGCCCGATATTCCTTACGCCTGCTGTATACACAATCATCTTTACACAAATCTAAGGACTTATCTATTACCGCCGATATTGAGCCCCTGTACCGCCATTTGCTTGCTGGCTGTAAAAGCGGTGGCATTTGCTTCATAGGAACGGCTGGCATCAATGAGGTTCGTCATTTCCGTAATGATATTTACATTAGGATAGAGAACATAGCCATTTTCATCCGCATCAGGATGGGAAGGGTCATAGACCATATTCATCTCCGTCCAGGTATCCTCGTGCACCGCATCCACTTTCACGCCGCTTCCGGAATATTTATCTCTGGCGGAACGGAATACAGTGCCAAAGGAATTGGTAGTGGCCGTACCCTTCTCCGCAAACGTGACCACTTTTCTTCTGTAAGGGGTGCCGTCAGCCGTTCTGGTGGTGTTGGCATTGGCCACGTTCTGTGAAATAACATCCATCCTATACCGCTGTGCGGTCAAGCCGGACGCATTAATATTAAATGCATCAAACATTCCCATAAACTATACCTCCTATTTCATAACCGCCTTCAGGTTTTCAAACTCCTGTGAAATACTGTTCATCAGTCCCTGATATTTGATCTGGTTCTCCGCCAGCATAACATTTTCCGTATCAATGTCCACGTTGTTGCCGTCGAGACGGTAGGAATAACCAACTAAATCCGTATACGCCTTAGGCTGCAGCTGCGCTGTCCTGATGGCTGCTACCCGCTGATCCATATTGGATGTATTACTGCTCCTGCCGAGAGCTTTCTTTAATTCACTCTCAAATGCCACATCCTGTCGTTTATAGCCCGGCGTATCAACATTGGCGATATTATTGTCAATGGCTTGGTTGCGCAGCCATGAAGCGTCCGCTGCCTTATCCAACACATTGATATAATCAAACGCATGGGTATTAATCATATTCGTACTCCTTTTCGTAACTTCAGTTAAGTATAAAGACCTAACCTATATTATAAAATTTTTAAACAAAAAACTCAAGTCTTTTATCTATCTTTATTCGGCATAAATTGACTGAAAGAAAGTTAAAAAAGGACCTATTGTCGCACAATAAATCCTTTTATTCTCTGCAATCCGTTGGCTATGTAATTGTCAGGAGTTCTGTTTCTTCAACTCCTCAATCTCGTCGAACACCACATCGTTGAGTACTTTGATGTAAGTCCCTTTCATGCCGGAAGAGCGGGATTCTATCACACCGGCGCTTTCAAACTTACGCAGAGCGTTCACAATGACAGAACGGGTAATACCCACTCGATCCGCAATCTTGCTGGCTACCAGAATACCCTCCATACCGTTTAATTCATCAAAGATATGGGTGATTGCTTCCATCTCCGAGAAAGAAAGGGTGGAAATTGCCGATTTTACTACCGCTACTTTCCTGCTCTCTTCCGCGCTTTCCTCATTGACCGCACGCAGCATTTCCAAACCTACAACCGTAGTACCGTATTCACATAAAATAATATCATCTATATCGTATTGTTCGTTACATTTGTAGATGAAGAGAGTTCCCAGCCGTTCTCCCGCTATCTCAATGGGAGCAATGATGGCCTGGAACTTTTTCACATCCACCTTCTCAAACCCCAGCGTCTGCAGATTCACGTTTTCCTTGGTAGACAACACGCCTAAAAGCCGCTCATTCAACATATTGTCAACAAAACCGCCCACCATATCGTCAATCAATTCCGTAATCGGCTCTATGGAATCCAGCTTTCCCACACCCAAAACCTTTCCTTTACGGCTAATGACTAAAACATTGGAGTTCAAGATCTCACGCATGACCTTGCAGATATCATTAAAAACAACTTTGCTGGAATTGTTATTGTGCAAGAGCTTTCCAATCTTTCGCGTTTTATCCAGTAACTGTACACTACTCATTCAGATTCCTCCATGGGTAAATTTCAGCCCAGTACTAATATTACCACACATAAGTCTGTATTTCAATGGATAATGTTGTAACTATTCTGAAAATTTTCACTCTTTTGAGGATTTCGTTGTTACATATCCACAATGTTCATTCATACATACCAGACGGCTGCCCTTTTCCAGCATCAGTGAGCCGCATTTTTCACATTTCGTTTCCGAAGGCTTCTGCCATACCATAAAATCGCATTCCGGATTGTCGATGCAGCCGTAATATTTCCGTCCTTTTTTGGTTTTCTTTAAGACGATATCCTTACCGCACTGCGGACAAGCCACACCGATCTTTTCAAAATAAGGCTTGGTATTGCGGCATTCCGGAAATCCGGGACAGGCCAGAAATCTTCCATGTGGACCGTATTTGATCACCATACGCCTGCCGCAGTTCTCACAAAGCTCATCGGACTCCTCATCTGCGATCTCCACGGCCTCCAGCTCCTTCTCCGCCGATTGTACCGCCTCCTCCAAATCGGGATAGAAATTGGAAACCACCGTCTTCCAATTCACTTTGCCTTCCTCTACACCGTCTAAAAGCGCTTCCAGATTGGCAGTAAAATTCACGTCCACGATGCTGGGAAAAGCTCCCTTCATCATATTGTTGACCACTTCTCCCAGTTCCGTCACATAGAGATTTTTATTTTCTTTCGCCACATAGCGCCTTGCCAAAATAGTGGTAATTGTAGGCGCATAGGTGCTGGGCCGTCCAATGCCAAGTTCCTCCAGAGCACGCACTAAGGAAGCCTCCGTATAGTGCGCAGGCGGCTGGGTAAAATGCTGCTTTTCTTCAAAATTCAGAAAGGTGAGCTCGGTGTTTTTATCCAGAATTCCCGCCATCCTGTTATTCTCTTCCCTTTCCTCTTCCTCTTCGGTATATACGCTCATAAAGCCGTCAAAGATCACTCTGGAAGCCGCTACTGAAAAGCTATAACCGGCCGCGCCGATCTTTACGGAGGTAGTTTCATATCTGGCCGGCTGCATACGGCTGGCAGTAAAACGCTTCCAAATAAGCTGATATAGTCTGAACAGATCACGGGGAAGCTCATCCTTAAGCTGCGCGGGTGTCAGAGAAATTTGGGTGGGACGAATGGCCTCATGGGCATCCTGAATCTTTTTACCCGACTTTTTTTCCGTTCCTTCTCCGGCATACTCACTGCCATAAGCCTCACTGATATATTTTTTTGCCGTACTTTCTGCTTCCTCCGATACTCTGGTAGAATCCGTACGCAGATAGGTGATCAGACCGATAGTGCCCTCACCTTTGACCTCCACACCTTCGTAGAGCTGCTGCGCCAGCCGCATGGTCTTCTGAGTAGAGAAATTCAGCTGCTTGCTGGCCTCCTGCTGCAGGGTGGACGTGGTAAAGGGCAGGGGCGGCTTCTTCATGCGCTCCCCTTTCTTGACTTCGGTCACTTTATATTTTGCTCCCGCAAGCCGGGATTTTATTTTATCTATTTCCTCTTTGGAGGTAATGCTCTCCTTTCCGTCGGGACCGCTGTAATATTTTGCCGTTAGAGGTTTCTTCTCCCCTTTTACGGAAAATACCGCATCCAATGTCCAATATTCTTCCGGAATAAAGGCATCGATTTCTTCTTCCCTGTCACAGATAATACGCAGTGCAACCGACTGCACGCGTCCTGCGGACAACCCCCGCTTTACTTTAGCCCACAAAAGCGGAGAGATGCGATATCCCACCATACGATCCAGACAACGTCTTGCCTGCTGGGCATCCACCAGATCCATATCAATTTCTCTAGCATTCTTTAGGGATTCCTTCACCGCATTCTTGGTAATCTCGTTAAAAGTAATCCGATAGGTCTTTTTTTCTTCCAAACGGAGCGCATGATACAGATGCCAGGAAATAGCCTCCCCCTCACGGTCAGGGTCGGTTGCCAGATAAATCTTTTCCGCCTTCTTTACTTCCTTACGCAGATTCGCCAGAATATCGCCCTTTCCCCGTATCGTAATATACTTAGGCTCATACTCATGCTCCACATCAATTCCCAGACGACTCTTGGGCAGATCCCTAACATGGCCGTTGCTGGCGGCCACCTCATAATTGGATCCCAAAAATTTCTTAATGGTTTTTACTTTTGCCGGCGATTCCACTATCACAAGATACTTTGCCATTTAAAATTCCCCCGAATTTACTTTTAAAGTAATCGGGTAACACTATACACCAAAAAATCAAGGGATGCAAGTATATTTACAAAAAGTTTACAAAAAGGGGGGATACCATTCTGTCCATGTTCCTGCAGAACTCCAGTCAATATTCCTTCCTAAGACGCGCTTCCGCTCTTTCTTCTGCCAACCATTCCCGTATTGCTTGACACATATCATATACCCCCTTATCATTTTTAAACTTATGCAATCCTTTATCTAGAAAGGCTTTTGCCTATTCACCATACATTTTTACTTGACTATTTAGAGGATATTTTGAGCGAATTTTCGATAACATAAAACGCTGCGTTTAGTCATAAAAACAGCTGCGGATTTCTCCGCAGCTGCTTCTTAAATATCAATATTTACTTCTGACAACTCCCTTTGTTTCAAAAGGTCTGTCTTAATCATGCCACATCTGGCTAGCGCTGTCCCAAGTAAGCGTATACTGAGTGGTAAAACCACTGCCGGGGTTGACCTGATAATTTGCTGTAGTACCGGATACCTGATAACGATGAGTCTCATCCATATAGTAGAAGCCATTTACCAATCCTGCCTGTGCACCCGTCGGACAGTACATCACGAGAGGCTCATTGCCAACATGATTAGTAATCCGCACATTGGGCTGTACGAAATGATATTCCAGATAACCATCGCAGCCATCTACAGCGTTGTACATATCCCAAACCGGATAAGATGTATCGCCATACCACTGCTTTAAGGCTTCCGTACCAAACAGATAATTATACTCATAAATTTCTTTAATGACCGTACCACTACCTGCAGCCAGCGTCTTTCTCTCTTCCTCAGAAATCTTTACCGACACAGTGCAGTTTCCGTTACTGCCGCTGCTAATCTCCTGTCGGTTCAGATTTCCGTTATTCTGAAGTATCCCCCATCCTTCATAATACTGATCGCCATAAATCTCCCATTTTCCGGTCGGAAGCGGTCTGGGACACTCATTTCCTGCACTGTTTACAAAGGTTAAATCATGCCTTACATCATTTTCATATCCGGCTTCATCCTTAATGACACCTACAAATCGATTGTATGCAACATAATCATTATTATCCGATGACCATCCATCCAGTAATTGGAAATAGGATGTATAAATATCATTTGGCATATGATCCTCGGGCGTCACATATATCACTTGTGCACCATCTCTGGGACTCCATGCACCCTCACTGTCCGAAGGAACGGAATTTCTAAACTGGAATGCCACCTCGGGTACCTCAAGAATTACCGAAGCTACATGAGACGGCCCTCCTGCATAATTTGTCTCATAAAGTGTAAGCTCCATCTTAATCTTAGAAATACTTGTATCAAACATTCCAACATAGTACGGCGTACTATAGGAATAAAAATCATAAGACAAATACTCTGCTAAGTCTAAAGAATCACCCGGTATAACTGTAGTCTTAAAACCTACATTTGTATCAAAAAACCTTTGAGCTTCATCACCGGTTGCAGCCATATTATTGTGGCCGCCTTCTACCCAAACATCAAATTCATGATCATAAGCCCAATACTTAAATACATAAAATTTAAGATCTATATAATTGTGATTCTTGGAACCTTTATTCTTGACAAAGTCATTTGCTTCATCATCCCACTGTGTATAATCATATTCAATATCCCAATTAATCCACTCATCCAGTACGTTTTGTAACAGCACATCCGAATAACCGCCGCGGGCAAAACCGCCGTTAGATACCTCAATCTTGAAACCACCTGCCAGTTTCCATTCACCGATTACTTCAGCATATGACATACCGGTCTTGTTTGTCTGGGTTCCACCGCTCACACCGTCTGGATGCAATGCTCTGGCTAATACAGTCACCTCTGCATTTTCCAAGTCCTTCTTCAGGGTAAGGTCAGCATATTCACCATTCGGTGCTATAGAAAAATTAAAGTACTCATTAGGACTTCCATCTGCATTATCCAGTACAACATTTAACCAGGTAAAATTATAAGGATCAACATAATCCATATCACTATCCGAACCAAGGAGTCTTTGCAAAGTAGTTCCAACAAATTCCGGAGTAATCCTATAGGTTGCACCTGCCTTCATGCCTTCTCCCGAAATCAAAACACCGTTTAACTTAAGTTCATTTACCCGGCGCAGCCGCACATTCACTGTGGTAAATGCCAAAGGTGACGCACCGTCCATAGCAACCGTACTCGCAGTAAGCACCATAGCATTGGAGGTTTCGTTCCTGCCCACGTGCAGATAGTACTGACCGAGCTCGTTCACCAAAATCTGCGTATTCCCGTCAGAGTTATTGGAAAGTGTCCAAGTAACAGCCGTGTTGCTAATTCCCACTACTGTAGCATTCAACACAAAGTCCTGATTCGGTTCCACTACAATCTCGTTCGGCGCTACCACGGTGGCTGCAGCCGCCACACCGCCTCCGGTCACGGTATAACGACCGTTACGCGCGGTAATCGTATAATATGCCGCGTAAGACTTTGTTCCCTTCTCCAATTTCATATACAAACGGAGACTGCCGCTGGAAGAAAAATCTGAAACATCCGCTTCAAATTCTGTCACATTTTCTGCCAGTAATTGTCCTTCCGCCACGGGAATTGCAGCTCCGTCCGCCTCTAATCGGTATTCGGAATATAACAGCTGGGACCCGGCTGCGTCATGCGCCACCACATAGCGTCTGTCAGATTGCTCTACATTGATCGTCGAACTGGCCGCAGGATCCGGAGTACCGGTTACGGTTGCCGTAGTATCGATAACCAAATCTCCGATCTGATTTACCGCCAGTTGTGCCTCTGTCTGCAGTCCCACCTCGGTGGTACCGTTGCGGTAGGTATTTGCACTCACAACCAAAACACCGCTGACTCCCGCACCAACCAAAGTCAAAATGGCAATGGCACAAACTAACTCTACGATCGTCAAGCCTCTGTGATCTCTCTTTCTGTTCGCATACCCACAATTTTTGTACAAATACATACTCAGCTTATACAGTACGTTCATAGTCTCCTCCTTTACTCTAAGGTCACCTTACCGGTTAAGTATGCCATAGTCAACACCTTAACCAAGCCGCTCTTACTGATAGTTATCGTTTTACAATATCGATTGGGAAATCCCATTTCAGTCAAATCCTTAAATGCCCCGCTGCTTCTGTCGAAGCTTAAGATCAACGGACTGCCGCCCGGCAACAGACTTGCCGTATTCCCGTCCGACAGTTCATATTCAAACGTAATCCCTTTTTCTCCGATCAAGGTCTCCGTCGTTTTAACATCCGAACCTGTCGAAGTTGCGGTTTCCGTTATTTCCCGTAAATATATGTAGCCCTCTGCATCCATATATATTTCCAGCTTGGTATCTATCTTTCCCATGGCCAGAATTCGATTGCTCTGCAGAGAGGACTGCAATTTTGACGCACATTCATCCGCAGGCTTCCTAAGGGCCATGCTTATACCAATAGTGAATGCCCCCGCCATAACCGACATGATTGCCAGAACGACAATGACTTCTATCATGGATAAGCCTCTATTATCTCTTCTCATACGCCACCCTACTTTTTCACCCAATTATAATAACTTACACAATCGGCCATATCAACCGTGCCACGCTCCAAACTCTCAACCCCTGCGCTAGGTGCCCAATCCGTTCTGGCATTGTCCACACCCCAATTTAAACTAGGAATCGAAATCAGATAATCTGTAGTAATAATAGTTGTATATCCCTGCGCATCCGTATACTGTAACATCACGCCCTTAAGGATTGCATAACCCTCTTCGGCATGCAGTTCCAAAGTACCCGCATTTGCAACCGAAGGATCCAGACTGATACTTGCTTTATAGGGATCACTCACCAAAGAACGTACCACTTCTACATTAGGAATGGGTACTGTGGGATCATAAGGGTCCTGCGTTTTTTTCTGCCAATTCTCATTCAATTTATTAAAGAACTCGGTTTGAAACAGGGAATATCTGGTTGCACTATTTGCCGCGGCATAATTGATCGATACCGAGGTATACGCTGCCCGCGCAGCCTCCGAGGTTTCCACTGTCAAAGCAGCCCGAATTTCCTCCAGTGCGGTCTCCGCTTCATAAAAGCTTTCCTTCGTCTTTAAGTCCGTCGTTTTTCTGTAGAAATTCGAACCGGATACATACAGAAGCGTTGTAGCCATAATACTGATAAAAGCTATCACTACAATGACCATTATGAGAGCCGAACCCCTGTTATTCATTATCTGTTTTTCACATTTTTCCTTCAAACTCATCATACCTTTCGTCTCCGCTCCCCACTCAGAGCTTACCCTAATCGTTCATGGAACCGTTTAACTCTAAAAGCAATGCTTCAGGCGGGAACCCAGCGGCTGCAGCTCCTTCTTCATAGAGTGAAATCTTTACATTGTATAAAAGAATCTCCTGCGTATTCCCTATCATGCTTCCCGATGCACCCTCTGTCACACCGCTGATGGACGGTGTAAACAACATGTTTCCTGTCGATAAATCCTCATTTAAATTATGATACAGTGTAATAGCGCCGGAACCTGCCACGCTCGCGGAGTACTTATTCTCGTAAACCGAGAGATTCGCATGGGAAATACTGTTGTCAATCTGTTTAACCAAATAAAAATCCTTTTCCGACGTATTGTTCTGCAATATGATCTTCTCGGTAGCAATAGTCGTTTCACTGCTTGAATAAGGCGAATATCTAGGGTAGGCCGGGTAATAGTAAATATAAACATTCTCCAGACGCGCTCCATTTGCCGCCGTATTTGTATTGTTATATACTACCGTACCGGAATCCGCCGCAAACTCCTCTCCGGAAAACTCCAATTCCTGTTCGTCACCGGCAGCATTCGTATATGTAAAACCAGTCGCTTCATAAATATATTTGGTTTCTATCGTAACGATATTAATAGAGGAATCGCCTCCCTCACTCACTGTTACCGTTATAATCTTATTTACTGTCAGCTTGGCACCGCCGTTCTCAGGCTTCGCCATAATCTCTAAATCATGCAGCTCCAGCTCATCTCCGCTCTCATTCTTGTCATTGAGTTCATCCAAGAGATTTTGCACGATCAGCGCATACATGCTCTGATCCATATTTGCGGGCTGCTTATACACGGCATCCAGATATTCATTCATATCCACCACGTCAATAAGTCCCACGGAACCGTCCCCCGCAAGGGAAGGATTCCATACTGTATTCGGTGAAATATCTATCCGGGCGTCATAGAATTTATCCGCAATACCTTCCATGCCATCAAATTTAACGCCTACTAACACAAAGGCATATCTGCCGTCAGACGCGGGTAAAAAGTTACCGTTCAAAGGATCGATACTTACATCAAAAGTACCGTCACCGTTGCGGTCAGAAATAGGCTCTTCATAATAGCTTGTCGCATTGGCAATCAGACGCATACCCCAGCCATTAAACTGCATACTGATATGCTCCACATCATAGGCCTTTAAGCCCTCCATGATACTCTGCGCCGCAGTGGTCAGTCTCTGCTTTTCCTTGGCCTTTGCATTCAAGCGGATACCCGTCACTAAAGATTGCAGGAGAGGTCCTGTCACAATCGCCAAGATTATAATAGCTACCAGAACCTCTATCAAGCTCAAGCCCTGATTATTTAATTTGCGCCTGCTTTTACTCTCTTTCATGCTCTTTCCCTTTTTGCACTTATAGTGCTTACTCTTCAGCCCGATGAACTGCGCCAAACAATTCCGAAAGGCCGCTGGTATAATCAGCCAAATTCTGCGGTTCGTACTCCCTGCCTGTACCTATAATGGTGTAAAAGGATACTTGAATAGTACCTGTCAGTTCACCCGTATCATCATTCCTGCTGTAGGCTATATTGGTAATGGCCAAACGGTTGTCGCTGTTATTGATGGTATTGATACATTCCTTTAAACTCTGGTATACCGTATCATTCACATAGACACCCTTTCTTTCCACAAAGACAAGTTCAAGATTCAACTCTTCCATACCGGCCGCCTGCACGGTCTCTGCCGGTATATTTCTGAGGGCCTCCCTATCACCGATATTGATATTGGTATATTCTACAGCGGCGTTCTTCATGGTATCAAGAGCCAGTACGATCATGTCCTCTTCCAATACATCCGGAGGAAACTGTCCTAAGACATTGCGGATTTCCGCCTGCATCAGCTCAATTTCCGCATTGTAACCCTCCATATTATCATAATATTCCTTTAACTCCGCAACGCGCCTGTTTAAAACCACATTGGAGGTTTCAATGGTTGCCGCCTGATCCGTATAGGACTTGTATACCAAGAAATACACACCTACCAGAAGCAGGATTCCCAACAACACGACATACATCATCACTTGCTTTGAAGAAACCTTTTTCATACCGCTCTCTCCTATTCTGCCGCTGCAGCTTCCGATGCTGCTTCTTCTACTGTAGTGGGATAATATAAGCATACCAGGCTGAATACAATTCTGGTACCATCATCCTGTGCGGACAACTCTGCATTTGCATTTTCGCCCCCATCACCCTCTTCGGTACTCTCCCCTGCAGTTTCCTCCCCGTCATCGGCCTCTTCCTCATGATCGGAATTTGAAGTATCTACTTCCTCAGTGGAAATACCAGCTACGGAAACATTCATTAAACTGTCAAAACCTCTCATGGTCTGGATAACCTTTGCTGCCTCTTCCATATTCATAGTCTGTATTGCTATTACGGCCTGAGTACCATCGGAAGTAAACTCCTTCACCACTGCATCCGCCGGCAGTTTCTCCTCCAGTTCCTCCAGAAAAGCAACCAGTCCATCGTTAGGGGACTCGGTCAATCTATAGCCGGCACGTATTTCATTAAAGAGAGCAACCGTATGATTATGGAGATTGTATACAGATTCCGCAGGCATATAAGTCGCTTCGAGACGCTGCAAACGCGCCTGTTCTGCTTTGGCCTCGTTATACTGGGTCATTCCCAACACCGCTAATGCTGCTGAAGCAGCTATAAAGAATAAAGCCGCCAACACAGTCACACTCTTATAATTGACTTCCTTGCTATCAGATTTCTTTTTCTCTTCACTGATAAAGCCCACCGGTGCAATAGCCGCACCAATACTGGCAATATAACGGCCCGGTGTTCCGTCACCGTCACCTTTATTCCAGGAAATGGTGTCAAACTTGTTCATTACCACGGTGCGGACGCCTAACTCATTGGTAAAGAGCTTGGAGAGGCCGCTGATGTCGCTGCCCAATCCCACAAGCCGTATCCTCTTAATGGGATTCTCAATATTCTTGGAATTGTATAAATCCACCACTCTGCCCACATTGCTGATGAGGGGCATAAGGGCTTCCGAAATCTCCTGCTTGGCAGCCACCATTTTTGCAGTGTCGTCAAGATCATCGAAATCTTCAATATCTTCCTCGTCGTCGTCATCCACGGGCTTTACATTCTCACTCAAAGCCAACTTAATGCAGGTCCTGCGCTTCATCAGCTCCAATGCATCCTTATAGATATCCTCTTCAAAGGCCTTGGAGTCCATCAGCGTCTCTACCGCAGAGTCCACGCCATAGGCAATATTTCTCTGCAGCACCAGATTCTGTGCCGCGATCACGGTAGCATAGGTGGTTTTCTCTTCCACCTTGATGACCATCTCCGTCTCTTCCTTACATTCGTTTTTCATAACCTGAAAAACGCTGTTTCCCGAATGATCCAAGGAAACCAGATTCAGACCGCAGAGTTTCGCAAAATTCTCATATCCGGCAACCAGATTCTTGCCGGCAGCCATTACCATTACCCGAAAGCGATCGGCCTGACCTTCCGCCTTCACTGTGCCCAACACCAGATGCGCCAGTTCATATTCGCTTAAGTCAATGGGGAAATAATCCGACGCATTGGCTTTTATCATACCATCTATCTGATTCATTTTGACCACGGGCAGCATAACCTCTCTGGTTGCAATCTTGCTGGAGGTCACGGAAAAAACCACCTGCTTGGTCTTGATCTTATTCACATTCAATGCCTTCTTAACGGCAGCCGCAAACTCCGGAGTCCCCGTCAGAAAGCCGTCCTCCACTACCCTCTCAGGTGTGGGAACACTCACATATTTATATACCTTCGGATTCTTTGTCCGAAAGTCCATTTCACAAATTCTGGTTAATGAATTTCCAATCTCTATGCTGAGTATTTTAGCCATTGTATCCCCTTTCTATGGCCGTCGTCTGAAGTATGGCTTAAAGCCCCAGAGTTCCCAAATACCAGTTCAAAAACCGGTCCCCCCACAGAGCGGCCACCATAACCCCAACGGAAAGGTAGGGTCCCATAGCGAGCACACGCCCCTCTCCCGAAATCTTCATACGGATGAGGTGGACGACAGCTCCCACGACACATCCGATCAAAAATGCCAGAATGATCAATTTCCAGCCAAGTAACAGCCCGCAGGCTGCCATCAGTTTAATATCACCGCCGCCGATTGCCCGGCCCTTGGTGCAAATATACAAAATATACAGAAAAACGCTGACTGATAAAAATCCGATTATGTAAAGCAGAAAATCCCGATAGTCAAGCGTTGCTCTGATAATACCCAAAAAGCCGATGAAGATATTGCATCCCACCGGTATCTCATAGGTTTTCCAGTCAATAAAGCTCAAAATCAAGAGTGCGCTGCCTGCCAGGCAGAAGAGTAGGGCCTCCACGCCTATGCCGCAGACACAAAAAATCAATACATACAGGCCCCCGTTCAGCACCTCGAGTACGAGGTGCTGGGGGGATATCCTTGTTTTACATTTTCGACATTTGCCTCCCAGAAATACGTAACTGAAAATCGGTACCAGGTCATACCACTTCAGCTGATAACCGCAGTTCTCACAATGGGAACGTATCTTCACAATGCTCTCCTTTCGGGGAAGCCTGCAGATACACACATTGACGAAACTGCCAATCACACTGCCGTAGAGAAAGACCACCAAGTACACTACAATTTTCAGCGATGTAGGGATATCATACATGGGAGTGTCCTTTCAGCTATGATTACTTACCGCCGGTTTGCTTATAGGTTGCAGCTGCATCACGATCAGTCAGGTCGATCTTATCGGAACCTACTGTAATAGAAACAGAAACTACACCAGTACCAGCATCATAAGCTACTGTAAATCCGGCAGTCTTATCAGCGGTACCGCCACTGATGGTAGGTGCCTTTGCTACTGTAGAAGCACATACAGTACCAGAAGCAGGTGAAGCAGTATAATCTACAAACTTAGCTCCTGCGGAAGATCCAGATAAAACTCCGTCCGCAATATCAGCTTCAATCGCACTCTTAATTTCCTCTGCGTTCTGGATATCGGTAGCACGACGGCCCTGCTCTACATACTTGATGAAAGTAGGAGCCAATACACCGATCAGTACTGCCATGATGGCAATAACAATGATCAACTCAACGAGTGAAAAACCTTTGTTGTCCTTTTTCATAAACCTTCTCTCCTTTTTATTAAAATTATTTATCTCTAACGCCGCCCTACCGACGTTAAATTCATTTTACAGATTATCCAGTGCCTGATACATGGATAACATGGGAGCCATACATGCGCCGATCAGCACGCCTACCACTCCCGCCATCACTACGATGATCATGGGTTCCATGGCTGCCATCAAGGACTGTACCGCCATCTCCACTTCTTCGTCGTAATAGTCTGCTAGTTTCGTCAACATCTCTTCCGTATTACCGGCTTCCTCGCCGATACGGGTCATATGGTAGACCATGGGAGGAAAGAGTCCGCATTCCTCTAAGGGTCTGGATAAGGGCTGGCCTATGACGATCTCATTCTTACAGTTGTCCAGCGCTTCTTTAAAATACACATTCTGCATGGTATTGCTGACAATATCCACCGCTTCTATCAAAGGTACGCCCGCCGCAAGCAAGGTACTTAAAGTACGGGACATCATGGCGGAAGCTGACTTTACTTCCAAATTCTTAAAAGCCGGAAGCTTTAATTTTAAACCGTGAAATACATGTTTGCCGGAATCCGTCTTGGCAAAACTTCTTATTGCAACTACGATAACTATAATCACAGGCACCAGTATGAACCACTTACCTATTATAAAGTCGCTGGCTGCCATGACCGCTTTTGTAAGGCCCGGCAGGTCTGTGCCTAAGTCAGCAAACATATTTACATAGTTGGGAATAACCACCGTCAACATAACAATGACTACACCCACCATAACAACGCAGAGTGCAGCAGGATAAATCATAGCTTTCTTGACCAAAGCCTGAGTCTTGGAGGACTTTTCAAACTGTACAGCCATACGCTCCAGCGCCACATCCAAACTACCGGAAGATTCGCCTGCAGCTACCATGTTGATCAGCAAATCAGGAAATACCTTGGGATACTCTGATAGAGCATGAGCCAGAGTCTCGCCCTTCTCCACGCTGACTCTCACACCCTCTGTGGCCATCTGCAGCTGCTTGTTCTCCGTCTGCTCGCTAAGCATCTTGAGAGCTTCCAAGATAGACACGCCCGCCTTGGTCATGGCCACGAACTGCCTACAGAAAACACTCAGATCCCTGGGTTTGGGATATCCGCCGATTTCAATATTGAGATCTTTGGTAAAGACACTCTGCGTCTTTAACTCCAACAGTGTCAGCCCCTGCTGCTTGACCTCAAATTTCGCCTTTTCCTCGTTATCCGCTTCTACGCTGCCCTTTACAATCTTGCCGGCCTTATCTATTGCTTCATAGCCATAGGATGCCATGTAAATCCCCCTTAACCGCTGCTGTTCTCTCCGACTGGTACTATATACCCATATTTTACTATCTACATTTTACCATACAACCATTTGATTGTAAACCAAATATTTTATTTTGGAAACCATTTCTCCGAAATGTGAGATTTTGTATTTTTTGTTGGATTCGGTCAAATTATATATTTATATATATTATCGTCATTTGCGACATGAGTTTTAGCTAACAACACAAAAACCGCGCCGGATATCCGGCGCGGCCACTGTCAATATTTTCTATGAATCGAAGGATACCTTCATCATCTCACTGTAGGATGTAATACCGGAAAGCACATATTCCGAGGCGCTCATACGCAGGGTGTGCATACCTTCCTTAATGGCCTGCTCCTTAATTTCCTCAGCGTTGCCGCCCTTACTGATGATATGGCGTAAGGGCTGGGTCATTTCCAAGATCTCATAGACACCGATACGTCCCTTGTAACCCATATTGTCGCACTGAGGACAGCCGCAGGGCTCATATATCTCAACACTCTCTTCGGGCTTGCAGCCTAAAATCTCCTTTTCTTCTTCATCAGCGAGGCGGGGCTTCTTGCAGTTGGGACAGAGCCGTCTTACCAGACGCTGCGCAATAACGCCCACGATGGAATCTGCAATCAGATAAGGTTCCAGACCCATATCCGCCAGACGGGTGATGGTGCTGGCTGAGGAGTTGGTATGCAGGGTGCTTACCACCAAGTGACCGGTGATGGACGCCTGCACCGCGATACTGGCTGTTTCAATATCACGGATCTCACCGATCATGATGATATCCGGGTCCTGACGCAGAATGGAACGCAGGGCGCTGGCAAAAGTCAGATTCGCCTTGTTGTTCGTCTGCACCTGATTGATACCGTCGATATTTGCCTCCACGGGGTCCTCAACGGTGATGATATTTACATCCTCGGTATTCAACTCGCTAAGAGCCGTATATAGGGTTGTGGACTTACCGCTACCGGTGGGTCCCGTTACCAGCAAGATACCGTGGGGATTTTTCAGAATATGGTCAAACTGTTTCATTTCACCGGGTTTTAAGCCTAACTGGCTCTTTTCCCTATTAAGGGCCGCCTTAGCGGCCAAACGCATAACGATCTTCTCGCCGTATACAGTGGGAAGAACGGATACACGGATATCGTACTCCGTACGGTCCACGATCTGGGTAATACGCCCGTCCTGAGGCTTCCTCTTCTCTGCAATATCCATACCGCCGATAATCTTGACACGGGCCGATAATGCAGGGAGCACCGCAATATCGTATTTTGCCCTCTCATACAGAGCACCGTCGATACGGTAGCGGATACGGACCTTTCTTTCCATGGGTTCAATATGTATATCGGAAGCCCTTTGTCTGGCTGCCTTCTCAATCATATCCTTTACCAGCATAACGATGGGTGAGCTGTTGATATCCTCGTTAAACTCATCCTCTTCTTCTACGACTAAGCGTTCCTTGGTATATTCTTCCAGAGCGGAATCCACTTCGTCCGTACCAAAATATTTGTCTATGGCAAGCATGATGCTTCTGGGCGTAGCAACTACAGGTTCTACCTGACAGCCCGTAATAATGGAAATATCGTCCATAGCGTTGAGATCCTGAGGATCAGCCATAGCCAACTGCAGGACATTCATATTGTCCGGTGCATAACCAAGGGGCAATACCTGATTCTTCTTTAATACGGAGGCCGACACCAGGTCCTGAATATCCGGTGTAATGGTAATATTCTGCAGGTCGCTGTAGGCATACCCTAACTGCCGGCTTAATACGCTGGCAATCACTTCCTCCGTTACCATATTCTCGTCAACCAGAGTTTCGCCGAGTTTCCTGCCGCTTCCCTTCTGCATCTCCAGCGCCTGCTCCAGCTGCGCATCTGTAATGGCGCCGCTTTCTACCAGCGCCTCACCCAAACGAACCTTTCTTCTGATAAAGTCTGCCATATTTGATTGATAACCTCCGGTTAATAAATTCTAAAATCCCCATTCTCTCCTATTATAATCTTATTCGCTTTTTCTGTCAAATGTGATAAGTCCTTGTCTTCACATTAAAAATGGTATTAAAAATGGCAGGAAAAGATTTCCCTGCCATTTTCAATAGTATGCATATTAACGATAATCTTACTTGTAATTGACAATCTTCCCAAAATCCTCTTTCAAAGAAGCGCCGCCTACCAGACCGCCGTCAATGTCTGCCTGAGCAAACAACTCGGGTGCGCTGGAAGCGGATACGGAGCCGCCGTACTGAATCCGGATCTCCTCTGCTACCGCATTGCCGTAAAGTTCTGCGATGCAGGCACGGATAGCTGCACATACCTCCTGCGCCTGCTCGGTAGTTGCAACCTTGCCGGTACCGATAGCCCAGATGGGTTCGTATGCGATCACTGCAGTCTTTGCCTGGTCTGCCGTTACGTTCAGGAACGCGATCTTAATCTGCTGACGGATCCAGTCGATGGTAATCCCCTGCTCTCTCTGGGTGAGGGACTCGCCGCAGCAAATAATGGGGGTCAGATTGTGCTCAAAAGCCTTTAAAATCTTCTTGTTTACAGTTTCATCTGTTTCCGCAAAGTATTCTCTTCTTTCGGAGTGACCGATGATAACGTATTTCACACCTGCATCCACCAGCATGGCGGGAGAAATTTCACCGGTGAAAGCACCTTTCTCCTCAAAATACATATTTTCCGCACCAATCTCAATATTGGTTCCCTTTGCAGCCTCTACCGCAGGAATGATATCAATAGCGGGTACACAGAATACCACGTCCGCATCCTGGGTTACTACCAGGGGTTTTAATTTTTCAATCAATGCTACGGCTTCACTGGGAGTCATGTTCATTTTCCAGTTGCCGGCAATAATCTTTCTTCTTGCCATTTACTTTTCCTCTTTTCTTTTTCTTTCTTATGACATGCATCTTATGAAAATGTATTTTCGGCACGCTCTCGCTCCGAAAAAACGCTGCCGCAACACACGGCGTTGCTGCTTACATGCATATTTTACTTGTCATCAGCTGCCGCAACGCCGGGAAGTACCTTACCCTCTAAGAACTCCAAGGAAGCGCCGCCGCCGGTAGAGATATGGCTCATCTTGTCGCCGAAGCCTAACTGGTTAACAGCTGCTGCGGAGTCACCGCCGCCGATGATGGTGGTAGCTTCCGTTTCAGCCAAGGCCTTTGCAACCGCAATGGTACCTGCTGCCAGAGTAGGATTTTCAAATACGCCCATGGGGCCGTTCCAAACTACAGTCTTAGCGCTCTTTACAGCATTTGCATATAACTCTGCGGTCTTAGGTCCAATGTCTAAGCCCTCCATGTCAGCGGGAATCTTGTCCGCATCTACATGGGAAATCTCCACGGGTCCGTCAATGGGATCCGGGAAGCTCTTAGCAATGGTGGTATCAACGGGCAGAAGCAGCTTCTTACCAAGCTTACCAGCCTTATCCATCATTTCCTTACAGTAGTCAATCTTTTCATCATCTATCAAAGAGTTGCCCACTTCCATACCCTGTGCCTTTAAGAAGGTATAAGCCATACCGCCGCCGATGATGAGGGTATCGCATTTCTCCAACAGATTGGAGATAACATTCAATTTGTCAGCCACTTTAGCGCCGCCTAAAATTGCAACAAAAGGTCTTACAGGATTCTCTACCGCATTGCCCAAGAAATTGATTTCCTTCTGCATCAGATAGCCAACCGCATTCTCGCCGCCCTTTGCAGAAATGCATTTGGTAACGCCTTCTACGGAAGCATGTGCTCTGTGGGAAGAACCGAATGCGTCGCATACATACAGGTCTGCCAGATCTGCCAGTTCCTTACTGAAAGCTTCGCCGTTCTTGGTTTCTTCGGAACCGCGGAAACGAGTATTCTGAAGCAGAACCACATCGCCTTCCTTCATAGCCTCTACTGCTGCGGTTGCTGCTTCGCCGGTTACGTTGTAATCGCCTACGAATACAACTTCCTTGCCCAGCTTCTCGGAAAGTCTCTTTGCTACGGGAGCTAAAGACTCGCCTTCATTGGGGCCGTTCTTTACCTTACCTAAATGGGAGCAAAGAATTACCTTGCCGCCGTCATTGATCAACTTCTGAATGGTGGGAAGCGCTGCCACGATACGGGTCTCATCGGTAATCTCACCGTTCTTTAAAGGAACGTTGAAATCGCATCTTACCAGCACTCTTTTGCCCTTTGCATTGATATCATCTACAGATTTTTTGTTTAAACCCATTGCACTGTCCTCCAATTTTAATTTTAAAAAGGGTCCGGTCCCTAAGACCGGACCCTGACAGGTCTAACCCGTTTTATGCTAACTCGCTGAAATACTTGATGGTACGAACCATCTGGCTGGTGTAGCTGTTCTCATTGTCATACCAAGAAACAACCTGTACCTGAGTATTGCCGTCCTCCATGGGAGCTACCATGGTCTGGGTTGCATCGAAGATGGAACCGTAGGTGCTTCCGATGATATCGGAGGATACGATCTCGTCGGTGTTGTATGCGAAGGACTCGGTTGCTGCTGCCTTCATAGCTGCATTGATCTCATCCTTGGTAACTGCACCCTTCACAACTGCTACCAGAATGGTGGTAGAACCGGTAGCGGTAGGTACACGCTGTGCGGAACCGATCAGCTTGCCGTTCAGTTCGGGAATAACCAGACCGATTGCCTTAGCCGCGCCGGTGGAGTTGGGAACGATGTTGCAAGCGCCTGCACGGCTTCTTCTTAAATCGCCCTTTCTCTGAGGACCATCAAGGATCATCTGGTCGCCGGTGTAAGCGTGAACGGTGGTCATGATACCGCTCATGATAGGTCTGCAATCGTTCAGAGCCTTAGCCATGGGAGCCAAGCAGTTGGTGGTACAGGAAGCTGCGGAAATAACGGTATCCTCAGGCTTTAAGGTGTTGTGGTTTACATTGTATACGATGGTAGGAAGGTCATTGCCCGCAGGAGCGGAAATAACAACCTTACGAGCACCTGCAGTAATATGTGCGGATGCCTTTTCCTTGGAAGTATAGAAACCGGTACACTCTAAAACTACGTCTACCTTTAACTCGCCCCAAGGAAGCTTAGAAGCGTCTGCCTCTTTATAAATTGTGATGGTCTTGCCGTTTACAGTGATGGAATCCTCACCAGCCTCAACCTTGTCCGCATATTTGTATTTACCCTGTGCGGTGTCATACTTCAACAGATGTGCAAGCATCGTGGGGCTTGTCAAATCGTTGATTGCCACTACTTCGTATCCTTCTGCATCAAACATCTGTCTGAATGCAAGACGACCAATACGGCCGAAACCATTAATTGCTACTCTTACTGCCATTTTAGATTCCTCCTAAAATATTATTATTGTACCAATCAATATGATTGCCAAAATTTTGTCAACACTGACATTTTACCTAATTCCTGTCCAGAATTCAAGATGTAAATAAAAAAATTTGACATAAATGGGAATTTTTATATTTTGTTTACAATTTGGATAGCGTTTTTGGTATAATTGATATGCACAGATAATTAAACAATAGAAAGGAAAACGTCATGCCCATTACAGCAGACTACCATCTTCATTCCTCCTATTCGGGGGATAGTAACGAGCCTATGGACAATATGATCCGGGCCGCCATCGACAAAGGACTGAGCCATATCTGTTTTACCGAGCACATGGATATGGACTATCCCGTTACGGAGGAAACCCCAAAGGATTATTTTACCTTGAATACAGACTCCTATCTCTACGACTTAGCCCTCTGCAAGGGAAAATATGCGGACAAGATAAAGATTCTCTTTGGTGTGGAACTGGGACTGCAGCCCCATCTGCAGAAGGATCTGGCTCTCTATGCGCATTCCCATGAATTTGACTTTATTATCGGCTCCGTCCATATCGTAAACGGCAAAGATCCCTACTATCCTGAGTATTTTGCGGGCCGTAGCGAAGAAGAAGCCTACAGGGAATATTTTCAGTCGGTCATTGACAATATAAAGAAATTTCAGAATTTTGATGTCTGCGGGCATTTGGATTATGTGGTCCGCTATGGGCTGCAGAAGGATGTAGCGTATTCCTATGAAAAATATAAAGACCTGTTCGATAAGATGTTAGAGCTGATACTGGAAAAGGAAAAGGGAATTGAGCTTAACACGGGCAGTCTGCGAAAGGGACTGAAAGAAGCCAGCCCCCATACCGGCGTATTAAAGCGTTACAGAGAGCTTGGCGGAGAAATCATCACCATTGGTTCCGATGCCCACAGCGCAAAAGATGTGGCGGCCGATTTTGACAGGGCGGCTGAGATTTTGAAGGACTGCGGGTTTAAATATTACTGCGTTTATGAGAAACGGGTAGCGGAATATAGAAAGTTATAGAAGAAACCGGGGTTCACCCGCAAACACGTTGATTTTTACAGTTTTTGCTGCGCCGCTTATTTACAGCTGGAAATCAAAACTCGCCATAAATGGCTCAAACAGTTGATTTCCGGCTGCGCTATGCTCGCAAAACTGCAAAATCTGCCTATCGTTTGCTTAGTGAACCCCTGCTTTTATATAGTAAGTTCTTAATTTTCTAATCACATATTTATACAATCGTCCCGCCGCCTAACACCCAGCCGTCCTCGTAGAAGACAGCGGCCTGGCCCGGGGTGGCTGCACGCACCGGCTCGTCAAAGGTCATTTTTACTCTGCCATCTTCTGTCTTTTGAAGCAGGCAGGGTGCGCCCTGGTGGGCATAGCGTATTTTGGCTGTAGCACGTATGGGTTTTTCCAAATCCGCAATGGCCATATAATTCACATGATCACAATATACTACTGTGGTATGGATGTCCTCATTTTCTCCGATCATCACTTCATTGGTTTCGGGGCGGATGCCCGCTACAAAGACGGGATGTCCCATCGCAAGTCCCAGTCCTTTGCGCTGGCCGATGGTATAGTGGGTAATCCCCTTGTGCCGTCCCAAGATGTGCCCCTGCACATCTACAAAATTTCCTTCCGCGGGGATTCTCTCAGGCGCCGCCTGCTCCAAAAAAGCGGCATAGTCCCCATCCGGTACAAAACAAATATCCTGGCTGTCAGGCTTCCCTGCCACGGGAAGTCCCGCATCGGCTGCTATCCTGCGCACTTCTTCTTTTGTATATGCGCCGATGGGCATCAGGGTATGGGCTAACTGCTCCTGCGTCAGGTTATAGAGTGCATATGTCTGGTCCTTGTGAGCTGTCACAGAGCTTTTTACTGCCAGCCTGCCGCCCGGATGTTCCTCCACTTTTGCATAATGGCCGGTGGCTATATAGTCAGCGCCTATCTCCAGACTTCTTTGTAACAGGGCCTCCCACTTGACATAGCGGTTGCAGGCAATACAGGGATTGGGAGTTCTGCCATGGAGGTATTCTTCTACAAAATAGTCCATGACATGACTTTTAAATTCTTTCTTAAAATTCATGACATAGTAGGGAATCTGCAATACGGACGCCACCCGTCTGGCATCTTCTACGGCACTTAAGCCACAGCAGCCGCCGTTTTCAGACCTTACAAACTCTTCTTCGTCCTGCCATATCTGCATGGTTACGCCGATCACCTCATAACCCTGCTCTTTCAGAAGATATGCCGCAACGGAGGAATCCACGCCTCCAGACATTCCTACTACTACTTTTTTTCCCATAGTTCCCTCTGCTTTTGTCTCCGTTTAATATTCCTCTTCTTCAGCTTCCTCTCCCTCGTGGATATCCGACTTGGGTTTGCTTAAGCCCTCGATGGTAATATTGTGCTTCTGCGCATAGTCCCACAGTGCGGCATGAATGGCCTCCTCCGCAAGCAGGGAGCAGTGTACCTTTACAGGCGGCAGGCCGTCAAGCGCCTCCATGACCGCCTTGTTGGTAACCTTCATGGCCTCTTGAATAGTCTTACCTTTCACTAACTCCGTAGCCATGCTGCTGGTCGCTACCGCAGCGCCGCAGCCAAAGGTTTTAAACTTGCAGTCCCGTATAATACCGTCATCGTCAATATCCAGATAAATCCGCATGATATCGCCGCATTTTGCATTGCCTACGGTCCCTACGCCGCTGGCGTCCTCTATCTCTCCCACATTGCGGGGATTATTAAAATGGTCCATTACTTTTTCACTATACATATCAATTCTCCTTCTGAGCCTTTACAAAATCTTCGTACAGGGGGGACATATTTCTGATGTAGGCTACAATTTCCTTTAAATTGTCCACCACATAATCAATATCCTCTTTGGAGGTTTCCTCGGACAGTGTCAGCCTCAGGGAACCGTGTGCGATTTCATGGGGCAGCCCGATTGCCAGCAGTACATGGGAGGGATCTAAGGAACCCGAAGTGCAGGCACTGCCGCTGGAAGCGCAGATTCCTTTCTGGTCCAGATGAATCAGCATGGACTCTCCTTCAATAAACCGAAAACTGAAGTTGGCGTTGCCCGGCAAACGTCTGGTTCTGTCACCGTTTAAACGGGTATAAGGAATTTCCTGTAATACCCTGCCTATCAGATAATCTCTAATCTCCGTTTCTTTTTTTATTTTCTCTTCCATGATTTTAAAGGAATACTTTGCCGCGGCACCCATGCCCGCAATACCCGGTACATTTTCGGTGCCCGCTCTTCTGGAACGTTCCTGTGCACCGCCATGGACAAACGAACGGATTTTGATACCTTTGCGGATGTATAAGAAGCCGATGCCCTTAGGTCCATTAAATTTGTGTCCGCTGCCCGAGAGCATATCGATATTCATTTCCTCCACATCAATGGGGATCTGCGCATAAGCCTGTACGGCGTCCGTATGGAACAGAATCCCATGCTCCCTTGCCAGTGCGCCGATTTCCTTAATGGGCTGGATGGTGCCGATTTCATTGTTGGCAAACATAACGGAAATCAGAATCGTATCCTCCCTGATGGCTGACTTCAATTCTTCCATATTGAGAATACCGTTTTCGTCCACACCCACATAAGTAACTTCGTACCCCTGCTTTTCCAGATATTGGCAGGCATGTAAAACCGCATGGTGCTCAATCTTGCTGGTAATGATATGCTTTCCCTTGGAAGCATATGCTTCCGCAGCAGCCTTCAGGGCCCAGTTATCGGACTCGCTGCCACCGGCGGTAAAATAGATTTCTTCGCTCTTTGTATGCAGACTCTCCGCAATAAAATCCCTAGTATCACGGATCACATTCTTACTTTTATCGGAGAAAGAATAAATGGAACTGGGATTCCCGTAATATTCGGTCAAGTATGGCAGCATAGCTTCTACTGCTTCCGGAACCGGTTTGGTGGTAGCAGCATTATCTAAATATATCATGCCAAAACCTCCTGATCTTTATTTCCTAGTATTTCACTAGGGTTAATATATGTACACTATAACTCCGCTTCCCGGTTCTGTCAACCTTTCTTATTGAATATACTTATCAAAAATGCTGCCGGATATTCCCGGTATACATAGCTTCATGAAAAGAAAAAATCCATTTATCACAGGTACCATTATCCTGACCCTGACAGGACTTATCAGCCGTATTATCGGCTTTTTTTACCGTATTTATCTCTCCCGCCTCTTTGGTGAAGAGGGCATGGGTGTCTATCAGCTTTTAAATCCCGTTCTGGCTCTTTCTTTTTCGGTAACTGCAGCCGGCCTCCAAACTGCCATTTCCAAATTTGTGGCCGGAGATATCTCCAATAAGAACCCTAAATCCCCTTTCCGGGTTCTGGTGACGGGACTTGTTCTTTCCTTAATAATGTCCTTTCTCTGCATGGGCTTTACCATCCGCTTTTCGGAATGGATCGCGGTGCATTTTCTGCTAGAGGCCCGTACCGCTTCCATGCTGCGTATCATTGCCCTGTCCATTCCCTTAAGCGCCGTTCATTCCTGTATCAACGGCTATTATTACGGTATTAAAAAGACAGGACTTCCGGCAGCCACCCAGCTTTTAGAGCAATTCTGCCGGGTAGCCTGCGTCTACGGAGCGGACCGTCTGGCCGTTCAGCGAAATGCCGCTCCTACCATTAATGTGGCGGTCATTGGTCTGGTGATCGGAGAATTCTTTGCTATGCTGGTATCCATTGGCGCAGCCTATTTCCGCTTTTACCGGGCTTGCGCCCCGGCTGTTCACAGAGAACAGTCATCCTGCGTACATCGTCCCACGGCTTATCCAAAAATAGCCTTAAGTCTGCTCTCTCTGGCTATTCCGCTTTCCGTTACCCGCATTGTCATAAACCTGCTGCAGAGCGTAGAGGCCGTCTACATTCCTTCCCGCCTGCAGGCCTACGGTTATGATTCCGCTGCCGCCCTCAGTATATACGGCGTGCTCACTGGCATGGCCATGCCACTGATCTTCTTTCCCAATGCCTTGACCGGTTCCATGTCCGTCCTGCTGCTGCCCATGGTTTCCGAGGCGGATGCTAAAGGCAATAAGAACGCTATCCGCCGCACTCTGGGTAAAACCCTCTATTCCTGCCTGATCATTGGTTGCTTCTGTACCCTGGGCTTCTTATGCTTCGGCCGCCCTATCGGCAGGCTGCTGTTTAAGAGTTCCCTGGCCGGAAATTTCATCTGCGTATTGAGCCTTATCTGTCCGTTCATGTATCTGGGCACGACCCTGTCCAGTATTTTAAACGGTTTAGACAAAGCAGTCAGCGTTTTCTTCATCAATGTAGCTTCTCTGCTCATCCGTCTGTTCTTTGTGTTTTTCCTGCTGCCCCTTTTTGGCATCTACAGCTACATAGCCGGTCTTCTTTTCAGTCAGATATTTACCACCGGCTGCTATCTGCTGCTCCTTAAAGGCTTTTTGCGGAAAGATTAGGTTTTCGCATTTTGCAGAAGGATTAGGTTTTCGCAAAGGCTTGCTTCCTTTCTCATTTTATTATATAATGCAATCGAGTTTTGTCAGAATAACTACAGAGAGGTGCAGCATGAGTTACGAATTTATAAAGAAGCTTCCCACACCGGATGAGATCAGGAATCAGTTTCCCCTTCCGGAAAAGCTGGTTAAATTAAAAGAAGAAAGAGATGCTGAGATTCGAGATGTATTTACAGGAAAAAGTAATAAATTTCTGGTGATTATAGGTCCCTGTTCCGCGGACAATGAAGAATCCGTATGCGAATATGTAAACCGTCTGGCCAAGATCAATGAAAAGGTAAAGGACAAGCTGGTTCTGGTTCCCCGCATATATACCAATAAACCCCGCACTACCGGCGAAGGCTACAAGGGTATCGTATCCCAGCCGGATCCTGAGAAAAAACCGGATTTCCTGGCCGGACTCATTGCTATGAGAAAAATGCAGATCCGGGCTATGGATGAAAGCGGTCTGACCGCAGCGGACGAGATGCTCTACCCCGAAAACTGGCGCTATGTTTCCGATATTTTATCCTATGTGGCAATCGGCGCTCGTTCCGTGGAGGATCAGCAGCACCGTCTGGCCTGCAGTGGTTTTGACGTGCCTGCAGGCATGAAAAACCCTACCAGCGGCGACTTTTCCGTTATGTTAAATTCTGTCTATGCGGCCCAGCATCCCCACTCCTTTATTTATAGAGGCTGGGAAGTGAACACCACCGGCAATGAGCTGGCCCATACCGTACTGCGCGGCGCCACCAACAAATACGGCAGGAATCTTCCCAACTATCACTACGAGGATTTGAACACCCTGCTCAATCTGTACAATGAGCGGGATTTAAAGAATCCCGCCTGCATCATTGACGCCAATCATTCCAACTCCAACAAGGAGTTCAAGCAACAGATTCGGATTGTCAAGGAAGTGATGCACAGCAGGAAATTAAACCCTGATATTCATGCTCTGGTGAAGGGTGTTATGATCGAGAGTTATCTGGAAGAAGGCTGCCAGAAAATCGGCGAAGGCATTTACGGCAAATCCATTACCGACCCCTGCTTAGGCTGGGCAGACAGCGAAAAATTGATCTATGATATTGCGGATTATGAATAGAGAATCCTCTGGATTCTCTAGCATCCTTTGGATGCTCCAGTATTCAAAGGCCCATCCTTTCGGATGGGCCTGTTTATTTTTGTGGGTAAGAATCTCACCCTCTTGTGTAAGCAATCTTATCCCCTTGGATGAGATTTTGTATATACTTCACGAATGCGGTTATGGGTTTTGTTTGCATATATCTGCGTGGTGGAAATATCGGAATGTCCCAACATCTCCTGCACGCTGCGTAAATCCGCTCCGTTCTCCACCAGATGCGCCGCAAAGGAATGTCTCAGGGTATGGGGTGTGATCTCGGAAGTGATTCCCGCTTTGGCAGCATAGGATTTGATCAGTTTCCAGAAGCCCTGACGGCTCATGGGCTGTCCCGAGCAGTTTACAAACAGAGTTTCTTCCTCATCGCTTAAGATCATGATATCCCTGGCATGCTCCAGATAGGCAAGCAGAGCGTTTCTGGCCGTATTACCAAAGGGTATCACTCTTTCCCGGCCGCTGTCGCTGCAGACCACAAAACCCATTTTCAGATTCACGTCGGAAAGTTTTAAGGAAATCAGTTCCGACACGCGTATACCCGTAGCATACAGTAGTTCCAGCATAGCTTTATCCCGCAGTTCCTTGGGCGCATTACCTGAGGGCTGGGAAAGCAGTCTGTCTATCTCAGTCACAGTCATGACCTCCGGCAGCTTTTTTTCTACTTTAGGGGCTTTTAAGGCTTCGGAAATATCCTCTTCCACCATATGCTCCCTAAAAAGAAAATGGTAAAAGGCCTTTACGGAGGCAATATTTCTGGAAATAGTGGCAGGGGCAAAGCGGCTTTTCTCCAGATAGAGTACATAGGAGTTTAAATTGGTCTGAGAAATATCCCGTACATCCTTCACGCCCAGCTCTTCCATAAAAGCTTTGAGCTTGTACAAATCCCGTCTGTAGGACATTCTGGTATTTTCTGACTTTTTCTTTACATTATGTAAATAAGCTACAAAAGCCTCTATCTCTCTTTCCATGAACTTTCCGTTCCCCTTCTCCCAAACAATAACTTCAATTTTGTCGGTTGAATACTATTATAATCATAAAAGAACGGAAAAGCAATTCCAAAATTTAAAAAATTCGTAACAAATTTAAAACAAGTTTCGGGTTAACATAACTTTCTAATATGCATCCAATTATGACAACTCCCAAAAGCAGCACAAATGTTACTGCTTTATTTCGAAGTAATGCATACTTTCCGTTGTTCTCCCCATGCAGCAGCACACTTGTCTGCACTTTGTCCGGGAAATAGATGGTCATACAGAATTCATAGCTCCAGCGCAGCAGCAAAAGTGCCACGGGAAAATAGATAAAGACCTGTGGAAATATCCCCACGGCTATCAACAGAATTCCTTTTAAGCCGTACCGCAGCAGTGCTGCCATTACCAGCATGCCAAAAGAAATGCCCAGCCAGGCAGCACAGGTCCAAACGGCTGCCAGACCCAGCCAGGTGGTAGAGAGGACGGCCAGAATCAAGGCTGTGCCCAGCCTTTTTTGCAGCACATACAGAAAAAAAGCATTGCTGTCCACCGGAGCATACTTTACCGCATAGAGCATGTTTTCATTTAGCAGCCCCGTGTTTTCCAACAACACTTTTTTCCCTGTATTCATCAGCACAAGCCCAAACAGGAATCCCAATGCCACGATTCCCAAAATCAAACGGCTCTGCCTTGTTTTTGGTTGTCCAAATCTGCCCATCTGCACCCTCCATATCAATTTCTAAAGCATTTACGCTCTATTGTATGATACTCTTGCATGCATTTATGACAGGCCTTCTTTATTTCTGCAAATACTTATGCGCATAGGCCATAATCGCGCAGATCGTCTTGGCATCCTGGATGGTACAGTCATATATCTTATCCATCAGTTCCTCTACCGTATAGGCTTCTACATTGATGAATTCGTCCTCATCCAAATGCTGATGTCCTTTTTCCAGATTCCTTGCCACATAAATATCTATTTTCTCATTGCAGAAAGCCACTGTGGTACGAATACTGATAAGCAATTCCAAATCCCTACAGCGGTATCCCGTTTCTTCCTCTAACTCTCTGGCTGCGGCTGTTTTGGTAGGTTCATCCACACCATTTAAGCCGCCGGCCGGTACTTCTAAGGTATAGCGGTCCAGCGCATTTCTGTACTGACGAACCATTAACAGTTTGCCGTCTTCCCTGACCGGCACCACTGCCGCAGCTCCTTTATGTCCTATAAAATCCCATTTTACTATATTGCCATTGGGTACCTGCACCGTATCCTGATAATAATCGATAATAGCGCCCTTTTGTACCAGATCCCTGCTCAACCGCTTGAATTCTTCCGCCATATTAATATCCACGCCTTTCTACAACCTGCAAACTTTGGGCCATAGGCCCAATATTTGCAAGGGCTTGTGAGCAAGCCCTCTGAAAAATTTATTTTTCACACTATACCTCCAACAGCTTCTCCACACTGACTAACTTCACACACAGTACAAACAGCTCTGCCGCCTGAGCCATCTCCTCCGGTGTAGGGAAAGAAGGCGCAATACGGATATTGGTATCACGAGGATCCTTTCCATAAGGATAGGTCGCACCCGCACCGGTCAAAACAACGCCGGCTTCCTTACATTTTGCCACGATCCGCTTCGCACAGCCTTCCATTGCCTCAAAAGAAATAAAGTAGCCGCCCAAAGGTTTGGTCCACTCTGCAATTCCAAGTCCGTCCAGTTCTTTATCCAGAATGGAAAGTACCGCTTCAAACTTGGGCCGCATAATATCCGCATGCTTCTTCATCTGTGCTTTCAGTCCATCCATATTCTTAAAATACTTCACATGACGCAGCTGATTCACCTTATCAAAACCAATGGTCTGCAGTGTCAGGGATTTCCTAATAAACTCCAGATTCTTCTCGGAGGCAGCCACAGCGGAAATACCCGCACCGGCAAAGCTTACCTTGGAAGTAGAAGCAAATTCATAGACCATATCCGGATTGCCTGTCTTTTCACATTCGCTCAATATCTCAAGCAATTCATCATGCTTATCCTCATACAGATCATGAATCACATAGGCATTGTCCCAGAAAATTCTGAAATCCTCTGCCGCAGGCTTTAAGGCTGCAAAACGCTTTACGGTCTCTGCAGAGTATGTAATGCCCTGAGGATTGGAGTATTTGGGCACACACCAGATGCCCTTGATACTCGCATCTTCACTGACGTATTTCTCTACCAAATCCATAGCGGGCCCTGTGGGCGTCATGGGAATCGTGATCATTTCTATACCAAAATGCTCCGTAACGGCAAAATGCCTGTCGTAACCGGGGGCCGGACAAAGAAATTTAACCTTTTCCAGCTTACACCAAGGGGTACTGCCGCATACGCCGTGGGTCATGGAACGTGCTACGGTATCAAACATAACCGTCAGACTGGCATTGCCGCAGACAATTACCTTATCGGCAGATACACCCATCATTTCTCCCATCAGGGCTTTTGCCTCGGGAATACCGTCCATAAGGCCATAGTTCCTGCAATCCATACCTGCCTCTGTTTTTAGGATACTCTTGCTATCCAGCACATCCATAATGGGCATGGTCATATCCAACTGGCTGACTGATGGCTTTCCTCTGGACATATCCAGCTTCAGCCCTCTAGCCTTGGCATCCTCATAAGCATGTTCCAACTCCGCTTTCAGCGTTGTAAGCTCTTCTTTGTTCATTTCTTTATACGATTTCATCTTCGTCACCATCCTTGATTGAATCATTGTATACAATCATACATTTTATCATCCTGTATATTCTACTATAACATACTGACTAAAACAAGGGGCTTTTTACATTTTTTGTAGGAAGAAAAAATTTTATATCTCGCTGCTTCACTTATACAAAAAGGCTGTTTACAACCGGTTCAACGGTTTGTAAACAGCCCTCTCTTACCTTATGAAATTCTGTTCATTTACTTAGCGTAGTCGATTACGCGGCTTTCACGGATGACATTGACCTTAATCTGTCCGGGATATTCCAATTCAGCTTCAATCTGCTTGGAAATATCTCTGGCCATAACCACCATGTCAGCATCAGAAATCTGCTCAGGAACTACCATAACTCGAACTTCCCTACCAGCCTGAATAGCAAAAGATTTGTCAACACCTTTGAAATTGTTTGTGATTTCTTCTAATTGTCTTAATCTGCTAGTGTAGGTTTCCAATGTTTCCCTTCTAGCTCCCGGTCTTGCAGCGGATATTGTATCAGCAGCTTGTACAATACATGCAATCAGGGATGTAGCTTCCACGTCACCGTGGTGAGATTCGACTGCATTGATCACAACCGAATTCTCCTTATACTTTCTACAGAGTTCAGAGCCTAACTGAATATGGGAGCCTTCCATCTCGTGGTCAACTGCCTTACCGATATCATGCAGCAAGCCCGCTCTTTTTGCCAGACGGACATCCAAGCCCATTTCCGCTGCCAGTAAGCCGGACAGCTGTGCGACCTCGATGGAATGCTTTAATGCATTCTGACCGTAACTGGTTCTAAACTTCATCTTACCAAGTAATCTTACAAGCTCGGGATGAATGCCGTGTACGCCTACTTCCAAGGTAGCAGCTTCACCCTCTTCCTTAATCATTACCTCTACTTCTTTTTGCGCCTTTTCTACCATTTCTTCAATTCTGGCAGGATGGATACGTCCATCTACGATCAATTTTTCAAGGGCAATTCTTGCCACCTCACGGCGGATGGGGTCGAAACCGGACAGGATAACTGCCTCGGGTGTATCGTCAATAATCAAGTCCACACCTGTCATGGTCTCCAGAGTACGGATATTACGTCCCTCTCTACCAATGATACGTCCCTTCATCTCATCGCTGGGAAGCTGGACTACGGAAATCGTAGTTTCAGAGACATGATCCGCTGCGCATCTCTGAATCGCACTTACTACATATTCCTTCGCCTTCTTGTCTGCTTCTTCTTTGGCCCGACTCTCCATTTCCTTGATCATCACGGCCGTTTCATGTTTCACTTCATCTTCAACAATTTTCAACAAATACTCTTTTGCTTGTTCAGAGGTTAATCCGGAAATTCTCTCCAGTTCCTGCACCCGCTGTTCATTCAGCTTGGACACTTCGTCCTTCATCCTATTCAAGGACTCTTCACGCTGTGCTAAGCTGGCTTCTTTGCGCTCGATAGCGTCCGCCTTTTTGTCGATGTTCTCTTCCTTCTGCTGAACTCTTCTCTCATAACGCTGTGCCTCAGCCCTGCGTTCCTTGATCTCCTTGTCCAGTTCATTCTTGGTACGAATGGACTCTTCCTTGACCTCAAGCAGCGCCTCGCGTTTCTTGACTTCAGCAGTCTTTAAAGCCTCATCGATAATCTCTCTTGCCTTGGCATCCGCATCGCCTAACTTAGCCTCAACGTATTTCTTCCGTCGGTTCGTCGCATAGACAAAGGTAACCGGAATCGAGATAATCAGCGTAACTGCTACCGCTCCCAAAATGTACAACCAGGTCATGTACAGGAGCACCTCCTTATTAAATTTTCGTGCATGGCCTTACGGCCAAAACATAGCCTACCGGCTATGCCAAATCTATTATAGAATGTATGTAAACATCCTAAAGCATTTTACAACTTTTAATTTTAAAATAAAATGATAGTTATGTCAAGTAGAAGTCGTTACAAGTTTTCTTCCTTAAAAAAAAATTTTATTGTCCATATATCTACTAATATAATCGCTTATCTGCCAATATTCCTCGCGCAGACACGCTCTCGCTCGGAGAAACACGTAACGGAACACTAGGCTCGAGAATACCTCGCCAAGTGCCGACGTGTTTCTACGGTCTGCTTAAGGAATATGGGCAGGGAACGACTTCAGCATACTAGCAATAAAAACACTCGTTATTTTTGTAGGTACTTTTGCACCTTGTCGGATGAGAAGCCTCTTCGAAGTAAAAAGGCATACATTTTCCGTAATTCTTTTGGTTCTGCGGTGGAGGCGTCAAAATGCTTTTTGGAAAGAAGCTCCTTGATCTGCTCATCTTCGTCCTGCGCGTTTCCTGCTGCTTCCCAATTTATCCAGGCTTTCTGAATCGTTTCTTTGGAAATGCCTTTGTTTATGAGGTCATTTTCAATCCGTCTTTTGCTTTTGCGGCTGCTGTTGCAGTTGACAAAATCCTCTGCATAGCGCAGATCGTCTATATAATGAAAAGAGGCCACATAGGAAAGGGCCTCATCAATGACAGTTTCGGGATAAAAGCCCTGCCGTAGTTTCTGTCTCAACTGCAATTCCGTATAATCCCGTGATTTTAAAAGGTTCATGAGACGCAGCTTCGCACGTTTGGGAAGTACCTCCCGCAGCAACTCCTCATATATCTTGGGAGACAGCTCTTCCCCCTCCTTTAGTCCGTATTTACGCAGCTCGCCTTTGTACAATACAAAGGCGGGCTGCTCATCTACATATACCTTCACTCTGGAGGAAGAAACCTCTTTAAGCTCTGTGATCATCATGCCTTTCCTTCATCTCCGGCCGTCTTGGATTTCTTTCCGGTATCTTTTTCTTCGTTCTTGTCTGCTGTTGAATCCTTATCTGCAGACAGACCGAAATGCTCTCTGACCTTGCGTTCCACTTCCGCACATACCTCGGGGTTGTCCTTCAAATACTGTTTGGCATTCTCCCTGCCCTGCCCGATTTTATTGCCTTCATAGGCAAACCATGCACCGGATTTGTTAATAATACCGGTTTCTGACGCCAGATCCAGAATATCTCCCACCACGGAGATACCCTCTCCGAACATGATATCAAATTCCGCTTCCTTAAAAGGAGGCGCTATCTTATTCTTTACTACTTTGACTCTGGTTCTGTTACCGATCACTTCGCCGCCCTGCTTTAGGGACTCTATACGGCGTACATCCATTCGCACGGAAGAGTAGAATTTCAGTGCGCGTCCTCCGGTAGTGGTCTCGGGATTGCCAAACATAATACCCACTTTTTCACGAAGCTGGTTGATAAAGATTACGGTGCAGTTGGACTTACTGATCACAGCGGTGAGTTTCCGCAGTGCCTGGGACATCAGGCGGGCCTGCAGACCAACATGACTGTCGCCCATATCGCCCTCTATTTCCGCCTTGGGCACCAATGCGGCCACGGAGTCTACTACAATAATGTCAATAGCGCCGGAACGCACCATAGTTTCTGTAATCTCCAAAGCCTGTTCACCGCTGTCCGGCTGAGAAATATAGAGATTGTCGATATCCACACCTATATTTCTGGCATAAACGGGGTCTAATGCATGTTCCGCATCGATAAAGCCTGCAATGCCGCCTCGTTTCTGTACTTCTGAAATCATATGCAGCGTAACAGTGGTCTTACCACTGGACTCGGGTCCGTATATCTCCACAATCCTGCCCTTGGGAATCCCTCCCAGCCCCAATGCTACATCCAGACTCAAAGAACCGGTAGGAATCGTTTCTACATTCATTTGCACAGAAGGGTCACCCAGCTTCATAACCGCTCCCTTTCCGTACTGTTTCTCAATCTGCACCAACGCAGCGTCCAATGCTTTCAGTTTCTCATCTCTTTCCATATTCTTATCTCCTTTACAGGGAACAAACGTTCTATTTCTCTTAGCATAAAACATTTGTTCTGGTTTGTCAATTCTTTTTTATGATAACATAGTAAATGTCCAATAAACCACCCTCATAGGCACCCCCTCCTTTTTTCTCCGCCATGCTGCGCTTCCTTTTCGGATACAGCCGGGAGCATATTTGACTGTCTTCAACACGACTTTGGAAAAAATGGCGAAATGCCGGAATATACCACAGATATGTGTTGATAAAATAAATGTATCATATCCGCAGACACAATGCAAGAACCGGAAACATCTAAAAAGACTGTTTCCGGTTTTACTATCTGCATTATCAATTTTATAAGACGCCCCACATATAGAGCAACAACAATATCAGTGCTCCCAACACGCCGATATAGACCACCGCAATGAGCAGTGCCGCTTTGATTGCACCCAGGATATACCATTTCCGGTCTTCTGGCAGGATTTCCTGTCTTTCTGCTCCCATTTCCGGTTCCTTTGTTTCAGGCAGCTTATATCTTGTGCGGGGTGAGGGGGGAAAAAACCCTCCAAATAAGCGAGGCCTTTGCACGCCGCTCATATCCGCAATTGTTCGGTTGTCGTCTTCCTCAAATTCGTTCTGCTTTCTCATTTATCATATAAGTGGCAGCTCACAAAATGCCCCTTCTCCACTTCAATCTGCTTCGGGATTTCTTCTTTACAGCGTCCCATACACTCCGAGCACCGCGTGTGAAATTTACAACCGGAAGGCGGATTTGCCGGAGAGGGAATTGATCCTTCCAATACAATCCGGTTCATCTTTGCTTTTGGATCGGGAATCGGTATAGCAGAAAACAAAGCCTTAGTATAGGGATGCAGCGGATTTTTGAAAATATCCGCAGTCTCACCGTATTCTACCAGGTTTCCCAGATACATAACGCCCACGGTATCGGAAATATGCTCTACCACAGACAAGTCATGGGAAATGAACAGATAGGTCAGCTTATGCTCCTGCTGCAACTTCTTCAACAGATTGATGATCTGTGCCTGAATAGATACATCCAATGCTGATACCGGCTCGTCACAGACCACAAACTCAGGATTCAATGCCAAGGCACGCGCAATACAGATTCTCTGCCTCTGTCCGCCTGAAAATTCATGAGGATAACGATCTTTGTGGAAAGGCTGCAGTCCGCAGTCGTCCATGACCTTATCCAAATAACCTCCGTACTCTGCCTTGGACACCAGCTTGTGTTCCCGTACTGCTTCTCCGATAATTTCACCTACCGGCAGACGGGGAGATAAACTGGAAAAAGGATCCTGAAAAATAATCTGCATTTTGGTACGCATAGCCCGCATTTCGGCAGAAGACAGATCATACACCTCTTTGCCGTTAAATAACACCTGTCCTGCTGTTTTTTCTCCGGAAAGCCGAAGAATTGTCCGGCCTGTAGTCGTTTTTCCGCAGCCTGACTCTCCCACAAGCCCCATGGTGCTTCCGCGCTTCAGATTGAAGGTTATGCCATCCACTGCTTTTACATAGCCAACGGTTTTGGATATCATGCCACCCTTGATGGGAAAATATTTCTTTAAATCATTTACCATAAGAATATATTCAGGATTGTATTCTACCCGTTCCATCAGGCATTCCCTCCTTCCTTCGTTACGCTATCTTTATTCTCGGGATAGTAGCGGTAACAGGAAACCTTGTGTGTTTCACTCAGGCTGATTTCCCGCGGATATTCATTTGCGCAGCATTCCAGACACATTTCACAGCGGTCTTTGAAATAACAGTAATCCGGCATATTGATAGGGTTTGGAACTTTTCCCGGTATGGAATACAGCTGCTCCGTATGTCTGCCGACAACGGGCTTTGAAGCCATTAATCCTATGGTATAGGGATGTGCGGGATTTTCAAAAATTTCCTCCGCGGTACCTTTTTCCACAATACGTCCGGCATACATGACTACCACATAATCCGCCATTTCGGCAATCACACCCAAATCATGCGTAATAAACATGATGGAGGAATTGATCTTATTTTTAAGTCTGCGCAGCAGATCCAGCACCTGTGCCTGAATCGTTACATCTAAAGCGGTGGTAGGTTCGTCCGCTATAATGACCTTGGGATTGCAGGCCAGAGCCATCGCGATCATGACGCGCTGACGCATACCGCCGGAAAGTTCATGGGGATACATCCGATAGACGCCTTCGCTGTTAGCAATACCTACCATTTCCAACAACTGGATGGTGCGCTCCTTTCTCTCCTGCGCGGTTTTATTCTCTTTATCATGGAGTTCAATGACTTCTTCCAACTGTTCACCGATACGGAACACGGGATTTAACGCCGTCATAGGCTCCTGAAATATCATGGAAATAAAATTACCCCTCAGATCCTGCATTGCCTGATAGGACATCTTTGCCACGTCTACAGCCTTGTCCCCCAGATTTAGCCGGATCTCTCCTTCTACAATCTGTCCGTGAGGACGCTGCAGCAGCTGCATCAGAGAAAGACTGGTAACGGATTTCCCGCAGCCCGACTCTCCCACGACTCCCACGGTCTTTCCGATGGGAACCTCAAATGTCACGCCATCCACACTTTTTACAGTACCGGCATCGGTAAAGAAATAAGTGTGCAGGTTATCAAATTCCACCGCATTGCCCGGATTGTGCATGGTGGTCAAATATTCACTTTCAGGCACCTTTTTGCGCTTACGCCGCTTTTCCAGCTGACCGGTTATCTTCCGGTTTTTACGGGAAATCTGACGGGCTTCTTTTGCGGAGAGATAGCCCTCCGGTTTCTTTCTTGCCATACGCTCTCCCTCCTTATCTCTTCATCTTGGGATCGAAGGCGTCTCTCAAGCCGTCTCCCACAAAGTTAAAGCCGAGCACCGTAATCAGCAGACAGATACCTGCCGGTATCCATACCCACCAAAAGGCAGTCATTACGTAGGAGTTATTAACATCGGAAATAATATTTCCCCAGGAAGCAAACGGGAATTTTACTCCCAGTCCTAAAAATGACAGAGTCGCCTCGGTTATGATGATACTACCCAGTCCCATGGTGCAGGTTACGATCAGCTGCGGAATGACATTGGGTATCAAATGTTTAAAAATACGCCTGGACGCCCGGATACCGCAGGCTTCCGTTGCCGTCATAAACTCCTGCTCCCTCAGGGAGAGTATTTGGCCTCTCACCAGTCTGGCAATTCCTGCCCAGCCTAAAATACCCAAAATAATCATTAGGTAGAAGATTCTTGCCTGCGCATCCACCTTCATATTATCCATTGCCGCACCTAAAATGATGATGATGGGCATGGAGGGCACACAGTAAAAAATATCCACGACACGCATGATCAGGTTATCCACCCAACCGCCGAAGTAACCGGCAACGCCGCCTAAAATAACACCCAACAGGGTTTCAATGAAAACAACAATAAAACCGATGATCAGGGATACCCGTCCGCCGTACATTAAACGGGTCAGCATATCCATTCCGTTATTGTCCGTCCCCAGAAGATGTTCTTTGGACGGGGAAGCATAGCTGTTATAGACATAGGTTTCCGTTTCCTGCTTCACGGACCAAACCATGGCGCTCGCGTTATAAGAGATGGCGTATGTATGCTCTTCACCGTCTTCTCCCACATAAACGAATTCATCAATATCCGTTTCCAGCGCTTCCTCCAGCTTCTCTTTGAAATCTCTGGTCACTACAATGCCGTTTTCCCTGGCTGCCACTACAAAGCGGCTGATGTAGGCAATTTCCATTCCATTGTATATAACATTGTCGTACTCATCCAGCGTATAGGTTTCGCCTTCTGCTTCGAAGGAATCCCTACCGTTTACACTAGCTTTCAATGCTTCATATTTTAACGTAAAGGACGGGTCTGCCATACCGTCCGCCGTATTCACAATATCCTTTGCGGCCACCGCCAACAGCGTACCTTCCGCATCGTAAATGGAATAGAGATCCGGCCCCTCTTCCGAGATGGTATAACTTACATCCTTATATTCAAAAGCATCCTGCCCTTTTCCCTGAGCCAGCAAAAACTGTGCCTGCAGAATCGTGGCAAATGCCTGTCCGTCTGCAACAAGATAGCGGAATTCTTCATTGTGAGTCACACCCACATACTCTTTCTCCAGATAGGTATAAGTATAGAACTGCTCCGTCTGTCCATAAGGTATCAGCAGACCTCCTATAAAGGAGAGTATGAACATGGCCGTCAGCATGATCAGTCCCAAAACCGCCAGACGGTTGCGGAAAAACCGCTTTGCTACCAGCGTTCCCGGAGAAAGTACCCTGACCCGGCGGTCGTCATTTAAGGAATATGTTTCTTGTTCTGCCGGATTGCTTGTCTTAATTTCCTCAGACATCTTCTTTCTCCTTTCTTATGCCGTTATTCGCACTCTGGGATCCACCACCGCATATAGGATGTCGGATATCAGATTGCCTGTCAAAGTCAAAATTGCAATAAAAGTCAGATAAAACATGGTAAATGGAATATCACCCGCCACCATTGCCTGATAAGAGGCATATCCGATTCCGGGAATGGAAAACAGCGTTTCAGTAATCAGCGCACCGGAAAACAGTCCCGGCAGTGAGCCACCGATAATCGTAACCAGCGGAATCATGGTATTTCGGAAAGCGTGGCGATAAATAACCTTACGCTCACTCACACCCTTAGCCCTTGCCGTTCGGATATAGTCCGCGTTTAAAACTTCCAGCATATTGGTTCGGGTATAACGCATCAGGGAACCGATGGAGCCGATGGTCAATGTCGCAATGGGAAGCACCAGATGCCTGCACTTGTCCAAAAGCTGACCAATATCGTCTAACTGTGCAAAATTACGCCCCACCATACCATGGGTATCGAACCAGCCCAATTTTACGGCAAATATTAACTTTAAAATAGTTGCAAAGAAGAAGGTCGGAAGGCTGATACCCACCAATGCGCTTGCCGACACGATATAATCGGTTTTGGAATACTGCTTAGTCGCTGCCAGAATACCCAGAGGAATGGATATTAACAGTTCTAAAACCAGCACAATGGCACCCATGATGAAGGAAACGCCTATAACGCTTTTAAACTCCTCTACTACGGGTACGGTAAACCTCCAGCTGTCACCGAAATTTCCCGTAAAAAAGTCCTTCAGCCAGTGTACATAGCCCACCGGTATCGGCTGATCCAGACCGTAAGAAGCATTCAACTGATCCAGCCACTCCTGATAAGGTTTAGAACCCGGTTTGGTTGCCAGCTGCATCGCCATGGTCTCTACATAGCTGGTGGGCAGACAACGAATCAGGGTGTAAATAATCAGCGTGACAAAAAACAGAATCACGATGGAAAACAAAATACGCTTGATAATATACTTCCGCAAAGCAATTCCTCCTCTTTCATATATAGTACAACAGTGCCGTTATCAATAGGTGAAACTGCACATCAAGCAGACGCCTCTTACCCGAGTGCGGCCCCTTGCCATGCAGCTTCAAAACTTTAAATCAGTAAAGTGTGCCCACCGCCCCCCAAAGGGGGACGGCAGTACACATTTAGATTTTTAATATCTTATTTCATCTGAACTGTCTCAAGCTCTGCACCCCAGCCCCAGTAAGGTGTCATATCACCGGGAAGGCTGCTTGCATTTACACGTTCGGAAGATAACAGAACGCATTCGCTTCTCTGATAGATTGGAATCTCAACCGCATAGTCCATGATGATCTCCATTGCAGCCTGATAAATTGCCTTACGGTAGGTCTGGTCGATGGACTGACGGCCTGCCATGATCAACTCATCCAGCTCCTCGTCGGAGATATGATAGTAGTTGGTAGTTCCATCCGTATGATATAACTGGAACATATCCGGATCGGAAGATGCCTGCCATGCAGCACACCATAAGTCCGCAGTACCCTCTTCGAAAGATGCGTACAGATCGGAGGAATTCGCCAAATCGTTAATGGTTAAAGTAAAGCCAATGCTTGCCAGTGCGTCACTTGCGTTCTTTAAGAGCAGGAAGCTGGGATGGTCGCCCTGTCCGCCGGCACCAATATTCACTTCATGAGTCATGGAGCCGCCTTCGGGAGCTGCTGTGATCTTACCGTCTTCTACGGTGTAACCTGCTGCTTCAAAATAACCAAGTGCTGCTTCCAGTGCAGCTGCATATTTTTCGTCTCCGCTCATACCTGCGGTATAGATCGGATTGCCATTTACATCGATGGAATAAGCAATCTTATAGCCATCATCGGTAGTCTGGGGTGCTGCCCAGGAGGTATTGGAAATCGGATAGTTAATAACAGAAGCAGTTTCTCCGTAGTAAGAATCGATTGCTTCGTCACGGTATGCGGCAATCACGGTAGCGATTGCCTTACGCAGTGCCTTGGATTCATCGGAATAAGGATCGCCGCCAACACATACTCTGTTGGGGTTGATGCCGATGTAACCGTAGCCGCGGTAATCAATCAGCTTAGTAGTTAAAACAGGACCCTCAAGCTGGTCTGCCTGGTCTGCGCTAAAGCCGTTTTCTTGTGCGATCTGTGCCGCAACGTCGGTAGAATAACTGGGATCGGAAACATCTAACGTTCCTGCCACAACGGCATTTACCTTATCTGCTTCGGAAGACTCCAGATAGTTCAAGTGCGGAATCAGCGGTGCACCCTTATAGTAATCTTCATAGGCATTCATATAAACCACACCGTTGGAATAGCTGTTATATACATAGGGACCTGCGCCCAAAGGTTCGCCGGTCTTAGCCTTTACGATGGAGAGATCACCCTTAGGGAAACCGAAAGATTCGTTTTCATAATCATAGAGGCTTTCATCACCGTAGTGATGCAGAGGAGCGATGGGCAGACTCATCTGATAGATCATGGTCGCATCCAGCTCCGTTGCTACAACACGCAGGGAGTAATCGCCGGTTCTCTGAATACCACTGATGCTGTTTACAGCATCACCTGTTTCAATACCAACCTTATAGCTCTCATCCAATAAACTCCAAAGAGATTCGGAAGCTGCCTCTACATCGGAAATGGCTGCATAGTCACCGCCGTATTCTTCTACGAGGACATCCCAGAAATCAGCCACGGTAGCGCCTGCGGGAGTCGCAAAGCCCCACAAAGGGGTAAGCTCTTCCACGGGAGTTGTCGCATCGCCGTATCCGGCTGCGATCAGATAATCCAGAATAGTCTGTGCAAAGGCTGCACCGGCTGCGGGCAGACCTTCCTCAAAGAAAGCGGTCTGGGTAGCTTCGTCCCAGTTAGTGAAATCCGTATTATCTTCACCGGCCTCAATCAACAGTGCATACAACGGCTTCATGCTGGCACGATATTCTGCCACGCCCTCGATCGGAGTGCTGTATAAGGTGGTGCTGCCATCATAAGTGGGATCCAGAACAACATACATACCAAAAATAACGTCGTCGATATCTGCACCGACACCGTCGGAGAATACAATATCATCACGCAGGGTGATATCATAATAAACCGTGCCGTCCGCATTTTCCGTAACAATAATGTCCGCGGGGCCGCTATATGTATAATCGGTACCGTTGTAACTACGGGTTTCCCCTGCGATACCGTTGTTAACGGGATTTGCCACACGGTCCGAAGTCAAGGTATACAAGGTAAAAGTCTCCACGATCGTCGTATCGGACGCAGAAGAGGAGAAGAAAGGCGAGAATCTGCCTTGAAGACCCTGTTCAACAGAAATTACGATCGTATCGTTTGCAGGTTCTGCCCCCCCTGGCTCGGTTTCGGGCGTTTCTGATGTTTCATTGCTGCTTTCGGTAGATTCGGTGGGATCGGTATTGTCATTTGTCGGATTCTGATTACCGCATGCCGCCAAAGAAGCCGTCATAACGGAAGCAAGCAACAGTGCCAATAGCTTCTTTTTCATAATTCATTCCTCCTAAACTTTATTTATATAGCTTTGTTCCTGCCGCACAATCCCCATGCCCTGCCAATTAAACAAAAAAGGGTGTGTAGAATCCTTTACCCACCCCTTTATGCGTAATCAATAAGCTATGCGTTTGTGCGCAAGAATACATCTATGCAAGAATACAGGAAAAAAGAAAAAATGTCAAGATGTGTCCGCTTATTTTTTATTTCATCTTTCTTACAAATATGGTGATTATTTCATTTTAAAAGGAATTTAAGTACTGCTGATAGTCATCATACATGAAATAAATAACATGACCTTCCTCACTCATATTAAGGCCAACCTCCATTCCCATAGGCGTATAGAAAAGAACCAGATCTCCGTCATCTTTCAGCATATTTATAATTTCTTCGTCCGTATAGTTACCCAGTAGACGGGATTCGTTTTCTAACAGTTCGCGGTCCCTTAAAGTCGCTACAAAGTTCTCATCCACATTTAGTATCGTTGTATTGTCCATTATTTCCCCTGTGTGCAGATCAATATTGACACAATAGAAATATAAATCTTGAAAAGGATCGTTCTGTAAACTTAAATAAACGGTTTCTTTGAATACAATACTCAGAATATCTTCGTCCATATAGGTTACATAGGAATCTACCACACAGTAATAGATATCGTCCGTACTCTTTACTAACGGTTTGAAGCTGTCTTCAAAGGTTTGATAATAAAATTCATAATCATCACGAAGATTCGTATTAATACGATCCACATGGGGAATATCGTCGGAAGTGATCTGCGGATATTCCACCGCGATTAAAATCAGCGCATCCTCCAATACATAATAAGACTCGCGGGCAAAAGAAACCTCATAGGAAAGGTCGTTCCGCAGAGCATTGTAAGGACCGGAATAATATGACAGGGAATCATCCTGTCCTTCTTCATTCCAGTTATCCGAGGTTACATCCTCAAATAAATACTTATAAGTGTAACTATTAGCAGGATTGCCATCCACGGGATTGCTGTCCACCACGCCATGGCTGTCGTCTTCCGTTTCATCGTCCTTTACTACTTCACTCGTCTCCTCGTCCCGATCCCTGTCCAGTCTGGAATCGCCCTTGCTGCCATTCTGAAGGTTATACAGTGCCACCAAGATCAATATGATTACTGCTAACAATACAATACCCAATACCACACATAAAACTGCCACGGTTCCCTTTTTGGTTTTTTTGTCTGCTGCCTCGGAGGGTATAGCCGGTGCATAGCTGCCATAGGGCTGCTGTACCTGACCGGTCTGCTGCGCATAATAACCTTGTGTTTGGCTTGTTTGCTGCTGCGTATAATAGTCCTGTGTCTGGCCTGCAGACTGTTGACCATAATAACCTTGTGTTTGGCCTGCTTGCTGCTGCGTATAATAGCCTTGAGGCTGACTGGTGGACTGCTGGCCATAATAGCCCTGTGCCTGACCCGCAGGCTGTTGACCATAATAGCCCTGTGTCTGGCCTGCGGACTGCTGTGTGTAATAACCCTGTGCCTGAACTGTTGGCTGCTGTGTATAATAGCCCTGTGATTGAACTGTGGACTGCTGACTATAGTAAGTCTGGGCCGGCCCCGTGGGCTGCTGTGCGTAATAACTCTGTGTCTGGCCTGCGGACTGCTGGCCATAATAGCCCTGTGATTGAGCTGTGGACTGCTGATCCACGGGTTGTTGTCCGTAATAACCCTGCATCTGAACCGGCTGTTGTGTGGAATTCATCGTCTGTCCGTATATCTGACCGCTGAACTGTCCTTGAAACTGCTCCTGAGCCGTAGACTGTGCCTCCGGCTGTGTCTGACTTACGGGCTGTTCCGCTGCTACCTGCTCCTGTGTGGGCTGTTCCGCTGCTGCCTGCTCCTGCACAGGCTGGTCTGCCGTCGGCTGGATATTTTCTGCCGCCAGCAACTGTATAATTTCCGGATTTTGATAGCCACAGCTCTGGCAGATACCATCCTTGGCCAATGCACCGCACTTCGAACAAAAATCGAATCTACTGTTCTCTCCCATCTTTTTTCTCTCCCTCTTTTGCTTGATATTCCAGAATTCTTTTTCTCAACTGTACCAAAGCGGCCGCAGTCACGCTTTCCCGAATTTTCATACGGTTACCGCCAAAATGGTATTCTTTAACCCATACCCGGCCGCATACATAACACCCGATATATACCAGTCCCACGGGCTTCTCTACGGTTCCCCCATCCGGTCCGGCAATTCCGGTAACCGCTACCGCCACATCCGCCTCAGCCGCTTTTGCCGCCCCTCTTGCCATCTCTTCCGCAGTCTGACTGCTCACCGCTCCATAAGCCCGCAGTGTTTCGTCTTTAACACCGACAAGCTTTGTTTTAGCCTCATTGGCATAGGTGACAAATCCTGCTTTGAAAACCTCTGAGACTCCGGGGACATTGATCATTCTGGCGGCAATCATGCCTCCCGTACAGGATTCTGCGGCAGTCATGGTAAGCTTTTTCCGCATAAGCAGTTCTGTCAGCGCCTGTTCTAAAGTAACTTCCGCTTCCGTCGTATAGACATGCTCGCCAAACCTTGCTTTTAATTCATCCGCTATCGGCGCTATCAAGGCAGCAGCCGCTTCTTCACTTTCAGCTTTGGCAGTGATTCTGAAATGTACCTCTCCGGTTTTGGCATAGGGTGCCAGAGTCGGATTGCTCTGGGCATCCATCAGATCAGCCACCATGGTTTCCGCCTGACTCTCTCCAATGCCAACAATCTTCACGGTCACGGAGCTGATCACATCCTCCTCCAAAGTCCTTAAAAAGGGCATTATACTGTGGGTGAACATAGGTTTTAACTCATTTGGAGGTCCCGGCATAAGAAAAACATAACGGCCGTTATGTGAAATGGCAATACCGGGCGCTGTCCCGTTCTTATTTTCAATAGCCCTTGCGCCCTGTGGAATCAGCGCCTGTTTCCAGTTGTTTTCTGTGGGTATCATGCCCCTCCTGGTAAAAAAGTCTGCGATCAGCCGTCTGGAGGCAGCGTCCTCTACTAAAGGAACGCCCAAAGCCTCGGCCACTGTTTCCTTGGTCAGATCGTCTTTGGTCGGCCCCAGTCCCCCGGACAGCAGAACAATGTCGGAACGCTCAAGGGCCGTTTTTAGGGTGGCTAACAGCCTCTCCCGATTGTCTCCCACCACTGTCTGATAGTAGCAGGAAAGTCCCAGTTCCGCACATTTCTCAGCCAAAAAAGCAGCATTGGTATTCACGATATTTCCCAGCAGAAGCTCCGTCCCCACACAGATGAACTCCACTGTCATTTTCATTCCTTCTTTCTATTTCACATCCGCCATGATACCTCTGTTCTTCCATACATAGTCTATCAGAGATACCACCGTCAGAATCAACGCAATCCATGTTACAATACCGGTAATAATATGCAAAACAGAGGCATATCCCGACAGAAAATGGCCATTGTTTACAATCAGCAGACAGATCATCACCATCTGGAAAGTGGTCTTGAACTTGCCCCAGTAGCTGGCTGCAATGACCACGCCCTTATCGGAAGCTACCAGTCTGAATCCGCTGATAATAAATTCCCTGCTGATGATCACAATGACTATCCAGGCCGCAAGTCTGCCCATCTCTACCAGACAGATCATGGCAGCACAGACCAAGAGCTTATCCGCCAAAGGATCCATAAACTTACCAAAATTGGTCACCAGATTATATTTTCGGGCAATCTTACCGTCAATCAAGTCCGTGAGACTCGCTATGATGAATACCGCCAGTGCGATATAGTCCACATATTCCATAATTCCGCCAAATATGGCGGTAAACCAACTCCATTCATGAAATCCGCCTAAAAGCAGAAGCACAAAAGGAAGTATTAAAATTATTCTGAACACGGTGAGCTTATTCGGTAAATTCATGATATATTTCTCCTGTTAGATCGTATTCGTTGGAACCTGTGACCTGTACCTTCACAAAATCCCCGCTCATCAACTCCGCTGTCGTATTTAAGAAAAGATAGCCGTCCACTTCCGGCGCATCTTTGTAGGTACGGGTCACATAAACATCTTCATCGGCTATTTTTCCTTCTACCATGACTGTCAGTACCCGTCCTATCATATCTTCCGCTTTCGAAAAGGCAATTTCCTGCTGCAGTTCCATCAGGCCCGCCCGCCTCTCTTCCTTGACCGTCTCCTCTATCTGTCCCTCCATGTCTGCCGCGGGCGTTCCTTCCTCTTGGGAATAGGTAAAGGCTCCCAGCCTGTCAAACTGCATCTTTTCCACAAAATCCAGCAATTCCTTATGATCTTCCTCTGTTTCTCCCGGAAATCCGGCAATCAGTGTAGTACGCAGACAGATATCGGGAATTTCCCGGCGCAGCTGCTCGATGATGCTCTGTAACTCCGCCCGATCGGTACGTCTGCCCATGCGTTTTAATACCTTGTCAGAGGCATGCTGTATGGGAATATCCAGATAATTGCATACCTTCTCTTCCTGCTTTATAACATCTATCAGCTCTTTTGTGATCTCTTCGGGATAACAGTATAAAAGCCTGATCCAATAGATTCCCGGAACCGCCGCCAGCTTTCTAAGCAGCTTGGGAAGACTCTTTTCTCCATACAGATCCACCCCGTAAAGAGTGGTTTCCTGTGCCACCAGAATCAGCTCTTTGACACCGCCCTCGGCCAGCTCTTCCGCTTCCTTTATCAGACTCTCCATGGGAATAGAACGATAGTTACCCCGTACCTTGGGAATAATGCAGTAAGTACAGTGCTTGTCGCAGCCCTCTGCAATTTTCATATAAGCATAGTGCCCGCCGGTGGTAACGATCCGCTTTTTACCATAGGCAGGTACTTCATTGATATCACGGTAATGATTCCGGCCCTCTCCGGTCAGCACTCCTTCCAGCGCTTCCGCCACCTGCTCAATGGCCATGGTGCCCAGTATGGCATCTACCTCCGGAATTTCCTTTTGAATTTCTTCTCTGTAACGTTCCGCCAGACAGCCTGCCGCAATCAGAGCCTTGATTTGTCCACTTTTTTTAAGCTCCGCCATTTCCAAAAGCGTATTGATGCTTTCTTCCTTGGCGTCATTAATGAAACAGCAGGTATTGACTATCACTGCCTCAGCTTCCTCTTCTGCATCCGTAAAGGAAAATCCCTTTTGTGCAAGTATTCCCAGCATCATTTCCGTATCTACCAGATTCTTGTCACAGCCTAGGGAAATAAACATAATTTTCATAAAAGGGAACCCTTTCTTTTGAAATCCACAGAAACCGCCCATGATACAAGAAAGAGAAATCCCGCTTCCGGTCTTTCTCTTTTCTATTGGATCTGCCTGGCATTATTCTTCGTCGTTGATAATCTTAACCTTGCCTTCGTACAGCTCATCCACCGCAACGGATAAGGGCTTCTTACCGCTGCCTTCGTCTATCAGAGGTTCATCTCCCCCAATGATCTGCCTTGCTCTCTTGGAGGTTGCCATTACAATGGAATAACGGCTGCTGACTACCGGCTCCTCCCCTGCTTCCACACCTGCATTGACTACCTGCATTAAATCGGTATAAGACGGATGTAACATATTATTCTCCTTTCGACATCTGCTTTAATTCCTGCCTGATATTCTTTATAAATTCTTCATTTCGTGCCGTGGCCCGTTTAGCGGCCTGCACGATAGCGTGTATTTCTTTTACGCAGCTTTCCAGATCGTCATTGACTACAATATATTCGTAATCCTCGATGCCCTCGGATTCCGTAACGGCGGTAGAGAGTCTGCCCGCAATCGCTGCGTCGCTTTCCGTTCCTCTTCCCCGCAGACGGCGTTCCAACTCTTTTGCATCGGGCGGCGTTACAAACAGGGGCAGCATCTCGGGAAACATCTTCTTGACTTTGCGCATGCCCTGAATTTCAATTTCCAGAATGACATCCTTCCCGGCCGCTAACTGTTTCTCCACATAGTCCTTGGGCGTTCCGTAATAGTTGCCACAATATTCAGCATACTCTATTAATCCGTTTTGTGCAATCTTTTCTTCAAAAACTTCTCTGGTTGAAAAAAAATACTCTCTGCCATCCACCTCTCCGGGTCTGGGATTTCTGGTTGTCATGGAAATAGACAGCGCATAATTGTCATAGGCCTTTAACAGCTCCTTCATGAGAGTCCCCTTGCCTGCACCGGAAAAACCGGACAGTACGATCAATATGCCTTTATCCATTTGCCATGCCTCCCTCCGTTTCGGCTTTTGTCTCCCCGCCGCCATCCGCTCTTTCATCGCAAACACCAGCCTGCGCCCTGCCCGCTATGGTTTCCGGAAGAAGCGCCGAGAGTACCAACTGACTGTTTTCCATCACCAGTACTGCCTTGGTCTTACGACCCTGAGTGGCGTCAATCGCCATTCCGCTTTCCTTTGCCTTCTGTACCATACGTTTGACAGGTGCGGAATCCGGGCTGACAATCGCAATGATCTTGCCCGTATTTACAATATTGCCAAAGCCGATATGAATCAGTTTATCCATGAACCGTACTTCCCCTATTCAATATTCTGAATCTGCTCCCGTACCTTTTCAATTTCGGTTTTTAATTCAATGGCACGGTTGGAAATTTCCAAATCGGTGGTCTTACTCAAAATGGTATTGGCCTCGCGGTTCATCTCCTGAGCAATAAAATCCAGTTTCCTGCCCACGCTGCCTCCCTCTAAAAGAGCCTCTTTCACAGCTTCCACATGGCTCTTTAGGCGTACCAGTTCCTCGTCCACGCAGACCTTGTCCGCAAAGACCGTCACTTCCGTCAAGAGCCTGCCTTCATCCACCTGCTTATCTCCCAAAAGCTCCTCTACCTTGGCAAAGAGTTTCTGCTTATATTCTGTAATGATCTGGGGAGAACGCTCGGTCACAAAATCCACATGGGAAAGTATAACATCCAGCTTCTGCAGCAAATCCGCTTTTAAATTTTCGCCCTCTTTGATACGCGTCTCCACAAAGGCCTCGACCGCCTGCTTTATTGCCTTCTGCAGCAGTTTCCACAGTTCCTCCTCATCCTCGTTGCTCTCCTCCATGGTAAAAACCTCGGGATAGCGGGCCAGAGTGGATACCCGGACATCATCATCCAGGCCGAAATCTGCTGCCATCTGCCTTAGATAGCCTAAATATTCAGCGGCAATTTCCTTATTGTATTTGACGCAGCCTGCGGTTTCCGAGAAATCCTCATAGGCAATAAAAACATCCACCTTGCCCCGCTGCATAAAATTCTTCAGTTCCCCGCGAACAGAGGATTCAAAAAAATTCAGCTTCTTTGGCATCTTGATATTCATATCCAGATACCTGTGGTTTACGGATTTCATTTCCACCGTGAACTTACGGTTCTCCTCGGTAAGTTCGCATCTGCCGAATCCGGTCATGCTCTTGATCATTTGTACACCTCCCGCAATACTGCATTTATTATAGTAAAAACTCCGGGCTTCGTCAAGAATACAGTGAGGACAGATTCTTATTACGTATCAGTAGTCATTTTTCCTCTAACTATCACATTACCTCTCTCAATACACTCTTAAATATCGTAAAGTTACGCTCATCTCTCGGGCTGCAGTATATCGCATATTCAATCGTTTTAAAAGCATACAAATATTCCTTTATGATATTTCTTGATGCGGTCGCAACGACTTTCGGATCATTCTCAAATGCTCCGCAGCCAAAAGCACCTAAAATAATCGTATCATTGCCCTCTGATACGGCCACGTCTAAAATCCTTCTAAGACGTTTCTCATGAAGCGCAAGCAAATCCTTATCCCTCATCACTGCCGCTTTATTTCCATCACCTGTATTGTATGCATTTCCCGGGCGGACACGCAAATTAGGCGCCGCACAGGTTATTACATTTACCTTATACCAATCCGTTTCATCCATCAACTTCGGAATATTTTCATCCGTCTTAAAGACCATAATCTCAGGTGTATAGATAATATCATCATTGTGAATCGGATCATGTGCGTTTCTATGCGGCGTGTAAAACCCGGCCCACATTTGGGGCGTATTTAAGCAGAAATATAATCCTGAACATCTGCAAAGACATTCCTCCTGCGCACTGGAGCCCTTTACCACTCCACCACCCGGATTGGATGCAGATGCAAAATTATGTACGGCAACCTTATTGCCCTTGTATTGCGAAGCAGCTTCAAATGTACGCCGTTTTGAAACCACTACTGCTGCCGGATCTGCATATAAATCCAGCTTTGGGCGTTCTATATTTTCTGACTCCAAAATCAGTTTCTGTCCGGCAATTGATTGCCTGATCGAATCTGCTAAATGTTTATCAGCTTTACAAAGCCTTTCCGTGTCTTTGAATACTGCGGCATTTTCTTCTCTTCCTATTTTGATACCTCCTGATCGCTCCCAGAACATTCTGTCTGGAATTCTATCTAACGTGTTTGATGTCAAATAGTTGCTCCTATGTTAATGAGTAAAATTCCTCACCCGTATCAAGACATATGGCCGCCAGCCTGCCTCCCGGAAGGTAGCAGCCACAGTCAATCGCAATATGATTGTTTGCCCGATAAATATATCCCGGTCTTGGATTTCCTTCTATTCCCTGCGTTGGTGTATGACCTGTCACCACATAGACATCATCGAAATACTGTGTTTCATAATCTGCCCTATCCCATACAAGCTCTTCTATCGAGTAATCTTCTATCTCTTTCTCCATAGAATAGTTGCCAAGGCCCCCATGTACCAGCAGATAGTTCTTTCCGCCTGCGGTCAGCTCCTCATATAGCAGAAAATCCTTGATAAAATCTATCACATCCTGTCTGGTCTCCGTATCCAGCTTGTGAAATTCATCCGTGGTGGTAACGCTTCCGTTCATCTGCCATCTGAACAGCTTATCCACCATCTCCGAATCTATCCCGGCAATCGCTTCCTCCGTAATTTCCTTACATAGGAATTCCAGACACTCTAACGCCATCAGCTCATGGTTTCCGACAATACAAACTGCGTTCGGCATTTCCATGAGCTTTAGCAATACCTTAATGGGATTTGGCCCTCTGTCCAGAATGTCGCCAAGAATATACAGTGTATCCGTGTCCTGCAGCTTTATTATATCAAGTAGTTTCACGAACAGATCATATTCGCCATGGATATCCGAAATCACGTATGTTGCTATAGAGACCACCTCCAATTTCTTTCTTGAGATCACCAAGAATTTGATTCAAACATTTATCATATTACATCAGCTTCAGAATCTCCGCCTGTGTCAGCGGATGGTTTTCGTCCGTACTCTCCTTCAAAACCTCCAACAATCGCAAGGTACGAATTACGGAATTTGTCTGTTGAGAATGTGCCTTCCTATTCTGTTTCTTTTCCATGACGCCTCTGTTCCTCCATGTCTGATGTGTCGTAGTTCATTTTTCGCATATAGTAAAGTATCATTTCAAGGTTTTATAACTATTATTTCATATGGAATCGGTAACTTAGAGCATTTTCTCCCCTGTGCCTCACGCTTTATTTTAAAATATTTTAAAAAGGCAATCCCACTTCAGGACTGCCCTTTCATTATAGGATCAGTGATTATGTTGCAGAGGGTTTAGATGCTAGTGTGTAGTATCAGAAGAAAGCTGGCTGACTAACTCCTGCAGACGCCGAATTTCAGCATCTTTACTGGCAAGCTGCAATTTTTGTTCTGCAATCTGAGCCTCCTGTTCTGCAATTTGAGCCTTCTGATCTGCAATCTTGGATTTGTGTTCTGCTATCTTAGTATGCAATTCGTCCTCAATCACACTGGGCAGCTTGATCAATGGTTCCGTCATCCTGCTTACCTCCTCTCGCAGTCGCGAGTGCTTTGCCAGCACTCTGTCCACAGCAAAGTGAAATAACCTCACATAATTGCGATATTCCCGTTCCGTTAGATATCCATTCAAGGATTCTTCTTTCAATATCAATATAACTTTCTCCACAAACTCTGTCAATTCTTTTTCCGTCAGGGGATGCTTACAGTCTGATCGTATCCGTGGGCGCAGACGTAAGATGATATATGGAATAAAAAGGGTAAGATGTTTTTCTTTGATTTCCTTTAGAGAATAGGTCTGGATTTTGACAGTCGGAATCTTGTAGATATGCTCACTGTTGTCCTGAAAGACTACACGGCATTTCAAATGGTCGGGAATGGCATCATTTTTCTCAGGGTAGATTACTACAGAGTGTGGGAAATACAGGGTGATCTCGCCGGTGTTCTTGTCCATGGTCTTCGAGTGGGTGATGGCAAACCGCACATCGTAAGCAAACATCCGAATGACCATTTCGTTGTCGTTCTTCATCTGACATTCCAAGTGGTAATAATCGGTGCCGGCTACCAGAAGGGCGATATCCATGAGAGTAGAGCTTGGCGGTTTCTTACTGTCTTCCTCAAAAGAGGATGTCTCCAAACCTAGTACCACGATGGATGTGTCTTTGGGATACTCCCGCCCGTAGACTTCCTTAAAGAGAGGAAACAGTTGCGTGGGCATGGCGCTGACAATGGCTTTGAGGATCTCATCCCAAAGCTTGTTGCCATCTAAGGCTGCGGGATCAGGCATAATTTTTTCGTGCATAAAATACCTTCTTTCTGTTGTGCAATTGTTCACGTGTAACTGTCAAAGTTGTGAAATGAGGCGAAACGCCGGAATAGTTGGACAGCCGGATTGGCATGTCACAATTGTATTTACGAGTACCAGTATATCAGCTAGATGATGTATTGTAAACAAAAAATCGGAGGCATTCGCACCCCCAATCCAAAATAGAATGCCCTATATTGTTTTTATTTCATTTGCACAACGTTTTCCGTGCAATAGAAAAAATCAACCTGTCTATACTTCGATAAAGTGATATCTGATGATGGCCCTGTGGTAGAGATTCATTGCCACCCCTCAATTTAATTAGTTTACCGCCCAAAAACTTACAAATTCAGCATTATATCTGAAATATGTCGAATGCTCTCTTTATCTTTCTGGCTTTCAACCGTTTTTTCTATCCGTCCGTCCTTAATAAATATGACCTTTTGACAATAGCTTGCCACTAATGCATCGTGTGTTACAATCACCAACGCTTTTTTCTTTATCTTATTGACATCTGCCATGTAATTCATAATAGATACGGCTGCGGCAGAGTCAAGGTTTCCGGTTGGCTCATCCGCAAGTATAATCTGCGGATCGTTGACAAGTGCCCTGGCAATGGCGGTTCTTTGTTTTTCTCCTCCGGATATTTCATACGGATATTTTTTTAATATGCCGGAAATATTTAGAAATTCCGCATTTTCCAATACTTTCTTTCTGATCACAGAATATGCGGCTTTATCTATTATCAATGGGAGCATGATGTTTTCTTCTACCGATAAATTCGGAAACAGATTATAGTCTTGAAATACAAAACCAATGCTTTTTCTCCGTAGTCTGGATATTGCAGTATCGTCATATTCCCTTATATTCTTACCGCCATATTCCACGAAACCCTTGGTAGCTCTGTCAATCGTTCCTAATATCTTTAACAAGGTTGTTTTTCCGCAGCCGGACTTTCCCATGATACTTATGCTTTCTCCCTCACTCACGCTCAAATCAATATCTTTTAGTACATGGTTTGCTTTTTCGTGATGTATCTTGTCAATCAACGAATGATTGTATGTTTTGGAAACATTGTTTGCCCTTAAAATGACCATTTCGCTTCCCGCCCCTCCGTTCTTACAGTGATGTATCTTTTTACTGTTTCATAGTATATTACCTGTATCAGAATTAACACCATTTGGAATAGGGCAAAGCTCAAAATGTGCTGTCTATCAAACAATCCCACCCTCCTACATTCCGCAATAATATAAAACCAGACCAGAAAATTAGAAAGCCCCCCGGAAATAGTCATAAGTATCCTAAATTCCGCAACAGCAGTTTTCTTTCTGTCTGTGCAGTCCATTCCCAAAAAACTTAAGATTTCTGCCCTTCTGCAATTCTCGCTTAGATCATTTAACTGTTTTATACTCAATATTCCCATATTGCAGATCAGTGTAAATGCTGCCATAAAATAGCTGGATATTCTGATTACCGTCATACTGTTACTCGCACCCGTATCTATGTAGGTTGTAATGATCATTCCACCGGAAAAGAACACAACCACTATGCCTAGAACATAGGTCAGGAATATAATGGTTTTGTTCGTCTTGTATCTGTAAACCAGATGATTGATCGTCAATAAATGTTTTAAGTAAACACGATTGAAAAAAACATGAATAATGCCAATTACAACACTTAAACCATATGTCAAGATCAGATATATTCCAATTATATTTCCTAATAGGCTAAGCAAAATAGATTCAAATGTAGGATTACTCAATAATTTAATGGAAACATATAACAGAAGCAGACCAATACTTGAAAGTACACACAACCACCTGTATTTGTATTCTTTTTTCACTCCTGCTGTCATAATCCTTGACATATCTTTTTTGAAAAAACGACACGCTCCGGTAATGCACCCGAACGAAAATATTAACACAGAAACATATATCGTAATCTTTATACTTTTTAAAATCTCATAAATCGGTAAAATTACTTCAATTCCATGAAACGCAAATATTTTACTGATAATCCCTATGACAATCATACCCAGCAACAAACCAGCTATTGTAGCTGTCATAAAAATAACTGCATATTCTATCACCAAAAATAAAATCATCTTTTTTCTGGAAGTCCCCAGCACGATAAACATTGCATAATCATTCATGCGTGATTTTACATAAAAATTCAGCGCATAAATAATAAACATCAATCCGGTAATTCCTATAACAACGTAGTAAAAGGCAAATACCCCTTTTACTGTTTCAGAGTCCCCTCCCAGATCAACAATTCCATTTATAGAAATCAGAGAAGAAATTATAAACACAATCGCTGAAAAGAGAGCCATGCTGGTTCCATATATCCCATAGTTCTTTTTATCCATATTTTTTATTATCATTAACAGCATTACATATCAGCTCCCGCCCCACCTATAATCTTCTCCAGCAATTCAACATATTCCCGAAACATCTTTCTACCTAAATCTGTAAGCCGGTAAGTAGTCTGTGGCTTTCTGTTTACAAATTTTTTATCCGATGCTACCACTGCACATTCTTCCAATTTAATTAACTGCGCTCCCAAATTACCGTCCGTAGCACCGGTTATCTCTTTCAGCTCACGAAAAGTTTTTTCATCTGTAACCAAAGCGGCTAATACTGCTACCCGTAATTTATTCCCGAACACATCAGGTATATTGTTGATCTCCACTGCTCTTTATCCTCCTGCACCGTATATAGACTCCACTGGCAATCATTCCAACAGATAATATAGCTGATATAAAAATATCATGTACATACATCTGTACACCATGCCCATGTATGCGGCCAACCGTGAGCACACTATTCATAAACAGCAGGAAACAATATATAACAACACAAGCAATAATTGAAGCGCAAATTTTTTTATCGTGTACCAAAATACTCATAAATAAATATCCCACTGCTATCAGTAAAAAGAATATTACTTTTTCCATTGCCATAACTGCATTTGGTGGCAAATTATCATGAGCATTTGAATATAACTCGGAAAGGATTTTTATAAAAATTCTCCCGCCGATCAATAATGTCCCCCATATTTTCAATATGCTTTTGCTTAAATCATTTCCTACTTTAGACAGCTTACGGTAATATATCACAAATACAATGACTAAAAGAAAAAAGGAAATAACATCAACAGACCGAAGAAGCTGCCAAAATACCAACGGTATCTCATTTACTAAGTTCAATAGACAGTATCCTATCTCTTTCATCACAACTCCCAACAGATTTACAACTCCTACCCACAAAAAGAAATTGCCCGTCTTTGATATATCCTGCTGTGTTTTATTAAGAATTTCCTTGATAAACTGAATATCCTCACTTGCTTTCTGCTTATCCATGCTTATACCTCCTGTTTTTATACTCTATATTATAGAGTACTCTATTTTCTTTGTCAATGTTTATGACTATAATAATTTTCCAATAAAAAGAACCCATCTATTCTTTGATAATGAATAGACAGGTCCCAGTCCTGGCTTAACATATTGAACCAAGCATAACTTCATTACATAATAGCTTCTTTTTGTTTCTACTCCTCAACCACCACTAAACCTGTCTGATTTCAGAAATATCCGCGTCGATCGCCATGGAGTAATTTGTGTAATACACCACAAACCCGGGCTTGGCTCCCGCAGGCTTTTTCACATGCTTCTTTTGTATATAGTCCACTTCTACCTTTCCCTGTTCCCTACCTGCGGAATAGTAAGCCGCCAGTCTGGCCGCTTCTTCAAAGGTAGCGTCCGGCATTTCTTCGCCGGTCTTTACTTTGACGATCACATGGGAACCCGGATGTCCTTTTGCATGAAACCACCAGTCATTTCCCGTGGCAAACTTAAAGGTAAGTTCATCGTTCTGTAAATTATTCTTCCCTACATAAATATCATAACCGTCGGTGCTAACATAATGGAACGGTTTACTGGTGATCTTTTCTTTTTTCCCGCCGCCCTTGCGCCTGATATATCCGCTTTCTATCAATTCTTCCTTAATCTGCAGCAAATCCTCTTCGCCCACCGCAATATCCAATGCCGCGGCAACAGAGCGCAGATGCCGAATCTCCTCTTCCACTTCTCCTATCAAGCCTGATAAGGCCTCATGGGTTCTCTTTAATTTTGCATATTTGTCAAAATATTTTTTTGCATTCTCACCGGGGGAAAGTTCCGGCTCCAGAGGAATGGTCACCATTTCATCCGTATAGTAATTTAGAGCGTCAAAAGATTTTGCCCCCTCCTCTATGCCATAGCCATAGGTATGGAGCAATTCTCCGTAGATACGATATTTTTCCCGTTTCTCGGTATCCTTTAACTGCTGTAGCTGCAGGTCGTATTTTTTCACGTTTCTTTCCAATGCCGTCTGCACAATCTTCCGAAGATCCACGGATTTCTGTCTGATACGGCTTAAGGCATTTTTCTCCGCATAGTAGTTTTCTAACAGAGCGGAAATGGAAGTATAGGGCTTTAGGGTATCCCCTTGGTACATGGTAAGCGGAAATGCCGCAAATTCCACCGGTTTCTTACCCTCATATGCAATATGGGGCGCAAAATCCCCCTCCCGCAGAGACTGCATCAAATCGGAAAAGACCCGATAAAGCTTGTCCATATCCTCCCCTGACAATGCCGATGCTGACCTCTCTCCGTCAATACCCGCACGGTAACAAAGTTCCTGCGCGATCAAGGGAGAAATCCCCGTATAGGAGGTATACACCGCTTTATAGGCAGGCATGGGTGCAGCGGCTGCCGTACGGATAAAATCCTCTTTATCAGTCTCCAAAGGATTCTGTTTATGCGTAGTGTCCGCCACAAAATAAGGCTTCCCGGGCAGCACCTCCCTGACGGAGCTGACCAGACCGGAGACATGTTTGATGCTGTCGATGATCATGTCCTTATCGTCACAGAAAATAATATTGCTGTGTTTTCCCATGATTTCCACGATCAGCTTCTTTTGGCACAAATCCCCCATTTCATTTAAGTGTTCCACATGAATATGGACAATACGCTCCAAGCCGGGCTGTGTAATGGCGGTGATCCTGCCGTTCTGAAGGTGCTTCCTAAGGAGCATGCAAAATCCCGGTGCTGTCATGGGACTGGGCTTATTTGCCGCAGACAAATAAATGAGCGGCAGAGAAGCATCCGCAGAAATAAAAAGACGATGCTGCCCTTCTCCGCTCTTTACGGTAAGAAGCAGCTCGTCCGGTTCCGGCTGGGCAATTTTATTGATACGTCCGCCCACCAGAGTATCCTGCAGTTCTTTTACTACACCGGCTATTGTAATTCCGTCGAAGGCCATATGAGGCTCCTTTCCTGCTATCGTTCTAACATGGTCACCATAACCAAACGGGCTCAGATGCGGTAACATTCGCCCTTATTGGTTATGGTGACCGTGTGTAGTTTACTTACTGTTCATGGCAATCGCTGCTTCTGCATGTCCGTTATCGCCAACCGGCCGCTGACTGTTTCCGCTATGGTTTTCAACACCAATCCGGGCGAATGCCACTGCATCCGAGTCCGGATTGGTGTTGAAAACTACGCATATCTTACAGCAAATGGCACCTTTTGGCTATCCGAACAAACAGCCTTCCCTTGGGAAATGCGGCAAGCTCTTCCTCCGTAATTCCTTTTAAAACAAGCTCCAGTATAAAGTAAACCAGCCCGCCCACCAAAATAGCCGGAAACAGGGCAAGGGCGTTGTGCAGCATGGAGGGATAGGGATCGTCTCCTAAAATCAGTGCAATCCCTTTATAGGTAAGAAAAGCCGCAACACCCATAAAACCGGAAGCTATGATGGGAATACAAAAAGTCTGAAGCATTTCCTGCTCATAGCCCATGTATTTACGGATGGAAAACTGATTTAAAATACACATGGTGCCGGAATAGATAAGCATAGCCAGTACCAGAGCATATAAATCCAAATCGGTAAATGTTAAAAGCGTCCCCACTACCACGGTCTGTATCATTAAAGCGATCGCTGCATTGTGTACCGGCACTTTAACTTTACCAATGCCCTGCAGCACCGAATTGGTCAAAGTGGATAAACAGTAAAATATGATGGAAGCAGCCAATGCAGTAAGCAATTTGGCCGCCGTATCGATGGATACCCGCTGTCTGAATAACAGCCAGGTAATGGGTCGGGAAAGTACGCCGATACCTACTGCTGCCGGAATGGCAATGAGCATGGTAGTCTTGACCGCCTGTGCGGTTTTTTCTCTTGCTCCCTCCATATCTCCCTTCCCCACTCTGGAAGCAATGGTCGGCAGAATGGCTGCAGACATTGCCGAGGATAAGGCGATGGGAATATTGGAGATAACTACCGCTTTTCCTGAGAAAATACCGTAGCGGGTAGATGTTTCCGCATCGCTCATACCCCGCTGCAGGTAGCAGAGCCATTTATAGATACTCTGATTTACAACGGTACTCAGATTGTAAACGGCAGTACTTAAAATAAAGGGAACAATGACACTGCTGATCGTTTTTAAGATATCTCCATAACTTTCTTCCTGATGGGAATCCCTGGCTATCCTCCTGTAAATCGTCTCCCGATTCAGCCGGTAAACGCCCCACATAAAAAGCAGTGCGATCACAACACCGGAACCGGTTCCCAAAGCACTGCCGATAGCGCCATAGGCCGCATGTCTGGTATTCCAGGTCTGCTGCTCTTCGTTTAGGATATAAGTGATATTGCCGGACTCGTCCACCGTACTCTCCGCCAGCTCCATGACCACCGTATCGCCCAGACTGACGGAATAGTCCTCGTTCAAGGTATACCTATCCGTGGTGGAGAGCAAAAGCAGGATCAGCAGATAGGCTGCCCCTATACTTACTACTGCATTTAGTAACTGTTCTAAAATCTGGGAAACAGAGGTCTGCACCATACTGCGATGGGCCTGAAAATAGCCGCGCAGCACGCCCAACAGTCCATAGAGAAAGACCGTGGGGGCAAAGACTCTGATGACCTGCACCGCAGGTCCTTTATCAAAAAAGCCCGCACCGAAAAAAAGCGCCAGACTGGCTATACCGCCCACTACCAAAACATAATAGAGCGCACAGATAAAGACCCTATGGGCATTAATATAGTCTTTGACGGAAAGCTTCTGGGCAATGACTTTAGAAATGGCGGAAGGAATGCTATAGGAAGAAATCAACAGAATCAAGGTATAGATATTGAAGGCGGACTGATAATAGCCGTTACCTTCATCGCCGATAACAGCAGTTAAAGGACTCCTGTAAAGGAGTCCTATAATTCTGCAGATGATACCGGCCGCAGCCAGTATCCCCGCCTGTATGATAAATCCATCTTTTTTATTGCTTCTACCCATTTCAAAACCTGTGCGGAACTAACCTATCAGCCAATCATACATTTCCTGATATTTTCCTGCGGACACATGCCATGAAAAATCGGCTGCCATACCGCGGTCCACAATTTTGTTCCATTCTCTCTTCTTATCGTAATATATCTGCTCTGCATAGCGGATGGTCCTAAGCATCTCGTGCGCGTTATAATTGGCAAAAGAAAATCCCGTTCCGGTATTCTCATACTCATTATAGGGCTCCACTGTATCCTTAAGGCCGCCGGTTTCCCGCACAATGGGCACGGTACCGTAGCGCAGCGCCATCAGCTGACTTAAACCGCAGGGTTCAAATAAGGATGGCATCAAGAAAGCATCACAGGCAGCATATATCTTGTGGGAAAGATTATCCGAATAGAAAATATTGGCGGAAACCTTATCTCCGTATTTCCAGTCAAAATGACGGAACATATTCTCATAACGCTCCTCGCCGGTTCCCAGCACGACAATCTGCACATCATCCTGACAGAGTTCATCCATCATATAGGCAATCAGGTCGAAGCCCTTCTGGTCCGTCAGACGAGAAACAATGCCTATCATCATCTTCTTGTCGTCCTGCGTCAGATTCAGTTCCTTCTGCAGGGCACGCTTATTCTTCACCTTTTCCTTACGGAAACTTACAGCGTCATAGGGGAAGGGAATATGTATATCCGTAGCCGGATTAAATTCCTCATAATCAATGCCGTTCACGATACCGCGCAGATCATGAGCTCTGGCCACCATCAGGCCATTTAATCCCTCTCCGTAGAAAGCGGTCTTAATCTCTTCCGCATAAGTGTCGCTCACGGTGGTAATGGCATCCGCAAATACCAGACCGCCTTTTAAGAGGTTGGCATCCTTATAGCATTCCAGCTTATCCGGTGTAAAATAGTAATCCGGCAGACCGGTAATATCTTTTACGGTCTTCACATCCCATCTGCCCTGGAATTTCAGGTTGTGGATGGTCATGATGGATTTCATATTCCAGAAGAAGGGATTTCCTCTGAAACGTTCTTTTAAGTATACAGGAACAAGACCTGTCTGCCAGTCATGGCAATGTACAATATCGGGTTGGAAATCCAACAAAGGCAGTGCGGACAGGGCCGCTTTGGAAAAGAAAGTATACTTCTCTATCTCAAACAGCACATTGTCTCCATAGGGCTTGAAACCACTAAAATACTGCTCATTGTCAATAAAGTAATACTTGATGCCTTCCACTTCAGCTTCCAGAATTCCCACATACTCTTCTTTCCAGTTGAAGTCCATATAAAAATGGGTAACATAGCTAAGTTTCTCCTGCAACTGCGGTTTCATACAGGTATACCGCGGCAGCATAACTCTTACGTCATAATACTCCTTATCCAGACATTTGGGCAGGGAACCGACAACATCCGCCAAACCGCCGGTCTTGATAAAAGGCACACCCTCGGATGCGACAAATAGAACCTTCTTCATGGAAAACTCCTCCCGCATAAATTCGTATTTCTTATATTATACATCATGAGAAGGTTATTTAAAAGTCTTAATTTCTGTATTTCAATCGGATTCTATCCGCTATGAGCGCTATAAACTCCGAATTGGTGGGTTTTCCTTTGCCCGTATTGATGGTATAGCCAAACAGTGCATCCAATGTTTCCATTCGCCCTCTGCTCCATGCCACCTCTATAGCATGTCTGATCGCTCTTTCCACACGACTGGGCGTGGTCTGAAACTTCTTGGCGATGGTGGGGTAGAGAATCTTGGTGATGGAGCTTAACATAGTATTGTCCTCCACGGCCATCATAATGGACTCCCGCAGATACTGATATCCTTTAATATGCGCAGGAACGCCGATTTCATGTATCATATCCGTCACATCCTGCTCTAAATCTCTCTCCTGTACTTTTTTCACGACCTCTTCGACATCGTTTTTCTTCAGATTTTCTTTTTTCTCGGAGGGTACTGTGATCATTATCTGAAATTCTTTGTCGGAACTCATCAATTGTCCGATTATTTTGTACAGCCTCTCGTTATCTTTCGTAGTCATAATATTCAGCTGCTCCATGCAAAAACCTCCATAAATTACAAAACTCTATCGTACTCATTATAATGCGATAGAGTTTGCAACTTCAACTGATATACGTCGCAAATATTCTACAAATTCAGTCAAATAAAAAAATTCTCATTTATTTGTCGAATATTTTCCCGCAATTTCGACAAGGAGACAGAATCGTCATTTTAATCATCTTCTTCAGATTCGATATGTCAATAATTTCTTTCATTCATTATTATTTTCTGAATTTTTAGACACTTTTTTATGCCATTGCTAAATTAATTTATGAAACATTTCCTGTTGGCAGAAGTCCGAATGAAATAGCCAACAAGATGCAGAAAACAAGGAGTCCTATGGCTCCGAAAATCAGGAAAACCCTGCTTCCGTCCTCTTCCTCCTCCCTGCATTTCACTGCTTTGGTCTGTGGATTGCAAAGCATTTCTACTTTACGGCCTATGGTTCTGTACTTTTTACCGCTGCCGCCTACTTTGCTTTTATGTCTGGCAGTTTCGCCCCTCCATGTATACTCATAAATCGGAAAACAGCTGTCCGCCCCGTCATCATCTTTCTTCCTCGTATAATCCACCAGTACGCCTTCCACCTTCTCATATTTTTCTCTCGCTTTGCGAAGTTCCAGCTTCTGTCTGATTCCCAATACTCCGATACCCATAAAAAGCAGAGATATAAAGTAACTGGTGCCTGTTAAAACCCAATCCGGATAGTTCCCTTCCGCATCCGCAACCGTATCGAAAAATACGATCATTGCCAGTATCAGGAGACATACCACGATCACGATAAGGGGACCTTTTACATTTCCGCCTTTTACGATATTATCCGCATCCACCATGTATCTGTCCTGCTTATCCAGATAACGCATCCGAATAACATCCCCCTCGGCATAGGGTGCTTCACTCTTAAATTCTTTGACAATGGTTTCTCCGCTTAAGCCGTAAAAATCTATGGTTACCGTATAATAGACATTCTCTTCCCGGGTTTCTTTATCCCTTATCCTATGCTCCTCACAGGACAATACTCTGGCATCCACCAATCTTCCGTTTTTTACATAAATCCGGGGCATCAGCATACTGTAAAGACACAGCCCTATAAACCCTAACAGCACCACACTGAAAATAATTGCTCCAATACTCATACCTATCTCCCTTTCTCTTCCAATGCAGTCAAAAGCTCCTCCATGGTCTTATGAAGCAAAGGATGCCTGTACCACGGGGCAAGCTCTGCCATGGGTCTTAACACAAAATCCCGATTCTGTAAATCCGCATGGGGCAGAATCAAATCTTTATCCTCATATACCAGTTTATCATAAAAGAGAATGTCCAAATCCAGCGTTCTCGGTCCCCAATGAATCTTTCTCTCCCGTCCGGCAGCTTGCTCCAGCTCATGCAGTTTATCCAGAAGTTCATGGGGTGTATAGAGGGTATCCATTTTCAATACGCCATTTAAGAAATCCTCCTGTTCCACACCGCCATAGGGTTTCGTTTCCAAAATATCACTGACCTTTTCCACCCGATTATGCACATCCTCCTTCAGCGCCCTGATCGCCCCATCAATATATCCCCTTCTGTCCCCCAGATTGGAGCCGAAGGCGATATAGACCTGATGCCAGCCCCTGTGTATTTTCACCGAAACCGATTCAAACTGCATGGGTATGGGCGCATGAGGTTTACGCAGCTCAAAATCCAGCTCCCTTACCAAGGGATAATGAAGCAGTATGGCCTGTGCCGCAGCCTCCGCTGCCGCTTCAATCAGATCATAGGTACGTTCCGTCAGCTGCTTTTCAATAAACAGGCTCACATCCCCATAGTGGGTGGAAACATTTAAATCGTCCCTGATACCGGCCAACCGCAGATCCGTGTACAGAATGGCATTTACATAAAAACGCTGCCCCTGCTCCTTTTCCTGCGCAAACACGCCATGGTGGGCAAAAACTTCCAGATTGTCTATTCGGATCTCGTCCATATGCACCTCTCATTCTGTTATGTAAACTGCTTCATTAACGATAAAGAATGGCTTCCGCCATTTTGACAGCTCTTACATTTTCTTTGATATCATGCACCCGTACGAAAGCGCAGCCCTTTAACACCGCAAACACCGTTGTGACTAGTGTGCCCTCCAGCCTTTCCGATACAGGCAAATCCAGAGTCAGACCGATAACGGATTTTCTGCTGCTTCCCAAGAGCAGGGGGCATCCCAGACCGTGAAAGGTTTCCAGACTGCGAAGTACCTGCAGATTCTGTTCGTAGGTCTTGCCAAAGCCCACGCCGGGATCTAAAATGATCATTTCCCGGGCAATCCCTGCCTGCGCCGCCAACTGCAGGGTTTCTTCCAAATCCTCCGTCATTTCCCGCATCAAATCCTGATATCCTGCCTCTTTCCGATTGTGCATCAGACAGCAGGGCAGTCCGCTCTCTCCAATCACCCGGGCCATCTCACCGTCATATTTCAATCCCCAGATATCATTGATCAAATCGATGCCTGCCTCTATACCTGCTTTTGCTACGCTGCTTTTGTAGGTATCCAAGGAAACCGGAATATCAAATCTGGATTTTACCGCCTCTATCACCGGCATTACCCGCATGATTTCTTCCTCGTCGGGAATCAGCGTATGACCGGGGCGGGTGGATTCTCCTCCGATATCCAGAATGTCCATACCTTCCGCCTGCATTTTCTCCACATGGTACAACGCGCTATCCAGCTCTTTCCATTTTCCGCCGTCAGAAAAAGAATCCGGTGTTACATTCAATATTCCAATAACATATGTTTTTTTATTTGTGTCAAACTCTCTGCCGCCTATTTTCACCTTAACCACAAACCTTTCTCAATAGCGGATCGTGAAATTCTTCTTGTCTTGTTTCCAATCACAGGCTTTTTCCGCTTTACAGGCAAAGCAGGCTCTGCTTGCCTTATCCGCCCGGTAAAGTATACCGCTTAAATCATGATTTTCGGCAATTTTAACGGTTCTGTGCAGGCGGATCGCATTTATGATAACATCTGTTTCTTTTTCATCATAGCCGCAATCCGACAAAATGGACGGTGCAATCTCCGCGCTTGCCTGCTCATGAGGCGTTCCGTTTTCATACTGAATATGCCTGCCGATGTCATGGAGCAGCGCAGTGGCATAGACTACATCCTTTTGAATCGCCAACCCTTCCTCTAAATTTAATATCATGGCGATTCGCGCCACATCCAGCAAATGTGCCATATTGTGACGGCAGAAGCTTCTGTCAGCCTCTGCCGCCTCATTTTTCCGCATATTTTCTACAAATAAATCATGATTTAATATTTTGTCAATTCTCTCCATCTTTTCTGTTTGAACCTTCCGGGACATTTTTGCCCATCCTGTGATGGGCATCAGCGCAGCAGTTCAAAAAACTGCTCCTGCAGCTTTTGATTCTCTGCAAAATCCCCTCTTTTTGCAAGGGTTACCGTCCTGCTGCCGGGTTTCTTAATGCCGCGCATGGTCATGCACATATGCTCCGCTTCCGCCATCACCATAACCCCCTTCGGAGCCAGATGCTCCATAATGGCATCCGCAATCTGTTCCGTCATCTGCTCCTGCAGCTGCAGTCTTCTGGCATATACTTCCACCGTACGCGCCAGTTTGCTTAAGCCCACTACCCTGCCGTCCGGAATATAAGCAATATGTACCTGCCCGTAAAAGGGCATCATATGATGTTCACAGGTGGAGTAAAAGACAATATTTTTTTCCAACACCATTTCGCTGCTGCCTACGGTAAAGGTCTTCTGCAAATGTACGCCGGCATCTTCCCGCATGCCGCCAAAGATTTCCTCATACATTCTGGCAACACGCTCCGGTGTTTCCACCAGACCTTCTCTTGCGCCATCCTCTCCGATACCCTCTAAAATCAGCCGGACTCCGGCTTCTATTTTTTCTTTGTCCACTTTACCATCACCCGCTGTCTCAGCGTTCCTTTCCGGGTTTCTTCTGACGTTTCTGTAAAATTGCCTGCAGTCGTCCCAAATAAGACAGAGAGCCGAATGCCAGAATCACATCCTCCCTGCCGGCAAGCAGATAAGCCATCTCCACTGCCTCTTCCAAACTTCCCGCAGCCGTCACTCTGGGATGATATTCCTTTACAGCTTCCGCCATTGACAGCGCCGGCAGCGCCCGAGGATTCTCCGGCGGCGTCACCGTAATGATCTGGTCCGCATAGGCATAGGTTTCCGCAATGACTTTTTCGTACTCCTTATCTCTTAACATCCCCATTATATAAATAATTCTCTTATTTGTAAAATAGAAACGCATGGAATCCGCAAGTTTTTTGGCAGCGTCTTCGTTGTGAGCCCCATCTATAATGAAGAGAGGTTTTTTTGCTGCTATCTCAAAACGCCCCGGCCACTTCGTGGTAAGGAGCCCTTCACGCAGTCTTCGTTCCTCCACAGGATAGCCGCATTCTTCCAGTTTTCCAATGACCTCCACCGCCAAAACGGCATTTTCTACCTGATGCTTGCCGGACAGAGAAATTTCCAGATTCTCATACCGCCTGCCCTTGCTGTCCACATAGGAGAATTTTTGTTTCTCCAAACCGTAGCGTACCTTCAGCGCCTCTCCTGCCAAAGTCAATGCACAGCCCTTCTCTCGCGCTTCCTTCTCAATGACCGAAAGCACCTCCGTCTCCTGGGCCGTGCTTATCACCTGACAATTCTCTTTTATAATACCCGCCTTATGCCATGCAATTTCCGTCAGATTCCGCCCTAAATACTGCATATGGTCCATGCTGATAGAGGTCAGTACCGCTGCCTTCACATTCTGTATCAGGTTGGTAGCATCCTCCCTGCCGCCCATGCCGGTCTCCAGTACTACAATATCACAGCCTTTCTCCCGAAAATGAAGAAAAGCCGCCGCTGTTTCCACTTCAAATACGGTGGGATGAGGCAGCCCGCTTGCCGTCATTCTTTTGCAGGCTTCTTCTACCTGCTCCATACAGTCACACAGCTCCCGCTTGAAAATCGGTCTGCCGTTTACCTGTATTTTCTCCCGGTAATCTGCAATAACAGGGGATAGATAGCACCCCACCCTATACCCGGCACATTTTAAAACAGTGGAAATATAGGCTAACACGGAGCCTTTGCCGTTGGTCCCCGCGATATGAACAAATGCAATATCTTTCTGCGGATTGCCCAACTCTTCACAGAGTCTTGTTATGCCCACAAGCCCCGGTACAATGCCGATTCCCTGCAGGGACTCAATATATTCTAAGGTTTCCTGATAATTCATGGTATATTTTTCCCTTTCCCGGACATACTTCTTCTTATGAAAAAATACATTCACAATTTTATTCATTGCGGCATTCTGGGCTGGTGCATGGAAATCCTTTTCACGGCTCTGGATTCCTTTAGAAAACGAAAATTTACTTTAAAAGGGAACACCTCTGTCTGGATGTTTCCCATCTACGGCTGTGCCAGCTTTTTAGCTCCCGTTTATCACCTGCTAAAGAACAAATCCCCCTTTGTCAGAGGATTGGCCTATGCTCTTTTCATTTTTACAGGAGAATATATCAGTGGCATGCTGCTTTCTAAAAAAAGCCTCTGTCCCTGGGATTACAGCCGCTCCCGGTGGCAGATCAAAAAAATTGTCCGGCTGGACTATCTGCCCTGCTGGTTCTTTGCCGGTCTGCTTTTTGAAAGACTTTTCAGAGAAAACGAAGGACGGAGGTAAATATACCACCGTCCTGTTTTTCCTATAAGAAACTACATATCATCGTCCGCATCCACCATGGCGTCCGCTCCGATATTCAGCGTATTCAGAGTCCGTCTCTTCATACGCGCCGCCTCCGATGCTTCCAAAATATAGTTCTTGATATCCTTGGAATGCTTGATATGGGTAAGCATCAGCTTAGGATGGGTGGTATCACCTGTGAAACAGGTAATGCTGCCAAGTCCGAAAATACGCTCCATCAGACTGGCCGTATGCTGCACATCCTGTACTTTGTACATATAGCAGTCATTTTCTATCTTTCTTAGAAATCCTTGATCCATCGTTATCATATCATCTTTGATAATATACTTGGTAAAAGTAAAAGGCAGACCTAAAAACAACCATCTCTTTGTCTCTGCAAATACAACGCCCTCGCTTAATTTTTTCGCCATACGCTCGCTCCTTTTCTGCCGTATTATATACAAACATGCTTCCAGTTATTTTCCTATTTATTATACTAGAATCCCCTGTAATATGCAAGGAATATTGATGCAGGAATGGAATTATGGATTCATCTTACCGCAATTTCCGCATTGAAACTTTTCCCGTATTGTGGTATCATAACCAAAGAAATAAGATTGCTTAAAGGAGGGTCTCCATGACAGCCAATGATTGTATCCGAGGACGCAGAAGTATCAGACAGTTTACTGACAAACCGGTCCCCCATGATGTACTTGCCTCCGTTGTTGAAACGGCATCCTATGCCCCCAGCTGGAAGCACACCCAGATTGTACGTTATATTGCACTGGAAGGAGAACTCAAGGATAAAATTGCTGAGGAATGCACCTCCGCTTATGCAAAGAACGGTGAAATCATCAAGAACGCCCCCATGCTGATTGCTGTTACCTTTATTAAGAACCGCAGCGGTTTTGAAAGGGACGGTTCTTTCAGCACTCCTAAAGAGGGCGGCTGGCAGATGTTTGACACCGGCATTGCTGCAGAGGCCTTTTGTCTGGCAGCTTACGAGCAGGGACTTGGAACCGTTATTATGGGTATTTTTGATGATGCCAAGGCAGCTTCTCTTTTGGAACTTCCCGAAGACAGAGAATTGGCAGCTCTGATCCCCATCGGTTATCCCGCAGAGTCACCTGTTGCTCCCAAAAGAAAACCTGTAGAGGAATTATTATCATATAAATGAAACCAAGATCGAAGAGATTGACATCTCTTCGATTTTTTAAGGTGAAAAGTTGGAATGTTCCATTCAAATATTGAATTGATGTCCGCCAAAGGCGGGCAGGGAGGTGTAAGTATGAAACATTTAATGAGTCCCCTGGATTTTACCACTGAGGAACTGGAAGAGCTTTTTAAACTGGCAAAGGATATTGAACAAAATCCTGCCAAGTATGCCCATGCCTGCTCCGGTAAAGTAATGGCAACCTGCTTTTACGAACCCAGTACCCGTACACGCTTAAGCTTTGAATCCGCCATGCTGCATCTGGGCGGACAAGTTCTGGGCTTCTCCGATGCCGCCAGTTCTTCCGCTGCAAAAGGTGAGAGTGTATCCGATACCATCCGTATCATTTCCTGCTATGCAGATATCTGTGCCATGCGCCATCCTAAGGAGGGTGCTCCCATGGTTGCAGCAGAGAAATCAGGCATTCCCGTTATCAATGCAGGCGACGGCGGCCACCAGCATCCCACACAGACTCTGACGGACCTGCTCACTATACATAGTTTAAAGGGCAGGCTGGATAATCTGACCATCGGTCTGTGCGGCGATCTGAAATTCGGCCGTACCGTCCACTCCCTGATCCATGCACTGGTACGCTATCCCAATATCCGCTTTATCTTTATCTCCCCTGAGGAATTGAAGGTACCGGATTATATTACCGATATGCTAAAGGAAAAGAATATCCCCTACGAGGAAGTCATCCGTCTGGAAAATGTTATGCCTTCCTTGGATTTACTGTATATGACCAGAGTACAGAAGGAACGTTTCTTCAACGAAGAGGACTATGTCCGCCTGAAGGATTTTTATATACTCGATACCGCCAAGATGGAACTGGCCAGACAGGATATGCTCGTACTTCATCCCCTTCCCAGAGTCAACGAAATTTCCGTAGAAGTGGACGAAGACCCCAGAGCCGTCTATTTTAAACAAGCCCAGTACGGCGTTTATGTACGCATGGCCTTGATTCTGACGCTGCTTGGCATCACAGTGGATTAAAGGAGGAAGAGCGATGTTAAATGTAGGAAAAATAGAAGAAGGTTTTGTACTGGACCATATTAAAGCCGGAAAGAGCATGGATATTTACGAACATCTGCAGCTAGGCAAACTGGACTGCACCGTGGCCATCATTAAGAATGCCCGCAGTGAAAAAATGGGAAAAAAAGACATCTTGAAAGTAGAATGTGATATTAACCAGCTGAATTTGGATGTACTGGCCTTCATCGACCACAATATTACCGTCAACGTGATCAAGGACGGAGAAATTGTGGATAAGAAAGAACTGGTGCTTCCTAAAATGATCAAAAATGTGATTCGCTGCAAAAATCCCCGCTGCATTACCTCCATTGAGCAGGAACTGCCGCATATTTTTGTGCTCTCCGATGAAAAGAAAGAAATTTACCGCTGCAAATACTGTGAAGAGAAAGCGGCTCCCATGTTCAAATAAGTTTATCTGTAAAGCTCTGCTTCTAAGCAGAGCTTTCCTTTTTTTGTTTCATATTTCACACCCAGGAACACAAATTTGCCATATCCTCTGACATTTACGGTTTCCCCGGGCTTTAGTATACGGCTATTGTTTTCCACAAGGCGGCCGTCCACATAGACTCTGGCGCTCTGAAACAGCGCCAGACTTTCATTTCTGGATATTTGATAGAGCTTGGACAAACAGCCATCCAGGCGCAGGGAACTTGTCAGCACTTCTTTGATCTCGGGCTCGTCTGCTTTCGTGCCCTCCATCCCCTCCACTACTCGACATGCCACATGGGTATGTTTGATCTGTGTAAGATTTTCACAAATAAATTCCTCCATAGAAGAAAGGCAGTACAGATATCCTTCCCGCTCCCCCACCCGGATATCCCCGATACATCCTCGCTCGATTCCCAAATTCATCAACGCTCCCAGAAAATCCCTGTGAGAAAAATCGTCGGAAAACTTGGAAAGCAGGGGCTTCACATGAAGACAGGATATGGGATAGTCTTCCGTATAACCGAATTCCTCTGGCGAACCGAAGCGTATGATCTTCCGTTCTGCTCTTTCATCCCCTCCAAATAAAGCAGGATGGGAAAACAAAAGCTCTTTTTCCATCCTGTAATACGCATCCAGCTCCGCCAGCCCCAGAAAAGCGCTAAAGGTGTAAATATTCTGCCTATAGGACTTTTCCGCCAGCTCTTTTAGCCGTTTCTGCAATTGTATGATATCTTTTTCCGAATTTAATGCCATAGCTACCCCAATGCCACATCCAATATCATCATCAGTAAAAAACCGACCAGTACACCGATGGTACCCGCATGGGAATGTTCCCCCAAATGCGCCTCCGGTATCAATTCTTCCACCACCACATAAATCATGGCGCCGGCCGCAAAGGATAAAAGCCAGGGCATATAGGGCACCAACAAAGCAGCTAAGAGTACCGTCAGAATACCGAAGATCGGCTCCACAATACCGGACAAACAGCCGCATAAGAAAGCCTTTCCGGCTGTAGTTCCTTCCTTTTTTAACGGCAGGGAAATAGCCGCTCCTTCCGGAAAATTCTGAATACCGATACCGATCGCCAGTGCAAAAGCAGCTGCATAAGCGGCACCGCCGCCCTCTAAGGCCGCATTGGCAAAAGCCAACCCCATGGCCATTCCTTCCGGAATGTTGTGGAGCGTTACGGCAAATACCATCAAAGTTGTTCTATGCAGAGAAGTCCTGGGGCCCTCCGCCTCTCTCTCCCCTATATGCAGATGGGGAATCAACTTATCCATCAGCAGCAAAAAGCAGGCTCCCAAAGCAAATCCGCCGGCTGCGGGTACCCAGCCGATACTGCCGGTTTCCTCCGCCTGCTCAATGGCCGGCATCAAAAGTGACCACACACTTGCGGCAATCATCACACCTGCCGCAAATCCCAGAAAAGATTTGTGCACAGATTCCTTCATTTCCTTTCTGAAAAAAAAGACCACAGCTGCACCAAGTGTAGTCATGAGCCAGGCAAAACCGGTTCCCTCCAGAGCCAGCACTATAGTACTCATAAAACCTCCTAATTAAAGCTGATTACTTCATTTTTGGGGGCCTTCGCCTTTTCCACACTGACAGCGTGCAGAACAGGTCCCTCTCCCCTGTAATCCTCCCAATATTCCTTCTCCACCTTTGCCCGTACTCTTACCCATTCCTTCTGGGCCAGATCCTCCGCTCCGGCATATTCACAGGCATAACCCAAGAAGGCCATATCGTCGGCACAGCAGGTCATGGCCATCCGTCCCGGAACAAAATATCCTTTGGGAAAGCTTTCCGGTCGCAGAACCATGGCAACAAATTCCACAGTCTTTCCTGCGTAACGCTCCAGATGCTCCATACTGTCCAGATACCAGATTCCGTAACCATAATCATCCAGTTTGAGCACCTCCGCTTTCAGATCATAGGGCAGATCGTCCTCCATGATCGAATTGATCTCGCCGTTAGCATCTTCAAAAATAATCTCGGCTTTGGGATTGACCGCTTTGACATTCCGCTTGTAGCTGCTTAAATCCTGAATGCCGTCACAGCGGTTAAAAATGATCATTTCCGAGTTCCGTATCATCTCGGCCAACAGAGAACGCATATTGGTGTAATACATGGGAAAGGTGGAGCCATCGATGGTCGTAATCTGCTGCTCAACTTTCCAGTGCCAAGGCAGCTTCATGTTCTTAAAATTCCACATTCCGTTATATTCTATGATAATCCGCTCCGGCCTGTGCTTCTTTTCCAATTCGATAAGACGGCTGGGCGTAAAATCGGACTCCTCCTCTATTACCTCTACTACGGAACGACTCCTTCTTAACAGCTCCGGATCATATTCTATTTCTCCTTCTTCACAGAGAAGAATCAGTGTCTTTCCCTTCATCTGAAAATAAGGCTGTGCCAGCGTATAAGTAATAAACTCTGTCTTACCACTCTCCAGAAATCCGTTGATGATATAAACCGCTTTCATTCCTCTTAATTCCTTCCAAATAATGCTTCCAGCTTATCCTCTTTTAACTCAGCACCGATAACGCACAGCTTACCGGTTACCTGAGGCTTTCCTCTTCGGATATCGCTCTCACCCGGCACGTAATCAAAATAAATCCACTCGCCTTCTGCTGCAGCTACCATGCCTTTCGCACGCAGGATCATGCCGTAATCACCGCTGTCCAATGCATCCAGCAATCCTGAAATTTCCTCCTCATTATATACGGCCGGAGTTTCCCTGCCCCAGCTGGAGAACACCTCATCCGCATGGTGATGGTGGTGCTCATGGTCATGATCGTGATGGTGATGATGCTCATGGTCATGAGCATGGTCATGTCCGTCATGGTGATGCTCATGATCGTGGTCGTGTTCATCTCCGTGATGGTGATGGTGATGCTCATGGTCATACTCATCTCCGTGGTGGTGATGCTCATGATCGTGGCAGCCGCAGGTGCAGCCTTCCCCATGCTCATGCTCATGATCATGGTGGTGGTGCTCGTGAGCATCGTGGTGATGGTGTTCATGGTCATGCTCATGTTCATGAGCCTGCTCCATCAGCTCCTTGATCATATCCTCCAGTTTGTCCGCACCCTCAATAGTCTTTAAAATATCCGTACCCTGCAGTTCCTCCCAAGGAGTAGTAATGATAGTAGCTTCTTTATTATACTCCCTTAGCATGGAGATACAGGTTTCTAACTTCTCCTGACTCATCCCTGCAGTACGGCTTAAAATAATGGTTCCCGCATAGGCAATCTGATTGCAGAAGAACTCCCCGAAATTCTTAATATACATTTTGCACTTTCCGGCGTCTACAACTGCAACCGCAGAATTTACTTCCACTTCAATATCTGCAGCCACATTCTCTACCGCACGGATCACGTCGGAAAGCTTGCCCACTCCCGAAGGCTCAATCAGCACACGCTCCGGCGTATAAGTAGTCAAGACTTCTTTTAACGAGGTACCGAAATCCCCCACCAGAGAACAGCAGATACAGCCGGAATTCATCTCCTTAATTTCAATGCCGGCTTCCTTTAAAAACCCGCCGTCAATACCGATTTCACCAAATTCGTTTTCAATCAGCACTACTTTTGTATCCGCCAGTGCTTCCTTTAACAACTTTTTGATCAAAGTCGTTTTTCCTGCTCCTAAAAAGCCGGAAAAAATATCTATCTTTGTCATTCTATTTCCACCTTTCCATAATATATCCTTTTGCACTTAGTATATTGTGAAACACTTTCCCCCGAATGTCAAGAAAGCGCATGGGAATTTTATAATCGTTTTATAAAATGTTTTTAGATAGGTATGCACAGATAGGACCTCTTTTCATAAGGAAAATCTTCCTTCTTTATCAATGAGATATTATAAAAACACAGCCAATCTCCCTCTTTTGCCTCTACGGTTTCCTTATGCGTATAATCAATAATCACTACCAATATATTGTCATTATAAGCAATTTCCTGAATATCGTAGGACGGTACTGGCTTGGCATGTCCCATAGTTCCATCAGTCTGTACATAGAGCATGTACTCCTCAAAGTCCACAGCGTCTTCATCTAAATCAATTCCAAGCGTTTCTTCCAGTGATAATAAATCCTCCTCTGTATTGATGATGACTTTCTCATCATAACCACCGGCCTGAGACATAAAATTCTCTTCTTCTAAATAAGTGTACCCTTTTGCAAAGGTTTCAAATTCCACTCTGGGATCCTCATCCGAAACACCTGAAAATGTAACATCAGAACACGGATAGGCACAGCCGGTCAGCAAAACAATGCCCAAGGCTGCTGTCAATATCAGCATTCTATTCTTCACAGTTATTCCTCCCAAACAAAATGTTTTACTCTTGCAATACACATAAAACGCAAAAAGCAGCGCCCTCATCCCGGTAGAGAAGGCGCTATTTTTAACCACAGCTATTCCAGTTTAAACTTATTGACTTCGTTATTCAGCTGCTCCGCAACCGTCATATTGGAATTGGCTTCTTCTCCAATGGTCCCCATACCCGTGGTTATCTCTGCAGTATTTTGCGCTACATTGACAATGCCCCCGGCACTTTCCGCCATAGCTGTATTTACTGCAGTGATCGCATCCTTGATATAGTCAATATTGTGTCTTAACTGCTCGCTTTCATTGGCAAAATTCTGCATCATCGCATTCATGTCGCCTACGTCGTTTCTATAATTCCCGCTGGTCTCCATCAGCCGTTCATAGCCGCGCATAGCTGTTTCATCCAGAAAGCTCAGCATAGCCTCTGCTTTTTCCGCCAATTCGTTAACCGCCGTGATAACTTCATCACTCACATCCTGAATCCTTGATGCAGCAGAAGTCGTATCCGACGCCAACTTGGCAATCTCGCTTGCCACTACCGCAAAGCCCTTTCCTGCTTCTCCGGCCCTCGCAGCCTCAATACTGGCATTTAAGGACAGTAAATTCGTCTGGTCCGCAATATTGATGATATTGGTAGTCAAGGCGCTGATCTCGGTAACAGCCCTGGACTTTTCTATCTTCTCATTTACCGAAGATGCCATTTCCTGTGCCTGACTCTTGGCCCTTGTCTGCTCCTCCTCTGCTTTGACATAGATTTGAGCTGCTTTTGACATCGTCTCATCTGAGGATTTCTTTCCAGCGTTTGCATCAGAAGAAATATGTTCTATCGCATGATAAACATCGCCTATTGCTTCGCTGATCTGACTTAAAGAAGCACTGGTCTCCTCTATGGCCGCACTCATCTCTTCCATAGTTGCGGAGACATCCGTAATGCTATCTTCCGCACCGGTAATGCTCTGCACCACATTTTTGGAAGAAGCAGTCAACTGTCTGGAATTACCCGCAATGTTTAACATAATCTGTCTAATATACTCTAGCAGGGCATTCACATTACCCGCAATCAGCTCCATTTCATCTCCGGTGTTGACATCCAACTTCTGCGTCAGATCACCCTCGCTATGTACCATATCGTACACTTTCCGATCCACCCTGCGAAGGCTGCGCATGATCCCTCCTACCAATAATCCTAATATTATCAGCGCTGCTGCCAAACAGACAGCGGAAATACCCACCACTTGTACTAATATGGCATTTAACCTTCCCACCACAGGGGAGGCGTCATAATCACACCCCAAAACACCTACTATATTTCCGGTGCTGTCTACAATAGGCTTATATACGGAAATCAGATCCCCATCCGAAGTGGAGTCTATATAATCCTGTACATAGGCCTTTCCCGCAAATACATCTGACATTTCTCCATAGGAAACCTCAAAAACATCCCCCACCTTATGCTGTGCGGAAGTGTCATCGGAATCCACGCCGTAATACACTTGCTTGCCGTCCGTATACAGTGTATACAAAAAGGCGATACCGCAGTCCTTCTGAATATCCCGCATGGTGGCCATAAGCACCTGATAATCCTCCGTACCCTCGCAACCGGGCTCCAAAGTACTTACCAAATCTCCGTCAATCACCTTTATGGCAACGTTCGCCGACATCTCAGCCTCTTCCACACCCATCTCAACCATTCCCTCATGGGTATGTCTGTAAGAGGTAATGCCCAGAATCAGACAAAGCAAAATGATCAACGCACTGACCGGAAGCATGATTTTCGTTCTGACACTCATTTTCCTCACTTTTTGTTTCATATCAGATCCCCCTTTTTTACCTTTGACAAACAGTGTATCTATCTAATACTTTACCGAAATATAAAACGAAAAGCAATCCTTTTAACTAAAAGCTGACCGGGTATACCTGTTGTCCTCATATAAGCTTTTTCATATGAAGTTTTGCATAATTTTATCATTCTCTGATAAGCGTATATACATTACCGGCTCCAACATCAGTTCCATTAAAATATGTCGTTCCGTTTATATCATAATGAACAGCATATGTAATACCTCCCCCACCATCTCGTACTCCAATTACCTGTACCTCTCCTGTACTGGGAATTGTATATTCAACAGGCTTATTTTTAATCATAAACGGATCACCTAATGGAACTCCATCTACAAGAACCTGTACATAATCGCCATCCTCTGCAGCATAATCCCAAATATATAGTTTGGTAGAATCCGAGCGGGAGGAATGTGTGATTGTATAATCCTGCGCCGGCATTTCTTCATCCGACCATAATAATAGAGTTCCTATACCCAATTCAGTTGATAGCTGCAATTCAAGTGCTTCTGTTGCTGCGCTTGATTGATTCACATTGGCCACCGGATTTAATAGAATCATACTAAATAGGGCGGCAGCACAAATTCCTAGAAAAGCAAAACCGGACTTTCTCATCAGCCTATCTATTTTAGGTTTTTCTTGCATCCTGTTCCTATTATAATTGTATATGGCTTGCTGCTGTGCATATAAATCCGCTGCATAATTTTGAGCTGATTCAGGATAATATAAGGGTTGATTATTCTGTTGCTGCACATTCACTCCGGATTGCGGTATTTGTTGCATATTCATATTATTAAACCTTTCGCCTTGGTTACTGCCGTTCATAATCTTCCCTTTCAAATTTCATTGGTTTTTTATAAAAATACCATCCCATCGCCAATCGACATACAATTATCTGAATGATCATAAGCACTATAAATACCGTATGTCTTGTATCATTTTGTACTTGATATCCAAAATTCAGCAGTTTTTCTGCAATGGCAAGAATAATTAAATCCGTTAACAAAATTGTTGTATATGGATACAGCCACGGCATTACCTTAAAACATTTACGAAAAGCAGGAACAAGCAATGTTATCCCAAAAACCAAAGAACATAAGACTATTGCAGGCATCCCAACTGCGCTTGTTTCAAATCCCGATTTAATGATTGTACTTATAGCAGACGGAATCATCAGAATGAATATTGGTAAAAGTAAAAGCCACCAAATGAGTACCGCAAAAAACCATATGATTGCTGCTATATTAGAAATCCACTTTAACATAATCAAATCACCTCTCGTATATCGTCTTCGGTAATGGTCATCAAATCGTTTTTACTAAGTTGCTTACCGGTGCTTAATCGTAACGCCTGTGCATGCAATGATTTTTCAAACACATTTCTCACAAATCTGCCATTTCCAAATTGCGGCTGCATTTTTTCTTTCTCTAATATCTGTCCTAATAATTCCCTTGCTTCCGCATTTAATATGTATCCCTGATCGGAATACATTTGAGTTGCAATAACAAGTAATTCTTCCGTCGTGTAGTCTTCAAAAGTGATTATATTCGGAAATCTTGATTCCAGGCCAACATTTTGATTTAAAAATTTTTGCATATCATCATTATATCCTGCTAAGATCACAACCAGTCTGTCCCTGTTATCATCCATCATTTTAACAAGCGTATCTATTGATTCTTTACCAAAATCATGATTGCCTCCTTGTGCAAGAGAATATGCTTCATCAATAAATAATACTCCATCTAATGCACTTTCTATTACTTCCTTGGTTTTAATTGCTGTTTGTCCAACATATCCTGCCACCAGTCCCGCACGGTCTGTTTCTATTAATTTATTGGTACGAATGACACCCATATTGGCAAATACATTTGCCATAATTCTTGCCATCATGGTTTTTCCGGTTCCCGGATTACCCATAAAGATCATGTGCAGGGTTTGCGTATCATTAATCTTTAATCCTTGTTTCTTACGCTCTTCTCTTACCTTTAACCATGCGTTTAAGCTGCGAATGTATTTTTTAACAGCTTCCAGTCCGATTACTTTTTCTAAATCTTTTTCCAGATCATAAGTATTTGCCTGCTGTATATCAGAAACAATATCTTCAGGGATAATTAATATCATATCCTCATTTGAGACATCACTGACCGCAATCCTATTAGACTGTCTGCGTATAATTTCTTCCAAAAAGTTTCTGACCATACGTCCGTTTCCGGATGAACTATCAGAATGCCTTTTTAATATACCTATCTCTTCCTTAAATATGAGCGTGGCTTCATCAGATAACATAAAACCCTTTTTGGTAATCATTTCTTTTCCAATTTCAAAGAGTTCCTCTACAGTATAATCCGGAAATTCTATCTGCAGTGGAAAGCGGGATTCCAAACCTGAATTTGCTTTCATAAAATTACGCATTTCTTTTGTATATCCTGCCAGAATGACAACAATTTCTCCCCGATAATCCTCGATCAGTTTAACCAATGTATCTACACATTCCTGTCCAAAGCCGCTGCCATCGTTAGTAATTGCATAGGCTTCATCAATAAAAAGTACACCTCCCAATGCAGACTTAAACACTTCCTCGGTCCTTTTTGCAGTGTGACCAACATACTCCCCTACTAAATCTCCTTTACCTGTCTCTACTAAATGACCGGTTTTTAAGAGGCCCATGGAATGAAACATACCTGCCACGATACGAGCCATTGTTGTTTTTCCTGTTCCGGGATTCCCACTGAATATCATATTCAAGGACTGTGTTGTATCAACCTGTAAATCTGCTTTTTTACGTTTCTCCCTTGCAAGAAGAACATTATATTGCGTCCTGACAAATTCTTTTACTTCATTTAGTCCTATAATATGGGACATTTCTTTCTCTAAATCAAATTCCTCTTTATCATCAAATCCAAAATCCTCGGCTGTTAAAAGTTCCAAATTTTGATTATTTTCCTGTGCAATACGCTGTGACTGCTTCAAAATGGCCGCTTCTATAAGGTTTCTAACCAATCGTCCGTTTCCGCCATCATTTCTTCCTTTAATCTGGCTTTTCTCAAACTTCTCCAATAAAGAATCCCGGCATTCTTCAGCAATAACATACCCTTTACCCTTTGCTGTAATCTTTGCGATCTGATACATCTCATCCGGTGTATAATCCTCAAAGAAAATCTTATTGGGAAATCTTGACTTTAACCCAGGATTCATTTTGATGAAATTATCCATTTCATCCGCATATCCTGCAAGAATAACGACCAGATTGTTTCTATTATCCTCCATACCCTTTACTAAGGCATCAATCGCTTCCAATCCGAATGCATCCTGCTTATCCCGACAGATAGAGTAAGCCTCATCAATAAATAACACTCCACCGATCGCTGATTTAATAGCTTGGGATACCAATACCGCCGTTTGCCCCACATACTGTCCTATCAAATCAGAACGACTAACCTCCCTCAAGTGTCCCGAAGAAAGAACCCCAATCGCTTTTAAATATCTCGACACAAGCCGTGCAATCGTCGTTTTTCCGGTTCCGGGATTACCGGTAAAAATCATATGCATAGAAATATCCGCTATTTTCAGGCCCTGACTTTCCCGAAGTTGCTGAACTTTTAAATTATTTTCAAGACTCAATACATATTCTTTGACGGAACTAAGCCCTATTACCTCGGACAACTCCTTCTTAACTTGCTCGACTCCTATTGTATCATATCTCTTTATAAGAGTATCTAATCTGAATTTTTGTTCTCTGATTTCGATTACGTACCCATTTTCATAATCAAGGTATACTTCTTCCTCTCTGGTTGGTCTTTGCAACCGATACTCTGCGAGCGGTTTATAGATGTTTTCTTCCAGATATACCTGCAATGCCTTAATCCCGGCAGCCGCATTATATTGTCCATACACGTGATTAAAAAATGTTGTCTTTGGTATTAGCCTCATTTGAAGTTGCTGTCTTACTCTCAATACTAAATCACTGACAAGCTTTCCAACTATTTCTCTCAATTCATTCTGTCCAAAAGCATTAAGGTGGATAATATCCCCCATTTTACGCATAAACTCTTGTCCCAATACATCCGCTATCTGCGCTTCACCGGCACATGATGTAAATACAAAATACTTACCATTGGCTTTTAGCTCTGAAACCACAGAAGTACTTAACATCCCTGTGGCCTCAACCAACATACCATTTTGCGGCATATATCTTTTTGATAACTGATACACACCATCTGAAATTAATCTAGAAATTATATTTATATCATCAAATCGTATTTGTTCAATATTTTCAAAAACAACTAATTCTGTCTGACCATTTAACGCTTTATATAAGTCACTTAAGAACAATGTATTATCCGGATTTTCTTTATAGCCGGACAAATCGATTCTAAAAATGGAAGGATAACGCAAAATATTTCTTTGGTTTAAAATCCAACACATTACAGCAGCTGCATTCACTTTTCCTCTGCTTTCCGTTCCGATCATTAAAATACTGTTTTTAGGTCTGAATCCATCATACCCCATAACAAATGGACGTTTGAACGCCTGACAGATACTTACTATATCTTCCTGCATACCGATCCAACGACTGCGAAATTCGGTTTCTAAACCTTCAAATTTATTGTATACCTTATCTGCACTTATGTATGGGGTCGGTGTATACTCCCTCTGCACGTTATTGCTTCCCCTATTTGCCATCGGAAGAGCAGAAGACATAGCAGGGTTTACCTTCTGCTGCATCATCTGATTTCCATTCACAATCCTATGATCCATAGGCATTGTCTGATTAGGAATATTCTTTTCTCTTACGAAAAAACCGTTATTGATTATCTCATCTATTATTTGGATTTCAGGAAAAAGAAACCTTAGCACTTTCTTAATTTTTTCCTTCATCACCGTTCTCCTTTTGACTATAATATGTTACATTGTATTTCTTAGATGGCGCAAACCTTTGTTCGGTTTTGCAAAATTATTTTATCAAAATTTTTTATTATAATCAACCCGGTAAATCCAACCTTACAGTCAGTTTTACCGGGTTCATAATATAAGCAGGACGATAAGCCGGGTTCTGTCGTGAATAATCATCTGTCTAGGACTGCCGTTGCCGACAGCCTCCAGCGACCTACCTGAAGACAGGCCGGGCAAGCCTATCGTCTTCATATGGTCTTGCTTCGGATGGGGTTTACATGGCTCCGGCCGTTACCGGCCGGACGGTAGTCTCTTACACTGCCTTTCCACCCTTACCAAAGTGCCCATCCATAAAAGATGGACACTTAAAAGAATCCGCTGCGCAGATTCTTCCCCCAAGCCCTAAAGGCTGGGTGGCGGTTTATTTCTGTTGCACTGGCCTTGGAGTCGCCTCCACCGGACGTTATCCGGCATCCTGCCCTGTGAAGCCCGGACTTTCCTCACCCACTTGCGTGGCCGCGATTATTTATCCTACTTATAAACAATATGAAATTTGCTCTGCTATTTTAATATTCCGGAAGATAATCTAATAATTCATTAACCCTTTCTTCCGTCAGTTCGGCCGCCTTTAAGTTCACAACCATGGAATACATACTTCCTCCTTCATATTCAGCACCGGCTTCCTGCATGGCCGCTTCTTTTTCAGCAATCCAGTTCCGTTCCTCTTCGGTCAGTTTCCGCATGCTCTCCTCATCCAGATTTTCTTTCAAAATCCCCCAGATGGTGTTAAGGGCTTCATCCCAAGTGGTATATAACTCATAAGATATTTGGTTCATCTCCGCCTGGGTCTGTGCATCTTGAAGTTCTTCTTTTAGTTCAATGCTCTTTAAATCTGCATTAAACCATGCGCCTACCGCTCTACCTCTGACATCTGCGGCAGCATAGTCATAACTGGAAAAACCCTCCCCTTCCTTTACATTATAAAGCCCATAGAAGGGAAGCTCCGTTTCCGTTGTATTTTCCAAATAATAATAGCCAACCCAGCCCCGATATTCTTCCGGCAGATCGGCAAGCTTTGCACCGGGAAGATACATATACAAATCTTCCGCATCGTCCAGTCCATATGCAGTACCATAGTCAAAATAGTATCCGTCTTTAATCTCTTCTCCAAATCCGAGCGGATATTCAATAGCAGCTATTTGAAAGACATAGGTTGTTTCATCTATCTTTTCCGGCTCTGTAAAAGTTCCGTAAAAATCACTGCAAAAGATGGTACCATTGGGGTATCCCTCACCCGTTACGCCTAAATCACTGTCCTGAAAATGTCCGTCAAAGCTTCCGTCCTCATGAATATGGAGTACAGTGTACCAGCCACCGGCACCGCTGGAAAAATAAAACTCCAGACCGGCAACATCCGCAAAAGAAAATCCACCAAAAGAAAGGGCTCCCGCTTCTTCTTGTATCTGTCCGGTTCCTTCTCCATCCTGTGTCCCTTCCGGTTGTGTATCATCTGTCAGAGTATTCTCCGGCTGTGCCGTATTCTGTTCATTCGGAATGCTTTCCGCGATGCTATCTAAGAATCTGTTCCCGGTCTGCTCCGTACTTTCAGATGCATTCCCACTGTCCGCACCGCATCCGCTAAGCATCCCTGCCATCAGACAAAAGCATACTATTAAGCCTACTATTTTCTTTTGCATTTTTTCTCTCCGTATACACCTAAGATAGCCCCATGGTCTTCTCGGCAAAAACGGAATATTCCATCACTGTTTTGCCCGTCAATTCCCTGCTGCGCTTATCCGGTCCCTGGCCTCCGATAAACACTCTGTATTCTCCCTCATGCACCATCAGGCTGCCTTCCTCGTCATATAGAGCAAAAGCCTCCATGGGAAGATGTATACTTACCTGCTTTTTCTCCCCGGGTTTTAAAGCGCACTTACAGATGCCCTTTAACTGCGCATTGGGCAGATGGGGCTTTTTTTCTTTCGGAATAGCCTTCACATATACCTGCACGGTTTCCGTACCGGACATGGCGCCGGTATTTTCTACGGTAACCATTGCTTCTATACCCTCCCTGGTTATCTTTTCCGCAGAAAGTGAAACTTCCGAATAAGCAAAATCCGTATAGGAGAGTCCATATCCGAAAGGATACAGTGCGTCCTGCTTCATATAGCGGTAAGTTCTACCTTCCATGGAATAATCCGTAAACTCCGGCAGCTCATCCGCACTTCTGTAAAAAGTGATCGGTAATTTGCCCTGCGGATTTACCTCCCCAAAAAGAATATTGGCAATGGCTCTGCCGCCTTGAGCGCCGGGATACCAGCCCTGCAAAATAGCAGGTATATGCGCATCCGCAAAATTCACCGCTAAAGCGCTGCCGGAAAGCAGTATCAATACAGCCGGCTTACCGCTGGCAGCAATAATCTTAAGTACCTCCTCCTGAAATCCGGGAAGATTTAAGTCCGGCTTATCGCCGCTGGCAAACTCATTGCCCGTATCGCCTTCTTCACCCTCTAACCCCGCATCCAGTCCCATACATGCGATCACTACATCGCTGAGCGTACAGAGCTCCTGTACCTCAGATAACCTTTCTTTGCCGGTCTTAATGATGGGATCACTCTGTGCGCTGAGACCGCAGCCTTGAGAATAAAGCACCCGGCAAGCCTCCCCCAGATAGTCCTGCAAGCCTTCCAGCACAGTTACATAACGGGAAGCGGTTCCCTCGTAGTTACCGACTAAAGCCCTGCGGCTGTCCGCATTGGGACCGATGACACCTATCGTCCTGTATTTCGTTTTATCTAAAGGCAGAAGTCCGCCTTCATTCTTTAAGAGCACCACGCATTTTTCCGCAGCCTCCAGATTTAACTTCCTCATTTCTTTGGAATCTACCACAGAATAGGGAATCTCATCAAAAGGATTCTCCTCCTTCTCTGTCAGAATACCCAGCTTCATTCTGGTGGTAAAGAGTGCAATGAGCGCCTCGTCTAAGCGTGCTTCATCCACCCTGTTATCCTGCACTGCCATCAGCAGATTTTCAAACATACTGCCGCAGTTTAGATCACAGCCATTGTTCATGGCCATGGAAGCGGATTCCACCGGTGTCTTCGTCACATTATGCCACAGATGGAAATCCTGAATAGCCCAGCAGTCAGACACTACATGACCTTTAAATCCCCATTCTTTCCGCAGAATATCCTGCAGTAATTCCTTGCTGCCACAGCAGGGAGCGCCACCCACTCTGTTATAGGCGCCCATCACTGCTTCCACATGTCCTTCTTTTACACAGGCACGGAAAGCCGGCAGATAGGTTTCATACAAATCCTGTTTGGAAACTACTGCGTCAAACTGATGGCGCAGAGCCTCCGGTCCGCTGTGCACCGCAAAATGCTTGGCACAGGCAGCCGCCTTTAAATACTTTTTATCATGCCCCTGCAGACCTTTTACAAACCGCAGTCCCAAACGGGAAGTTAAATAAGGGTCCTCTCCAAAAGTTTCATGTCCTCTGCCCCATCTGGGATCCCTGAAAATATTCACATTGGGTGACCAGAAAGTCAGACCCTTGTAAATATCCCTGTCCTCATAACGCGCCTGCATATTGAACTTAGCCCTGCCCTCGGTAGAAATAGCATCAGCCACCTTTTCTATAAAATCCTCATCAAAAGTAGCCGCCAGTCCGATAGCCTGCGGGAAAACCGTGGCGGTTCCCGCTCTGGCAACACCGTGCAGCGCTTCATTCCACCAATTATAGGCAGGAATCCCCAGCCGCTCAATAGCCGGTGCCATGTATAGGGTCTGGGACACCTTCTCCTCTAACGTCATCTTTTCTACCAGTTCTTTTGCCCGCTTGCGGTATTCCTGAAGCAGTTCCTGATTCTCAGTCAATTCCATGCTTAATATCCTTCCGTTCCATATTCTCGTATGCTTTACCTGACAGGCTTCCCCCATCCCGCAAAACTATCTTATACATTGAAACAGCTTCCGCCTACAAATTCCCTGCAAATGGAATTGTTGGGCAGATTCTCGCTGCTGACTCCCAGAAAATACTCTAAGAACTTCAATAACCGCTTTGCCTCATAATATTCCGGCTGATCTTTGGTAATACCGAACAACAGCGGTTCCGCAAACTGTTTTAACACTGCCAGTTCATAAATCAGTGCGGAGTTGAACATGGCATCCGCATCCTCTTGGAAGGGGAAGATATTCTCCTCCTCGCCCCTTCTGACGGAGGGCCACATCTGTATGGTACGCTGTGCCGATGAACCTCTGGTTCTGGCATCCCTGATCATCCGACGGATCAGACGTACATCTGTAGTGGGAATTCGGTTATGCTCATCAATATTCAAGCTGGTCAGCGCGCTGATATAGATACGGTACTTGCTTTCCGAAGGCAGCGCATAAGAGGTCTTTTCATTCAGTCCGTGGATACCCTCGATCACCAGAATATCACCTTCTTCCAGCTTTAAGGTATTGCCCTTGTATTCCCGCTTACCCACCTTAAAATTAAAAGTAGGCATTTCTACCGTTTCTCCGGCCAATAGAGCACACATATCCTGATTGAATTGTTCTACGTCAATCGCTTCCAGACACTCGAAATTATAATCCCCATTCTCATCCCTGGGGGTAAATTCCCTATCCACAAAATAATCATCCAATGCAATGGGGTGGGGCTTCATGCCCTGCGTACGCAGCTGTATGGAAAGCCTGTGGGAAAAACTGGTCTTTCCTGAAGAGGAAGGACCGGCGATCATAACAAATTTAACATCGCCGCGCTTTGCGATTTCCTTGGCGATCTCTCCGATTTTCCGCTCCTGTTCCGCCTCCTGCACCAGGATCATATCACTGATGCTGCCGTTGCATATTTGATCGTTCAAATCTCCTACAGTTGTAATTTTTACCCTTTCTCCCCACTTCTCTGCTTCCTTTAAAGTCTGGAATAAAAGTTTCCTTTCTGGTATTTCTCCCACATCACAGGGATCCTTTTTATCCGGAAGCAACAACATCAGTCCATCTGCATAAGTAATCAGGTCGAAATATTTAACGTATCCCGCATGGGGTAGCATAAAGCCGTAATAGTAGTCAAAATAGCCTTCCATCTCATAAATATTTACAAAAGAACTTCTCCTGTAGCGGAAGAGCTTCTCCTTATCCTGCATCCCCTTCTCCCGAAAGAGCGCCATCGCATCTTCTAAAGCTACGGATTTCTTAATGAGCGGCATTTTTAACTCGACCAGTTCTTTCATTCTGGCCTTCAGTTTTCCGGCCAGTTCCTCCGTTACTTTCAACTCACCCGTATTGATGTAATAACCGTTGCCCACCGTAAACTCCACACGGCAGCCTTGAGCATATTCCGGTCCGGCCACGTCATACACCGCTTTTAAAAGCATCATGGTAGCCGTACGTATGTAGGATTTACTGCCAATATTGTCCTTTAGGGTAAAGAATTTCAGTTCCCCGTCCTTAGTTGCTTTTTTAAACAACTCTCTGATCTTTCCGTCCACTGCCACCAAGGCTATCTGGTTCTTGTAAGCCGGCTGATATTCGCTTACAATTTCCTCATAAGTAGTTCCTTTTGGATACTGTTTTTTCTTTCCTTCAATTGTCAATGTGATCATTCTCTTACCTCCCTCTTACAGCACCTCAAAGGGGCTCTTCTCCGGTGCGCATTCTACCTGCAGTTCCGGCAGGTTTCTCGCAAAATAATCTTTCATGTACGGTACAAATAATTTTTCCAGACCATAGTGTCCGGCGTCAATTACGGAAATGCCCTGTGCCACCAGGTCGATTCCCATATGGTGGTCAATATCTCCCGAAATCAGTACATCCACACCGGCCTGCAGGGCATACGTTCCCACGCTGCTGCCGGAACCCGGGGATATGGCGGCAATCTCCACCTTCTCTTCCAGTTCTCCGTAGACCCTAACTGAAGGCAGTTTAAAGATCTCCTTTACATAGGCCGCACATTCTTCCAGTGTCATAATACGGGGAAGCCTGCCGTAACGGCCTATCCCTTCTTTCGCAATCTCATCCTCATAGGTCACTTCCAGCACCTGTCTGTTGCGCAGCATCATTTCATCCGCCGCCGCATCCGCCATACCCATTACGTCAAAATTTGTATGCATGGCATAATAACACATATCTGCCTGTAATAGTTTCAGCACACGTCTGCTGATAAAATGTTCCTCTGTCACGGCTCTTAGGGGCTTAAAAATCAGCGGATGATGCGTTAACAGCAGATCGGCTTCCATTTCGATGGCATCTTCTACGATTTCATCCGTAGCATCCACTGCCAGATAGACCTTTTTAACCTCCTTGTTGCTCCTTCCGGCCAAAAGCCCTATGTTGTCCCATTCCTCCGCAAACTTCGGCGGTGCCAGTATTTCCAGCCGCTTTACGATTTCCGTACATTTCATAAGGGTTCTCCTTTATACAACGAACCATAGAAGACATTTTTCTATATCCGAAAGTTCTTTCTCAAGTTCCGCCCTTCTTCCTTCCTGGCCGCATGAAGGAAGAGACGATAATATCCCTTTGTTTCTATTCAGAAGCAGAGTCAAATATTCCTGTAAGAGCGGATGCTTCTGCCAAAGCAGCAACGCGCCAAAAGTATCTGAAACCCGCTCCGCCTCTTTCTCGCCAAACAGGCCGTTCCCGTCAAAGAGGGGGTAGAGTGCCTCATCTCCATGCGGAAGCACCCGCATCATGGGATAAAACTTGCCCTCCTCTTTTATGAACCTCTCTTCCGCAATCACCAGACGGTGTTCCCGCAAGAAGCGCCTAAAATAAGCCAGCTCGGACTGAGGCTGTAAGATCAGTTCCCTCATTCTTCCTACCTTGGATAGTCCGTCTAAAAGAATACGCGCCATCAGTCTGCCGCCCATTCCGGCACAAACCACGGCATCCGCCTCGTCAGTTTCCAGTGCTGTAAGTCCGTCCGAAAGCCTCGTTTCTATGTAATCTGTAAGCCCGTGAATTTCAATATGTTCCCGCGCCCTGCACAAGGGCCCTTTCCGTACATCCATGGCGTATACTTTAGGCGCTATATGCTGCTCATAGAGATAAATGGATACAAAGCCATGGTCGCATCCTATGTCGGCAACCCGGTTGCCCGGTGTCACCATATCCGCCAGGGTCTGCAATCTTCTCGATAATTCCATAGCCTGTCCTAATCCAGATAATCCTTCAGTTTCCGGCTTCTGCTGGGATGTCTTAATTTTCTTAACGCCTTGGCTTCAATCTGCCTGATACGCTCACGGGTAACGGAAAATTCCTTTCCTACCTCTTCTAATGTTCGGGCTCTGCCGTCATCTAAGCCAAAGCGCAGACGCAGCACCTTCTGTTCCCTCTCAGTAAGAGTACCCAACACCTCCACCAACTGCTCTTTTAACAGGGTAAAGGCTGCCGCATCCGCAGGCACCGGCACATTATCGTCCTGAATGAAGTCTCCCAGATGGCTGTCCTCTTCTTCACCGATAGGTGTTTCCAAAGACACCGGCTCCTGACTGATCTTCAAGATTTCCCTCACCCTGTCCACCGGCATATTCATCTCTGCCGCGATTTCCTCGGGCGAAGGTTCCCTGCCAAGCTCCTGCAGCAGCTGACGGCTCACCCGGATCAGCTTGTTGATGGTTTCTACCATGTGTACGGGAATCCGGATGGTTCTGGCCTGATCCGCGATCGCCCTTGTAATAGCCTGTCTGATCCACCATGTAGCATAGGTAGAGAATTTATAACCTTTTCTGTAATCAAATTTCTCCACTGCCTTGATCAGACCTAAGTTACCTTCCTGAATTAAATCCAGAAACAGCATGCCCCTGCCCACATAGCGCTTGGCGATGCTGACAACCAGACGCAGATTGGCTTCCGCCAATCTCTTTTTAGCCTCCTGATCTCCGATCTCCATTCGTTTTGCCAGTTCTATTTCTTCCTCCGCCGACAAAAGAGGCACCTTGCCGATTTCCTTTAAATACATTCTCACAGGATCTTCGATGCTGACACCGTCAGGTACGGAAAGGTCAATATTCTCCACATCTTCCTCTTCCATCATCAGAATTTCAGAATCCTCTACATCATCGTCATCCTCGGTAATCCTGAGAACATCTACATTATTCTGCTCCAATACCTCCAGAATCTTATCGAACTGTTCCTCTTCAAGGGGCATATCAGCAAAGAAGTCACTGACTTCCTGATATTCCAATACATTCTTTTTCTTCTTTGCAACGGTCAGGAGGTCTTTGATCTTCTCCTCAAACCTTGCTTGTGTGTTTTCGTCCATTTTGGTCCATCCTTTCAAAACGTAATAGTAGTATAACCTCAATCCAAGGAAATATGCGTTTTCCCAAGTTCTTCCAAAGCCTTCTTACCGGCGATCACCTGGTTTAGGGCCTGCATATCGCTTCCCAGCTTTCCTGAATAATACTCATAACTGTTCTTTTTTACCGCATATAAAATATCGTGGAAGGCTCTTTCCCTCTCCTGTTTGGTTTCTATAGCTTCCACCTTGGTATTGAACAGAGCCGCGGCTTCCCTCTGCTCCTCTTCCTCTTCAAACATACTGATAATGCCAGCCGGATTATAGCTGCCGGCATCAATGTCCGCAAAGAGCCGCTCCGCCACTTTTCTATATAGCTCGTCCGTAAAGTCCGAAGGTGCAATATAAGCGGAAATCTTTGGGTAGAGAGCCGGTTCGTCCGTCAGCCAGGTCAATAACATCCGCTGCACCCGCTTGTTATTTTCCTCCGGTGCGGCTTTCTTCGCCATCGTGCTCTTGGGTCTTTCTATGGGTTTTACCAATCCCGTCTGGGCCGCATAAGTATTCACTAACTTCCGCAGATTCTCAAAACCGATATTGTATTTATCCGCTATGGCTTCCAGATAATTTTCCCGCTCTACCTCTATCTCAAAACTACAGAGTTTTCTGGCAATTTCTTTATGGAACGCGGTCTTGCTCTCCGGGTCGTCCAGATCATATCCACCCTCCAACATACGGATTTCAAAGAAAAAGCTGTTCTCCGCATTGTCAATCCGCTCTTTATAAGCCTCCCTGCCCAGATTCTTTATAAATTCATCCGGGTCTTTGTACGGCTTCATATTGATAACCTTGCCAGTCAGCCCGGCTTCCTTTAAAATCCCGATGGCACGCAGGGCTGCATTGACACCCGCTCCGTCGCTGTCATAGGCCAACAGGACTTTATCCGTATAGCGCTTGAGCAGATTAGCCTGTCCCGATGTAAATGCCGTTCCCAGAGAGGCCACCGCCTGTGTGAAACCTGCCTGATGCAGAGAAATGACATCCATATAACCCTCACAGAGGATCATATTGCCTGCTCTGGCCGTTCTCGCAAAATTCAGTCCGTAGAGATTCCTGCTCTTGTCAAATACCGGCGTTTCGGGAGAGTTTAAGTACTTGGGTGTACCGTCCCCCATGACCCGTCCGCCGAAACCGATGACCCGGTGATTGATATCCTGAATGGGAAACATGACCCTGTTCCAGAACTTGTCATGCATTCCGCTCCGCTCATCGAAGGAGGCCAGTCCTACCTCCTGTAAAAGCTTGTCCTCAAAGCCTTTCTGCTTCATATATTTGGTTAAATCGTCACTGGTCTTGTTGGCAAAGCCCAGCCCGAATTTCTTCATGGTCTCTTCCGATAACTGTCTGCCGCTTAAATAGCGGTATCCCAGTTCTCCCTGCTTGTTACGCAGCTGATAATAAAAATACTTGGCCGCCTCTTTATTTGCCTCCAACAGCCTTGCCCTGTGGTTCTCCCGCTGCTTCATCTCCGCCGAATACTCCACCTCGGGCAGCGCCACACCCGCTCTGTCAGCCAAAAGCTTAATGGCTTCTCCAAAGGTATAATTCTCATAGTTCATCACGAAGGTAAATACATTCCCTCCCGCCCCACAGCCGAAGCAGTAATACATCTGTTTGGCGCCGGATACGGAAAAGGAAGGGGACTTCTCGTTGTGAAAAGGACAGAGTCCAAAATGACTGGAGCCTTTTTTCTGCAGCTTCACATAGCCCGAAACCACGTCCACTATATCGTTTTTCATTCTGACTTCTTCAACCAGTTCTTCCGGATAATACATTCTTTTTCCTCTATGTGATGTTCATTCACATTTTTATCCATGCCAGGATTTGGGAATATAAAGCTCCTCATAAATACCAATGGCAAAGCGGTCCGTCATAGCGCCCACATAGTCGCAGACAATACGTTCCCTTGGCTCCCCTTCGTCTATCATACGCAGCATTTCTGCCGGCAGTACATCAATATGCTTCAGATAATGCCGATACAAAGTCTCCATCAGCTGCTCGGCCTTACCCTCTTCACTCTTTGCTTCCGGATTTTTATAGACCCGTTCAAACATGAACTGCCGCAATTTCTGCATGGCCTCCGCTACCGGTTCAGACATCCGGATATCCCCGGTTTCCGCACTGGTGGTCACAATATCGTGAATAAAATGATCCAGTCTCGCTCCTGTAGTATAGCCGATCACATCCCCAATTTCCTTAGGCACATCTTTCTCAGTCAAAATACCGCCCCGGATGGCATCATCCATATCGTGATGGATGTAAGCTATCTTATCCGAAAACTTGACTATTTTTCCTTCTAAGGTAGCGGGATTGCCTGATGTCTGGTGATTTAAAATACCATCCCTTACTTCCACTGTCAGATTCAGTCCCTGTCCGTTCTTTTCCAATTTCTCCACGGTGCGCACACTCTGTACATTGTGCTCAAAGCCATAGGGACAAATACGGTCTAATGCCCGCTCTCCCGCATGTCCGAAAGGCGTGTGCCCTAAATCGTGTCCTAAAGCGATCGCCTCTACCAGATCCTCATTCATCCGCAGCGCCTTTGCAATAGTGCGGGCATTCTGGGAAACTTCCAGCGTATGAGTCAGACGGGTCCTATAATGGTCTCCCTCCGGCGTTAGGAATACCTGGGTCTTGTCCTTTAACCTGCGGAAAGATTTACAGTGGAGAATCCTATCCCTGTCACGCTGAAAGACCGGTCTGATATCACACTGCTCTTCGTCCCGCTCTCTGCCCTTGGATTCCATACTCAGGGTCGCATAAGGACTTAAATATTCTTTTTCCCACTGCTCCAGCTGTTCTCTGATCGTCATGGCAATTCCTTTCCAAAATTCTCTCTATTTTAATATTCTGTATCACTCCCAAAACTCCTTTTTTCTTTTCCAAATTTCCCGTAATTTTTCATCGCATGGCCGGATGAAAAAAAGGAGAGGCAAAAGCCTCTCCTTCGTATTCTCCGTTTTTACATGGTAACGAAGATGAATTTCAGTAAAAACAGCAGTGCAATGACTGTCACCACGATATCGTTCTTCTTAAACTTACCGGTGCAGACTGTCATAACCACATAGCTGATAGCGCCAAGTCCGATACCGTTTGCGATGGAATAGGTCAGGGGCATCATAATGAGGGCCACGAAAGCAGGAAGTGCGGAACGCAGATCCTCCATATCTACCTTTGCAAAACTCTTCACCATCAGTACGCCTACATAGATGAGCGCGGGAGCCGTAGCTGCAGAAGGCACGATATTTGCCAAGGGGCTTAAGAATAAGCAAAGTGCGAAGCAGATAGCGGTCACAATACTGGTAAGACCGGTACGTCCGCCTTCCGCAACACCTGCGGAGGATTCCACGAAGGTGGTAACGGTGGAGGTACCCATAGCAGCGCCGGCTACCGTTCCGATGGAGTCACAGAGCATAGCCTTGTCCACACGGACGGGATCCCCGTTTTCATCCAGCATATTAGCCTGAGCGGCAGTACCGTACAAAGTTCCCAGCGTATCAAACATGTCCACCAGACAGAAAGTAACGATCAGCATGATCGCATTGAAGATACCGCCAATATGGGCCCCGGTAAAGGCGTTCTTCCAAGCAGAAGCATGGAAAAGTCCCGTGATACCGATTGCTCCGAAATCCTTAAAGGACTGGCCGATATTGCCAAGATCAAAGCCGGGCACCGTTCCCTCTAAAACATAGTAAATAATTGTAGATGCAATGATACCTAAAATTACATTTCCCTTTACTTTTAACTTACCCAAGATACCGATGATCAAAAAGCCGATCAACGCCACGATAGCCGGAAGTGCGGTTTCCTTAAAAGTACCGTTATCAATAGCGCCGTTAATATCCACAAACTGTACCAGTGTATAGGGATTTGATTGAATAATACCCACATTCTGGAAACCGATAAAAGCAATAAACAATCCGATACCGGCAGGAATCGCTTTCTTTAAGCAATCCGGCATCGCCTTTGCAATATAGGTCCGCAGTCCCGTAAGGGAAAGGAACAAGAATACCAGACCGGAGATAAAGATAATGACCATACCGGTATGATAACCTTCAATGACATCCACGCCGTTAAAAAATGCACCCGAAATGAAGCAGGTACAGAAGAAAGCATTCAATCCCATACCACATGCCAGTGCAAAAGGCAGTTTCGCCACAAGAGCCATTAACAATGTAGCAATGACTGCTCCCAACAGGGATGCCACATAGACAGCGTTCCAAATCTGCCCCAAGGACGCCGCATCAGCGCCGATTGCTGCCAGCCAGCCTCCTGCACCCTCTGCCGCAACCTGATTCGGATTGACGAACACGATGTAGGCCATTGCAAAAAAGGTGGTCAGACCCGCTGCAATTTCCGCTCTCAAGGTCGTGTTGTTTTCCTTGAACTTAAAAAATTTTTCCATACAATTTTCTCCCTTCATAAAGGTATTTGCCGCGGAAGTTATTTCCCGCTTTTGCAAAATACTTTGAAATTATAACATTTTATCAATGTTTTTACAACCGTCCAATAAAAAGTTTTTCCTATAATTCCCAAATTCATCTGCAGATATCGTAGATAAATTCCGCATTTTTATCCATGGCCTCATAGGCGGTCTTAAACGGGGACATCTGAAACACATGCCACATTCCCATAAAATGATCCAGCTTCACGGATACATTGGCCTTTACCATTTTTTCATGTAGCCTTAAAGAATCGCTTAAGAGAATTTCATTGTCTCCCACTTGGATATAGGTGGGCGGAAAGCCCGTAAAATCCCCGAACAAAGGCGAAATATACGGATTCTGCAGATTCTTGGTTTTCTTAGCCTTTTCCCCCGTATATGCCAAAATCATCCTGTCAATATATTCCTTGCTCAATACCGGATCCACATCCGCCCTGCTTATGTGAGACTCTCCCGAAGAAGTCAGATCCGTCCATGGGGACATAAGAATCAGGCCTCTGGGCAGAAGCCTTTTTTGTTCGTTTAATCGCAGCACAAGGGTCAGAGCCAGATTTCCTCCTGCGGAATCCCCCGCCAGAATAATATCCCGGGCCCCGTAGCCTAAGAGCATCAGATAATCCCACACCTTCAATGCATCCTTCAAAGCAGCCGGATAAGGATGCTCAGGTGCCAGTCTGTAATCAAAACTCAGCACATCCATAGAAGTCGTCATGGCCAGTTTGGTGGTCAAAGTCCTGCCATATAAGCAGCTTCCCGTGGAATAACCGCCCCCATGACAGTACAGGATCACATACTTTTTCATATGAGCTCTATTGACACTCACCCACTCCCCATGGATACCGCCCATGGTAATCTCCGTGTAGGTAACCTCTTTATTGTTTCTCAAAAGACTGCCCAGCTGATTCTGGGAATGCCTGTGCTTTTCTATGTCAGCACTTTCCACAAAACCGTGCATGCCTTTGATCAAGTTCATTAAGTTCTGATTTCTTTTCTCACTGTATGCCATCGTTGATCCTCTAGCCGTTCACTTAAGATTCATTTACCCTTCATTATGATACCTTTATGGACTGAGTCTTGCAACAAATTTTTCAAAGGTCTGTTTTATCGTAAATTCTCATAGATATATATGTTGATATTGCCAAGACAAAAAAACTGATCAGAACAATACCGAAAACAGGATACGGCGAAATCATAGAAAGGAAGTTCAGGTTTAGGGTTTCCGTCTTCAAAAGCAGGGATAAGGTAATAGGCGAAGCCATAAAAACCGCTATGAAAGCAAACTTCGCTCTGTCGTACCCCAGCTTATATTGTACCGGCAGATAAACGCTGATAAAAACAGATGTTGCAAGAAACGTGAGTGCAAACAGCCTTAGGTTTGAGGTTCTTAATCCATAGATGAACAAAGTTTCGATCCAAAAAATGAGACAGCAGATCATATAGATCACTATGAAAAAAATGTATTTGGACAGAACCATCGTTTTCCGCGAGAATGGTGCAGCACATAATAGTGCAGCGGCTTTGGAAAACTGGTACTCTTTCTGGTATACATATTGCAATAACATAAAACTGGCAAAAATAGCAGAGAGCATAAACCCTAAAATCCCGGCAAACTCCGGTAGCTGCCAAAGCATAAACAGCGGAATGACCACAGCAAGTATGAGCATGAGCAGCACATATTTTTTAGCAATCAGAAAGTCTTTCTTAATCAGGGAAAATAACATCATCTCTCACCTCCGATATTTCCAAGCATAATATCTTCAATTGTTGGACGCTCCACAATAACGTCAGGAATATAAGACCGCACTTCCGATACTTGCTTAGTAATTCCTGTAAATCCAAATGCAGTTTCCGATAAATTCAAAAAAAGTCTGCGTATATCATCCGTCAAGGATCGAACATCCCCTTTCACGATCCGATATGTGTCGAGCAAAGTATCCTTTTCCTCCTGAAAGACAATCTGTCCATTATCAATCATAATGAGCATATCCGCAATCTTATCCAGGTCGGAAGTAATATGTGTTGAAAAGAAAACCCCTTTGCCGTCATTCTCCATATACTCGGTTAAGGTCTTCAAAAGCTGACTTCTGATCATCGGGTCAAGTCCGCTCGTAGGTTCATCCATGATCAAGAGTTCTGCGTTGTGAGAAAGCGCCAAAGCAAGCGCATACTTCATTCTCATACCTTTGGAAAGGGTATTGATCTTTTGCTTTGGGTCGAGGGAAAACACATCCATGTACCGCTTAAAATCTTTTTCGGACCATGAAGTGTACGCAGCTGCAATAATGCTTTTCATTTCTGATAAAGAAAGCTCTTCATAAAAACATCCATCGTCTAACACAACACCAATGCGGTCTTTGATTGCTCTTTCATTCTTGTCCATATCGAGGCCAAAGAACCGAATATTACCGGATAACTTGTTTGACAATCCCAAAAGTGTCCGCAGCGTAGTTGTTTTACCCGCACCGTTGATACCAATAAAACCTGTAATGCATCCCTCCGGCAAGGAGAATGTAACATCTGTTAAAGAGAATTTACCATACGACTTGTTTAAGCCGTCCACTGTCAAAATATCGCTCATCTTAATCCTCCTCGTAAAGAATATCCATCATGGCATTTAGTTCTTCCTTACTTATTTTCAGTGATTTTGCCGTCTGTATCATATCCAGCATTTTTTGCTCCACAAGCCGCCGTTTGGCATCACGGAGCAGTTCAAGATTACTTGCAGAGACGAAAGTACCGATTCCCACCTGACTTGAAACAAATCCCTCTTGTTCTAATTCCTCATAAACCCGCCGAATCGTTAAGACGCTGACTTTTAAATCATTCGCAAAAGCTCGAATAGAGGGAAGTTCGTCTCCTTCAACCAATTCTTCTTTTAATATGGCATCCTTAATCTGGTCTTTTATCTGCTGATACAAGGGAATGTCAGAAGTATTTGAGATTAGTATTTTCAAATGATCATCTCCTCTTTCTATAATGTGCTGTTTTTATATACACACTATATACTATAAATACACCTCTGTCAATAAGAAAAGGAGCATCGCCACATAACTATGAATTGATATGCTCCCTTTTCTTATATTTGAATCATGAAGTAGCATTTACATATTCTTTAGCATAACCGACAGGGTAAACACCCCTCCCTCTGCAATCCAATCCACCGCCCCCTGATATTTTTCCGCGGCACTTTTGATATTTTCAAGACCGATCCCATGCAGGTCCTTATCTTTTTTCTTTGTCAGCGGAAATCCTGACTGTCCGTTCATCAGCAATTCGCCGTTAAAACGATTTTCTATCTCCATGAGAAACATTTTTCTTTTTAAAGAGGAAGAGAGTCTGATATAAATCTCTGCCTCCGGTTCGGCAATTCTCAATTCCCCGCACGCCTCCAGAGCGTTATCCAAGGCATTTCCCAGAATAATCCCAATATCATAACCAAGGATTTTTAGATCCTTGGGAAAAATCAGATCATCAACATCTATTTTCAAGCCGGGTATTGTCTTCACTGCTTCGTGATACTTCATGCTCAAGATGGTATCCGCCACAATATTACCCGTATGAAACCGGGTATCCAGCTTTTCCATCGATTCCTGCAGTCCGGATAAATATGACTGCAGCTCTGCCTGCGCTTTTTCTGTATGCTCCGCGGATAGCTGCATGACCACCGAAAGTGTGTTTCTCATGTCATGCTTTAAGCCGCGCAGCCCACTCCAAAACCGCTCCATCTCCGATACATACTCCTGCATGCTGCTTATCTGCTTTTCTAATACGATTCGGTTATTATTTTCCCTGTTTAATAAAAGGCCATCCTGAAACGCTTTAAACCCGTGTATGACAGCTAACAGGGATAAAATCAGAATCCCTAAAGCAACAACATAGAAGAGCGGGGATTCTTCATATAACAAAATCCCGTTTTTCCCCGCTACAAAGGATATGATATGAAGCATCAGCCCAACAAAGATTCCGGCTATACCCGGCATGGTCAAAAACAACAGATCCTTATTCCCAACATTAAAATCTTTGATCCATATTTTTTTGGTAAGATATTTTAAAGACAAATAAAATACCAACAGGCATATTATATAGTACTGCGCACTTCCTATCGGTAACAATCCTGCCAGTTCACCACTGCCCACGCCAATTGCACTGATTATGATTGTCATACCGATCATCATTCTAAACGATGCACGATAAAAACATCCCACTATCAACAACGTACTAAAAAAAGAAAATATGAGTTCCATCATTGCATCCACATCTGCGGGAAGCTCGGATATACTAAAAATGGCAGTGTATAACACACTCAGTATTGCATTTACGATCCAGATCAGCAGGCCATTCCATAACTTTTTAGGCAGCCGTCTTTCCATAAAGTGCCCAAAGAATAACTGCATACAATATGGTTCAAAAAACAGACTGGCTACATAGAAGATCAAATTTAAGTAAGAGAAATAGACACCCTTAATAAAGAAACCTTTATCCAAGCAATTTCCCTCCTCTCCGCAGATACTGCAGATATTTTTTCACAAATTCACTGCTTTTTCTTCTTGACAGGTATAGTTTTTCGCCATTTGTTAAAATGATTTTCTCCCTGTCATACTCCGCAATGTAAGCCATGTTTACCAAAAATCCTTTATGACAACAGCAAAATGCATCATCTAATTGCTCTTCTAAAGACCTCATGTCAGCATAGATTTCCAGAACTTCCTTTCCCGTATGTATCTCAGCTTTTCGTGCTCTGCTTTCAATATATAAGATATCATCTCTGCTCACGCTTACATGCCTGCTGCCGGCCTTAAAAAGCAATTGTACCTTCTCTTTTTTCTTTTGCAGTTCTTTCCATGCATTGGCAAACACTTCCGCAAACTTCTTTTCTGAGATTGGTTTTAACAGATAGTGAAAAGCAGAAACATCAAATGCTTCAAAAACATACTCTTTGGCACCTGTCACAAATATCAATACAGCTTCTTCCTTTTTCTTTCTCAGTTCTTTTGCTGTATCGATTCCATTGATGCCATTCATCTGTATATCCAAAAAGATCATATCAAATGAATCAGGAGAAGCCAAAACCTCTTCTCCTGTTGCAAATAATACAATGTAACAAATACGAACAAAAATAAACAGTACTATGTAACAAACGGTTCCTTTTTTGTAAAAAGCGGTATGATTTTTCTTTGGATCAATTAATCCTCTTTCTTAAACGGTATGGTAATTTTTTCACATCATCAAGATTTAATTCATAATCAGCCATGCTTCCGCTGTATTCATATAGTATTATATTAGATATGGTTATCAGCTCTTCATCCGGAACCACTGTAATGGTGTATTTAAGTTCCGCTCTATCCAAAGCGGCTACATCCAGAAAAAAAGTGTCCATATCGGATGCTGAATATTCAAATGTCTGCGTACTCGCCATTACCACTCCTCCCATCAACGTTCTATCTGTGAAGGCATTGCATGATACATATTTTGCTGATGGACCGGATGTAAAAAATACCAACTTTTATTCAATCACGCTTCCCAACACTCTTATCTCTGACGGCTGTGTAGATGGGCTATATAGCGAAATGGCTGCCAGTAAAATAAAGAGAACAAGAGTTGCCATCATTACAGTCAAGAATCTTTTCTTCGTATCAGATGCTTTTTTTCCCATCTGCCACAGATTAGAGTCCGATATTTCTTTGATCTCATCATCTCTTAAATATCTCCCTGCCAATATTTCATTTATGCTGACTTCATAAAAGTCACTCAGACTTTGCAAAGAATCTACATCCGGAATTCCCTTACCTGTCTCCCATCTGGATACTGCTTTGTCCGAAACTTGTATGGCATCAGCTACCTCTTTTTGCTTCAGTCCTTTTTGCTTTCTTAATTTATTGAGAAAATGACCTATTACATATCCGTCCATATCTATCCTCCCATACGATATTTCTAATGTAATCCTACTTCATATTGGCAAATTTTGCACCCTATGTATCATAGAGTTTCGTATATTGGGCTTAAATAAGCATCATCTTAATCTTGGGAACATATGAAAAAGTAAAAACGGCAAGACATATTTCATTTCTGAAATATATCCTGCCAAACCATACTACGCAGAAATAGACATATTAAAAATGCAGTCGCCTGTCCACTTCATCCCGCAGTCTCTTTCTGGAGAGCAGCGTGATCAAAGTAATATCCAGAACGATACAGACTGCCAGTACAATGGCTGACCAGACCAATGTTATTTTCTCCGTCAGATACCAATCTATGATACTCTCCAAGCCTATACACAAAATTCCTATGGTGGAAAAGAAATACAGCATGGCGGCTAAAATGCTCAGCGGCAGTTTTCTGATACACAGCGCAAAAATCTCCGCTATAAACAACAACCAAAGTACAATAGGCAGGGCCAGACCGTAAAACCATGCGTCATTTCCGGTCACAAAAGTGATCAGATACAGATAAATACCAATGGCCAGACCATCCAAAAGCAGAGCCAGATAGGCAGACAGCTTATGGAAGATGATCACCGGTACAAACAGCACCCAAATGACCAGGCAGGCTCCCAGTATCAGGAGCGACCAAGCAAAGGCACGGATCACCAACAGATTCAAAAGACCGCAGGTCAATCCCGTGGCGGCCAAAATGACCGAAATCAGAATTGCCATATCCTTTCTTTTCACCTGTTCCACCTGCCCTTTTTCCTTAGGATAGGGCGATGTCAAAGCAGCTTTTTCCAGTTCTCTTGGATTAATGACGGGCGTATTACACAAGGGACACTCCCGCAGGGAAGGTTCTAACTCCACGCCGCAGTTTACACAATAAGACATTTCACACCCCGCCTTTCTATAATTTGTTCCGATTGCTTTCGATTTTCACTTGGATACCCTCCTGCACCAGTTTCCTAAAAAAATACCGCTCCACATCTGTTTCCTTAATGCTACTGGCAAAATTGATTGTTAAAATATCCTTAAAGCTGATAATTGCACAGTTGGTACGATTGGAAAAAGGCTGTCCCATACAGATATCCACCCTCTCAATAAAGGGTTCCATACTTTTCGGAACCTGTAAGACCCCCATATTGGTGAGCCCCGCAGAGGAGTTTCTATCCTGCACTTTAGTATAAAACCGGCGCACCACAAAATCCTTAATAAACAGGGGAACCAACCGGATAAAGGGATTCCGCTGAGTGGCCGCATTGGTAGTGATGTCTCCCCGCAAAAACTTTTCGTTTAAATAATAGCGCATATATCCCCTCACCTGAGCCACAATTTCTTCAAAACTGTACTCTCCCATTCTAGGATCGATACCCGGATAAACCATAGTAATAAAATTCCGCAGTGTCTTGGAGGGAAAAAAGCGGCGCAGATTCACGGGCATGGCAATCTTTACCGGCCTTAACCCGATATGAGGTGTGTTCAACTGATGCTGCAGCAAAGCATAAAGTAATACCGCATCCAGATACTCCGTAACGGTGGCCCCGTAGCGTTTTGCCGCCTCAAGTACCTGTGGGGCCGGCATAATGCCATCAATAATATTCAGTGTATAAAACGGCTCCTTTGTTCCTCTGACCCGATAGGCTCTCTCCTTCGGCCTGGGAGGACGTACCTTGGAAGTTGCATAGCGCATATAGGCATCTTCCAACTCCCCCTCGTCCGGTTCTTTCGTTATATCAAGCACATAGCCGCCACATTCAATTTCAGCGCCCAAAAGCCGCAGATATTCGGCAGTTACGGTCTGCAGCACGCACATACCTCCGGTACCGTCGCCTAAGCTGTGGTGGGCTTCTAAAGAAATCCTGCGTCCATAATAATAAAAGCGGATCAGATATCGGTTATTTGTCTTAAAAGGCATGGGCATACAGGGATTATTTATATCCGGCTTTACAAAAGGACCAGGACGGTGATTCGGTTCCAAATACCGCCAAAACAGCCCTTTCCTGATAGCCGCTTTGTAGGTGGGGAATCTGGGAAGCACTCTGTCCACCGCCTCCTGTAAGATGTCCGGCTGCACCGGCTCCTTCAAAAGAACAGAAAGACGATAAACGGAAGAAAAGTCCTTCCGCTGCAATGTTGGATAAACAATCGCAGACAAATCCAGTTTATACCAGACTTCCGGATACTTCTTTTTTTCTTCTTTTTTCATTTCTCTGGAATATTCCTCTCCGTTGCGTGTCAACCAGCGAAACTTGAAAACATGTTTCACTGGTTCGCGAGCAGCGGTGAATGGAAATGCAAGCATTCCCGCTCACCTTGTGCCTTCGCGAAAAAACCGGAAGGAGCCTGCGTCCCTCCGGTTTTAGATACGCTTATTTAAAGTAAGCTACGCCGCTCTCAAAAATCCGCAAATCCTGCTCACCGTAGATGTTCATGGCCACCGCAGTATCCCTTCTCTCTGCATGAGCCATCTTGCCAAAGCATCTGCCGTCAGGAGAAGTAATCCCTTCAATCGCACAGTAGGAACCGTTGACATTCCACTCTTCGTCCATGGAAGCATTTCCGTGAATATCCACATACTGGGTAGCTACCTGACCATTTTCAAAGAGCTTCTTTATCCATTCCGCATTTGCTACAAAACGTCCCTCTCCATGAGAAGCCGGGCTGCAATAAGTTTCACCCAGCTTGGCTCCCTGCAGCCATGGAGACTTATCGGATACTACCTTGGTATAGACCATCTTGGAAATATGGCGGTTTATGGTATTGAAGGTCAGGGTAGGGGAATCCTCCGTCTGCCCCACAATCTCTCCGAAAGGCACCAGTCCCAGCTTAATTAACGCTTGGAAACCGTTACAGATACCTAGCGCCAGACCGTCCCGCTCGTTTAAGAGCTTTTCTACCGCTTCCTTCATACGTGCATTCTGAAAAGCCGTTGCAAAGAATTTTGCCGAACCGTCCGGTTCATCCCCCGCTGAGAAACCGCCGGGGAACATGATGATCTGCGCCTCTCCGATAGCCTTTTCAAATTCCTCCACCGAGTCTCTGATATCCTCCGCAGAAAGATTTTTAAACACTCTGGTCACAACTTTCGCTCCTGCCCGTTCAAAGGCCTTCGTACTGTCGTATTCACAGTTGGTGCCGGGGAATACCGGTATGAACACGGTGGGCTTTGCCACCTTATTCTTACATACATAAATGCTGTCAGCTTTATATGTCTTGCTCTCCACGGGTGAGGTATCCTGCTCCGCCTTGGTGGGGAATACCTTTTCCAGCGTGCCCTTCCATGTCTGCAATGCGTCCTCTAAAGGCAGCTTCATATCGCCAAAGGTAAAGACTGCTTCCTCTGTGACCGTACCGATCAAGCTGTAATCCACATCCGCAAGCATCTGCAGTTTATCGGATTCTACTTCCGCCAGAATGTCACCCAGAGCATTTTCAAACAGCGCGGCATGCGCCACTTCATTGTCTACGGTCACACCCAGTTTATTGCCAAAGGCCATCTTGGAAAGCGCTGCCGCCACGCCCTTACTATCCAGCGCATAGGCGGAAACAACAGTCTTTTTCTCAATCAGTCCCGCAATGGTATCATAAAGCTCCATCACCTTTTCATAGACGGGTACATCATAATCGTCCTTTTCAATTTTAAAGCGTACCAGCTTATTGCCGGCCTGCTTTAACTCGGGCGTGATCACATCCCCGTACTTAGCCACATCCACCGCAAAGGAAACCAGCGTAGGAGGCACATCAATATCATTGAAAGTACCGGACATGGAATCCTTTCCGCCGATGGAGGGCAGTCCAAAACCAATCTGCGCATCGTAAGCGCCTAACAGCGCCGAGAAAGGCTGACTCCAACGATGGGGATCCGCTGTCATACGCCGGAAATATTCCTGGAAAGTAAACCGTATTTTCTTATAGTCACCGCCGGAAGCCACTATCTTTGCCATGGATTCCACGACTGCATAGACTGCTCCATGATAGGGACTCCAGGATGATAAATAGGGATCAAAACCGTAACTCATCATGGTAACGGTATCCGTACTGCCATACAACACGGGTAGCTTCGCTATCATGGTCTGGGTTTCCGTCAGCTGATATTTGCCACCATAGGGCATCAGTACACTGGCCGCACCGATGGAGGAGTCAAACATCTCCACCAGTCCCTTCTGAGAGCATACATTTAGGTCAGCTAACAGTGCCATCCATGCCCCCTTCACATCCCCCGCCTGCAATTTTTCTGCTACGGCAGGGACTGCCGTTTTGTTGAAATAGTTGTCATTCTCACTTGGAATATCCACTTTGACAGTGGTCTCCTGATGGGCGCCGTTGGTATCCAAGAAGGCTCTGGAAATGTTGACAATGTCCTTGCCTCTCCAATTGAGCACCAGACGAGGCTCCTCGGTCACTACCGCTACGGGCACCGCTTCCAGATTCTCCTCCGCCGCATAACCCAAAAATGCATCTACATCCTTTTTGTCAACGACTACCGCCATACGTTCCTGAGACTCTGAAATAGCCAGTTCCGTACCGTCTAAGCCCGCATACTTCTTAGGCACCTTATCCAGATCCACTACCAGACCCGCAGCCAGCTCGCCGATGGCAACGGATACGCCGCCGGCACCAAAATCATTACATTTCTTGATCAGACGGCTGACCTCTTCTCTCCGAAACAGCCTCTGTATCTTACGCTCCGTGGGCGCATTTCCTTTCTGTACCTCCGCACCGCAGGTTTCGATGGAAGTATCCGTATGCACCTTGGAGGAGCCGGTGGCACCGCCGCAGCCGTCCCGCCCGGTACGTCCGCCCAACAAAATGATGATATCGCCCGGATCGGAGTTTTCCCTGATAACATTCTTTCTGGGGGCCGCTCCCATGACGGCTCCGATCTCCATACGTTTTGCCACGTAAGCGGGGTGATAGATTTCCTTTACATAACCGGTGGCAAGTCCGATCTGGTTGCCGTAGGAAGAATAGCCGGAGGCCGCTCCCCTCACCAACTTTTTCTGGGAAAGTTTTCCATGCAGCGTTTCCGATACAGGAACAGTGGGGTCCGCTGCACCGGTGATCCGCATAGCCTGATAAACATAGCCGCGTCCGGAAAGGGGATCTCTGATCGCACCGCCCAGACAGGTGGCCGCACCACCGAAAGGTTCTATCTCCGTAGGATGGTTGTGGGTTTCATTCTTAAAGAATACCAGCCATTCCTCCGTCACTTTTTCACTGCCGTAATCCATCTCCACCGGAACAACGACCGAGCAGGCGTTGATTTCGTCCGACTGCTCCATATCCTCTAATTTTCCGTCCTTCTTTAATTTGCGCATTGCCATCAGTGCCAGATCCATCAGACAGACAAACTTATCCTCCCTGCCTGCAAAGATTTCTTCCCTCGTATCCAGATAGCTCTGATAAGTGGTCTCCAAAGGCTCCCTGTAATAGCCCTCGCCGAATTCCACATCCGTCAGTTCGGTGGAAAAAGTGGTATGACGGCAATGGTCGGACCAATAGGTATCCAGTACCCGGATTTCGGTCATGGTCGGATCCCTGTGCTCATCATTCACAAAATAATTCTGAATATGCTTAAAATCCTGAAAGGTCATAGCCAGACCAAGGGAATCATATAAATCCCGCAGTTCCTTTTCCTGCATATTTGTAAAGCCCTCGAAAATCTTGACGTCCGCAGGCTCCTCAAATACCGTCATCAGCGTATCGGGCTTGATCATATTAGTTTCCCTGGAATCCACCGGATTGATACAGTAAGCCTTGATTCTGGCAAATTCCTCATCGGAAATCTTTCCTCCGATCACATAGGTAACTGCCGTCTTGATGATGGGCTCCTCGTCCTCTTTTAAAAATTTCACGCACTGAACCGCGGAATCGGCTCTCTGATCGAACTGTCCCGGCAGATACTCCACGCTGAATACGCGCTCACCGGGCAGCAGATCGATATGCTCTCTGTACAGTTCGTCTACGGGAGGCTCGGAAAACACGGTCCTGCAGGCCTTTTCAAAAGTGTCCTCAGAAAGACTCTCCACATCGTAGCGGATGAATACCCTCACTCGGGTAATTCCTTCGATTCCCAGATAATTTTTTAATTCTTCATGCAGTTCCTTTGCCTTTACCGCAAAAGGGGGCTTTTTTTCTACATAGATACGTTTTACGCTTCCCATAACTTCCTCCGTTAAGAAAATGCCTCAGGATGCGTATTCCTGAAGCATTTATATTTTCTATTCGTCTTCGATTCCCAATTCACGCAGAATGAAAATCAATTCCTCGTCCACCATGTCTTCTGTCACACCCACGGTATGAGCGGAAATCTTAAGTCCTTCCAGCACAAACATAATGTTGCGAGCCATTCCGTGACAATTCTCACAGTAAAACTCTCCGTTTTCCACACCGGCCTCTAAGAGCTTCTCTATGATTTTTACGGCGGAATCAAACTGACGTTTTAAGATGTTGTCTTTTTTGGATACGGTCTCTCCAAAATAATACTCATAGATTGCCACAGTAAGATTATTCCGCTTTCTCAACAGCTCGCGTTTCTGCTCTTTCAAAAACAGCATCAAAATATCCGCTACGGTAGCATCCTCCGTAATACTGTCGGAAAATACATCGTCGGCTTCCTCTGTTTCCATGCGAAGAACCTCCATGAAAATCTCTGCCGTACTGGCAAAATACAGATACAGTCCGCCCCGGCTGATATCACACGCTTCTACAATATCTTTCATGGTAACATTCTTGTAACCCTTTTCCATGAACACTTTTCTGGCGGTTTCCAATATAAATCTTTTCTTTTGCAATGACTTTTCGCCCATTTACCTTACTCCTGTTTACCTCGTACATCCGCCGGCTGATCCCATAACACAAACAGTTCCTTAAATTTTAAAAGGATTTCCAAAAAGATGCCTTCCTCCACTGCCTTCGGCCACAGCCAGCCTTTTGTCATTCCACCGATGATATAATTTGACATAATAGCGGTCAGTACCTCAACATTCTTGACCGTAATCTCGGCTATCAGCTTATGCTCATCTTTCTCGCTTTTTATCCCGTAACGGGAATATACATATACATAATTCCGGTCTGTCAACCCTGTTCGCTGTACTGTTTTAACAAAACCCATTAATGTCCCGTCGTATACAGGAAAAGAAATGGAATGTGCCAGCTCATCACTCTGATAATTGCTGCTGACCTTCTTTCCCCGTTTATCTTCCAGCCAGGGAAGATACCGAAACAGCGGTTCTACGTCCTTTCGGTAACGCTCTATCAATTTTCGTCTATAGTCCACATCCTGTTCCAATGGCAACTACCCCCATAATATGACACTCATGTAGTTTTATTGTACCATAATTTTTCAAAAAGTACAGTAAGTCTTTTTAAAATATAGAAAAAATCATTATTTTTATATTAAAAGCTCATTTTTTTCGTTATCAAGACCAATTATAACATATTTCGCTAATATAGTGTTATTTCATAACAATATTGTTATAGAATAAATATTGGCTTTAGTGTATGCTACAAATGTCCTGATCAAAAGTCAGGTCTGCTAATTAGCAATTCCGGAAATTCCCCTTTTACACAATCGAAGGCTCTGTCGGTTCCCCCCGACAGAGTCTTTGATTTTACCCAAAAAGCATCCTGGCGCAAATTGTTCTTATCAACACTGCGGATTGGGTCTGTCGGTTCCGCTCTCCTGCGTAAGCTTCTCCACATAAGGTCCCGGATTCTGTTCCATTTTAAGCATTACCTCAAAAGCGGACAAAAACAACTTTGCGCTGTCGTAGCGCAGACAGTCTTCTCCTCTGTCCAAATAAGCTTTGAAGTGGTCTACCTGCCAGACCATGATATCCGCAATCGTATATCCGGCCACCTTTTTTTCACAAAGAAATGTCTGCGTGTCATGATAATAAGCAAATTCCCGCAGCATACCTTCCGATTCACACAGTCCCTGCCACAGTTTCTCCAGATAATCTCCATCTTTGCCTGCTTCTTTGCAAAGCTGTGCTGCCCAGATTTTTAATGTTACAAGCGCTCTGTGCAGTTCTTCGTTCTCCTTCTGCTTATTTTCCATATCAATGTACATTCCTTTCTGTAACATGCAAACTTTGAGCCAACAGTCCGATCTTTACAGTCTGACAAATTGGGGGGCTTCAAATTCCACTCCTCCCTTTAGCGCCTCCTCTAAAAACAGCTTATAATATTCCGGTACCATAGCCTCGGTTTCATCATGGGCATGGAGCAGCAGAATATGGTGGCTGCCTTCCTCAAAGAGTACCTCACCGTAACCGGGATTTTTCTCATGCATACGTTTCAGCACATCCTCCGCGGTAAAATCCTCACCCTCTCTTATCTGCCACTCTCCAAAATCAAAGGTCCAGAGGGTATCCACATCCTGGTGTTGATCCTGCGCCTCATACCATGCGCCGGTAATCTTCTCATCGGCCACTTTATCAAAACCGTTTTCCTTGAAATATTTCTGCAGGGCTTCTTTATTCTCACCGCCCTTATCCCCGTAGGGAAAGCGGAAGGGCCGAAAACGGCGCTCTATACCCGCATCCTTATAAAGGCGGTTCAAAACCACTTCGTTTCTTTCAATTTCCGCAATTCCCTCCTTCAGAGAAAGGGAAGAAAACGCCGGATGGGAATAGCTGTGATTGCCTATTAGAATACCCTTCTGCAACGCATAAAGGGCTTGATCGTAATACTTTTCCACCTTCTCTCCCACCGCAAAAAGAATGACAGGGATTTTCTTCTCACAAAGATAATCCACTATGGCCGGTGTATTGGCGGAAGCAATATCGTCGATTGTCAAAATAGCTTTACTCATATGGGAGCCTTTCTAATTGGAAATTGTATCATTTTCACATTTGTTTCAAAAAAATTACACAATTTAAACACATTTTATTTTTATAATAATAATGAAAAAAATAACATCGTTAATAAATAACATCCTTAAATATCCCATCATATAACAGGAGTTTACATATGAAACAGGAAGTTTTTAAGAGGTACGAGAAAAAGTACCTGCTCACGATTCCACAATATCACACCTTCTTAGGCAAAAGCAAGGAATATCTGTGTGAGGATACCTTTGGCAGTTATTCCATAAGCAATATTTATTTTGACACCCCGGACTTTTTTCTTATTCGAAATTCTTTAGAACATCCGAGATATAAAGAAAAATTACGCCTAAGGTGCTACGGGGAAGTAACTCCTGATTCCCCCGTCTTTCTGGAGATTAAAAAGAAATATGATCACATTGTTTATAAGAGGCGTACTTCCTTGACCCTTTCCGAGGCAGAGGCCTATCTTTATCGTTCTCTTCCGCCTAAAGACGGGAATCAAATACTGCGGGAAATCGACTGGCTCTTTGCACGCTATCCACTGCAGCCCGCCATTTATCTTACCTGCAACAGAAAGGCCTACTGCGGCAAAGAAAATTCAGATCTGCGCGTTACCTTCGATACCAATATCCGGGGCAGGAATGAACATCTCTTTTTGCAAGACGGCACCGACGGGCTGTCCCTGCTGCCGGAGGGTATGATTCTGATGGAAGTCAAGATTCCCAATGCCATGCCTCTGTGGATGTGCCATCTCTTTACCGAACTGAGCCTGCAGCATTGCTCCTTCTCTAAATACGGCACCTATTATCGGGAATACATATGTAAAGAAAAGAAAGGAAATATCAAATATGCTTAGTCAATTTTTTACCGTATCCGTAACCGAACTCACTGTGATGCAATTTTTACTCTGTACCCTGTATTCTTTAGTATTGGGACTGCTCATTGCGCTGATCCATATTTTTAAAAACAGATTTACTAAAAATTTTATTCTGACTCTGTTGATTCTTCCTGCCATTGTTCAAACCGTTATTTTGTTGGTAAACGGAAATCTCGGTACCGGCATCGCCGTTATGGGGGCTTTCAGCTTGGTACGCTTCCGTTCCGCTCCCGGTAATTCCAGAGAAATTGCCAGCATCTTTTTAGCAATGGCTGCGGGACTGGCTGTCGGTACCGGCTATCTCGGCGTGGCCGGACTTTTGGTGCTCTGCGTGGGTGCCGTTATTCTGCTGTTACAGCTTATGCCCCTGCAAAAACTGCAGGGTGAGGAAAGGGAATTAAAAATTTCCATACCGGAAAATCTGGATTATGAAGGGCTGTTTGAAGATCTGCTGGCAGAATACACCTCTCAAAACAGCCTCACCAGTGTCAAGACCACCAATATGGGCAGCCTGTTCGAACTGCACTATAAAATTACTTTAAAAACCACTGCCAGCACCCAGAAAATGATCAACGATATCCGATGCCGTAACGGTAATTTACCCGTCGTATTGCACTATGCACATACATCCGCTGCAACAGAGGAACTGTAAGGAGGCTTTCGTATGAGAAACTCAATATCCCGATTTTGCGTAATGCTGACCGCCGTTTCCTTCCTGCTTTCCGGCTGCGCCCGGCCAGATGCCGTATCATCATCCGATACAGTCTCACCCACATCTGGAGAAGCGTTTTCAGGGGCGGCACTCTTAAGCGAGGAGGACTTGTTTACGGAATATGATACCTCAGCTACGCTAATAGTTCTGGACGGAGACTTCGCAGAGATTACCGGAAACGGAGCTTTGGTATCTTCTGGTCTTATCACAATTACCTCTGCAGGTACCTATGTGTTGAGTGGTTCCTTTCAAGGACAGGTGCTTATTGACGCAGGTAAAAAGGATTTGGTACATCTGATCTTAAACGGCGCTTCCATTGCATGCGATCACAGCGCCGCCATATACGGCAGCCAGAGCAAAAAAATCATACTTACTCTGGCAGATGACACCGTGAACTCTTTGAGCGACGGCGTTTCCTACATCTATGAAAATGCGGAGGACGACGAGCCTAATGCTGCCTTTTTCAGTAAAGATGATATCACTTTAAACGGAAGCGGTACCTTACTTGTAAACGGCTGCTACGCAGACGGTATCCGTTCGAAAGATAGCATTCTCATTATTTCCGGTACCTATGAGATTACTGCTAAAAAAGACGGCATACAGGGAAAAGACGCGCTGTATATTGCAGATGGTTCTTTCACAATAGATGCCGGCAAAGATGCCCTCAAATCTTCCAATAGTTCGGATACCAGCAAGGGTTTTGTCACTATTGACGGCGGCATATTTGAGATTACCTGCGGGGACGACGCTTTCCATGCGGAGACCGCTCTTACCATCAATAACGGAAAGATACTGATTCTCTCATGCTACGAGGGTCTGGAAGGACTGACCGTAGAAATTAATGATGGGCAGATTAGCATTACATCGGAAGATGACGGTATCAATGCGGCCGGTGGCAACACTGATACGGCAGAAAAGATATCTGTGAATGGCATGGAACTTCCTGAAGATTTCGGCAGACAAGGCTTTGGCGGCTTTGGTGGCGGTGATCGTCCGGGGAGTGGCGGCAATGAACGGCCGGACTTTGACGGAAACTTCGGCGGCGGCTTCGGGGGTGGTGATCGTCCGGGGGGCGGCAACAATGAACGCCCGGACTTTGACGGAAACTCCGATGGCGGTTTTGGCGGGGGCTTCGGCGGAGGCGGCTTCGGGGGTGGCGGTGGCTTCGACCCCGACGGCAATGAAAACGCCTGCATCACCATAAACGGCGGTACCATTTATGTGAACGCAGGCGGTGACGGTATCGATTCCAACGGCTATTTTTATATGAATGGCGGCACAGTTTACGTGGAGGGTCCCGAAAACAACGGCAACGGTGCATTAGACTATGCCTACGGTGCCGAAATAAGCGGCGGTACCATTCTTGCCATAGGCGCTTCCGGTATGGCCATGGGCTTTGGCGAGAATTCCTCCCAGCCCTCCCTCTTCCTCAGACTGCGGGAATGGCAGACGGCAGGCGCTGAAATTACGCTTTCAGACGGTGAAGAGGTTCTTTTTTCCTATACCTCGCAAAAAAGTTTTAATTCCATTGTGCTCTCTCTGCCGGACTTAGAGCAAGATGTTACTTACACGCTAACCTGCGGTACAGTAACAGAGGAGGTAACCGTCTCCGGTAATCGGACAGGTCGTTAAAAACAGCCTATTACAGAGAAAGAAATCCCTCCCGCCTTTCCCTGTATTGAGCATAAAAATCCATATCAATATCATAAGGACGAATATAAAAGGTCTGCAGAAACAGCAGATTCATTTCCTTTAGTTTCTCATCCTCCCGGACGGCCAATGCGGCCGCCCGGTTTTTTAATTCCTTTACCAGATAATGCCAGCTTATCAGAAACTCATGATAGGATTTGGAATCAGGCATGCCCAGCCACTTTTCCACTTTGACCTTGGTCTTATCCTGCATCGGACATTCCTCCAACAAAAAATAGCTCAGCTTTCCGTCCTCGTAATTGCGGCCTAAGGGAAAGGCACGGCACAGTCCCGGTCTGTCTTCATGAATCCCGCACCGCCCTTCCTTTTGCAGAAACACACAGTTATTTTCCGTCCCTGTCATGCGCAGATTGGGCATAAGCAGCCCCTCCTCCACATGGAGTTCCACATAGTTTTGAAACAACTCCTCAATATTTTTATGAAGTCCCTTTGTCAATCGATATACATCGGAAGGATCCAGTATTACCGTATCTCCCATTCCTCTGCAACAGGAAGAACAACCCCGGCAGTCATGGCAGCCGACTCTCACCATATCATTTAATCCATAAAGTTTCATAATCCCTCACATTCCGCCAATTCTTACGATAGGCAAAGCACTTTCCTGCCCTCATTTGAATATGATGCAAGTAAGATAAAAATAGGATGCGATACTTTTGCAGCTATTCCCAATTATTACGGAAGCACTTTTTCTTTCCATTGCACTTTCCCTGGATGCATTCGTAGCAGGCTTCTCCTACGGTGTCAATAAAATAAGAATTCCCTGGACCTCTGCTCTGGTCATCGACGGTATCTGCAGTTTCAGTCTGGGAGCCGCCTTACTTTTGGGCTCCCTGCTCAAGCACTGGATACCCACACAACTGACTACGGCCCTATGCTTTATTATTTTGCTCCTGTTAGGCTTAAGCAAACTTTTAGACGGTCTTACCAAAGCACTCATCAAAAAGTACGGCGCTATCTGCAGCAACTTCCATTTTTCCCTCTGCAACTTCCGCTTTGTCCTAAGCCTCTATGCAGACCCTGAGGCGGCGGATTTAGACCATTCCAAAACCATTTCCCCAAAGGAAGCCTCTTCTTTAGCCATTGCCCTTTCACTGGACGGCTGTGCGGTGGGCTTCGGTGCGGCTCTCGGCAGCGCCAGCGGATCTGCGCTCTTTTTGTGTTCGCTGATTGTAGAAGCTCTGGCGGTTTTCGGCGGCACTGCACTGGGAAACCGTGTCGCAAAGAAGCTTCCCTTCAATGCGGCATGGATCAGTGGCGGCATTTTATTGGTGTTAGCGTTTCTGAAACTATTATAAGCTTTTATAAAGGCATTTGTAAACTTTTCATTGACTGTATGCATTTTATCGTTTAAAATACTTCTGTTATCACTTTAGCGTAGTACAGTAAGATAACAAACGTATATACCAGAGGAGGCATTATGAAATGTTAGAGACGATCGCAAACATCAACAGTGCCATTAACAATGTGGTTTGGGGTGTCCCCGCACTAATCTTGTTAATTGGTACCGGTATCATTATGACAGTTGCTACCAAGTTCTTCCAGTTCTCCCATTTCGGACACTGGATGAAGGAAACCATAGGCAGCCTTTTCAAGAAAAAGGATATATTAAAGAGTGATGATAAGAACTCCATTTCTCAGTTCCAGGCTCTTTGTACTGCCCTTTCCGCTACCATCGGTACCGGCAATATTTCCGGTATTGCCTATGCCATTACCATGGGCGGTCCCGGTGCAGTCTTCTGGATGTGGATTGCCGCCATCGTAGGTATGATGACCAACTACTCCGAAAACGTACTGGGTATCTTCTTCCGCCGCCGCAATGAAAAAGGCGAGTGGAGCGGCGGTGCCATGTACTATCTGCGTGACGGTCTTGGTTCTAAAAAGAACTGTAAGCAGATCGGCAAGATTTTGGCTATTCTCTTTTCTGTTTTTGCCGTATTCGCTTCCTTCGGTATCGGCAATATGGGACAGGTGGTTTCCATTAAGGAAAGTGTACTCACCGTCTTTTCCATTACCGGAAACAACCTGTATGATTCCATGATCTTAGGTGCAATACTCATTATCGTAGCCGCTCTCGTTATCATCGGCGGCATCACCCGTATTGCAAGGGCTAACGAAAGAATCGTGCCTTTTATGGCTGTTTTCTATATTATTGGTGCCCTTATCATCGTGATCATGAACATCAATATGGTGGGCCCCGCATTTGCTTCCATCTTTACCAATGCATTCAGTCTTGAGGCTGCTGCAGGCGGTGTTGGCGGTTATGTGATCAAGCAGGCCATTACCTGGGGCTTTAAGCGCGGCGTTTTCTCCAACGAGGCGGGCTTAGGTTCCTCCGTTATGGTACACTCCGCATCCAACGTAAAAGAGCCCGTTACCCAGGGTCTGTGGGGCATCTTTGAAGTATTTGTAGATACTATTATTGTCTGCACCCTGACCGCTTTGGTAATTTTAACAAGCGGCGTTGTAGACCTGCACACTGGTGCTTCGGTCAGCGGCAGTACCAAACTGGCTCTGGCTGCAGAAGCATTTAACAATAGCTTTGGTACCTTTGGCGGTATCTTTATTGCTCTGGCCGTAACCCTCTTCGCTTTCTCCACCGTACTGGGCTGGAGTTATTATGGTACAAAAGCATGGGAGTTCTTATTTGGCACCAAATCCACCATCGTATATAAAGTTGTGTTCCTAGCTGTTATATTAGGCGGCTCCGTTCTAAATGCGGATCTGGCAATCGACTTATCCGATACCTTCAACGGTCTGATGGCGATCCCCAACCTAATCGGTGTTCTGACCCTTTCCGGCACCGTCATTGCCATTACCAACAACTATACCAGACGGAAGTTAAAGAAAGACAAGAACGAGAAAGACTTAAAGCCCATGCTCTCTTTCTTCGAGAATATCCAGAAGGAGCAGGAAGAGGCTTTAAAGGCTGAGAACAACTAATGAGCGTAACATAGGGATAATCATTTAAAGTGTTTTATTCCTTGATAACAGGAGCCGCTGTTTTGATACATTTGTATCGGATGGCGGTTCTTATTTTGTGCAAATACCTATCGGATATGCTATAATAAAAACGAACGGTAGAACAAATCAAACGCTGGAGATGTAGAATACATGAAAAAAACAATTAAAATGGCATTGATAACACTCCTTTTACTTAGTCTGCTCGGATGCTCTCAAAAAATACCGTCAGTGGTCAAGACTTATGAGGTAACTGACTCAGAACTGATTCAAGAATATCTTGATAACAATGAGCTGATTACTATGGTTCAGTATTATGAAATGAGCGACGGCACTTGGAAAACAGACGATTATACCTATCAATACAGATTAGAAATTACTGGGAGAATGGGCAATGCGGATAAAGACAGCACGTTTGTCTTTTTAAGTAATACAAAAGATATTACATTTGAGCAAGCATGGAAAGCAAGCGGATTTAGTAGTAATATGGAAGACTATTTCAAAGAAGATGATGCAAAATTCGTGGCTATGAAATAGAACATTCTATTTTAAGAGAAGAAATCTATAATAGGCAGCGACAACTAAATAAAATGAATGTCTTCAAGGCAGGGTGAAATTCCCGATCGGCGGTAAAGTCCGCGAGCGTGTATACGCTGATTTGGTGAAACTCCAAAACCGACAGTATAGTCTGGATTTAAAGAAGGTGTATTGAAGTTGTTAGGCTTTTTCTAACAATAAGCACTTTTTGTCCATCTGATAAATGCTTTGTTGACATTTTCAATACACCTTAAAAATCACAACACTTAAAGGCATTACATTGCTTTTAGGTGTTAATTTTTTAGGAGGTGTATTTACAATGAATAACAAAACAAAAAAACTAACAATGATAGGTATGCTCTGTGCCATTTCCTATGTTGCAGCGGCAGCCTTGCGTATCCCTCTTGTACTCTTTTTGAAGTACGAACCCAAAGACATTATCATTGCAATTAGTGGATTGATTTTCGGCCCTCTCACTTCATTTCTTATTGCTTTAATCGTTTCCTTTGCAGAAATGGTTACTATCAGCGAAAACGGCGTTTTAGGATTTTTATGAATGTCATTTCAAGCTGTTCCTTTGCGTGTACTGCTTCATTTATTTACAGGAAAAGACATAAACTATCGGGGGCTATTGTTGGACTGTTTTGTGGGTGGGGCTGCATGGTCTTTGTAATGATGCTTTGGAATTATCTGATTACTCCTTTCTATATGGGATATCCGAGAGAAACAGTCATAGAATTACTGATTCCGGCATTTTTACCTTTTAATTTGATTAAGGGTGGATTAAATGCAGCAGGTACCATGATCTTATATAAACCTGTTGTTACAGCTTTACAACATTCTCATTTTATCGAAACTACTCAAATGACAGAAAAAAGGCGATTGCATGTCGGCGTTTTACTTACATCCCTGTTAATTATCACAACTTGCATATTGTTTATATTATCTCTTAAAGATATAATTTGAGTGTTATTAATATTATGAAAACATCTAAAGCAAGAGGCGGAAGATTATAAAATAATAATTGAAAAAACCTTGCGTCAGGGGTTGCATGTTACGCTACGTAATGAGCTATCCTTAACGTGAAGGAGGTGAAAAGCTATGTCAAAATACACGACAGGAGAGATTGCAAAGCTCTGTGGTGTGACAGTCAGGACGGTACAGTATTATGATACCCGTGGTATCCTTGTTCCGACAGAATTGTCCGAAGGAGGCAGGCGGCTTTATTCGGAAGATGACTTAAAGCGCATGAAGATCATCTGCTTCCTCAGAGACCTGGGACTTCCCATTGACTCCATTTCTCAGCTGCTTTCCGAAGACGATCCGGGCAGCGTGATCTCATTGCTTCTGGAGCAACAGGAGCAGGCTTTGAAGGAGGAGATCGGAGAGCGTCAGGAGAAGCTGGACAAACTGGAAACGCTCAAACGAGAGCTGAAAAGCATAGAGACGGTCTCTGTCGAATCCATTGGTGACATAGCGTACACGATGTCAAATAAGAAGAAATTGAAGAAAATCCATGCATCTCTTCTTATCAGCGGTATTCCCATCAGCATTTTCCAGTGGGCATCCATCATCCTGTGGATCACAAAGGGCTTCTGGTGGCTGTTTGTGATATGGGCGGTCATTGCCATTCCTTATGCGATCCTGATGTCGCGGTATTACTTCAGGCGTGTAGCCTACATCTGCCCGCAATGTCATACGGTTTTTATACCGACATTTAGAGAAGCATTCTGGGCAAGGCATACGCCTGCGACCCGTAAACTTACCTGCACTTCCTGCGGCCATCACGGCTTCTGCGTGGAAGTGGCAAGAGAGGAGGCTGATAGCCATGAATGATATAACTTTCAACAAAAAAGGAACGATAAAGTATCTGATCTGGACCTTTCTGATCACATGGATCATGCAGGTCGTTGTAGCAGTTTTGTACCGAAACGGGCTTGCTGTCTTCGGACAGCTGCTTATGGCGGTCATGATGTTTGTGCCGCTGTTTGGAGTGCTCTTATCCGGACATACGCTTTCGGGCATGGGATGGAAACCCAACCTCAAGGGGAAGATAAAGATTCTTCTTGCAGCATGGTTTCTTCCCGCATTATTGACAGTGATCGGCGCTGTTTTATATTTTGTTGTCTTTCCGGGACATTTAGATTTAAGCGGGGAGTATCTTGTGGCAGCTGCCGGGCCTGAAATACTGGGGCAGTTGGAGGCGCAGGGATTGACTTACTCTCTGTATATCCTGATCAATTTTGTGGGCTGTCTGACATACGCCCCGTTTATCAACATGTTTCTTGCAGTTGGTGAAGAAGCCGGCTGGCGGGGATTTTTGTATCCCCAGCTGAAAGCAAAGTTCGGCAAAAGACGCGGCTGGCTGATCGGCGGTGTCATCTGGGGAATATGGCACTGGCCTGTTATCTGGCTTATAGGATATGAGTATGGAACAGATTACTTTGGATTCCCGATCATTGGAATGTTGACGTTTTGTATTATTACGATTGCGATAGGTATATTGTGCGACCGGCTGTATGAAAAATCCGGATGCATCTGGATCCCATCCATATTTCACGGAGCATTCAACGCTGCGGCTACCGTTCCTATGGTCATCTGCATAACAAATACAGGCTCAATGAGACTGCTGGGTCCGGCGCCGGTTGGAGTTCTTGCGGGATTACCATTAATCATATGTGCGATGATATTGCTTTTCAAAGCAACCAAACCGGAAGAATAGAAAATCCAATTTGCATGCCAAAAATCAGCACCACTCGTCTAACGGGTGGTGCTGATTTTTTCGGGTGAAACTTACGAATTCGTTTCAATTGTTTTTTAATAGTTTCATCAAATTCCATGTTAGCTTTTCCCTCAGTTGGGTGAGCCTTACCGTATGGGTTTCTCTGTCTCCATCAGCCCCTCAGCCTGCATCCGAATCACATAGAATGCTCGTACCCAAGGAAGCTCCTGCTCCATTTTCTCTGCGATTGCCAACAGACGGCGCTTACCCAAACGGCGATCCAGCACGGCAAAGACACGCACCAAGGGATTATCGCTGTTCATGCTTTCCTCGATGCTTTGGTTGTCAAAGATGTGGAACGCCTCATAGAAAACCCTTTGATCGAAGCAGCCGTCATTCAGCGTGCTCTCATACGCCAACCGATAGTCATTCTTTTCGGTCGGATCCTCTCGCAGCAGATTGAATCTGCTCCAGAGTGTATCACGGTAGTCGTAGTAATTGCTGCGCAGCACCTCCACGCCGTCCAGTCGGATGGCAGCTCGTCCCTCTCGATCATGGGCTTCATGGTATCTCGTGACAAAATACTGAATGCGTCCCCGAAGGGCAGGACATAGATAGTCGTTCTCCAGCTTGTTCTTTATTCCGCTCCATGTAGCCATACCGTCACCTCGCTTTTACTTAAACCTCTCTCTGCTATACTTCCAAACACTCTGTGCCAGTCGGCAAAATCCCTCGCTTTTTGATTTTACCTGCCCCTTCTCTATGTACTCACTGCAAAACCTCATATCGTAAAACAAGCCTGCGCCCACAACAGTAAGCGGGGCACACAGGTCAATCACTTCCTCTTTGCGCCAAAGATTCAAATCCATGTAAACGCCTTTGTCGTTTGAACGGACATTCACAAGCAGCCCATTCATCGGCTCCCGCGAAAAATAGACGTGCAGATAGCGTGCCTTTTTCTCAAACAAAAAATTCTTCAGTTTCTCTGCGGTAAATTCTTTTGCAAATCGTTTTCCATCATCCCAATACCAACAAAGGATAAATAATTGCTGTTCGCATAAAAACTCGACCAAATTGTGAAACACCTCATCGCTCCAATAGCCGTTTACGGAATATGTTTTATACTTTATTTTCGGTTTTTCGCAATAGACAATCGGCTGCTCAAACAACTGCCCGGTAGGGGAATAGTCAAGGTCAATCGTCGCGAATTTTCGTTGCTTGCCGCATTTCGTGCAGCAGAAAGTGAGCTCCACTGCACGGTAATCCTCTGTTCCGAGCCTCGGCACATAGTCAAAATACAGCTTAAAGCAGTCGTTTTTACAGCCGCATTTTCTCTTCGATGGATATCCGTTTTGAATGCAATCATACCAATAATCGATGCTGTCAAGAATCAAATAGGATTTTCCCGAACGGGTAGTGAGCAGTCCTACGTTTTCATCCGAAATATACCGAAGCTCAAATTCGTCCTCTCCCTCGGGAGTGACAATATTTTTTCTTATCTTTTCTTCCGTTTGAAACATATACCTCCGACACCCCCGCAAATTCTATTCGCACAGCTTATCTGCCTTTATTTTTTCCCGTATCTCTTGTGCGTTCATTCTTAGATACTTATATTCCGAATGTTCTGCCATTTCCAAGTAGTCACACAGTTTTTGTGAATGAATTTGATACAGGACATGGAGAGCCATAATTTTTTGATATTCATCATTCTCATACTTTGTTCTGTTCCAAAAGACTAAAGCATAGGCTTCCGCTTTTTCGGGATAAATGTCAGCTAATGCTTTCAAAGCCATTCTTTCTGTATATTCATCCTCAACGGCAAGAAAATCATAAACTAATTCGCGGATATTTTCATTCCCGGTGTAATCACACAGTCTCTTAACAAATTGCCATTTGGCGTTTGTATAATGCGTTTTCAAACATTGCCTGCATAACAGAGCAAACCAATCTTGGTGATCTAATAATTCCTCGACAATAGATTCACATTCATTATCTCTGGCAATCGCATACAAAAGATCGTCGATTGTCTGTTTACCGGCACCTGTGGCAGGGCACTTCTGTATAACGCTAAGAGCACATGAGGTCATCTCGTAAAATTCATCGCAAAAGCACCATTCCCCGTTATCGTTTTCCTCTATGATTTCGGGATAGTTGGATTTTGCCCATGATTTGAATGCGTTTACTTTTATATGCAATTCGTTTTCATGATCAGTCATATTACTTCCTCTGCAATTCAGAACTATCGCACAGTTCCTTCTTAACTCTCAAAATAAACTGTTATAATGTCGTTATGAAACTCTATATTTGCTTCATCGCAGTATTCCTGAAAGCTCTTACTTTTACCCTCATTTTCATATTTGTAGTAGCACTGATACAGAAGCTCATAACAATGCAATTCCTTTTTTAACGCTTCATCGACTTCTTTTTCAGAAATAATCTTTTTGCACTGCTTTACTGCATTGCGCATCTCGTCTTTTGTAATAATGCAATCCTCCGGAAAATGATGCGCACCCCATTCTAAAACGCCAAGCCAAGAAGAAAACAATAGTGCGACGGTCTTCTGATCACAGTCCGTACTTAAATATGCCCTGTCGAGCATATCTCTTGCATACATCACACCAAACTTGTCGTTCTTATACAACTCATAGAACCACCTCAGTTGGGGCATCTTGTTTTCCGAACACTCAGAATACAGATAGTCCCTCAAAAGCATATCAAGCGCATATGGAATCCTTCCGTTTCCGCGCCTGCCAATGCCCATGAAGTCATATTTTTTTGTATCACATAATTCCTGTGCAAACAGAAAAAGTACATCGTTTAACTCTTGTCTGTCCCATGCTGAAATTGTTTGAACATACTCCTCAATATACTTGTTCGCTTGCTTTTTCAAGCCCTGATCATACAGCAGATAGTAATGTAATACATTTTCTATAAACTCATCAAAAATCATATTCATCAGTCCAATTCCGCACGGCTAAACAAGTCTAAAATAAGAGCCTTGTCTTCACAGGCATTCTTAAAGCCAACAATAAACTCCCGCAGCGCCGCCATATCCTCAGAGTAGGCGCAGAACATGGATGACTCTGAGTCGAATTTCACCTTTTCGGTTAGGTCCGGCATTCTCTCTTTAAGGAACACATTCGCCAAACTCTCCCAATCATATCCGCTGCCTTCAAAGTCTTCCTCTGTGCGGGTATCAAAGACATCCTGCAAATACTCGCCCACATTGAGGGAAACCGAGGCGCTGTCTGCATGGTTTACCCCAAAAAATGGCACATTCGGATGATCGGGATCGAGTTCAAAAGCCTTTCGGAAATAGGTAAGAGCCTCTGCTTTTCTGAACAAATAAAAGAGTGCATAACCCATACGGAAGTGCCAGTGAGGATCATCCTTTCCATCCTCCCGCACAGACTCAAGCAGTGACACCGCCTTTTCTAATCCCGGATTGCTGGGACTGTACAAATTGTTACACGCCCGCGCCAGCAGACAGGTCAGCTCGTAGCCCCATTCTTCCCGGGGCAGGGCTTCTATGGCGTCGATGATCTTTTTATGTTTGTTTTTCTCATGCCAGTAGTTTATTTGTTGCAACAATTCTTCTCTGTTCATATTGTATTTTCCGTGTGTAATTGCTCCTGCAAATACTTCTCAATCGCTGCAGTATCTGTCAAATCGACGCAGGCATTTAGATTCCAATCAGCCAGCAGCAAAGGGGCAAGGCTGCCCAAAGCTGTGTATATCCTACGCACTGTATCGGCATTTTCCGCTTTCACCCAGATCACTAGCCAAAGAGCGGTTACAAAGCCCTCTTCATTAGTTTCCCAAATTACCGCCAGCTCATTGGAAAACCCTCTTGCACAAGTAGCTTCACACTCCTCACGATAAGAGGAATATCCAGTCTCTACCCGATCAAAGGCGGGAAGAAACTCCAGCGCCGATGCAAACTGTTGGGAACGCAGAGCTAATTCCCGCAGCGTATGCGGACCGTCTTTGCGCATATAAATGTCTGTATAAAACAGTCCCTCTTTATGCTCTTCAGCAAAAGCGTCTATATCGTCCATTTCGCGCAGACAATATTCCTTTGCCGCCAAAGGAAGCACCTCGCACTGGCAGTAATCGTCCTCGTGAAAATATATCGTTCGCATTTAATTCCTCCAACACAACATTATCTCTCTGTTTTTTCTTTTAAATCAACTCATGCAATCCTCTCTACCACGCATTTTTGACACAGCGGATACTCCGCGATAAAATCTTGTATCGCTGCCGACATTTTCTCATAGCTCCCGCCGTAGAAGTACAGCGCAGTATTCTGCGGGCCTTCCCACCAACTATACAGGCGTCCGATCCCATCCATGCGGGTTTCCAGTTGCTCGATGACATAGTTGATGTCACAGCTTTCGTAAACTTCTTTCGGCAAATCGGTTCCGTTCAGATAGAGCGCCATGCCCTCCAAACGGCCTACCGGGCGCTCTGTTTTCTCCCCGTCCGATGCCGTCCACAGCAGTTTTGAGCCTGTGGGTATGCCCAGCGCTTCGAGGATCTTTTCCAGCTCCGCAATGGTTTCTTCGCTGCCGTCGTTCAAAGCCAGTTCAATGTCACAAGACTTCACCTCGCCGGAGGGAGAAGTCAGTGTTCCTCCACCGTCCACAAAGCCTATATCGGATTTGTCCAGCAGTTCGTCCAAAGCATCCTCCAAATCACCGCGGTGCATGGGTTGAAGCCGAGCATTCAAATTCAAGGTGATATAGAAAGAGGATTCATCACTGTCCGACGACCCTCTCATGTCATGCCTATCCTCGCACAACACAATAAACTGCACAGCTTTATGATCCTCCGGGTCAAGTTCACGGACACGGCGAAAACAGGTCAACGCCTCTTCCGTTCTATCCAGATAGTACAGCGCATAACCAAGACGGAAATGCCAGCGGTCATCCTCCTGCCCTTCTTCCCGCA
>JAFLSY010000009.1 GCA_022510745.1 Lachnospiraceae bacterium
AGGTGTAAGCACAGCAATGTGTTCAGCTGACATTTACTAATCGGTCGAGGGCTTATCCTGAACAGGCAGGGAATGTTATCGGATGAATGAAAGAGGAGTTTCGCTGTTCGGTTTTCAAGGCACAAATCTTAAGGCGTTATGCTGAGGCAAAATGCCGAGGCATAAGTGTCTAAAGGCTTTGCCTTGGTCATTTGCCTTTTTTTATTTGGCTCCATGGTCAAGCGGTTAAGACATCGCCCTTTCACGGCGGTAACACGGGTTCGATTCCCGTTGGAGTCATCCTCGATAGCTCAATGGTAGAGCACTCGGCTGTTAACCGAGTTGTTGTAGGTTCGAGCCCTACTCGGGGAGTTTGGCGACATAGCCAAGTGGTAAGGCACGGGTCTGCAACACCCTGATCACCAGTTCAAATCTGGTTGTCGCCTTTATAAAAACCTCGAAAGTGATGAACTTTCGAGGTTTTTGGTTTAACAGATTAGTATAATGACAAACTAGAAAATAGATGTTATAATGACTACATGTAAAATGCGTGAGTTATGACTGAGACAAAGTTTCTAAAAAAAGGTAGTCGTGACTGGCGGGGAAGGGACTTTACGTGTTGGTAATACAGATTTTAATTTTGACAGTATTGTTCATAGGGATTCCCATCGTTGTCGGTGGATTTTTTAAAAATATAAGCGGGGATATGCCTGCTTTTTTGTTTTGCTGGGTGAGCGGACAGATCTGCCTGTGGGCGGGATTTTTGCTGATTTGTGTACCGATGATTTTATTGCGGCGTTTTTTGGAACATACTGTGGCTGTTTATAGCATATACGTGGGAGTTTTGTTACTGTTTTGTATAGTATGGAGAATTAAAAAGAGAACAAATAATCATGGTAAGGTTTTGACCGTTGAACAACATGGGAAAAAGGATAAGATTGCTATATGCCTATGGTGTTGTGTTGCCATACTATTATTGTTACAGTTAATACTGGTTGGCGTGTTGGCATATGAGGAAGGTGATGATGCTTTTTATGTAGCAGTCTCCACCATAGCAACTAAGTACAATACCATGTATAAGGTACTGCCTTATAGCGGAGGAAGCACACTGCTGGATATGAGACATGGGCTGGCACCATTTCCTATATGGATAGCCATGTTCTCCAGATTATCCGGGGTGCATGCTGCAATTTTGGCCCAAATAATTTTTCCGATAGTTCTGATCATCATGAGTTATTCCATTTATCTTCAAATAGGATGGCGATTGTTTCCGGAGGGGACAAGAAAGTGCCCACTCTTTATGTTGTTCTTGGAATTATTGATCTTATTTGGAGGCACTTCCCTTTATACCGCAGAAAATTTTCTGCTGGTCAGAACGGCACAGGGAAAGGCAGTACTGGCTAATATTATTATTCCTTTTCTATTTTTACTGTTTTTGATACTGTTAGAGGATATGCAGCAAAACAAGCGGGTGAGTCCCGGGTATTGGATATTGGTAATGTTGACCATGATGGCGGGCTGCCTGTGCAGCACACAGGGGGCATTGATTACCTGTACTCTGGCAGGTGTAGTAGGATTTTGTGCGGCAGCCGGTTATAAACGCTGGAAGATTCTGCTGCCGATTTTGGGATGTTGCATTGTTCCTGTCTGTATGGCATGCCTATATCTGGTATTGCGCTAAAATCATGAGAGGATGGAATTTTGAGCATGAGCAGCGTCATTAACACATTTCAGAATTATATAGGAACGGGATCTATTGTGATCTGGTTTTTGCTGGCATTACTCTACTTGTTGTGCAATGAAAAACAAAAGCCCAGGCGAATTCTGTTTATCTACACGCCGATATTGCTGCTGCTGTTATTTTTCAATCCCCTGTTTGCAAAAGCCTTTTTTATTCTGGTAGGGGAGGAAATATATTTCAGAAATTTTTGGCTGTTGCCCATCATTGTGGTGCTCGCCTATGCCGCGGTTCAAATTTTTAGCAGTCTTAAAGGGAAAAAAGCTGTATGTTTTGCTACGATCGTTGTGTTACTAATTACTTTTTCCGGTAAGCTGGTATACAGTAATCCGCTTTATACTAAGGCACAGAATCCATATCACGTACCCAATGCGGTAGTACACATATGCGACGCCATTGAAGTTCCCGGACATGAAGTGATGGCGGTTTTTCCATATGAATTATTGTTATATGTACGTCAATATGATCCGTTGGTACGAATGCCATACGGAAGGGATGCAATGATGGGTTGGAGGGATGAGCTTTATAACGCAATGGAAGCTCCTGTTATTGAACTGGATGTGCTGGTACCGCTGACCCGTGAGGCTGGCTGCCATTATATTGTTTTGAGAAGCGGGGATAAAATCGCGGGGAATCTGCAGGACTATGGCTTAGAATGGCTCATGGAAACAGACGGTTATGTGGTATATATTGATCCCGCTGTGGAACAAATTGTTCCATATTTTTAATGAGTTAAGGAGAGGACGAGGTATGCGTATCTTTTGGGGAATACTGGGTGGAATTTGCCTTGTATATTGCTTGTCCCTGTTTTTGGCCGGTGGTTACGGAACCAAATTCTTTCTCATCTGGGGAGTGCTTGGAATTGTTTTTTTGTTCTGGGCAAAATACGGAGACAAAGTAAAAGAGCGTTTTCCCAAAAGAGTAAAGAAGGCAGTTTCGCTGTTGATCGGTGTAGGCGTGCTGACCTTTGTAATTGTAGAGTGTGTTATTCTCAGCGGATTCTTTGTCAAAGGGAAAGAGAATCTGGACTATATCATAGTGTTGGGGGCGCAGGTGAGAGAAAACGGTCCCAGTTATGTTTTGCAGAAACGGTTGGATGCGGCATATGAGTATCTGGAAAACAACCCGAGTACCATAGTCATTGTGTCCGGCGGACAGGGCAGCAACGAGCCAACTACCGAGGCGCAGGGAATGTATGAGTATCTGATAGGAAGAGGTATTGCACCGGAGCGTATTTTAATGGAAGGCGCTTCCAGGAATACCAGTGAAAATATCAGGTACAGCATGCAGTTATTTGATGCCGAAAACAGCAGTGTAGGTATTGTGACCAATAATTTTCATGTATTTCGCGGCGTGCATCTGGCCAGAGCAGAAGGCTGTGCGGATGTATATGGTATTGTGGCCGGATCACATCCGGGCTATCTGCCAAACAATATGCTGCGGGAATTTTTCGGTGTAGTCAAGGATTTCTTATCAGGAAATCTGACTTAAAAAATATACGGGGAGTATATCATAATAAAGAAAAAGGGAGGCAGAGCGATGGCAGAAATGACTTATGAAGAAAAAATAGAAAAGCTGAAAAGCATGTTGGCGGAAAGCAAGAGTCTGGTATTTTTTGGCGGGGCCGGTGTTTCCACGGAGAGCGGTATTCCGGATTTTCGGAGTGTGGACGGACTATATCATCAGCAGTACGACTACCCGCCGGAAACTATTTTAAGCCATACTTTTTACAGGCGGAATACGGAGGAGTTTTACCGTTTCTATCGAAATAAAATGCTCTTTTTGGACGCCTTGCCCAATGCGGCCCATAAGAAGCTGGCTCAGTGGGAGCAGGAAGGCAAGTTAAAGGCAGTTGTGACCCAGAATATCGACGGATTGCATCAGGCGGCAGGCAGCAAGGCGGTTTGGGAGCTGCACGGGAGCGTGCATCGCAATTATTGTGAGGACTGCGGTGCATTTTATAATGTAGAGTATGTACGGGATTGTGAGGGAGTACCGGTGTGCAGTAAATGCGGCGGCCCCATCAAGCCGGATGTGGTGCTCTATGAGGAAGGCTTAAGCCAGAAGGTCATAACCGGAGCCGTAAAGGCCATACAGGAAGCGGATATGCTGATCATTGGCGGAACCTCTCTTGCCGTTTATCCGGCAGCCGGACTGATTGATTATTTTTCCGGCAAGTATTTGGTACTGATCAACAAGTCCGCTACACCCAGGGACAATATGGCGGACCTTGTGATACAAGGCAGCATCGGAGAAATCTTTGCCGGTCTATAGTAGTAACAGGAGGCTTTATGGATATTCAAGTGGGTGATATGATAAAATTAAAAAAGCAGCACCCCTGCGGCAGTCAGGAATGGCAGGTGTTGCGGGTAGGAGCGGATTTTAGGCTGAAATGCGCAGGCTGCGGACATCAGATCATGATAGCCCGTAAGCAGGTGGAGAAAAATATCAGGGATATTAAACGCGGTAATTAGACGGACTCAAAAAATATAGAGAAAAATCGGGAAAAAAGCTTGAAAGTTGCGGAATTCTATGGTAACATAAGATTCCGTGATATATAATTCCTTGCTCCGTAAATCGGGGCCAGAGACCATAAGGAGGTAGTAGCATGAGCAAATATGAATTAACAGTTGTTGTAAGTGCGAAAATCGAAGATGATGAAAGAGCAGCCGTAATTGACAAGTGCAAGGCACTGGTTGAGAGATTCGGCGGCGCTATCACCAACATTGATGAATGGGGTAAGAGAAAGTTAGCTTACGAAGTTCAGAAGATGAAGGAAGCGTTCTACTATTTCATTCAGTTCGATGCTGAGACGACCGCTCCCGCTGAGATCGAGAGCCGTATCCGCATTATGGACAATGTTATCAGATATTTAATCGTAAAACAAGAAGCATAGGTGATACCGGGAGGGTTCCTGGTATACCGGAAAGAGAGACTTGATATGAATAAAGTAATTCTTATGGGAAGATTGACCAGAGATCCCGAGGTAAGATATTCTCAGGGAAGTAATCAAACGGCTGTTGCCAGATTTTCCGTTGCAGTAGACAGAAGATTCAAGAGGGACGGCGAGCCCGATGCGGATTTCTTTAACTGTACGGCATTCGGCAGACAGGCAGAATTCGTAGAACGCTATCTGCACAAGGGTGTAAAGATTCTTGTAGTTGGCCGTGTACAGAATGACAACTATACGAACAAGGACGGACAGATGGTTTACAGTGTCCGCATCATGGTGGATGAGATTGAGTTTGCGGAAAGCAAGAATGCTTCCGGAGATAACAGCAATTATATGGGAGGCAATAATTCCAGACCTGAGCCTTCAGGAGCAGGGGACGGATTTATGAACATCCCGGACGGAATCGATGAGGAATTGCCGTTCAACTAATAATTTATAAGAATGGAGGCACTGACATGGCATTTAATAAAGCAGCTGACAAGGCAGACGCGCCTGTAAGGAAAAAAGGCGGAATGCGTAGAAGAAAAAAAGTTTGTGTATTTTGTGGCAAGGACAATGTGATTGACTACAAGGATGTAAATAAGCTGAAGAGATACGTATCCGAGAGAGGGAAGATTCTTCCCAGAAGGATTACCGGCAACTGTGCAAAGCATCAGAGAGCACTGACTGTTGCAATCAAGAGAGCGCGCCACGTTGCATTGATGCCTTATACTTGTGACTAAATCCGGTTGGATTGTAGGAAGCGGCTAATCCCTTTGGGGTTAGCCGTTTTTGTCGGGGGAGAAACATGAAAGTTACCATAAAAGGGATCATGCATCATAGCGGATTGCAGAATAACGCTAGATACCTTGGCATATTAATGTTGCTGCTTGGCCTGTGTGCAGGCTGTGGTATTGCGGATTCCCAAAGCGAGAGTACGCTCTCTCAGACTGAGTCCATATCACATGGCAACCTAGTCGAAATACAGGGCGAATTACAGTGGAATGAGGATTTTTCCTGGACTTATTGCCCGGAGAAAAATGGGAGCACAGACGAGCTGATTGGTTATTTCGTGCGTGAAGTAGATTCTAAAAATCCACTTGCATTTGAAACGCAGGATAGCGGCAAAGTGCTGGTATTTAGGCAGGAGTTTAGCGAGGTAAGCTTTTATGAGCAGATAAAGGAACGAGAGAATCAATATGAGGGATGTTTGATCGATATTATTGGAGGAACCGAACTGACGCTGGCAGCCCGGGTAGAGGCGGATAAGATGTATCAAGAAGAGCCTTACGGAAACTGTTATGAGCTGTATCTCCAGCAAGGTGAGGTGGGGTACACCTTCCAAGCTATGGATTTAAAGAAAATAGAATGGTATGGTTTTCTGAAAGAACTGCTTCTTACGGCCGATTTACATTGGAGAGAGCAGGATGCTTACACTGATACGGTATTTCTTACACTTATAAACCCGCGGAAAAAGCCTGAGTGGGATTGCTGGCTGCTGCAGTTTGACGGGGTGCTCCTGCCGATGGAGTGGGAGTATTTGACTTCCTGCAATCTCTATGAAGACGGACTGCGTATCTGTTATATACAATATAGCTGGCAGGAGGAAGAACCTGTTGCGGCGGAATGCCTGCTGCGTCATGTGGAAGCATTTCCCGCTTTTGAAACGGAGTCTGAGTTATACGATTGGTTTAGGGAGAGGATTCCCTCCATACGGAGTTATGCGGCGTACCTAATAGATGAAGTTTTTGAAACTGCGCGATCTGGAGATGAGAATACTGCTTGGGTAATGGAGAAAACACCCTATAGGGAGATCATGACAGAGGATGGACAATGTCTGCTGTATTTGACTTATAAAGATCAATATTATGAGTTTTACTATGATACAGCATGGGGTGGTATTTGGAGATGCCCTTTTGATGAGCGTATTACGCGCAGCATATTGGGTATTGGCTGGCAGTGGGACATAGGATATGAGGTCACGGTATCGGAAAACGGCCTGACCAACCGTTATGATAATCTTAGGGAGAAATACTATCTGCAGCGGGAGATCGGGGAGGACATTTTTTCCTTTGCCGTAGAATATGTGTATCAACCGGGCGATGACGAGAGAGCACCGGAAGAAATCGGCAGACTGTGGAAGATTACCGTATACCGAAATGGAGAAAGCGAGGCTTTTCAGGAAATAGAAGTCTATTCTTCAGCATTTTGTGAATGTCCTGTGAGTTTTTATGATTTCAATGCGGATGGCTATGAGGATTTGATCGTCTATTACTATTATGGCGCTAACGGCGGCAGCGAGAGCCGCTATTTGTGGAGCCCTTCCCGGGAGAGTTTTGCATATTTTCCTGATTTGGAATATTACGGCAGCTATTATGTAGATCCGGAGACCAGAAGGCTGCATATTCATTATCACGGTTCGGCGGTAAGCGGAAGTGATGAAGTCTATCAGTGGAAAAATGAGATGGACTGCGAATTGATAAAAGATCTCACATACGATCTTTTTCGGGATGATACCTGTACCATACAGATATCCAGTTATGACGGAGGCAGGCAGGAGATACTCTCTGACTATGTCTACAGTGTGGAAGAATATGAGGCACGCGAGCATGACATCTGGAGTACCTATTATGAGGATTTTATTTGGGAACAGGAAGTCACCGTGGACGGGGAAACCTATATTCTGCGCTATGCCCAAAGCCAGATGGAAGATCCGGTGATGGAGTGGCAGATAAATTATTATGGAAGACTCTATGTTTACAGAGAGGATACTTATCTGATCAGAGTGATAGGGGATGAGATCAATGAGCCTTGGTCCCGCATGGAATGGGTTGAGAAAGACGATGAGAAGTGGCCTTGGAGCGATTGGCCTGAGCTTGACGATGAGAAGTGTCTGGTCATTCACTTTAAGGATTCTTGGACGGGAGAAGAGATCGGAGCCCATAAAATCCCGGTAAGCGCTTTTAAAATACCGGATTGGCAGCCGGATGGCAGCCAAAAAGCGGAAGATTAGGGGTAAATTGTGGGAAAGTGATAAAAAGTCCTTGCGTTCGACAAATTATATTGTGGAAAGATATAGGAAAAAATGGTATACTATATCAATATAGGGACGTATTGCGATGCAAGGCACTGAAATATGCAGCATGACTGCGTATGGATGTGAATGGAGGCATACATGAAGAAAAGAATCAGACTAAAGGGAAAAATAAGAACCTATCTGTTGTTTTCCATTTATCTGGGAGTGCTCCTGTTTATAGTAAACGCAGGTATTCTGGTGCTGGATTACAGAGCGGGCATTTTATTGGCATGTTTTACGGTTTTTTATTTTGCGGTAACCCTGTCCCTGTACTTTTACAACAAGCCGGTCATTATGAACGAATTGATCAGCTTCGCCACACAGTACGGGCAGATACAAAAAAGACTGCTGCGTGAATTAGAACTGCCTTATGCACTCTTGGATGATAGCGGTAAAGTGGTTTGGACCAACCATGCTTTTGAAAATGTGATCCATCAGCCCAAAGGCTACAGTAAATCCATTATGTCGCTCTTTCCTTCCATTACAAAGGAACGTCTGCCAAATGGTGAGGACGTGGAGGAAACCCAGTACGAGCTGTCCTATGAGGGCAAGGAGTACATAGCGAAATTCCGAAAAATTTCACTGAAGGAAATGGCAGAAAACAGCGATATGATTCAGGCAGAAGGGTATGACGGCTTTTTGATAGCGGTATACCTCTTTGACGAAACAGCACTTCATATTGCCCTGCAGGAAGTGGACGATCAGAGTCTGGCTGTAGGTTTACTCTATCTGGACAACTATGAGGAAGCGTTGGAAAGTGTAGAAGAAGTCAGGCGTTCCCTCTTGATCGCACTGATTGACAGAAAGGTAAACAAGTACATTTCCGCATTGGACGGTATTGTGAAGAAGCTGGAAAAGGACAAATATTTGATCGTCATGCGTAAAAGATCCGTAGCGCAGCTCCAGGAGTCCCGCTTCGATCTGTTAGAAGATGTCAAAACTGTCAATATCGGCAATGAAATGGCGGTTACCATCAGTATCGGTATCGGCGTAAACGGCCTGACCTACGCCCAATGTTATGAGTTTGCCCGCAATGCCATAGACTTAGCTCTCGGACGCGGCGGTGATCAGGCAGTGATCAAGACTCCCGGAAGCGTTACTTACTATGGAGGAAAGAGCCAGCAGGTAGAAAAGAATACCCGTGTCAAAGCCCGCGTCAAGGCACATGCGCTGAAGGAAATTATTGCAGCAAAAGATAAGGTCATCATCATGGGGCACAGACTGCCCGATGTAGACAGTTTTGGTGCGGCTGTGGGAATTTACCGTATTACGCAGGCACTGGCCCGTAAAGCTTATATCGTGCTGAATGAGGTTCCCAATACCATGCAGCCGGTGATAGACTTGTTTAAGCATAATCCGGAATATGAAGAGGATATGATGATCAGCAGCAGTCAGGCGCTTGAAATAGCAGGCAGCAATTCGGTGTTGGTAGTGGTGGATGTAAACAGGCCAAGTATTACCGAATGTCCCGAGCTGCTGAGAGTGTGTAAATCCATTGTGGTGCTGGATCATCACAGGCAGGGGACGGAAACCATTGAGAATGCCACGCTTTCCTATGTGGAGCCCTATGCATCTTCGGCCTGTGAAATGGTCTCCGAGATTCTGCAGTATACTACCGATAATATTAAGATCAGGACGGAAGAAGCGGACTGTATGTATTCCGGTATCATGATAGATACCAACAACTTTATGAGTAAAACCGGTGTGCGTACCTTTGAGGCAGCAGCATTCCTGCGCCGTAACGGTGCGGATGTAACCCGTGTCAGAAAGATGTTCAGGGAGGATGCCAATGACTACAAAGCGAAAGCGGACGCTGTCAGTCAGGCGGAGATTTACCGCCAGTCCTTCGCTATCTCCATTTGTACCGGGGAAGATATACAGAGCCCTACCGTGGTAGGCGCACAGGCAGCAAACGAGCTTTTAAATATCCGGGGAATCAAGGCCAGTTTTGTGCTGACGGAATATCAGGGCAAGATTTATGTATCTGCCCGTTCCATAGATGAAGTCAACGTACAGATTATCATGGAGCGTCTGGGTGGCGGCGGACATATGAGCATTGCAGGCTGCCAGTTTGAGAGTATTGGTATGGCTGAAGCCATCGGCAATTTAAAAGCTACCATTGATGCTATGTTGGAGGAAGGTGCGATATAATGAAGATCATACTGTTACAGGATGAAAAGAAACTGGGTAAGAAGGGGGATATTATCGAAGCCAGTGACGGCTATGCAAGAAATTATATTCTGCCCAAGAAAATCGGCGTAGAAGCTACGCCTAAGAATCTGAACGATTTAAAACTGCAGAAGGCCAATGCGGACAAGCTTGCCAAGGAACAGTTAGACGCGGCAAAAGAACTGGCAGCAGTGTTGGAAACCAAGACCGTGGAAGTAAAAATGAAAGCCGGAGAAGGCGGCAAAGCCTTTGGTTCCGTTTCTTCCAAGGAGATTGCGGCGGCATGCAAGGAGCAGCATGATATTGAATTGGACAAGAAGAAGCTGTTGCTTCCGGAAGCGCTTAAGAACTTTGGCATGTATGAGGTCAGTGTAAAGCTGCATCCTCAGGTGACGGCCAAATTGAAGGTGCATATATCCGAGCAGTAATCGGATTATTTTATACAGCCGATCATCGAAAGGTAAGCGGGAGAGGAAACAGTAGAAATGCCTACAATGGAAGAAAGCGTCTTAAAAAGAATATTGCCCCACAGTACGGAGGCGGAGCAATCTGTCATCGGTTCCATGATCATGGACAGGGAAGCCATTGTAGTAGCCTCCGAACTGATTACCGGAGAAGACTTTTACAATAAGCAGTACGGTGTTTTATTTGAGGCCATGGTGGAGTTAAACGACGAGGGGAAGCCCGTGGATTTGGTAACTCTGCAAAACCGTTTAAAGGAGAAGGACGTGCCCCCCGAGGTCAGCAGTCTGGAATTTGTCCGGGATTTGATCACTGCGGTACCGACTTCCGCCAATATCAAGCATTATGCGGGAATTGTGGCAGAAAAATCCACGCTGCGCAAACTTATCCGATTGAATGATGAAATCTCCAATACCTGCTATGCGGGGAAGGAGAGCTTGGAGTTTATTTTAGAGGATACCGAGAAAAGAATTTTTGAGATAGTGCAAAAGCGGAATACCGGAGAGTTTGTGCCCATCCGTCAGGTTGTGATGAATGCCATGGACCGCATAGAGAGGGCTTCTAAAAATAAAGGAGCGGTTACCGGGATTGCCACAGGTTTTGTGGATCTGGATTACCGTACGGCAGGTATGCAGCCGGCGGATCTGGTTCTGATCGCAGCCAGACCCTCCATGGGAAAAACCGCGTTTGTGCTTAATATTGCCGAGTATGTGGCCTTTAAGCAGAATAAGACCGTAGCAATATTCAGTTTGGAAATGTCCAAGGAACAACTGGTAAACCGTCTGTTTTCTTTGGAGTCCAAGGTGGACTCCCAGCATATCCGTACCGGACAGCTCTCCGATCAGGAGTGGGAGAAGTTAATCGAAAGCGCGGGTATTATCGGGCGATCCAATCTGATTATTGACGATACGCCGGGTATTACGGTGGCGGAATTGCGAAGCAAATGCCGTAAGTATAAGCTGGAGCACAATCTCTCCATGATCATAATCGACTATTTGCAGTTGATGAGCGGCAGCGGACGGGTGGATTCCAGACAGCAGGAAATATCGGAGATTTCCCGTTCCTTAAAAGCAATTGCCAGAGAACTAAATGTTCCGGTACTGGCGCTTTCCCAGTTGTCCCGAGCTGTGGAGCAGAGACCCGATCACAGACCCATGCTTTCCGATTTACGTGAATCGGGCGCCATTGAGCAGGATGCGGATGTAGTAATGTTCATTTACAGAGATGATTATTACAATCATGATTCCGAGAGAAAAGATGTTGCGGAGATCATCATAGCCAAGCAGAGAAACGGTCCGATTGGAACCGTGGAGCTGGCATGGCTGCCCAACTATACAAAGTTTGCAAATCTGGAAAAATAGATTCATTGATTTACGAAAGAGAACATCGCCATAGTCAGGCGGCTGTTCTCTTTTTTAAGTATAAGAAAGGAAGGATAAATATGAGTAGTGTATTTTTGATTTCAGACGCGGCCAGGCAGGTAAAGGTAGAGGCCCATGTGCTGCGCTACTGGGAGGAAGAGTTGGGGCTGCCAATTAAGCGTAATGAATTGGGGCACCGCTACTATACGGAAGAGGATGTAAAGAGATTTCTGGAAATAAAAGATATGAAGGAGAGAGGACTGCAATTGAAGGCAATCAGAATGGTGTTAAAAAATGGTAGCTTAAATGTGCTGCCGGAGACGCCGGAAGAGGAAAATCAAGGACATCCCGAACCGGAAAAGGAAGTTGTAAAAGAGGTGGTCATACAGGAGCCTTTACAGGTGGTTTCCGCGCAGGAAGCAGCCGTCTATGATGCGGAGAGAGAAGAAAAGGCCAAGCGTCTGCAGTGGCTCCTAAAGCAGCTCTTTCGGGAAACTTTGCAGGAAAACAATGAGGAACTCTACAGGGGTATGAAGGATGTGCTGTTAAAGGAGTTAGACTACCAGTTCCGTATGCAGGAAGAAAAGGAAGAAGAACGCAATGCGGAAAAACTGAAGCGGGAGGAAGAGCATTATAAGAAAATAGATGAGCTGCTCAGAAAAAAACGGGGAAGGATAAAGAAATAAAGTCACCATGAAAAAAGGAATCGGGAAATCCGATTCCTTTTTGATACCATTTTGTATCAATCATCAGTCTGATTATTCCTCAGCGATAGCGCTTACGGGGCAAACACCTGCGCAAGAACCGCAGTTAATGCAGGTATTAGGATCAATTTCCATCTTGCCGTCCCCTGCGGAAATAGCGCCTACGGGACACTGTGCTTCACAAGCACCACAGCTAACGCAAGAATCGTTTATTACGAATGCCATACTTAAAACCCTCCTTTAGTAAAATACGCTGTATTGATGTATTTTCATTAATAGTATTCTAATATAAAACGAGGACAAATACAAGAACTTTATGCATTCTCGGCACGACGTTTTTTGATGCCGTTCAAAATTACTTGTTTTTTTTCAACGACCTTATTTTTATCCATGGGCGGAACACCGTGGAGCTTGTAAGGAATGCCCAGGGATTCGTATTTTTTCTCACCCATGGTGTGATAGGGCAGTACATCCAGAGCTTTTAGATTGTGAAACTGGCCGATAAAATAGCCTAACTGTTCCAGATATTTATCATCATCGGTAATGCCGGGCACTACTACATGGCGAATCCACATATCCACGTTCTTCTCATCCAGATACTTGCAAAAATCCAGAATATGTTCATTGGGCTGGCTGGTCAGTTCCAGATGCTTCTCGGGATCGATATGCTTGATATCCAGCATGACAAGGTCGGTCAGGGGCATGAGCTTATCCAACTTCTCCATAAAAGGAACATTGTCCCGGTTAAAAGCAATACCGGAGCTGTCAATACAGGTATGGATGTTTTTCTGCTTTGCCTGCGTGAATAGATCGATCAGAAAATCCACCTGCATGAGCGGCTCCCCGCCGGTGACGGTAATGCCGCCATCCTTGTAAAAGCCGATATTGCGCTCGTATTGTTCAAGAATCTCCGCAGGCTCCATCATGGTACCGCCGGTCATGGACCAGGTATCCGGATTGTGACAGTAGGCACAGCGCATGGGGCAGCCCTGTACAAATACAACAAATCGTACGCCGGGGCCGTCCACGGTGCCGAAGCTTTCTAAAGAGTGTATTCTTCCTTGCATATTTTTCGTCCTTCTTTATGTTTTATATAATGGTTCAGCGCTTTTATATAGTATACCTTTTTTTATATGTAAAAACAATTCTTTTTGGCAATTTCATGTATTCATTGCAAGCATGATTTCCAAGTGATATTATTATTTTATAATTTGAGAATGGGAACAGTAGGTCATGCCAACACAGGAGAGAGTCATGTTAAAATACAGGTTATGTTCATTCATATTTATATTTGTTTTTTGTTTTGGTTATGCAGGCTGTGCGGAGGCATCTCCGGTGGAGGAGAATGTAAATGAAACCGACCGGAACCATTGGGAGAGTATAGAAACGCAAGAGCATTCACAAGCGGAGCCGGAAGGGCAGCAGGAACTTTATCAGGAGGAAACCGGGTTTGAACTGACGGATGAACATGACAGGCAGATGCTTGCACTGATGGAAGAATCCTGCGGTTTCCCCATCGATGTATACGCCGGCGTGGATATGGATAAAGACGGGGAGCGTGAGATGATAGGCGTAGCGAATGGGCACATTATCTGGTATTGCAGCAGCGATTTGGAAAGCTGTTATGAGGTCATACAGGTGCACTATTATGACGCATGTAATATCGAAGTAATAGAATATGATAAGGAACGCCACGTTGTTGTTAATGCATATAACATGATAGGCACAGGAAAAGCCTATACCATATTGGCTCTGCATGGGGGAGAGGTGGAAGTGCTTGTAGAGGATAACTACGGTTATGTGTATATGAATGAGGAAAATGATATTATTCTTGATATTGAGAGTTATGACGCTGAGTATGATGTGGCGTCCGATATTTGGCTGGGGCATACTTGGAAGGACACATATCTCTATTACGAAGACGGCAAGTACAAAGAGTATGGTGCAGCCATACTTTCTGAAGAGGATTTTCTCAAGTACGACAATGCCCGAGAATTGTTAGAAGAGATAGAGGAGCAAAAGCGGGACGACCATTTTGTCAACATAAGCTACTCCTATTTTATCAGAGAGAATGGCATTGTCATTATTCAATGTGAGTTAGAGCGATATTTGGCAGAGTATGATTATGCATGCATTGAGTATTTTCACTATACGTTTCGAGAAAACGGAAACCACTTAGACGGTGAACTGAACCCCAATGACGGAAGCATGCTCACATCTTTCTCGTGGCTTGAGGTGACATATCCATAGGATTAAAATCCTATGAATTTCTCGCGTTAAGGAGAATGAATACTATGAAAAAGTCAGGATGTATGTTATTAGTTGTTCTCTTGATGCTGACTGCATGTTCGGAGGCTTATTCGGAGGGAGTCATATCGGGGGAGTCTGATACGGAGAAAACAGAATCATCCTTTATTCTCCAGGACGAGATGATGTATTTTGACAGGGAAGAGAACCGGGAGGTTCTGTCAGAGGATACCATATCAAAAATATCCGGGGAAGTGGCATACTACTATAAAGTGGAAGATCTGGAAGTGGTATTATATCAGGAAACGGATTCGCAGGGATATGCCTTGGATAATATATATGTACTGTTAAACGGACAGAAGCTGTTCTGTGAATTTTTAAACGGTTATTTACTGCGGGATTGGATAGCGCCTAATATTTGCCTTTATGATGTAAATGGAGACGGGATGCCGGATGTGTCCTTGTATGGTTATCTTGACAGAGTAAGCATGGTACACTGCTTTTACATCTCCACAGAAGACGGGACTTATAGGTCTTTAGGAAGCGTGGTATGGGACAACGAAAGTTCTTACAGCCGTTTTCCCTATGAGGTTTCCTTGTTGGACGGGCAAAAGGTACATGTGGAATTGGAAGAATTCGGAATTGATGCAATTGCGGATATAGATGAAGATACTATGAAATATGCATACATACCACTGGAGATATATGAAGAAAACGGAACTCTGACTGACTATGGAAAGTCATGGGTGGATTATAAACCTGATTCCTGGAAGCCGCCGGCGAATGGTTTTTGGGCACAAGCCTGGGCGGAAGAGATCAGTTATTCCACAGATGAAAATGACAGATTTGTCATTTGCGTAAAATATGCTTTGCCAGCAGGATATAGCAGTTGGACGTTGGGATGTGGATTTATTTTTGACTGGACTATAGAAGAAGGAGAATATCACCTCTTGGATGTTCTATTTTTTGAGGAATGATTTTGATAATCATAATCGATACTCTGAATAAGCAATCAGTTCGAGGTATCTGCCATGTGGTAGATACCTTGAATTTTTAGTGGTTATTCATAAGTATATGATAAAGATAATATATTTAACGATAATCATTAATTATATATTGACAAACATAAATTAATTGAATATACTGACAGTGTAAAGGATTACAACGTAAGCCGTAGAAAAGATAAAAGAAGTTAGAATAGCTGTGAAATCAAGTTTAGAAAGGGAAAATGTATGAACGAACAAAACAAGAAACTGGAAAGCATTAAAAAGAGCAGCAATGTGGCAATGATCTTAGCCAAGATTGCAAAGATAATCTGTATCGTCGGTGCGTCAATCTGCATAGTTTGTGGTATTGGACTGCTTGCATTTCATGATACCGTGAATGAAGAACTGCATCGTGCTGAGGCGGAAGGAGAAATTAATCTGAATGATTTGATATTGGAATTTAATGTAGGCGGGTTAACCATGTCTCTTGATGATGCAGACCGAATCAGTGAAACACTGGGAATGTTCTTGCTGTTAACAAGTATCTTTGCGGTTGTTTTTGCGGTACTGCTGCATTTTACCGGCCGCGTATTTAAAAAAATCAAGGAAAGTGATTCTCCATTCCAAAAGTCCATATTGAAGGATATGATAGTTGTATTTGCTCTGATCACACTGCTGGTTCTGCAAAGCAGTATTTTAATCGGCGTTATGGTTGGTTTTTCACTCTGGTGCATCTATAGTGTGTTTGACTATGGCTGCGTACTGCAGCAGTTATCCGACGAGACGTTGTAACAGACAATAAGGAGGAAGTATGGCAATTATATTGAGATTGGACAGAATGATGGCCGACAGAAAGATTTCCTTAAATGAACTGGCGGAGAAGGTAGGGATTGCCAACGTGAATCTGTCAAATATAAAAACAGGAAAGGTAAGTGCTATTCGGTTCTCTACTCTGAACGCCATATGTGACGTGCTGGACTGTCAGCCTGGAGATCTGTTGGAATTTCAACGGGAAGAGGTAAAAGCAGATAGTGAATAGCAAAAATATAAATTATAAAAAGCGGTACATGGATGAGAAATCCAAGTACCGCTCCTTTTTTATTTCAGCGACATATCTGCCGTTCCATGACTTTCACAGTCATGTTTGATTAGATTGCCTCATGGAACGTACGTGCAATAACGTCTTCCTGCTGTTCCGGAGTCAACTTAATGAAGTTTACTGCATATCCGGATACACGGATGGTCAGCTGAGGATAGTTCTCAGGATGTTGCTGTGCATCTCTCAGAGTATCTCTGTTCAGTACGTTTACATTTAAATGATGTCCGCCTTTGGTTGCATAACCGTCCAGCAAAGAAACTAAATTGTTTACCTGTGCATTTTCTACTGCCATAATTTTATTCCTCCTATTATATTATTTTTTATAAATGCTTTAATTGTTGTCAGCGTCCTTGCGGCCACTGTAATCATCAAGTCCCTGATGAAGAGTGGGAACACTGCATGCTAAAGGTGTTCTGGAGCAATCCGTACATCCCATTGTCTGAACGTTCTTCGATTCTTCCTCATTGGTATCGACATTGACATGACCAACGCCCTGCCCCATACCGGAGTCAAGCATTTTTACCAAATCGTCGATCATAGTTTTTTCGTCCATAGTGTTCCTCCTTTTTACATCCGGGCGGCGGAGCCGCCCGGAGAAAATGCTTTATTACTTGTTCAGATCCAGTTCGATGTCACCGGAGAACACCTGATCCTCTTTACCCAGAGCGCCGGGAATGATGGTGAAGGTATTGGAGATACCGTCCTGTGCATCATTGAAAGGCAGCTTGGATACGGAAGCTAAGGATGCTACCGCACCGTGGGTATCGCGGCCGTGCATCGGGTTAGCACCGGGTGCGAAAGGCTGGCCCTTCTTACGTCCATCGGGGGTATTACCGGTTGCCTTACCATAGGTAACGTTAGAGGTAATGGTCAAGATGGAAGTAGTAGGTACGCCGTTTCTGTAGGTATGATGTCTTCTTACAGCGGTCATGAACTTATGAACGATTTCCTGTGCGATCAGGTCTACGCGGTCGTCGTCATTACCGTACTTAGGGAAGTCACCGGTGGTCTTGAAGTCCACGATAACGCCGTCTTCGTCACGGATGGGCTCAACCTTTGCATACTTGATAGCGGACAGGGAGTCAGCTACGATGGAAAGACCTGCAACACCGGTTGCAAAGTAGCGCTTAACATCTCTGTCATGCAGAGCCATCTCTGCTCTCTCGTAGCAGTATTTATCATGCATATAGTGGATAATGTTCAGAGTGTTTACATAAACATCTGCCTGCCATTCCATCATGTCGAGGAATTTATCCATTACATCATCAAATTCGAGAACGTCGCCGGTAACAGGACGGTACTTGGGACCAACCTGCTTCTTGGTAACTTCGTCCACACCGCCGTTCAATGCGTACAGTAAGCACTTAGCCAGGTTAGCACGAGCACCGAAGAACTGCATTTCCTTACCGATAACCATGGAGGATACGCAGCATGCGATACCGTAATCATCACCGTGGGTTACTCTCATCAAATCGTCGTTCTCATACTGGATGGAAGAGGTCTGGATGGACATCTTTGCACAGTATTTCTTCCAGTTCTCAGGAAGTCTGGTAGACCACAGAACCGTCAGGTTGGGTTCGGGAGAAGGTCCAAGGTTGGTGAGGGTATGCAGGTAACGGAAGCTCATCTTGGTTACCATAGGACGTCCGTCCACACCAACACCGCCTAAGGACTCGGTTACCCATACGGGATCGCCTGCGAAAATCTGGTTGTACTCGGGAGTACGTGCAAACTTGATGCAGCGCAGCTTCATGATGAAGTGGTCAACGAACTCCTGAATCTGCTGCTCGGTAAAGGTACCGTTAGCTAAGTCTCTTTCAGCGTAGCAGTCAAGGAAGGTGGAGGTACGTCCTAAGGACATAGCCGCACCGTTCTGCTCTTTCACTGCACACAGATAACCGAAGTATACAGCCTGAATAGCTTCTTTTACGTTGGTTGCGGGATTGGAGATATCGCAGCCGTAGGAAGCAGCCATTTCTTTCATCAGTTTCAGAGCAACGATCTGCTCGGAAATTTCTTCACGAAGACGGATTACATCATCGGTCATAACACGGCCGGTGGAATCCTTCTGGGCCTGCTTATCTTCGATCAGTCTGTCGATACCGTACAGAGCCACACGTCTGTAGTCGCCGATGATACGTCCGCGGCCATATGCATCGGGAAGACCTGTGATGATATGGGAGGAACGGCATGCTCTCATCTCTGCATTATATGCATCGAAGCAGCCGGCATTGTGTGTTTTTCTGTGAGTGGAGAAGAACTCGCTGATTTCGGGATCTACTTCGTAGCCGTTATCGGAACAAGCTTTCTCTGCCATTCTGATACCGCCGTAAGGCTGTAAGGAACGCTTGAAAGGTGCGTCGGTCTGGAAGCCTACGATGGTTTCCTTGCTCTTGTCAAGGTAGCCGGGGCCATGGGAAGTGATGGTGGAAACCACCTTGGTATCCATATCCAGAACACCGCCGGCTTCTCTCTCCTTCTTCTGAAGGTCGAGAACCATTGCCCATAAGTCCTTGGTGTTCTGTGTAGGCTCTGCCAAGAAACTTTCATCGCCGTCATAGGGATGGTAGTTTCTCTGGATGAAGTCGCGTACGTTGACTTCAGTATCCCATTTGCCACGTACAAAATCTGTTTCGATTGGTTTCATGTGAAATGCCTCCTCTGAAAATTTTATTAAATTTTTTATAAGTAAAACTATAGTAAATCCTTTGTCCTTATTATATGAAAAACGTGTATACACGTCAAGCGCAGACATGTATTTTTTTCTGTACAAATGCCCGATTTTACTGCTGTTTTTGAAAAAATACAATTAAAAAGGAAATTGAGGAATTACTTGCCAAGCGGGAGGGAAAGTATTATACTAATCACGTATAAAAAGGAGGTGTCACTATGAGTAATATTACCAAAGACATGACTATCGGCGAGATTTTAAGACAGGCTCCTGAAGCGGCGCCCGTTTTACTTGAGGCAGGCATGCACTGCCTGGGCTGTCCTTCCGCTCAGGCCGAGACCTTAGAGGAAGCCGCTATGGTGCACGGCATGGATATTGACGAGCTCATGAGCAAAATTGCGGCTGTATAGATTTACTGTGTAAAAAACGGGGCGCCGACGGCGTCCCGTTTGTGTGTCCGCAATATTTCTAAATCCCCGCAAGGGACTGCAGGGCATGCTCTGCAATGACGGGGGAGAAATGCTCCTCCAGATAGGAACGACTGGCAGGAAGACTCTTCCTGACGCTGCCGTACTCGGACAGGATATTGCAGATGCGGTTGAACTCTCTGGGGCTATGCCCGTTTCCGGAAATGACCAGCAGATAGAGTCCTTCAGATTCATCCTTGTATAAGGAGTTTTCACCATTGTAATTACCGGCTAACATACCGGAAAGCTTAAGCAGGCTGCGGAGGGAGTCAAAGACGAATATCCTTGTGAGATTGGAAATGTCGCTGCTCTCTGTCTCCGTTTTTTGAGAAGTGGATTGCTTTCCGGGGAGAGAAGGAACAGGTTCTCCGGTGCTTGCTTTGCGATTTTCGTGCAGTTTTTTGAATAAGTCCAGGACGTCGTCGGCGCCCTCGGCAATTTCGCTTACGATTTCCTCCAGATCCTCATCGTCGTGGACGGAGGGAGCGAACTTGGAAAAACGTGTATCCAGTTCCTCGGGATCCTCTACTTTGGTAATGATCAGTACGATACATTCTGAATTGAGAGGAATCGCCTCTATCATCAGCGGAATGTCCTCCGCCTCGAAGCCGCATTCATAAGAAGCCTGCTGCATCATGTCGCGGAAGAGGTTCTTGGCTTTTTCCGTTCCATAGGCCAGTTCACTAATCTTCAGTTCGCGGTCGGCCAAATCCTCGCGGGTAAGGGTACAGCGAATCTGGTTTTCATTCACTTTTTCAATTTTCATGCTATCACATCCTTACTATTAAGATACTGCATTTCCGTTTACTGGTGACTGAAACTCTTGTGAATCTGCAAAATTTATATTATACTTTTCTTTTCTTTAAGTCAAGAGTAGCGGTGCAGTTTCAAGATTTTTAATAAAATTTTAAAAATTGAATAATTTTTCTTGCAAAATTGGTAATTTTTTCTTATAATGAAACCCTAAGATGTTTCCGGCAATCCCGTATGGAAAGGAGGGAGAGCCATAATCTCAATTCTTTCTAGGTTTCTGGAGTATCTTTTATCTATGCTTAATGTCTGAGCGGATTTCCACGTATTTAGAAAGTAATCTTTTGGCATTTTAATTTAGAAATGTAAAATTATTCTTGTCCGCATTTTGTTACACAGTAATAGTATGCGGATGTCTTACAGGCTTATGTGTCTGTGTCTAATTTAATTATTTCCAAATTTTTTGCTCGTTTTAATTCAATTTACAGGTAATTTTTTCAAATAATACGGCCGGGCATCTTAGATTTTTCAATTTCAAAAGCGGAGCATGTTTTAGTATATCACGGACAAGACCTTTTTATGGCAGAATGTGCTTCAAAAGTAAGGAGGGAGGAAGGTGCACGAAAAAAATGAGCAGCTGTTAAAAGAAAAGCTGGAGCAGGTACAGAGCACGGGAGTCAGTCTTTTTTTAGAGGGCGAGCCGGCTACGCCTGCGGTCATTGCAGGAAAATGCGTCTGCGAAAACATGATCTATATGGCGGATTATGTACTGGATGACAACGGCATTTTGAAAGAGCTGCGCTATGACCGGATCACGGACTTATAGGCTGTCAGTGCCTCCATGCAAGATGAAACGGTTGAATAAGGGGCGGAGACTTATGTTAGGGAATGCCTCTCTGCCGCGGTTCCGCCCCGAATTCTAAATGATTTTTGGGAAGTATACAGGGAATTTGTCAAAATTGGTAATGACGAAGCTTGGATAGTTTGCTATAATGAATTAGTACAATTGATAAAATGGAGGCTGTCTATGAAAAAAGTTATTCCCGTATTGATTGCCATTGTTTTGATTATTATAGTCGCAGGTGTAGCCTACGGCTCTCAGATTATAGAAAGATATACTTATTCCAGGGAAGAAGCGGATCGGTATGAATATTTCCACATTGTAAAGGAGGATGAAGTTCCCATCGTTTTACAGGATGCAATGCTGGAGGTAAAAGCAGTGTGGCAGGACGGACTCTGCTATTTTGATCTGAATACGGTGCACACCTATTTTAACGATCGTTTTTATGTAGATGAAACAGAGCAGCTTCTGCTTTATACCACGCCCACCGAGATTATCCGCACCGGGATAGGGACGGACGAGTATCAGGTGGACGGCGTCAACAATGAGGCGGGATATCCCTTAAGTTTTGTAAGGGAGCAGGGAGACTCCGCAACATATTATATAGCAGTGGATTTTGTACAGCAATATACCAATTTTTCTTATGAAGTTTTTGAAAATCCCCGCCGCATGCAGGTCTATACCCAGTGGCCTGAACAGCAGATTGCTGACATTAAAGGCGACACCAATGTCAGGTTGCTTGGCGGCGTGAAAAGTCCTATCCTGCGCAGTATTGCAGAGGGCGAACAGGTGGTGATCCTGGATAAGATGGAAACTTGGTGCAAAGTAAAGACCGACGATGCCTTTATCGGTTATGTGGAGAATAAATATTTGATAAATGAGAGAGAGGAGACGCCGCAGCCGCAGGCCGGATACGTGCCACCCGAATATACCTCCCTGACAAAAGAAGAAAAGATATGTCTGGGCTGGCATGCCATTTATGCAGAGTCCGGTAATTCTACTTTAAATGATGTGACCGCAGCCGGCAGCAGTCTGACGGTGATCGCGCCGACTTGGTTCAGCATCAACAGCAACAGCGGTACCCTGCGGAGCTTTGCACGGCAGTCCTATGTGAACAATGCCCATGAGAAGGGATTGGAAGTATGGGGCGTGGTAGACGATTTTAATTATAAAAACGAAACGGGAGAAGATATTGACATGGTTGTCATATTATCGGCAACCACCACCAGGACCAATCTGATCGATCAGATCATGCAGGCGGCAGAAGACTGCGGTATGGATGGTATTAATATAGACTTTGAAAATATCAGTGAAGCGTCCGGTGAAGCTTTTATTCAGTTTTTACGGGAACTTTCCATACGCTGCAGAAAACAGGGACTGGTGCTTTCCGTGGATAACTATGTTCCTTACCATTTTAATTCTTACTATGATCTTGAGGAACAGGGCGTTTTGGTGGATTACGTGATCATCATGGGCTATGACGAGCACTGGGCGGGCAGCCAGGAAGCCGGTTCCGTTGCTTCTTTAAGTTATGTGAAATACGGCATCGAAAAAGCAGGAGAGACGGTTCCAAACAATAAAATTGTGAATGCCCTGCCTTTCTATACCAGACTTTGGAGAACGGAGGGGACGACGGTAACCAGCGAGGCTTATCCTATGACCAGTATAGAAAGGGTACTTTCCGACTATAGTATGGAAAGCCACTGGGATGAGGATACCTCACAGAACTATGCGGAAGCTGTCAAAGGGGATGTTCTCTATCAGATGTGGATTGAGGATTCCCAGTCCATCGGAGCTAAGCTGACCCTGATGCAGGGCTATGATCTCGGCGGCGTGGCCGCTTGGAGACTGGGCTATGAGCCTGCTGTAGTTTGGGATTTGATCGGTGCATATCTGGCACGGTAGAAACCATATAATCAATTCCGAAGGAGAATAAGGATGTACAGCGTATTTATTGGGATACAGCTGGCAGGAATACTGCTGACATTTGTTGCCATTGCTTTGATCATGCATATGGATGGCAGCAATGCACAGAAGATGATGATCTGTTTCATGATTGGCGTACTGGTCCAGAATGCGGGCAATCTGTTTGAAGCGCTTTCACAGCAGCCGGCTGAGGCTGTTGTGGCTATCAAACTGCAATATCTGGGCGCTTGTTTTGTGCCGTTGTTTTTTAGCCAGTTTATTTTTCAGTACTGTAATGGGCGGCAGCCCAAATGGATATTTCGATGTCTGACAGTGGTGGATCTGCTCATACTTATGGCAGTCTGGACCTGTGACCGTCATACATTCTTTTATAAGGAAATGCAGTTCGTTACGGACGGAGATCATCCTCATTTTTTGTTTACCTATGGCTGGGGATTCTGGGGATTTGTATTGTTTGGGGTATTATTCCCTTTTATACTGACAGTATGTGCGCTGATTCGTTCTATTTTAGCGGACTATTATCAAAGACGAAAAAGGCATTATATGACGTTGATTGCATTGGCTGTGGCGCCTGTAGGGGTTATGCTGCTGCGGGCCACTCAGAGAATGAGAGATTATGATCTGGTGCCTCCGGTGCTGGCGATCGTACTGGCAAGTGTTGTGATTTTTGTCTGGAGTCGAAGAAATTATGACTTGAGCCGTGCGGCGGCGAAAACTGTTCTGCATGAGATTCAGGAAGGCGTGATTTTCCTGGACGATCAGCAGAGAATCGTGAATTATAATCCGGCTATGCAGAGAATTTTCTGTGACCTGGATTCACACTCAGTAGGCAAAAAGGTGAGTAAAATTAATCGGTTCCCGGAAGATATCATGTTGGAGGACGAAACCTGGGAATTCGAACTGGACAACAGGTATTTTGCAGGACATGTTGAGCCGGTCAACGATAAAAACGGTATTTTGTTAGGCTATATCATATTGATATTTGATATTACCCAGAATAAACGTCTTATGATGGAAAGTATAGAGATGCGGCAGAAGGCAGAGGCTGCAAACAGGGCAAAGAGTGAATTTATGGCAGCAATGTCTCATGAAATGCGGACACCCATGAATGTCATCGTAGGGTTTGCGGAATTGATCAAGGAAGAGAGTCTGGGGCGCAAGGTATATCAGTATGCCTGTGATATTAAGAACGCATCCGGTCGGCTCTTGAACATTTTTAATGATATTTGGGATATCTCTACTGCAGAAGCAGGGAAGATGGAGCTTGAAAAGAAGGCTTACAGTACGAGTAAACTTTTGCAGGATGTGGTGGAAAAGACAGAGGTGGCCGCTAAGGAAAAAGGGCTTCGATTTGAACAGAACATAAGCGGCGATCTGCCGGTCGGGCTCTGCGGGGATGAAGGGCGCATTCGCCAGGTGGTATGTAATGTGCTGGATAATGCGGTAAAGTTTACCAATAAAGGCAGCATTTCCATGACGGTAGAAGCAGGGAATATTTCAGAGGACCGGATAACGATAAAATTTGTGATCAAAGATACCGGAATCGGTATAGAAGAGGAGAATCTGAAGAAGATCTTTCATAATTTTGAACAGGTGGATTCCAGTGAAAGCCGCAGTGTGGAAGGTATGGGTCTGGGTCTTTCCGTTGCAAAGAATCTGGTCGCTCTGATGGGCGGGAGCCTGAACGTGGACAGTATCTTTGGAAAGGGAAGCACCTTTACTATTTCAATTCCGCAAGAGATTACGGATAGCAGAAAGATTTCAGAAGTGTCTAAGGAGGCTCTCGGATTAGCAAATGAAATTCATATGTTTTCTGCGCCGGAAGGCCTTATTCTTGTAGTGGATGATAATTTGATCAACCGCAAGATCGCAAAAGGTATGCTGAAAAATTACGACTGTCAGGTGGATGAGGCGGAGAGCGGTTTTGAGGCAATAGAGCTTGTAAAAGCAAAAAAATATGATATTATTTTTATGGACCATATGATGCCGGAAATGGATGGCATAGAAACTACAAAAATTATTCGGACAGAATGCGGTCCAAACGGCAGGGAGGCCTCGATAGTAGCGCTGACGGCAAATGCGATAAGCGGTATAAAAGAAACATTTTTAAACAATGGTTTTCAGGATTTTATTGCAAAACCCATGGACAGGATACCCTTACATAAGGTATTATCAAAATGGATCCCGGACCATAAAAAGCAGGAGTCTACGGTACAGATTATAGTGGATGATGTAGATCTGGAGGCAATCGAGGGTATTTTCATAAAGGGAATTGATATGAAGAAGGTGCTGGAGCACCATGCAGGAAACCTGAGTGATTATGTGAATATCCTAAACCTCTTTTACATAGATGGATTGCGTAAGAAAGAATATCTGCAGACCCTCAAAGAAGCTGGAGATTATGAGAATTACAGGATAGAGATTCATGCGTTAAAAGGTGCGGCCGGCAATATAGGCGCGCAGGAATTGTCCGGGCAGGCCGAATTTCTGGAGATGGCAGCGGCAAAGGGTAATGAAGCATTTATTGAAAGCAAGCATGATGTGTTCATGGAAAACTATCATAATCTGCTGCAGGAAATCAAATTGGTACTGGATAAACGGAAGAAAAAAGGAATGCGGAATAATGGGAATGAGGTTAAAGGCCCGCTTACAAAAGAGGAAGTGGCCGGCCTTGTGGAGGACGCATTGGATGCATTGGAGCATTTTAAATCAAAGGAATGTAAAGAGAAACTGGAATGGCTGTTGAATCATGAGTTGGATGCAAAGCTGCGTCAGGCGCTGATTGAGATACAGTATAAATTACAGCTCTATGAAGATGATGATGCGGAGGAACTCTTGCAGGAGCTGATTCAGAAATTATGATACGCGGTGTTGGAAAGGAGCCATGTTATGGAGAAAATAAGGATTTTGGCAGTGGATGACAATGTGGTAAATCTTGCTACCATTGAGCAGGAACTTCAGGATCAATATGAAGTGATCCCGGTAAGTTCCGGAAGGCGGGCGCTTAAGGTTGCGCGTCAAGAAAAGGTGGATTTAATTCTTCTGGACATCCAGATGCCGATCATGGACGGAATTGAGACTTTGAAACAGATCAGAGCGCAGGAAAACGGGACTACAGTGCCGGTCATTATGCTGACTGCAGCGCATGATAAAGCTACTGTGCTTGAGGGAGCAAAACTCGGCATTATGGATTATATTTTAAAGCCATTTGATGGGGATGATCTGCACCAGCGTATTGAGCGGGCGTTAAAGCTGCGAGGTGCGCTGCCAATGAATGAAGAAGAGCTTTATCAGCGGATTCGGGATATTGCAAAATGTATGAAAAATGGCAGCATGAAGCTGGCGCTTACCAAGACGGAAGAGATGGCAGGGTACCAGTTGGACGTAGAGGTGGCAAAACGTCTGCAGGCGGCTGCATTAAAAATGAAGGAGGACGATTTCTCCGCAGCCGAACGTATTATCACCCGCATATTGCAGATGATGGAGCAGAAGAATGCGCAGCGGGAGAGTGCAGAGCTGTTGCCGATCAGTGTGGGCGAATTAAATTCCAAGCTTTTGTTTATAGTGGATGATCTGCAGAACTTCCTTGTGGAAGAAGCGGCAATAAAGCTGGATGATCTGCTGCATTATGCCTTGCCGGCAGTTATTAAGGAAAAATGTCATAAGGCCCAGAAATGCCTCAAAGAATATGATGACGGTGAGGCGGAGATACTCATGAAGGAGGCCCTTAAGGCATTGTGAGAACAATCTGTCGTATGAAACGGAGGTATTGGAAGTGATCATTGCCGGAACAATAAAGAATAGTGTGAATCTTGCTGCCATGGAAAGCAAATGGGAGCAGAAAAAGCAGAATCTGAATAAACGCAGCGGGGATATGACGGCAGAAGAACGCATACTGCAAAGCTTCCAAGAACAGGTAGACAGTATACGGGAAAACAGGAAGCCGAATGAAATTGATGCAAAGCTTCAAGCAGGCGGAAAACTCACTCCGGAGGAAATTGAATATCTAAAGAGAAATAATCCGCAAGCTTTGAAAGAATACGAGGAAATACAGCGTGAACGGGAAAGCTATAGGAAGCAGTTAAAAAGATGCAAGTCTAAGGAAGAAGTAGAAAAGCTGAAGATGACAAAAATGGGTCAATATTTGTCCGCAACAAAAAAGATTATGAATGACCCGCATATTTCCAAAGCCCAAAAGCTTCAGATGTTGAAAAAGATCATAAAAGAGACTTCTGCCATTGAAAAGGAGCAGGTGAAGTTTTTACAATCTTCAAAATATGCCACACTTCCTGATGATGAGAAAGAAGCTAAGAAGAAAGGGCGCACTGATGCTGAGAGCGGGCAGGATGAAAAGACGGACGCAACGACTTCTGATATGTCCGAAATTGTGACAAAGCAGGACCCTGAGGCGGAAAACGCAGATCAAATTGGCGGAAATATAGATCTGAAACTCTAAGTGGATGTTCCGGTAATTCCCATATCTGCCCTGCGTGGTACCGGATGCCGGCACGGCGGCAGTAGTTTGCTGCAAGAAGGAGAACTACAGGAATCTCTCCTTTAATTCATGTCAAGCTTCTTCTCAAATTCATCCTCCGGAATCGGTTTGGAATAGAGGTAGCCCTGTGCCACATAGGCACCGATTTCCCGCATCAACTCGACATCATTGTCAGTTTCTACGCCCTCACACACAATCTGTGCATTCAGCTCTTTTCCGAGATTGACAATTCCGCGCATGATCATCACCTGACGGTTTCTGTCCTTCTGATTTAGCAGGAAGGAACGATCCAGCTTAATGACGGACGCCGGAATCTGCTCAAAAATGCCCAATGAAGAATAGCCGGAACCGAAATCGTCGATGGAAATCCGGATATTCTTTTCTTTTAAAATGTCCAGAGTCTGTTTAACTGTAGAAAGCTGCAGTTCTTCTACAACGACGGTTTCTGTCACTTCAACTTCTATGTATTCTTTGGAAATCTGATATTTCTCCAGCACTGCTTCAAATCGTTCCGGAAATCCCGGCTTCATAAAATGCTTTCTGGAGAAGTTACAGGAAATTGTCACGACCTCCTTACCCGCATCCAATCGCCTGCGCAGCATCTTGCAGACGCACTCCAGTACGAAGAAGTCCAACTCCGTTACCCTTCCGGTCTGCTCAAAATACGGGACAAAGAATGCCGGAGACTTTACCTTGCCGGAATCCGACGGGTCTAAAAACCGAATCAACGCCTCCGCACCAATGATTTTTTCTGTTCGGATATCCACCTTGGCCTGATAATAAGTTACAAAATCTTTGTTTACATCCACCGAATCCAGAAGCCTTTCCTGCTCGTGGCGGTCTTTGATTGCTTTTTCAAGTGATGCATCATAGACCTTGACTTCGCTGATATGGCTATCCCGCAGCGAATCAATTGCCTGATTTGCATAGCTGGCAGCTACGCGCAAATCACTGCTCTCCGGCGGCAGGAAGTAAACACCCATATGGATTGCCATGCGGTTTTCGGTATTATCATAAATTCTTTTTTCAACTACCCGAACCAGCTGCTTGGTCCGCTCAAGAAGCGCCTCTTCACTCTCAAACGTTAATAGCAGGGCAAAACGGTCACCCTGATTTCGCGCACAGATTTCCTTTCGCTCATCCACATTTTGGGAAAGTACATCCGCCACAGACTCCAAAAGCTTCTGCCCCGCATTCCATCCATAGATAATGTTATAATGCCGAAACTGTGATACATTCAGATAAGCAACTGCATACTGCTGTTCCTTTCGTTCCGGCAAAAGCTTCATCTTACCCCAGTAAATCAGATAATTCAGATTCCAGATGTCCATATCCGTATCTTTGTACATCAGTTTCTGAATCTTTTTGTTCTTGGTAATAATTTTCCATGCCACAAGTATCACCGCAGCGATTAACAGGCACAGGAAAATAATAATTGCTACGCTGTTATTTCGCAAGAAACGGTCTACGGTCATTAAGGAATAAACATTGTTTCCCAGCATATATTCGTTGACGCTTTTGGCATTGATGACGGAAACCGTTTTACTCAAAATACCACTCAACGCCGGATTTTCAGCTTTTCGGATTACCATGGAAACGGCATGATCCCCGCTTAAGACGCTCTTGACCTCCATCTTGTTGTACCGCAGCTCCGTACTCAGCAGGTATTCCGCCAGATAGCCGTCACACAGTACTGCGTCTACCGCGCCCTTTCGCACCGCTTCCAGACATTCCTGCTGCGAATCATAGGTCACGATTGAAACCGAGCTTGTATCAACGGCATGACTTGCTTCGATATGCAGATAGGGAACGGTGGCCAGAGAGGACAAACTTCCCAGATTTCCGCTGTCCTTCATGACGATGACAAGTGGAATATTGGCGTATTCCTTAACAGAAGTCAGATCATAGGAACTGAGCGTTTCCGACGCATCCGTACAATAGGCTATGATATCAATGCTTCCTTCCTGCAGCGCGGACTCCGCTTCCCGCAGTGTTTCCATCTTCTGGTAAGAGAACTGCAGTCCCACCGACGCAGGACCGTCTTCCAGCAGCGTACGCGTCAGTCCGCGGTATTCACCGTGCTCTTCATAGGAAAATGGGTAATAGCCGTCCAAATAGCCAACTATAACGGTATGACCTTCTGCGAGATAGTTCTTTTCCTCTGTAGTAAATACCACGGTTCTATCAAGCCGGCTCTGATAAAACTTATTCATCAAATCTGTTTCCAGTTCCGGCTGATTGATTCTTAAATCCGCAATAGCTTGATTCAGCTCACGCATTACATCGTCGTTACCCCGATAAGAAATATAGTAAAAGGGCATCGGGGCAAAACGTCCGATGAGACGATGTCCCTCACTGGTCTCAGTAAAGGTATGGACGATGGCATCAACCTCTCCCTGCAATAACGCTTCTTTAAGCTCAGCCGTGGAAGCATATTCCTGAATCCTTGGATTATTTACACCATTGTCTTTTAAATACTCTAAAAATTCTCCTCTGCGGACATAGGTTTTGACGATACCGAAAGTAATGTCCTTCATCGCCGTAAAATCTTCATAGGCAAGCGTGCTATCTGAACTTGTCACGATCACACCGAATGTGTAACCGCTTGAAAGATTCGCATATTGGAAAATTTCAGCCCGTTCTACCGAATACTGTGCGGAGCCTACCAAATCCACCTCATGCGCTGACAATAGTGATAATGCTTCATCCCAGCTGTCACATTTGATATATTCGATTTCCCAGTTGACATAATTACAGAGTTCATTCAGATAGTCAACATCCATTCCGGTCAGCGTTCCGTCTTCCGCCGTCATGTTGTAGCCGTCCATCGGGAAAAAGGCAACTCTTACCGTCCGTTTTTCCGATGCCAGGACAACGCCGGAAATAATGCCGACTGCCATGATAAATGTCAGCAAACATCCAAGTATATTCAAAATTCTTCTTTTTATAATCACGTTACACCTCAACTTTCCTTGTAGTGCTTATTACTATTTTATCATTCGGACTTTGATGTTTCAAGAAAAACCAGATTAGAAATATCTGAAATGCAAATGCTCTGATTAAGTGCATGGCAGGCGGCATATCCACCTTTCTTCTTTCATATGCTTTATAAATGGGAAAAGAATCGGATAAAATTATGAAGCGGAAGCAAAAGTTTCTGAAAGGTGGGGCAGCGTTACTGATTTTCTGCGTGGCATTATCTTTAATCTGGATGAATGTGCAGCAGGGTATGTTTAGACAGACGGCTATGGCGGATGCACGCATGGCAAATGCGCCCTGTGTAGTACTGGATGCCGGACACGGCGGCAGTAGATAGCGGTATCATGCGCTAAAAGACATCGCATAAAATAAGCGTTTACGGACGCTGAAATAATAAAAAACAATAAGAAAGGCAACCGCTATCTCTTTAATAGAATTGAATATGAGTTTTATGAATTGATAGGCGTTCAGAAATGAGCGTCTATTTTTATCCCAAATTAGAGGAAAGGAGTTGATGAACTATACCAGTGTTCCGAGTGGAAAAGACGGCGCATTACACCGTCATGTCAAACCACCATTTACGCAATCCGGGGAAGCGGTTAGGGAGCTGGGACGGGCAGGCTATGTGACCCGCAGCAGGGCGAGGAATGAGAAAGGGCAGCTTACGGGAACGGATTATGTGATACATGAAAAGCCTGTAACGGACATTCCTACATTGGAAAATTCAACATTGGATTTTCCAACACAGAAAAAACCTACGCAGGAAAATCCAACGCAATTAAATAAAGAGATACATGCACCCGCCGGTAACTAAGATTGATTTGTTATTTAACATAATGCCCTCACTTTCGTAACAATTCATCTACATGTGTTTGTAACATAGTATACAAATTATGGAAACGCAAACTGAATGTTGTACCTATGTAATCTTTAAATTGTAATCTTTAAATGCACCTTATTCTATATCTATTACACGAAGTTGTCCATATTCCAGCAGCATATTAATGTTGTAGTCCACTTTTGATTTTTTGGGCTTAACAATACTACCATTGACTTCAAATTCGCCAATCTTTTCGGCAATTTGTGCCCTAGTCAAATTTTGACCATTCCAAAACATTTGAAGAATCCTTTCCTGAATCATATAATTTATTAGTTCTTTATTATTTTTATTTCCAACCATTTTTTCATGTCTTCTATCCGCAGTTGCAACAGCCATGTTCGTAGCCTGTTGATGCCTGTCCTTAGAATATATTGGGGAAGAATCCTTCAATGTCCACAACTTGGTATAAAATACTGCTTTTTTGCCGTCATCACTTATATCCACCACTACATAACCCGGCGCTCGCGAGCTTTCGTCGTTGTCCTTCCAGAATCCCATGTTCATTGTAGAGCGAACAATAATATCTCCCTGCATACCAGGATTTTCATTCATTTCTTCCTTTTGCAGAAAATCCATAACAGATATGCGTTTACCATCCGGTATCGGAAGCCCTCGCAATTCTGTTCCATCATCATCATAATACTTTCCCATAGATAGATTAGGATTACTCGGAAGGCCGTGTTTATTCCCTGCTCCCGCAGAAACAATACCAAATGTTTTCTCTAAACCAAATAGTTCTACCGGCATATCCTCCGTGTTTGCTGTCACACTGCCATGATGGGGAAAAATAAGTACATGATACTTTTTCTGCTCCGGAAAGACCACGGACTGAAGATTTTCCAGAGGGCTATCTCCCAGAAAAAATATTCTGCAATCTCCTTTGTCATAATACAACATTAAAGAATCATAATTTTTATCACTATTTCCCTCGTTTTTCTTAGGTAAATCAAGAGACCCTTTAACGATATTCAATCCTAGTTTTCTAAATAATGCATTACAAAAAGCTTGCTTATGTGTTAAATCCTCTAATCCCATCACTTTATGCTGTTGAGTACATACATCTGCCCCATGATCAGTGTGTCCGTGAGTAATTATCACATTGCTTTCTTGTATTATTGATTCATCATAATACACTTTTAGCGGCGTTAATTTTAATTCGTTTTGGATTTGATTGAATAATTTCTCTATATTAGCAATATCTTCACTATTCGGTTCCCTCAACTGCAATTCTTCACATTCCTCATCTTGATCTGGATTTGATGATTTAGACGGATCTGAAATAACTTCCATTGAACCGTCCTCCCGAAATATCTCCAATTCCTCATCCTTATACAGAGACGTTTTTTCCATACACAATGGATCAGGCAGTGGTCGGTTTATCCCGCACTGTTTAAGTATCGGTGGGTTTTCCATCAATAATAGCTGGTCTTTAAAAGGTTTTTTCATATTCACTTTCTTATACTTATAAAATTTCGTTTTTTCCATACGCGATGGATCAGGCAGCGGTAGATCTTCCCAAGAATTATCTTTGTTACCAGAGTGATAAATGACCAATTCCCATTTATGACGCCTGATGAATTCTGCTACTCTTGAATCACCAGTTATAATACAAATTTCATTAAACAGCTCATTGAAAGAGTTCTTAAAAGAAAAAGCTATAGAACGTACTATGTCATATGTTTTACTATCTTCGACAGGCTCCCTCTCTATTACCTCTTTCAAAAAATAAGCTCCTCTATTTGGCTCGTCACAGTCAAGATCATAACATTGAGGAATTTTAAAATCTCCTTTAAGTCTTTGCTCGTGCAGCGCTTTAAAAAGAGTATTGGTATAAATAATCTTTGAATAAGTCGAGGCATCTATATCCAATTTTTCGTCTTCCATCTCACAGTCGGGATATGTTTTAATATAAGCGAGCTCCAACGGTGTTTGAGGGGAGAAAGTTAATTCTACTGTATCAATAGTTTGGTTCAGAATTGATTCATCATTCAAATAACTTGATATGCGATTAATACAATCTATGGATTCTATATGATAATCAGTAATATCCTTACTAAGGTCTTCGCTAAAACCTTCACTAAATTGATCCAGAGATAAGGATAAATAGGCAGTAACAACTTCGCAAATCATGTTGCAAAACATGCGCTGTTTTCTATAAAAATCCTCAATCTCAGCCAGACTAATATCCTTGCCGTTTGGTTTCCAGTTCCAAAAATGCTCTTCAATTTGTTTGGCTGTAAAATCTTTTTTATAAATTGAATCTGACCATTTAAAGTAAATATCTCTAGCTAGCTCACATTCAATCTTCTTATTATTTTCCTCCGTAACTGGAGGATCAATGAAAAAAGCAGAGTTCCTATATATAACCCTGAGCAAAATGCAATATATATTGTAAAGTTCAGACATCTTATTATTATAATATTCCCAGCTGTTACCCTCAAAAGCTTCGTATGGAGACCTCTTTTTACAGCAATAAGCTCTTACTGCCGTATTCTTTTCTCCTAAATCAATTGTTACAGTATTATCAGGCAGCTGCAACATCGACGAATCTCCTTGTCCTACATTTGCAACGTTTAGCTTGATCTTTCCCTTTTCATGCTTCATCATTAACTTATTAATTAAGTCATCATACGAGTCAAAAGAATATACAGCTTGTAAATGTATGTCTCCTTGACCCGTAATTAATGTCTTTGTTTTTTTACTCATTTTAAGAAAATCACGTAGTATCCTTTTTATACGCTCAATAGACTCATCATCAGTTAAAGGGCAATACTCTGCCAGTTTTATAATAAACTTATCACTGGTCGCCTCCTCCTCATTATCGACATCCCCTATAAGTACAATTCTCTGTATACAGGACGTCTCCTGGCACTTCGAATAGCGCAGTGAGCCCATGCTCTGCCAACAGTCCGCCTCCCGCTCAAGCCGGACATCCGTATTCAAATTTTGCCCTTCCAGCTTTTGCATAGGGCGCACTCTTCCCTGTTTCTGTTGCACTACATGCCAGAGTTCATGAGGAAGATCCCTTTCTCTCCCCGGTGCAAGATAAATGTCCTCTCCCAGAGCATACCCAAACGCTTGAAACCGGTTTGGTTCCAGTGAATTGTAATGAACCCGTACATCTTGCAGCGAAAGGCCACTCTTTTGTTCCGCCTGCTGACGAAGCGCCTCTGGTACATTGCCACGGCTCGTTTTAGAATTTGACTCTTTTTCTATCTTCTGAAACATTTATTCACTCTCCTTTTTATTGTGGTTTGACTGCATGTCAGAAAATCGACTTATCTGATAGTGCTTGAAACGAGTATATCGGAGAGCTATAACAAAAATAATAATCTTTTTTCTGAGAGTTGAAGGTTGCCATCCCAGTGCTCGCCAAAGTACAATACGAAGGTGACACAGCGGATTCACCTATATACAGAAGATTGCAAACAATAATGGCAACAGCAGATTACCGCCAAATGGTAGATGAAGCCGCAGAGATCGCCAAGCGGCAGAAAGAACGTGTTGACCCCTCTTTCCATGAGAAGATCGACAGGCTTTTAGATACCTATGCCCGCAAACTTGCCGAGAACATGAACAGCTATTATTCCATTGAAGCCCGTGTACCCTCTATCCTCATAACAGGCGGCGGGAATTTCCCGGTACGCAAGAAAGAGAAGTAGAACGCCGCCCGTGACAGGAACATGGAGGAATGGAAAGAAATACAAGGGTTGCTTGATAAAATTCGCAGTACGGAAATGGGCGGTATCAGCGCAGACACCCGCAGGCAGTACAAAAGCTGGAAAGCAAGTTAGAAAAGTTGGAAAAGGCACAGGAAACCATGAAAGCGGAAATGCCGTCACAGTGTATTCAGGAGCAGCTTGCACAGGATAAGGAAGCCGTGAAAGCTGCCCCGAAAAAAGCAGCAAAGACTAAAAAATAGAATTGGAGGTATAGGAACATGGGACAATTCACATTTGAGGAAATCAATCCTATCTGCTGTTACATAGCAGACACGAAAGAGGAAACTGCGGCAAGAATGACCGCCGCCCTGCCCTTTATGGAGCCGGAAATAAAGGAGCTTGCAGAGCGCACCTTAGAAAAGCTGAATGAGCTGACCGAGGAAGAATTTACAGCGCTTTCCTTTGAGCCTGCGGAAGAATAATAGAAAATTCTAAGTAAAGAAGCGGATAGTTGTCCTTTTCGAGGAGCTATCCGCTTCTTTATTTGTTTAAGCACAAATAAACACTTGACTTTCTGAACAATGTTCATTATAATTGCTCTGAACGGTGTTCAGAAAGGGGGAATTGATCTCTATGGACAATGAAAAAATCAAAGATAGTATCATTAAAGTTACTACCGAGTTGATCGAACAATATGAAGGAAATACTAAAATGATTACCTCTCGTTTGATTGCGGAAAAGGCAAATATCGGCTTAGGCTCTATCAACTATTACTTTGGGAGTAAAGAAAATCTTATAACAGAGTGTGTGCAAAAAATAATAAACAAGGTGCTTTTTGCTTTTTCACCTGAAATAAAAGAGTGTAATAATTCTGACGGTTTATCCGATAAAGAACGATTAACTAATTGGGCAAGTCAAACATTTGATTTTCTTTTTGATAATCAAGCAATTACAAATATTTCTATAATGGGTGACATGCAAAATTATTTGGCTGATAATAATTCTGTTTATATACAGAAAGGCTATCTATGTGCACTACGAGATAATAACAATGAAAATATTAAGAAACTGCTTATATTTATTCTTGTTTCCACTATGCAAGTAGCCTTTCTTGCTAAAAATACCACAAAGGAACTTTTAGGATATGATTTATATCTAAAAAACCAACGTGATTTATTTATAAAAAATATTGTTAATATACTTTTTGATGGCATGTATAATACGGAGGAATTTGGTGATGAAGCTTAATGTGACTCCTAGCATATGGTTTGTTTTGTCTGTACGCTGCGTATCATTTATAACAGCATTTATTTTATGTAGTTTAATAACTCAAAAAGAATTAGTAGAAATTACGCATTGGTGGACGATAATTGCATGGGTAATAAATATGTTCACTATTGGGTTTTTATCTTTAATTTGCAGACGAAATCACACAACTTATCGCAAACTGATATATTGGAGAAAAGACAAGGCGCATTTTTCCAAAGGAATTTTATTCATTATAATAATGATATTGATAGGGATAGGAGGAATGTATTTAGCCGGTGCACTTTGTTATGCTCGTTTTCCTTATTTGGCACCGATGATGATAGCTCCACTTCCACGTTCTCTTGCTATAATCAATGTTTTCGTATTACCGATAACAACAACACTTGCAGAGGACGGACTATATTTAGGTTATGGAGTGAACAACTTTGAAGTCAAGTGGACTGCCATTTTAATACCTGCATTTTTCTATGCTTTACAGCATAGTTTTATTCCCACAATTATTGATTTTCAACATATAGTTTACCGTTTTCTTTCCTTTTTTCCTCTGACAATATGGATATGCTATCAATACTATCGAAGTAAAAATCTTCGTTATATAATGATAGGTCACTGGATTTTGAATATTGCAACTACTATGCAGATTGTAATGACTTCGTTTATGCCGGAAATTTACAAAACGATTTCAACAAGCACATGAGAGCCTTTATTATTTCTATAAACGGTTATTAAAGGGCTTGAAGCACAGACGCAGAGCCGATAGCCTTGTGAGACACCTCACGGATTCCACCTTTTTCAATAAAGTTGTGCCTATTAATCTATTTGGCAATCATGATGTTGTTTTTTTCTTCTGGATACTGAAAATTATCATTTCTTTAGTGATTGGAATATTGGCTTTTCCTGTCGTAAATTTGTTTTACATTATCAACATCATTATCAAGGTAGTAAAATTTTTTATGGATAAGAGGTGATAGTATAGGAAAAATACTGGTGCTTACATACAATGACATGGAAGAAAAAGCAGTTAAAGAAATTATAGCCGCCCTTGCTGACAGCATACAGCTTGAAACCATACAGACCCCACCCTCTCCCGTTCTTTCTTTTCCGGGGCTGGAAATAAGGCTACACCAACGCCGGGTGCTGAAAGACGGGGCAGACATAAGGCTTACCCGTCTGGAATATGGCACACTATGTCACCTTGCCGCTAGTCCGGGCAGAGTGTTCACGCAGGAACAAATCTTTGAAGCCGTCTGGAGCATGGATAGCGATAGCTGCCAGTCCAGCGTGGTAAATGTAATATACAACCTGCGTAAAAAGATTGAGCCGGACAGCAAAAAACCAACTTACATAAAGACTGTAATAGGTGTTGGTTATAAGTTTGATATGCAAAGAAGCGGATAGCATACCCAAGAGGGTTGTGCCGTCTGCTTTCTTTTATATTATCTTAAAGGGTTTGGGAAACTTCCCAACAAGCAAATTTTTGGAAATGGGTACTCATTTCCTATGCTTGCTATCCCTAAGTTGCCTAAAAGACTTTCTCATGCGTGGTATGGGTGAAGGAGGAACAAACTGAGAAAGTGTAGCATATTAGACAAGCCATAACTAATATGCTGTTTATGAACAAGCTATATAAGCAGGGGGATAGCAACATTGGAGAACACAAGAAATGAAACCATATGCTATACCATTGAGAGAAAGTTTTTAGCAAGGATTTCCGTCACAGAGTTTGTCAGCCGTATACTAAAGTCCCACATAAAAAGTGAAAATATCAAAAAGGCTTCTTCTGAATGAAAAAGACATGGGAAAAAACCTTATTTATAGTAAAATATATTTAAGGGAAGCGGCCCGTAGGTAGCATACTATGATGAAAAAATTACTTTTCAACGTGGCTGAATATATTAGGTTATCCAGAGAGGACGGCGATAAGGCAGAGAGTGACAGTATCGGAAATCAAAGAAAGCTGATTACGGATTATTTAAAGGACAAAGACGATTTTGTTTTGTATGATACCTATGTGGATGACGGTTTTACGGGAACAAACTTTAAACGCCCTGCATTTATGAGAATGATAGAGGACATAGAAGCCGGGAATGTGAACTGCGTCATAGTGAAAGATTTATCCAGATTTGGACGTGATTATATCGACACAGGAAAATATCTGGAACGATACTTCCCAGATCGAGACGTCCGGTTTATTTCCATTACAGACAATATCGACAGTATGAAGCAGGCTTATGATATGCTGCTCCCGATCAAAAATATCTTTAACGAGCAGTACGCAAGGGATATTTCAAAGAAAGTCCATTCGTCCATGAGGGCAAAACAGAAAGCAGGGGAATTTATCGGAGCTTTCACGTCCTATGGATATAAGAAATCTCCCACGGATAAAAATAAGTTGGTAATTGATGAATATGCTGCCGGGGTGGTTCGCAGAATTTTCCGTATGTATATTAGTGGCTGTGGGAAAAATAGTATCGCAGTAACTTTGAATAAAGAGGGAATTGTCTGTCCCTCTGAATATAAGAAGTTAAGCGGCGAGAATTACAGAAACAGTCACAGGCTGGAAAGTACCTCTTACTGGACGTATTCAACAATCAATCGTTTGTTGCAAAATGAAATGTATGTCGGAAACATGGTTCAAGGCAGAAAGACACAGCGCATGAGAGGAAAACAGCGTGCGACAGATAGGGAAGATTGGATTATTGTAAAAGGCACACATGAAGCGATCATTGATGAAGATACATGGAACAAAGCGCAGGACTTATTAAAACGCCGAACCCGCAATCTCAATTTAAACATCAACATGACGATTTTTGCAGGCTATATAAAGTGTGGAGATTGCGGCAGGTCTTTAGTTAAGAAAGTCGGCACACCGGGACACGGTAGAGGGCACGGCAACGAAAATGCCGTTGCCGGCATTAACTATTACTGCGGGACTTATGTACGTTCCGGCAGACAGTATTGTACTCCACACCCTATGTCACATTTGGTTTTGGAAAGAATTATCCTTGACGATTTGAAAACAATCATACAGAGTGTTGATGATCTCCAAGAGGTAGTCAGAGAAACCTGCCAGACAGCAGGAGCAGTAAAGCGTGTTACAGTCAATGAGAAGAACTGGCTGAACACAGAGCTGGAAAAAGTGAGGAAGTTGAAGAAAGCCATTTATGAGGACTACCGGGAAGAACTGATCTCTAAAGCGGAATATGTTACATACCGACAGGATTATCTAAAGAAAGAGGAACAACTTGAAAAGCAGCTTGAGAGCTTAGAGGAAAGAGCAGCGTTAGAAGCTGATACGGACATTTTTGAAATACCGTGGGTAAAGCGCCTGTTTGAACTTCGTAGCGTGGAAAAGCTGGACAGGGGTATTGTGGTGGAAATGCTACATGAAATTAAAGTGTATGAAAACCATAAAATCGAGATCACATACAACTTTTCTGACGAGCTGGAAGCTCTTTTCAAAAGCCAAGTGCAAATTTGCTGATGCAATTAGAGAAAGGCGGTGTATTGATTGCAAATTAAGTAAAACAAATCCGCTGTTAAAGCCATTCAGTCAATGGATAAATCTATGAAGCAGCGAATAAAAAGAGGAATTGAGGGCTTGACCCAGAACCCGCCCGTAGGAGATATTAAACCTATGCAGGGGTACTCTGATAACCGTTACCGTTTGAGGGTTGGTGGTTATCGCATAATTTATAAGTATTTAACAGACAATGCTGTTATAGTGCTATATATCATGGATATAGGAAGCCGTGGCGATATATACAAGTGGGAAGGTGGTGTTAGGCATGACGGCAATAACAAAACAGACAGTAGAATTGCTTGAAATGTTACCGGAACAGGAGCAGGAGCTTGCAAATGCGCTGATTAAGCGTATGGTGCTTGCATGGGACAGTGACTTTACGAAACTGACACCCGCAGAGCGGCAGAGGTTAGAGCTTGCAGAGCAGGAGATAGAAGCAGGCGAAACCGTATCACATGATGAAATAGACTGGAACTAAAAAATTTACCGCAACTAACTTCCGCCCCACGGTGGCAACGACTCGGGTAAGGTAGGAGTCAACGGTGCACTGGAAAAAGATTTAAACCTGGAAATCATGCTCTTGGTTAAAAAATATCTGGAAGCGGATGATATCAGAGTAGTAGTGACCAGAGATTCGGATATTGGACTATATGACGAGGGGGCATCCAATAAAAAGGTGCAGGATATGAAGCGACGGATCGCGCTGATCGAGGAAACGGCACCGGCGGTGACGGTTAGCATTCACCAAAACAGTTATCCCGAGGAGTATGTGCACGGCGCACAGGTCTTTTATTATACAGGAAGCGAAGAGGGCAGAAAGCTGGCGGAGAAGATTCAGGCAAGACTTGTGGAAAAGCTGGATCCGGACAATAAACGCCAGATCAAAGCCAATGACAGCTATTATCTCCTAAAGAAGACTTCCTCCACTATCGTCATTGTAGAGTGCGGTTTTTTATCCAACTATGAGGAAGCAGAGAAGCTATGCACAAGAGAGTATCAGGAAATGCTGGCCTGGGAAATTCATCTGGGCATTATCCAGTATTTAAATGAAACGGATTGAATACATATTGACTTTTACTTAAAACAGGTCATGAGAGAAATGCCTCATGACCTATTTTTATGCTTACAATAGTGTTTCCAAATATTCCGTCAGAACCTTTGCGGCCCGTTCATGGGATTTTACGCCAGGATGAAAACGGGCACCGATAGTTTCCTCAGTGGTATTGGGAAGCTGTAAAAAGGAGGTCTTGGTATCGTGATTCTCCCGACAGAAGGTCTCCACCGCATGGGCGATGGGCAGTGTCAGTTCATAGCCTAACATACCATAGACCCATATGATATGAGAGGCAGGATTATGCTTTCTGAGCAATTTTAAGAAATCCACAACGCCCTGCTCAAAGCGTGCTACGGAAGCCTGCTCCAAAGAACCGTCGGGATTGCGTTTGTTTTGAAAGCTTTCACCGGTAGATTCGTCGTGCCATGCAGGCTGATTGAAAGCCCCGTTATCATTGGTGCCCAAATTGACAATGACGGCGTCGGGCTGCCACTGGGCAAAGGGATTGGGCTTTTGAGCGCCTAGCTGCTCATTGACAGGCCCCTCGGCCAAACCGCAGATTTGTTCATAATAGGGGGGAAGTATATGGCGGGGATCATTATCCCAGCCGCAGACCACGCCCCAGCCACCTTGGGAAATCAGACGAAAATCCGCATCCAGAGCCTTTGCGGTCATGGAGGCGTAATGCTTGCTTGCGCTCATAAACATGGAAATCCAGGGATAGTCTCCCGGGGTACCGTAGGTACCTTCTCCCGATGTGATGCTGTCGCCGATGAATTCCAATTTATACTTTTTGTCGGGAACGGGCGAGAACTTGCCGTCCGTTTGAAATCCGTGGATGAGTACATGGCAGGCATTGTCCTCGGACATAGCCTGCAGCTCCCTGTAAAAACGGACATTCTTTATGGCATCTTCGCTCATATTTCTGAAGAGGCAGAGGCTATGGCGGCCGGGCAGCAGCATCTGTCTGCTCATCAAAGCACCATCGATTTCATACGCGATCCAAGGCTCCTGAAAATCAAAGTCCGCTTCCAGATCGATCCACAACTCGGTTCCCGTCACATTGATCTCCACGCCGCTGCCCGTCCAGAACAGGGGAAGAGGAGAGTGCGTGGCGTCTGTGCGCCCATGTACTTTGTAATGGGATATCTCGTCTAAAGAATAAGCTTTTAAGTTTGTATTAATGTTCATAGGTATCTCCTTAAGCATGAATAATAGAAAATCAAGAGGATATTATCAGTTTATTTCCTAAGCCTGAAAATTTCAATAGATTTCTTTCTCCGAAATATAAAAAGTGGAAGATGCATGGATTTTCGAATAAAGATGTGTTATACTATGACCGAAAGCGGGTAAGCCCGCAGAATGGAGGCAATATGGAATTAGAGCAGTTAAGAACAGATATGGTGGCAGCAATGAAGGCACGGGATAAAGTGAGAAAGGATGCGATTTCCACACTGGTATCCGCAGTAAAGAAGCTTGGAATTGACGAGGGCTGCAGGGAGGATATTCCCGCGGAACTGGTGGATAAAGCCATATTAAAAGAATTAAAATCGGTAAAAGAGCAGCTGGATACCTGCCCGGCGGACAGGACGGAGCTGAAAGCGGAATATCAGGCCCGCTACGATATTATTTCCGAGTATGCACCTAAAATGATGTCTGCCGAGGAAGTAGAGAGCTATATTACCGCGCATTTTTCCGAAGAGCTGGCTTCTAAAAATAAAGGCCTGATTATGAAAGCGGTCATGGGAGAACTGAAGGGAAAAGCGGACGGCAAGGTCATCAATGAGGTAGTTGCCGGACTGTGTAAGTAAGCATGGATACCAAAGTGATCATCTGTATGGAGGAGGATGACAAGGCGGCTCTGGCAGAAGCCGGCAGGATTTTACAATCCGGCGGATTGGTAGCATTTCCCACAGAAACGGTCTACGGACTGGGCGGGGATGCTCTGAACCCGGACTCTTCCAGAAAAATATATGCGGCGAAAGGGCGGCCTTCGGACAATCCCCTGATTGTGCATATCTGCCGTTTTGAAGATATTTACAAGCTGGTTTCGGCTCTCCCGGAGCACGAAGGAAAATTGGCGGCGGCGAAAAAACTGGCTGATGCATTCTGGCCCGGTCCTCTTACCATGATACTGCCTAAGTCTGAGGCAGTACCTTTAGAGACCACCGGCGGACTGGATACCGTAGCTGTCCGTTTGCCTTCCCATAAGACGGCTCTGGCGCTGATTGCAGCGGCCGGCGGATATGTGGCGGCACCCAGCGCCAATACCTCCGGCAGACCCAGTCCCACGCTGGCTAAATATGTGCTGGATGATATGCAGGGCAGAATCGATATGGTAGTGGACGGGGGAGAAGTGGGTATTGGCTTGGAATCTACGATTGTGGATTTAACGGTGGAGCCTGCAGAGATTCTGCGGCCGGGATATGTAACGGAAGACATGTTAAAAGAAGTACTGGGCAGAGTGGAAACGGATAGGGCTGTCTTGGATGAGAACAGTGGGCAGGCACCCAAAGCTCCCGGTATGAAATACAGGCACTATGCACCCAGAGGGGAAATGACAATAGTGTCAGGGGAACCGGATAGGGTGAGCGCCTATGTGAATGATCAAATAGAGCTGGCAAGGGCGGCAGGAAAGAAAACGGGAGTCATTGTGGCGGAGGAGGCTCTGCAGGACTATCATGCGGATGTATGCAAATCCGTAGGAAGCAGAAATGACGGTCTTTCGGCGGCCAGACGGCTCTACCGTATCCTGCGGGAGCTTGACGAGGAAGCGGTAGAGATCATTTATGCAGAGGCCTTTGAGAGCGCGGGTCTGGGTCAGGCGATCATGAACCGGCTGCTGAAGGCAGCGGGACACCATATTATTAAAGTATAAAATTGATATGAATATATTTGTTATATAAGGAGGCGGCATATGATAGCGATTGGCAGTGATCACGGCGGATTTGATCTAAAACAGGCGGTTATCGGATATCTGGAGGCGGAAGGGATTGCCTATAAGGACTTCGGATGTTATGATAAAAGCTCCTGTGACTATCCTGTTTTTGGACGGGCGGTAGCGGAAGCGGTTGCTTCGGGCGAGTATGAAAAGGGAATTGTTATCTGCACCACGGGTATCGGTATTTCTATGGTGGCAAACAAGGTGAAGGGGGTTCGCTGCGCACTGTGTCAGGACAGCTTTTGTGCTAAAATGACAAGACTGCACAATGATGCTAATGTTCTGGCGATGGGCGGGGGCATTATAGGTCCTAACCTTGCGGTGGAAATTACGGAGACTTTTTTGAATACGCCATTTTCCGGAGAAGAAAAGCATTGCCGCAGGGTGGGAATGATAGACTAGGAATGCGCCTGGGGTCTGCCGGATATAGGGGCAGAATGAGCCTGCTTGTAGTTTTGTATTATTTATAGTAGAATATTAAAGAAGAACAAGGGGGAGACCATGACGAAAATACGCAAAAGAGAAGATTATATAAGCTGGGATGAATACTTTATGGGGATTGCCCAATTGTCGGGAATGCGCTCCAAAGATCCCCACACTCAGGTGGGGGCGTGCATTGTCAGCAGTGACAATAAGATTCTGTCCATGGGTTATAACGGTTTTCCTACCGGATGTTCCGATGATGAATTTCCCTGGGACAGGGAGGGAGAGCAGCTGCTGGAAACCAAATATCCTTTTGTGACGCACGGAGAGATGAATGCCATTCTGAACTATCGGGGCGGTTCTTTAGAGGGAACCAAACTGTATGTATCTCTATTTCCCTGTAATGAATGTACGAAGGCTATTATACAGGCCGGCATAAAAACGATTGTCTATGACAGTGATAAATATGCGCTCAGTCCGACCACCATTGCTTCTAAGAGGATGCTGGATGCGGCGGGCGTTTCCTACGTGCAGTATCACAGGACGGAAAGAAAGATAACATTGGAGGTATAGTGAGTCTCACCGGGGAAAAGGCGGTATATTTGCCCCGATGTGAGATTTTATATATGTAGATTCAGGTTTAGGAAAGGAGGAGGGGGCAGATGAAAAAAAGAATACCGTACAGGGAAATCTTTGGACGCAAAATTACATTTGCCCGCAAAATAATTTTTGCACACAAAATTATTTTTGCGTTGGGTACCGCAATCGTAATCTTCTTATGTTCCATCCCGACCTTTCCCAGTGCAGCCAATAGCGGAAAGACCACACAGGAGCAGCTCGATGAGGCTCTGCAAGAGCGAGAGGATCTGCAGAACAGTCTGGAGGCGAACGAAGAAGAGCTGGCGGGCTTAAAAGACAACCAGAATGACTTGAAAAAAGATTTAAAGAGTCTGAATGAGCAACTCACGGAGGTCAGTGAAAATCTGGAGGAACTGGAACGCCAGATAAGAGAGAAAGAAGCGGAAATTGAGCTTACCAATCAGAAGCTGGCTTCGGCCAGGGAAACCGAGAAGTGGCAATATGAGTGCATGGTAAAGCGTATCCAGTATATGTATGAGGTCGGTCAGATGGATTATCTGACTATGCTGTTTTCCGTGGACAGCTTCGGTGATATGCTCAATTATGCTAATTACATGAGCGCTATAACGGAGTACGATAGTAATATGCTGGCGGATTATGAGGCAACCAGACAGTTTATTGAGGAGCAGGAGGGCCGTTTACAGCAGGAATTGCTGGAACTGGCGGATCTGCGGCAGGCGGCAGAGGAAGAGAAGAGCCGGGTTGCGGGATTAGTCGGTCAGACTTCCAATTCCATTGCTCGTTATGGGGACCAGATTGACGCGGCGGAAGAAGAAGTTCGTGCCAAAGAGGCGGAATTAAAGAAAATGGACGAAGACATAGAGGCCCTGCGTAAGAAGATCGAGGCAGAGAAAGCTCTTTCCCTGGCAGCAGCCAATGCGGCCTGGAGGGATATTTCGGAGGTTTCTTTTGCGGATGGAGACAGAGCGCTGTTGGCGGCCATCATCTACTGTGAAGCCGGTGGAGAGCCCTATGAGGGCAAGGTGGCGGTGGGGGCTGTTGTCATCAACCGTGTGCTCAGTTCCAAGTATCCGGATACGGTGGTAGGCGTTATCTATCAAAAAAGCCAGTTCTCTCCGGTGGCAAGCGGAAGACTGGAGCTGGTATTGAGTTCGGGCAAGGCTACTGCAGCCTGCTATCAGGCGGCGGACGAGGCTATGTCCGGCGTGACAAATGTGGGTAACTGCCTGTATTTCAGAACTCCTATTGAGGGACTGACCGGTATCAATATCGGCGGGCATGTTTTCTATTGATGCGATATTTGTAATCAAACAAAAAACCGGAGATTCCGAGGTTTAAAACCATGGAATTTCCGGTTTTACAGTTTTTAAATATATTTCCATATCTGTATTTAGGTCTTTGTTCTAATTGCGCATCCCCTATAATCCCAGCTGTTCCAGTTCTGCCTGCAGCTCAGAAAAACGGTTTTCGTAGATCGTGGAGAGAAGATCGTTTAACTGTTTTAAAGAGAGGGTCAGTTCTTCGGAGGAGATGAGACCCTGCTCAAATGCTTCGGCGAGCTCATCCAAGTCTGCCACCTTTAAGGAGCCGTCAGGGTACAGTATTACATCAGCCAGCAGATCCGTAACGGTCAAAACAGTATTCTGTTCGGAAAAATCGTAGCGTACTATGTCACAGTACCAGCAGTAAAGGCTTCCGTCAGCGCGGTAAAACTTGCTGATTTTAATGCCTTTGTTTAAGAAATAGCAGGAGGCACCATACCTAAAAGCCGTCTTGGGATTTAGGGTATTCCATTTCGTCACAATAACGTCTTTATTTCGGCTGACAAGAATATCATCCTTTAAAGGGATACATTCATTGGGAATCAGGCGCTTTCGGTAAAGGGTGAGCTTTTCCATGATAGGTCCTCCGCTTTGTCTGACATGGTATAAAATTTACTGTTTAAGAAAATACTACACCACCGAGAGAGGGAAAGTCAAATAAATATAAGCGAAGAAAGCGAAAAAATTTGGTTTTAATGTTGAAATTGGCTGGACAATATTTCCGAAAATTAGTATAATTTACTATAGGTTTGCATAAGCCTGCCGGCCTGAGGAGGAAAAAGTGGCGCGACGCAATAAATATGACAAAAGCGTATACCGGGCGTTGGTTCTGATCACGCAGTTTGGAATCAATATGCTGGTTCCGATTTTTCTCATGTCCTTTTTAGGAATCTGGCTGGATAAAAAGCTGGGAACCTCTTATCTGATGATTTTGTTTTTCTTTATAGGAGCGCTGGCGGGTTTTCGGAATATTTATGTGATGGCCAGGCATATCTATGAGGACAAGGACGGGGATGCCCATGACGGAAAGACTTAAAAAATTTGACAGGGCGCTTTTGGAGCTGATAAGCGGTATTCTGGTTTTTACGATCCTCTGTCAGCTGGTGGGGCTGGCCTTACCTTTTGACGGACGGCGGTTTGCGTTTGGCCTATGGAGCGGGGGACTGGTGGCCTGCATTCTGGCGGTACATATGTGGAAATCCCTGAATAAGGCTTTTTTGTGTGATGAGAAAACCGCGGCCAAGATTATGTCGGGAGGTTATCTGATAAGATATTTTCTTACGGCTGCTTATCTGGTGTTGTTGTTCTATACGGCGGCAGGCTACATGCTGGCAGGCTTTTTGGGCGTTATGGGCCTAAAGGCCGGAGCGTACCTGCAGCCCGTGATTCATAAATATTATAATCGGCTCTTTCATGAAACCGATCCGGTTCCCCAGCCCCTTGAGGAGGAACGGAGCGATGTTGTGGAGCCGGAGAAGTAAGGAGGTGAGAACATGGGATACGGAATACTGCTGTCGGCTGGCAATGAAGTAGATTTTATGGTGCACGGTCTCTTCAAATATTCCTTTTTCGGACACGAGGTATGGATTACCACCACGCATGTGAGCATTCTGATCGTAATGATTTTACTGCTGGGCTTTGCGGTGGCTGCCAATATTACCATGCGGAGGGCCCGGGAGATTCCCAAAGGTTTTCAGAATGTGGTGGAACTGATCGTGGAAATGCTGGACAAAATGGTGAAGGGGACCATGGGGAAGAATGCCACAAAGTTCCGCAACTACATAGGAACCGTATTTATCTTCATTCTTATCAGCAACATTTCAGGACTTATGGGACTGCGGCCGCCCACTGCGGATTATGGTGTGACATTGCCCTTGGCGCTGATGACTTTTGTGCTGATTCACTTCAATACTTTTAAGCATAATTCCTTAAAGGCCATCTGGATAGACAAATGTTCCCCGCTGCCACCCTGGCTGCCCATCTGGCTGCCCATCAATATTATCAGCGATATTGCGGTGCCGATTTCGCTTTCCCTGCGTCTGTTTGCAAATGTGCTTTCCGGCGTGGTAATGATGGCGCTGGTATACGGATTGCTGAATATGTTTGCATTGATCTGGCCGGCGGCGCTGCATATATATCTGGATTTGTTTTCAGGCGCGATTCAAACCTATGTATTCTGTATGTTGACGATGACCTATATCACCAACGCCATCGGAGACTCGGAAGCGTAGTAAAAAAGTAAGTTAAATATTATTATATTTATAAATTTAAGGAGGAAATTACAATGGATTTTAACGAGAATTTTATCAGAGGATGCTCAGCAATCGGTGCGGGTCTGGCGGTTATCGCAGGTATCGGTCCCGGTGTCGGACAGGGTATTGCGGCAGGTCACGCTGCAGCTGCGGTAGGACGTAATCCCGGAGCAAAGTCAGATGTTACTTCCACCATGCTTTTGGGTCAGGCGGTTGCCGAAACCACCGGTCTGTACGGTCTGGTTACAGCTCTGCTTCTGATGTTTGTACAGCCCTTATTACCGTAAGACTTTCTTTGTTACAAGGAGAGGAATAAAAGAAAGGAGGCTGAAAGGGTGAGTATTCTATTGACATCCGGTGAAACCATGTCCAGACTGTTCGATTTGGACTGGCAGCTGATAGCGGATTCCGTATTGTCGATGATCGCAGTACTTGTGCTGTTTACCGCCATGTCCTTTTTACTGTTTAATCCCGCAAGAAAGATGCTGTCGGGACGTAGTGAAAAGATAGCAGGTGAACTGGCTCAGGCTGAGAAGGATATGACGGACGCTAGGGCCATGAGAGAGGAGTACGAGGCAAAACTGCGGGATATACATAAGGAGGCGGACGGTATTCTGGCGGAAGCCCGCAGGAAAGCTGTCTTAAGTGAAACTCAAATAGTCGGGGAGGCCAAGGAAGAGGCTGCCCGCATTATGGAAAGAGCCCGCGTGGAAGCCGAACTGGAGAAGCAGAAGGCTGCGGATGATGTAAAGAAAGAAATGATTGCAATTGCATCCATGATGGCAGGAAAGGTCGTATCGGGCGCCATTGATACAACGGTGCAGGAAAGGCTCGTGGACGAAACCTTGCGCGAGATGGGTGAGAGCACATGGCTAAGCTAGTAGAAAAGGTATACGGTGAAGCCCTGTTTGAATTGGCGGTTGAGAAAGGCAAAGCGAAAGAGCTTTTGCAGGAGGCCACGGAGGTCAGGCAGGCGCTCTTAAGTAATCCGGATTTTGAGAAGCTGATGCTGAATCCGGCAATTCCCGGTGAGGAAAAGGAGAAAGTGCTGGCTACGGTATGGCAGGAACGCATTGGTAATGAAATCTTCGGTACCATGTGTCTGCTGCTGCAAAAAGAGCACTATAAGCAGCTGCCCCTGGTACTGGACTATTTTATCGCAAGGGTAAAGGAAGCGGAAAAAATCGGCGTTGCCTATGTGACGACGGCGGCCCCGCTTTCCGCACAGCAATGTGGGAAGGTGGAAGAAAAACTGTTGGAAACTACCGCTTACAAATCCTTTGAGATACATTATGATGTGGATTCCGCTTTGATTGGCGGTATGGTGATCCGTATCGGCGACAGAGTGGTGGACAGCAGTATCCGGACTAAGCTGGAAAACATAAGCAGACAGTTATATCAGATTAAGCTGCAGTAATGCAGACAATGAAAGAAAGGTGTTAAGGATTCATGAATTTGAAACCAGAGGAAATAAGCTCCGTTATCAAGGAACAAATTAAGAGATACGCGGCTGAGATGGAAGTATCCGACGTGGGCACGGTCATTCAGGTGGCTGATGGTATTGCCCGTGTGCACGGTCTGGAAAATGCTATGCAGGGCGAGCTTCTGGAATTCCCGGGAGAAGTATACGGCATGGTTTTGAATCTGGAAGAGGACAACGTGGGTGCGGTTCTGCTGGGCAGCCATAAGAATATTAATGAAGGCGATATGGTAAAGACTACGGGCCGCGTGGTAGAGGTTCCGGTAGGCGATGCCCTTTTAGGCCGCGTAGTTAATGCTTTGGGACAGCCCATCGACGGAAAAGGTCCCATACAGACAGAAGGATACCGCAAGATAGAGAGAGTTGCTTCCGGCGTTATTACCAGAAAATCCGTGGATACGCCCCTCCAGACGGGTATTAAGGCAATCGATTCCATGGTGCCCATCGGCAGAGGACAGAGAGAGCTGATCATCGGAGACAGACAGACCGGTAAGACAGCAATTGCGGTGGATACCATTATCAATCAGAAGGGTCAGAATGTAAAATGTATTTATGTTGCCATCGGTCAGAAGGCATCCACAGTGGCTACCATTGTGAAGACGTTAGAAGAATACGGTGCAATGAGTTATACTACCGTGGTAGCGGCTACGGCCAGTGAGTTAGCGCCCCTGCAGTATATTGCGCCCTATTCAGGCTGTGCGATCGGTGAGGAGTGGATGGAAAAAGGAGAAGACGTACTGGTAGTATACGACGATCTGAGTAAGCATGCAGCTGCATACCGTACACTTTCCCTGCTCTTAAAACGTCCCCCCGGACGTGAAGCATACCCCGGTGATGTATTTTATCTGCACTCCAGACTGTTGGAGCGTGCAGCCAGAATGAGCGAGGAATACGGCGGCGGTTCCCTGACCGCGCTGCCTATTATCGAAACCCAGGCAGGCGACGTTTCCGCCTATATTCCTACCAATGTCATTTCCATTACCGACGGACAGATTTATCTGGAAACGGAAATGTTCAATGCGGGCTTCCGCCCTGCGGTCAATGCGGGTCTTTCCGTGTCCCGTGTAGGAGGCGCGGCCCAGATTAAAGCTATGAAGAAGATTGCGGCGCCCATCCGTGTGGAATTGGCGCAGTACCGTGAGTTGGCAGCTTTTGCGCAGTTTGGCTCCGAGCTGGATGCCGACACCAAGGAAAAGTTGGCACAGGGCGAAAGAATCAAAGAGATTTTAAAGCAGCCTCAGTACCAGCCCATGCCGGTGCAGTATCAGGTTATCATCATATATGCGGCAACCAACAAGTACCTGCTGGATGTTGCGGTGGAGGATATCATCCGGTTCGAAAAGGAATTTTTGGAGTACCTGGATACCAAATATCCCGAGGTGCCTAAGGCTATAGCGGATGAGAAGTCGATTTCGGAGGCTACAGAAGAGACTCTGAAGAAAGCAATCGTGGACTTCAAGGCAGAGTTTGAGAAGAGATAGGAAGGGTGATACATTATGGCATCCATGCGGGATATTAAACGCCGTAAGGGCAGTATACAGAGTACCCAGCAGATTACCAAGGCGATGAAGCTGGTGTCCACGGTAAAATTGCAGCGGGCCAGACAAAATGCGGAACGCTCCCGAAATTATTTTACCGGTATGTATGACACGGTCACCTCTATTCTGGCAAGAACCGCGGGCATGAAACATCCCTATCTGGACGGAGGCGCTGCCGGTAAAAAGGCAGTGGTGGTTATAACCTCCAACAGGGGTCTGGCAGGCGGATACAATTCCAATGTGTCTAAGCTTATAACCAGAGGTGATTTCAACAAGGATGAAACCGTCATTTATGCGGTGGGTAAGAAAGGCCGGGATGCGCTTTCAAGAGCCGGTTATGAAATTGCAGCGGATATGTCAGATATTGCGGAAGAACCGGTCTATGTGGACGCCATGCGGCTTTCCAAAGAATTGCTGAGTGCCTTTGCCAGAGGAGAAATCAGTGAGATCTATCTGGCATATACAAAGTTTAAAAATACGGTAAGCCATGTGCCTACGCTTTTAAAACTCTTGCCGGTGGAATTGCCGGAAGAGACAGAAGACAGGGCGGAGACGGGTGGGGCTCCCATGAACTTTGAAATGGAGGACGAGGAGGCTCTGAACCTGTTGATTCCCAAGTATATTACCAGCTTGATCTACGGAGGGCTGATAGAGTCCGTAGCCAGTGAAAACGGCGCCAGAATGCAGGCGATGGATTCCGCTACGGGCAATGCGGAGGAGATGATTTCCAGCCTTTCCCTACAGTACAACAGGGCAAGACAGAGCTCCATTACACAGGAACTGACGGAAATCATTGCAGGCGCAAATGCGATAACGTAAGGAAATTGGAAAGGAAAGGACAACAAGATGGCAGGAGTAAATAAAGGAAAGATTACCCAGATTGTCGGCGCGGTATTGGATATCCGCTTTGAGGCAGGGCAGCTTCCCGAAATCAACGAAGCAATTGTGATTCCCTTACAGTACGGGAATACGCTTACGGTTGAGGTGGCGCAGCATTTGGGTGATGATACGGTAAGGTGTATTGCCATGGATACCACGGACGGTCTGGTCCGCGGTATGGAAGCCGAGGCTACGGGCGCACCTATTTCCGTGCCGGTAGGTGAGAACACCCTGGGACGTATATTTAACGTTTTAGGAAAACCCATCGACAACAAACCGGCTCCGGAAAATGTAAACTATGAGCCCATTCACAGAGCGGCTCCCGAATTTTCCGAGCAGTCCACGCAGACGGAGATACTGGAAACCGGTATCAAGGTCGTGGATCTGCTCTGCCCCTATCAGAAGGGCGGTAAGATCGGACTTTTCGGCGGTGCCGGCGTGGGCAAGACAGTGCTTATTCAGGAGCTTATCAGAAATATAGCAACGGAGCACGGCGGATATTCCGTTTTTACGGGTGTAGGAGAGCGTACCCGTGAAGGAAACGATCTGTACCATGAAATGACGGAATCCGGCGTTATTGACAAGACTACCATGGTATTCGGACAGATGAACGAGCCCCCAGGAGCACGTATGAGAGTGGGTCTGACCGGTTTGACCATGGCAGAGTACTTCCGTGATAAGGGCGGCAAGGACGTGCTGCTTTTCATTGATAATATTTTCCGTTTCACTCAGGCAGGTTCCGAGGTGTCCGCACTTTTGGGCCGTATGCCTTCAGCGGTGGGTTATCAGCCTACGCTGCAGACGGAGATGGGTACATTGCAGGAGCGTATTACCTCTACAAAGAACGGCTCCATTACCTCCGTACAGGCAGTTTATGTGCCAGCGGACGACTTGACTGACCCGGCGCCCGCGACAACCTTTGCCCATCTGGATGCGACTACGGTGCTTTCCCGTGCCATTGTGGAGTTGGGTATCTACCCTGCCGTAGACCCGCTGGAATCCACCTCCCGTATTCTGGATCCCAGGATCGTGGGAGAGGAGCATTACAAGGTGGCCCGCGGTGTTCAGGAAATTTTGCAGCGTTATAAGGAACTGCAGGATATCATTGCTATTCTGGGTATGGATGAGCTTTCCGAGGAGGATAAGCTGGTAGTTTCCAGAGCCAGAAAGGTACAGAGATTCCTATCCCAGCCTTTCTTCGTAGCAGGACAGTTCACCGGTCTGGAAGGTAAGTATGTTCCGGTGGCTGAAACCATCCGCGGCTTTAAGGAGATTCTGGACGGACGGCATGATGAGGTTCCCGAAAGCTATTTCCTGAATGTGGGAAGCATCGATGATGTAGTTGCCAAGTTTGAGAAGAAGTAGGAGTAGCTATGGAACAGTTTAAATTACGGGTAATTACCCCTGACAGGGTATTTTATGAAGGGGATGTGGAAATGGTGGAGTTTAATACTACCGAAGGAGAAGTCGGTGTACTGCCCGGCCATATTCCCATGACAGTTATCGTAAAGCCTGGTATTCTTACGATTACGGAAGCAGAAGACACCAAGGAAGCCGCCCTGCATGAGGGGTTTGCGGAGATTCTTCCGGAGGGCGTCACCATAATGGCGGAAATCGTAGAGTGGCCCGGCGAAATCGATGAGGCCCGTGCGGAAGCCGCAAAGAGCAGAGCAGAAGAGCGTATTAAGGAGCATACGCCGGAAACGGATATGGCCCGCGCGGAAACGGCGCTTCAGCGTGCGATTGCAAGAATTACCGTGCTGAAATAGTAAAACGGGTGCCACAGGTTCAAAAGCCTGTGGCATTTCTTTTTTTCTTTGCATATGCTATGAAAAAGGAGAAAGCAAGGAATCACATATGAACTATCAGCACAGGATACTGCCTTTTTATATGACCGGCGCGGTACCTTATTTTGTGAAAGAGGAGGATAGCGTTCTGCGGGATTTGGAATACTTACAACAGCTTTATCCTGCTCAGGCAAGGCAGCTGCAGGTAAGGGTGTCGGGTATTTTGGATAAAATGGATTATGAGGGAAGTCTTATTTATGATGAGTATCCGGACAAATGGCAGCTCTATCGCCTCAAGGATTCGGTTGTCACCATTTTAAAGCAGGAAGAAGAAGAAAAAGAGGATGCCGAGCAGGGGCCACCCGAAAAATGGGAGTGGATAGGAGATATGGTACAGCTGCTGATCTATTATGAGATTTATAGAAGAAGGCACGGAGGAAGGCAGAGGTTTATAAAATTTTAGTTGAGGTTTTGAGGCAAAGCCAGTACAATATAGTCATAGTGCCGCATCTCGGACAAAAAGGCCGGGAGCAGCTATGACTATATCAATATGAGGTTATACTTATATGGAAGAGCTGAAAGCGCTGTTTACTGAATTGGTGAATGAAAACTTGAGCAGACTGATTCTGAGTAATCCTATAGATCGCGGTAAGGGCAGTAAGGTGACGGTCAGGCCCTTGCTTTTAAAGGGAGAGGTGCGCTTTCAGGAAGCCCTGTATCGGGAAAATAAAGTATTTCATTATAATGGGGTAGCGGAAGAAATCATAGAAAGGCTGCTTAATTATTTAAAGGACAACTTCAGGCAGGCGGAAATTACGGGTGGGGAATATCAGGCCGTGGCCCTCATCAGCAAAAAAGGCAGGATTACCGTCAAGAAAAAACATCTGCAGAAGGATGAAAAGGATCAAAATGAAAACCCGCGGCAGGGAGACGGTATCTTACAGGCCCATAACAGGACAAAACGCTATATTCTTAAGGAGGGCCGCCCGGTGGATTTTTTAGTGGGCTTGGGTGTACAGACTCCAGACGGGCATGTTGTAAAAGCCAAGTATGACAAGTTCAGGCAGATCAACCGGTATCTGGAATTTATTGAAGACGTAATAAAGAAACTGCCGGTGGACAGGCCGTTATATATTATAGATTTTGGCTGTGGAAAATCTTATCTGACCTTTGCTATGTACTATTATCTGCATGAAATGAAAGAGTATGAAGTGCATATAACCGGACTAGATTTAAAAACAGATGTTATTGAAAAATGTAATGCATTGGCAGAGCAGTACGGTTATACAGGTTTGCATTTTGAAAAAGGGGATATCAGCGGTTATGAGTGTACCCACCCAGTGGACATGGTGGTAAGCCTTCATGCCTGTGATACGGCTACAGACCATGCACTGGAAAAGGCCATCAGATGGAATGCCGGGGTGATTTTGGCAGTTCCCTGCTGTCAGCATGAGGTCAACAGACAGATAGATAATAAGGAATTGGAGAAAATATTAAAATACGGTTTAATAAAAGAAAGGCTATCGGCATTAATAACAGATGCTATTCGAGCCAATCTGCTGGAAGAGATGGGTTATGAAACCCAGATACTGGAATTTATCGATATGGAGCATACTCCCAAGAATCTGCTGATCCGGGCAGTCAAAAGAGAGGGAATGCGTCCTAAAGGCAGAGATATCCGCAAACTGACGAACTTTTTGCATGTGGAAACTACCCTGCAGAAGCTTTTCGAGGAGGAGCACTGAGTTGAAGAAGGTGACTGGAAAAGCGGTTATAAAGGCTATTATAAAAGGAATAGTCCTTGGACTGACTTTTTTTATATCGCTGTTTGTAATCAGCAGAATCATGAATAAAGGCAACAATGATCTGACAGTGGAAATGCCTGCGGCAGAGTTTCCTATTGTGTATATGGGAATGGATGACATCCGCTACAATGAATTACATGGCTATACACAGGAAATGGATACGGCATATATGCGGGATACGATCACCGCATTGAGCGAAGGCCGTACCACACAGGTTCAGATAGAAACTTATGGTCAGGGCGTTCAAAGTATTTCCTATGAAATCAGAAGCGTGGATGGAGAACGGCTGATAGAAAATACTCAGTTTACGGAATACGAAACAGATCAGGATGTGCTCACAGGCGTCATAACGGTAAAAGATCTGATTGAAGCAAATACGGAATATGCCATGATACTCATGCTGCAGACCGAAAAAGGGCAGACCATACATTATTATACTCGTATTGTTTGGGCACCGGATTTTCATCTGCCGGAGAAACTGGCGTTCGCTCTGGATTTTCATGAAAAGAGTTTTGATAAAGAGGCTGTGCGGGATTTAGCCAGATACATGGAAACCAATTCCGAAGGGGACAACAGTACGCTGCACAGGGTGGATATCCACTGCAGCCTCAATCAGGTGGCTTGGGGAAATCTTCCGGTGGAAAGGGAGCAGGAGCCTGTATTTAATGTAACCGAACTGGCAGAGCAGACCGCCAGTATTGTGGGAAGCTATATTGTATCCACTACGGATGATGACGGTGATAAGACATATTTTTATGTGGAAGAATATTATCGGCTGCGTTATACGCCCGACAGAATGTATCTGTTGGATTACGTGCGCAGTATGAACACGCTCTTGGACGAGCAGAGCGATATCTATGTTAACGACAAGATTATGCTAGGTGTAGCGGCACAGGATCTGCCTTTATACGAGAGTGAGGATGGAAATGTCTTTGCTTTCGTCATGCAGAACCGACTCTATAGCTACAATGTCAGCACCAACAAAATGGCGGTCGTGTTTGGGTTTTATGATAAAGAAAATGACGACAGGAGAACGCTTTACAATCAGCATGATATTAAGGTATTTGACATTGATGAAGGCGGAAATATTCATTTTGCCGTGTACGGTTATATGAACAGGGGACGGCGTGAGGGCGAGGTAGGCGTTCAGATTTATTACTATAACAGCTCGTTAAATACAGTTGAAGAGGAATTGTATATTCCCTATGACGGTACTTACCGTATACTTCGGGCAGAGATGGAGCAGCTGCTCTATTTAAACAGGGAGGAATATCTCTATCTGCTTTTGAATGGCTCTATATACGAAATTAATTTGTTAGAACGAACCGGGGCATTGATCTTGGAAGTGAGCCAGGATGGTAGTATGCGGGTATCGGACAGCAACAAAATGATGGTCTGGCAGAATGGCAGCAGCCTGTATGAGTCGGAACAGCTGATTTTGATGGATTTGGGCAGTAGAGAGCGAGTGGACATCGATGCAGGAGCCGGAAATTATATTATGCCATTAGGGTTTATGGGAGAGGATTTGATTTATGGCCTGGCAAAAAAAGAGGATGTTGTAGAAGACAGCTTGGGCGGTATTGTATTTCCCATGTATGCCGTCTATATTCGGAATGAAGCAGGGGAAATTTTGAAATCTTACAGGCAGCAGGACATTTATATCCGCAGCTGTTCCATGCAGAACAACCAGATCACCCTGGAGCGGCTTCTGCAGCAGGAGGACGGAAGCTATACGGAAACCACTCCGGACTATATCATGAATAACTTGACGGCCGATACGTGCAAAAACACCCTGAATATCGTCATTACGGAACGTTACGGAAGATTTGTACAGATTGAAGTGAGCAAGACGATTGATGCGAAAACCATTCAGATTCTCACGCCAAAGGAAGTGCTGTATGAAGGCGGCAAGGAGCTTATTATAGAAAAAGAGGATACGACGGAAAGATACTATGTATATGGTCCGGACGGAGCTACTGCAATATACCGCAATCCGGCGCGGGCAGTGAGTCTGGCGGATGCATGGTCGGGCGTGGTGCTCGATAAAGAGGGAGGGTACGTCTGGATGCGCGGTAACCGTGCCCTTCGCAATCAGATCATGGCTATCGAGGCTGTTTCCGCTACGGAAGAAAAGAGCAGTCTTGCGGTTTGTCTGGACACCATGCTGCTATATGAGGGTATCGTAAAGAATTCGGACTACTTGCTGTCCACAGGGGAGACCGCTTTTTCCATACTGGAAAAAAATCTGGAAAATGCCCGAATATTGGAGTTGGAGGGCTGTTCTCTGGATTCGATATTATATTATGTAAATCAGGATATCCCCGTTCTGGCTTGCCTAAGAGATGGCAATGCAGTGCTGGTTGTGGGCTTTAATGAGTACAATGTACTGTTTGTGAATCCTCTGACGGGCAGCATTGAGAGAAAGGGGAAGAACGATACTACGCAGTGGTTTGAGGAGAATGGGAATTTCTTTATCACCTATATACGGAAATAAAGCTAATTTTTCTATTGCGATACCGTATAAAGTGCGTAGAAATAGCCTTTTTGTTCCATCAGATCCTCAAATGTTCCATTTTCAACGATATGGCCGTCCTTTAGAACGATGATACCATCATACTGCCTGAGCAGCGATTCTACCAACGCATGAGTTACGATGATACGGGTAATGCCATCCAGCCTCAAAAGGTCACTGGTCACTTGGTAGGCGGTTTGTGCGTCGAGGGCTGCAGTCACTTCATCGGCAAGTAAAACCGATGATTTTTGTAACAGACTGCGAGCGATAGAAATACGCTGCTTTTCGCCGCCGGACAGGTCTTTACCGTTTTCACCGCAATGATAGTCCTCTCCGTGTTGTGCGATCAGTTTCGATAGACCCGACAGCGCAATGGCGTTATCCACATCTGCTGTACCGAAGTCTCGGAACATCGTAATATTGTCACGAATAGAAGCGTCAAATACAAACACGTTCTGTTCGATCATTGATATTAACTCATACAGAGACTTACTGCTGATCTCCCGCAATTCGGTATCGTCAAAGCAGATTGTACCGGCATAGTCATGACGAGCCGCCATTAACAGGCTGAGCAATGTGGATTTCCCGCTGCCGGAACTGCCAACAATCGCATAGCTCTTTCCGGCCTCAAAGTCTACGTCAATATTATGCAAAATCTCGTTGCCCGGTTCATATCCGAAACTCAGATCATGAATAGAAATACCACTACCCAGGTGATTTGGAATATCCGTTCCCTCGTCACGGATATTGGATTCCAGCGCCTGCACCATTTTATCAATAAGTGCTGATGCAGCTTTTCGATTGGCAAGTAATTCGGGCATTTCACGGATGGGATTAATTACCGCCGCGGTCAACTCCATAAACACCATGAGAACACCGGGAGTGATACCCCAGCCGGAGAGTGCTAAAACAGCTCCGATGAGAAATGTGCCAAGCTGTGCCGTAACTCCCGCCATACCCCCAATTGCAGAAAGCACCGTATTGATTTTTCGCTTTCTGCATTTTGCGGCTTCAACGACCACGCTGTTCTGCTCCAGAAGGTTGACGGCAGCATCCTCAGCCTTAAAACTTTTTATTACGGAAAATCCGCTCAGAATATCTTTGAGGGTGGCAACGAATCCGGCGTTTTTTTCAGATACCGTTTTTTCCGTCTTTTCCAAATGCGTTCCCGCCATCATGGATGCGGCGATCGGTAAAATGAAAAGTCCCAGAGCGATAAGGGTCAGTACCGGGTTATACACTAACATCAAAATGATGGCTCCGGTTGCCCATACAATATTAAAAACCAGCGTATACTGCTTTTCGAGATAGTTGGTTTCAATCGTTGCCAGATCATTTGAAAATGCTGAAAGATATGCAGAAGTCACTTCCTCGTGAAAAGACGCAATATTTTTTTGCGATAATTTCTGAAAGGCAAAATGCTTAAACTGTGACATTGCTTTCTCAATAAAGCGCGGTGAAGATATATAGTCAAGCGCTTTTATCGGTATGATTAAAAGAATAAGACCTGACGTCAGCGTGGCCAGTATTCTGATTTTGAGCGATCCGGGTGTGCCTGAAACGGCGTCGATGATCTGCTGTGTTAACCATGCGGCAGCTAAATTTAGTACGCTGATCATGGCAGAGGACAGAAGCATAACGCAATACGCCGACCGGTTTCCTCGGTAGAACCATGTTGTATACGAACTTCGCAAGGTACGCTGTGCTTTATCCTGCATGATCAATCTCCTCCCACAATGCCGAAAGTGCTTCGCTTTTTATGTCTTGAATCAGATTTAAGACAGCCTCTTTTGCGGTGCTGCCCAAATCATCGAAAGCAGTCGCCGCATCTACAGAAACAAAGCGGATACTGTTTCCCTTATAATTCGGCATACGGTCAAAATCATCTGCTGCACTCTTTGCGATACATAAAGATTCCCGTGCTGCGTCGGTTTCACCCAGTTCAATCTGTGCATGGGCAAGGCAGATATAAAAAAGAGCGCTCATTCTATCGAGAAAATTACTTTTCTTCGGTTCTCTGAAATGTTCAAAAAAAGCCAAGGTTGCACGAAGAATATCAACAGCGGACGCAAATTCCCGCCTCTTAAAATATACATTACTATAACCCATTACAATGCGTGTAAAAGACGCAATGTTGTTTAAGAGCGCTATCGACAGGTAGGGAACTGCTTCTTGTGGTAAATCGCATGCTGATGCCAATATCTGCCCGATCAGCGCATCATTGATACCACAGGGATTATTGCTCTTTAAAAGCTCCACCGCCTTCTCCGCTTCATCCATGGTAAAATAGCAGTCCGCCATATTAATATATATGGAGAGCTCGCTGATCGTCGGATCGGTGTTTTGATTAATTAAGAGAATCGCGCGTTCCATCAGCCGGATCGCACGCTGCCGCAGCTTTTTATCCCGATTGATCAGCCCGAACATATGATATAGCGTGGCGCTTTGATAGACAATGTCAAAACAGTTGGGATAACGGATCAGAGCCTTCTCTGCTTCGGTGAGGGCCCGCTCATCTCTGTTTTGCATAAGCGATTTCATTCGCTCCACCATAGCTTTCTGTTTATTATTCTTAACTTCATAACCCAGCAGTACATCGACAGAAGTATCAAATAAATCTGCAAGTTCAACGATTAGGTTAATGTCGGGTGTAGACAGTTTTGCTTCCCATTTATAAACCGCTCCGACAGTAACGCCAAGTGCCTCTGCAAGTTGTTCCTGTGTCAATGATCGTGCTTTGCGAAACGCACGAATATTATCAGAGAGATTTATATGCATTGTCATTCCTCCTTGTAATTTTGATTGTGACAGTATTATAATTTCTTTTTATCAGCTTTTAAACACACCATTCGTACATTTTGGAGGTGATTATTTATACTGTCGGTATGGATTCCTCGGTATGTTCGTCTATATCTGTAAGATGCGCACGTATGCCATGGTTTAGTAGAAAATCATCCAATCCGGGTTCAGATGCGATGGCATTCACCCCGGCTGTATTATTTTCTGAGTGAATCAAGTGAGAATATTTTAATTCCAATGTATTTGTTTGAACGTGGAAGTGCTTATTTCATTTCTAATTGCTGTTGTGGCAGGTGTGGTTTGCCACCTCATCTGTAAATGGTTAGACAGCGATCACAAGCGGTAATTAGCCTAGTTTCGTCCAACTATAAAGGGCAAAAGAAAACCCAGAGAGTAGCCGCTCTCTGGGTTTTTGCTTGGTTTGAACTAGAAGTACTCATTTCTTTTTGCCTACACATACTATATCATATGCATTTGGCATTTTCAAGTATAACCTTTAAAAACCGAATTATTCTATGCTTGTATTAATTATTTTGACAAAGAGGGAGAATAGGAATTTCTTCATCACGTATATACGAAAATAATATTTGTGAGTTATATAAGAAAATGTATTAACTTATATAGAAAAATATATGTTTGTCCGTTATGAATGAGTATGATACAATGCTGGTATGGTGTAGGGTGATAAACAGAAAATTTAGCATAGTAGCCGTACATACCATCTGTCTAGTCTCTGGCACTCACGGTTAATACGCTATATAATGATTTATCATCTGCATACAAGAACAGGGGTGAGAAAATGATACTGTTTGTTTTAACTGGCACCTGCGGTGCGGGGAAATCAACGATAATAAAGGAACTCGGCAGCTGCCTTGACGGTGCGGCATACTGTTGCATGGACAGCGATGATGTCGGGCTGAACTGGTGGGATTACGCAGGCACCGACCATGAATCGCAGTATGCGGACGACTGCCTTAAAGCAGCTGTCAGACTTGCGGACGATAAGCACGTAGTATTCGGTACCTGTATGAACCCGTTGGACTATTTCACGAAGCACACGGCACCGGAGAGTATCGAGGCAACGTTTTTTATAGCGCTTTCGGCGAGCGGCGCGATAATAGAGCAAAGACTTAAGGAGCGTCCCGCCGAGCGCGACTTCACGACTCCGGAATCAAGACAGCCGCATATTGAGTACGAAGAGTGGTTCACCAGGAACGGGAGCAAATTCCAACTGTTCATTGATACCTCCGCTCAGACACCCCTCGAAACTGCTGATATCATCGCACAGCATATACTCAAATGGTCATAAATCAAAGTCAGCTCCCTAATTATATTGTTCGGAGATGTCAGAACAGGGAAATTCTGATTTGTAAAACTAGCCAAATCGGAATTGGAGGTTTAAGCATTGAAAAATAGGTTAATTGCATTGATCGTATCAGCATTATTCACTACATCTATAATGGCGTTATTCTTAGTGGCTTGCGGTAATTATACGGATCACACAGAAAATCCATCAAGCGAAGTAGATCAGGGGCTAGTCAACATTACCGGAGAAGAAACCACCATAGAAGCAGAGACAGAGAAAACAACCACGGAAGTCATAGTGCCGACTGCCACATTTGTAGAGCCGGCGGCAGAAGATTTTGAGTATACTTATGACACGGTACTTGGGGGAGTAATAATTACAAAATATAATGGTGATGCCAAAACGATTTGTATTCCGACCGAAATTGAGGGTGATCCTGTAAAGCAAGTAGCATTATGTGGTAATATTGTAATAGAACAAGTTGTACTTCCGGACAGTGTTACGGTGATTGGTTATAGCGCATTTGTTAACTGTGACAGTCTTACAGAGATAACGATCCCAGAAAGTGTTGTAGATATTGGTGATGAAGCATTTCGTGGTTGCAGCAGCCTCACAAGCGTAACAATTCCAGACAATGTTACAAGTATTGGAGATAGAGCATTTAAAGGATGCAGCAGTCTGGCAAACATAACAATTCCCGATGGTGTTACTGAAATCGGTTATGGCACGTTTTGGGACTGCAGCAGCCTCACAAGCATAATAATTTCTAATAGCGTTACAAGTATTCGTGATAGTGCGTTTAAAGGATGCAGCAGTCTTACAAGCGTAACAATTCCTGATAGTGTTACAGAAATTGATTATGACGTATTTAATAGTTGTGATAGTCTTACGGTCACATATAATGGGCAGGAATATAATCATGCAAGTGACACCAATTGGTGGTAAATGGCGTGAAAACTTAATGATATTGATTCAATGCGTGTTTGTATATGATAAAAACAGTAATAATCTTGTGTGGGGAATCATACAAGGGGATTGATAAATTGTGATTTAAAGTTACGAACAATTTCAATATTCTGTCTGCGGTGTCTGCTCGATTTATTCGGTGCATGAACAATATTTTTCTTTACAAACTCATCGACAATAGCAAGCATTAATACCTGTATTCCCACATATTTGCGGATAACGGCGGAAATGTTGTCAAAAGTCATTTTATCCTGCTCGTAATCTGGTCAAAGTCGGCAAACTAATACTGCTAAATGAAAAGGAATAATATTTATGTATAAAAACTACTTACAACATCAAAAAAATCATTTATATTTGAGCCCTTTCTACCTAATTTTTCCCAATCATAAATAGTGGTAATTTTTATTTCATACTGCTTTTTACTGATTGAGTAGTTGTTAATAACGAAACAATTTTCCGTTCTGAGTAATGATAACATTAGTGCGTAAGAGTTTCCGTTTGTATTAAGAACATTATATATTTTTTTGTCCGCTTTAAATTCATCAACACTTTTATATCCCAATTCTTTGATAATATACTGTGCGACATTCTGCCCTTTATATCTCGGGGTATGCAAACATGCAATATATTCAAAATCGGGATAATCAACAATTAGAAAATGCGGAATTCTCCCACTTCGATTTTGTAGTATGCAATATTCTAAAAGCTCTCGTAGGTTTTTCTTTTCACCATCCTCTACTATTGCTCGGTCACCATCAATAATTATAAATTTTGCTAAACAATTTGTGGTGCCATCAGTTTTAACTTGTTCTAGAAAATTACTATAACCGCCGCCTTTCATATTTACTGGTTTTAGGGTAATAGATAGTCTTTTATGACGACGCATTTCATCTATATAATTATATTCAGTATCTCCTTCACAAAAAACTTTGAAGTTCTTTTTTGTCACGCGTGTTTTTCTACTCAATAGCCGTACCTCCTAATATACCTTTCATATAAAACTCGTATATTTTGGTAGTTTCATATCGTATTTCCGGAAAATCTGCCAGTGAATATAATTCTGATTCCAAAGTTTCATTATCTTTTGTGATAAAATAGATTTGTTCTTTCATATAATTTTTTAAATCGAGATGTAAAACATTGTGTGTAGTAAAAATAAATTGTCCAAAATGCTTTTTTCCACAGATAAAAGAAATTACTCTATCGGATAAAACAGGATTTAACACTCTATCCATTTCATCAGCAAAGACAATTTTATTTTCATATACTACTTTAAAAATTTGAACAGCCCATGCAAAGAATTCACGAACACCACTTGAATCATGCGCAAGTTCTCTAGCAAAGGTACTGTCATCCTTTTTTTTCCTGATTATAATTGTTTTTGAAAAAGGCTTTTCTTCATCCACTTTGAGACCAATAATACTATAGTCAATCATCTTAAAGATATCTAAATACCTTGAATCATGTAATATCCGCAAATCATCCTCTTCGTTCTTCATAGATTTATAGATGTCATAATTTATAATATTAGTCTCTGGGCACAAACTTTTTTTTATCCAGTCTGTAAAAGCAATTGCATATTCATTGCCTAACATTGCGAGCTTAGTTATAGTTAATCCAAGTGTTTTTTCTTTATTAACGACTTTTACCAGAGATTTTTCAATTTCGTTCGCAGATTTTGGTACATCTAAAAGATATGTGGATTCAGACTGTGTTATGCACTGATTACTATTTGTACAGTCGCTTTCATTATCGCACTCTATCGTACAGTATTCTCTTTCCACAGAAAATATTTTTTTATATCTATTTTTCACTTGATTTTTGAAATAAAATGTCTCTTTTACAATACCAAAGAAATCTACTTCTAAATGATATAAATATAGGGTATTTTTTTTAATGAAAATTTCGATTTCAAAGGATTGTAAGGTTTTACATTTTTTAGGGCAAAAATCTTGAGCGTTATTTGCGTTTATAAGGCTTCTATATGTTTTTGGTGCTTCAGTTTCTATAAAGAATGATTGTAAATAGGATAAACTTCTAACAAAGTTAGATTTTCCGCCAGCATTTTCTCCAACTACTACAGCAGTTTTTAATACATCAATCCCAGCATCTGAAGTAATATAATTATTAGGAAATCTGTTTTTAACTTTTGTTTTTGGTGCCATCATCGAAAATTCTACATTTTCACGAAAGGACATAAAGTTTTCAAATTTGTAATTAAGTATCATAGTGATCCTCCGAAAAACATTTTTTTGTTTTCTATTATTGGCTTTTTTATTATAATACACATAATTCGAAAGGTCAAAACATTTTTTTGTTTTAATAATTATATCCTGCTTTCCATAATAATATAACAAAATGAGACTATTATTCTAGTTTGATAAACTGATTGACAAAATCATAATACATAATCCAGAGAAGTTTAATGGGATTAAGTACGTCACAATTGAAGTGTACTTCATCTATGTAGGCAAGATCCATATCCTGATTCAAAAATCAATGTCGATTTTAAATACAGAAAAACTGGCGTGACTTTTGCCATGCAGATCCTATTGGAATATTTTATACTTTCTTATGACTTTCTACCTAAACGAGAATGTCCTTTTTTGCATAAAAGAAATATTTACAGCTTCAAGGCAGAAAGGAGGGAAGAACATTGCCTAATTGAAAAACTAAATAACCGTCACTTATACAGAAGCATAACAAGTAGTAGTAAGGGGAGCAATTATGGCATTTGATTGTGGATTTACAAAAGATCATAACTGGTTTCGTTATCGGGCTGCAGCAATAATTGTTGAAGATGGTTGTGTACTGCTTGCCGGAAATGATGCGGATGACTTTTTTTATTCAGTTGGCGGCGGAGTTCATATGAATGAAAAAGCAGAAGATGCTGTTATTAGAGAGGTATTTGAAGAAACCGGCGTACATTATCAGATTGATAGGCTGGCTATTATACATGAGAATTTTTGGGATGGAAATGGCGCCTACGATAAAGGTCTGCAGTGTCACGAGATCGCTTTATACTTTCTAATGAAATCAAGAGGAACAAGGGAACTTCAAAGCAATAGCTACACAAGATTTAATGACAAGGAAACAATGAATTGGATTCCCATAGAGGATTTGGATAAGTACAGAGTTTATCCGACGTTTCTAAAAGACTATCTTTGTTCAGATCACATCGGTTTAGAACATATCATTACAGACGAAAGAATGGATTCCAGTCGGCCGAAACCAGATAATTTTTAAAATACACTATAAGATATTTTGGTTAAAATGTACCAAAATATCTTCTGGAATACTTGAAATATATGTGCCTATGATGTATACTACAAGAAATTTAGGGTAAAAATTACTAAAATATCTTGTTGGAGTGATTGATATGGAATATGTAATTAAGAGAGATTATTATCTGGAACAGCTGATAAAACGTAAAGATAATGGTTTGATTAAAATTGTAACCGGTATTAGGAGATGCGGAAAATCTTTTTTACTGCGTACTCTCTTTAAAAATCACTTGCTGGAGAATGGAGTGGACGAAAGCCATATTATTGAAATGGCTTTTGATTTATTTGATAATATAGATTATAGAGACCCAAAGAAATTCTATCCATGGGCAAAAGAACAGATTAAGGATGAAGAACAGCATTATTTTCTTTTGGATGAAGTGCAGATGTTGGATGAATTTGTGAGTGTCCTTAATGGTCTGGCAGATAAAAAGAATTGTGATGTTTATGTGACCGGAAGCAATGCGAAGTTTCTCTCAAAGGATATTGCAACGGAATTTGGTGGCAGGGGCGATGAGGTTCACATGTATCCCTTAAGCTTCTCAGAGTTTATGTCCATATATGACGGAAATCGTTACGATGGATGGAATGAGTATATTACCTATGGTGGTATTCCTCTTGTGGTTTTGGCTGAAACAGAAGAACAGAAGATGGTAATGCTGGATAATCTGTTTAAGGAAACCTATATTCGTGATATTGTGAAAAGAAATAAAATCAGAAATGCCTACGAGATGGAGGCTCTGCTGGATGTGTTGTCGTCTGCAATAGGAGCACTGACAAATCCCAATAAGCTCCGGAATACATTTAAGAGCGTGAATAAATCAAAAATAACAGCAACAACCATTACAAGGTATATCGAATATCTTGAAGATGCGTTTCTGATTGAAGCGGTGAACCGTTACGACATAAAAGGGAAATCATATATTGGCACACCGCTTAAGTATTACTTTATGGATATGGGTCTTAGAAATTTGCGAATCAATTTCAGACAAATGGAAGTAACGCATTCTATGGAAAATGTAATCTATAATGAACTTAGAATGCGTGGGTTTAGCGTTGATGTAGGAAATCTTACCGTTGTAGAAAGTGGAAAAGAAGGTAAACCGGTAAAGAAACAGTTGGAAGTTGATTTTATTTGCAATAAAGGCTCAAAAAAGTATTACATTCAGTCAGCGTATATGCTTGATACAGAGGAAAAGATGGCTCAGGAGATTAGACCGTTTCTGAAAATTAATGATTCTTTTAAAAAAATTGTAATCACATCAAACACACCAAAACCATTTTATACGGATGATGGTATATTGATGATGAATGTATATGACTTTTTGTTAAATTCCGATTCGATGGAATTATAGGAAAAATGGGCGAAAAGTATCTTTTCAAAGGAATTTGATCCAGCGCAAGTGGTCAATCAAATGATTTATTATGTTGCGCTTGGTGTGTTTTTTCCGACCCGACAAAATTACATCCGCATATTGGACCGGCTTATATTGTAAAGCCTGATTATGTAGAAGACTTTGAAACTCCGGATTTTAATAATTCGTATTATCGGATTTTGTGGAAGGATTGCAGCTTGGTTGAATATTAATCCAATGTGGGAGATAAAGAATGGATAAAGGCTTAATAGAGAATTGGATTTCGAGTATTATTATAGGCTCGGTTGGGGTGTTGTTTTTAATCTTTACCTATGCTGCTGTGATAAAGAATAGAAAAGAAGGTAGATTTATATCTGGGTGTCCTCTTTTTGGAGGAGTATTTATATTTATCGCAGCTGTGATTTCACCTTGCAAATGGCTTTGTATATTGTGCCTTTTAGATTATGGAGTGTGGATGCTTCCATATTCGATATATCTTAATGTCATGTGCGGTAAGCATAATTCAAAATCAAAATTAAAAACGGAAGATCATGATAGCGATAGTAAAGAAAATTCTATTTTGTAAAAACAAAAAGCGAAATTAATTGGATTTGTCCAGGCTCTTTTAGAAACTGGTGCAGCTGAAAAGAATTCATTTTTTATATAGAAATATATAATGCTATGTTTTACAGGAAAGAGAGAAAATGAACACATGAGTATACAGTATGTATTGTTTGACTTAGACGGGACATTGCTTCCGATGGATCAGGATGAATTTACCGGGGGATATTTCAAACTTCTGGCAGAAAAGATGGCACCCTATGGATATGAGCGGACGAAGTTTATTGATGCCGTATGGTCAGGGGTAGCCGCAATGGTAACAAATGACGGAAGCAAAAGTAATGAGGAAGCCTTCTGGAAGAAATTTACTGAAATTTGTGGGGATAAGGCGATCACGGACAAGCCGGTATTTGAAGAATTCTATACCAATGAATTTGAGGGTGCAAAGAATTTCTGCCAATATAATCCCAAAGCTGCAGAAAGCGTCCATAGGATAAAACAGATGGGATACGTGACTGTTCTGGCTACGAACCCGCTTTTTCCGGAAACTGCTACCGAAAAGCGTATTTACTGGGCAGGACTGAAACCGGATGACTTTGAGCTGTACACTACTTATGAAAATAGCAGTCATTGCAAACCAAATCCGGAGTATTACAAGGATATCCTGAAATGTCTGGGTGCTAAACCGGAAGAATGCTTAATGGTTGGAAATGATGTGGAGGAGGATATGGTCGCCGAAAAAATCGGTATGAAAGTATTTCTTTTAACAGATTGTCTTATCAACAAAGAAAACCGTGATATCTCCACTTTTCCTAACGGAAGTTTTGAGCAATTGCTGGAATACGTGGTCAAGCTATAAAGGGGAAATTATGAGAGTGATGGTTGAAAATGCTAAAATAGCAGATATTGCCCTATTGACAGAATTGAGACTAGCATATTTGAAAGAGGATTATGGTGAATTAAGTGAGGATGATATAAAAATAATCAGGCAGGATTTACCAAGTTATTTCAAAAAGAACCTTAATCAGAATATCTTTTGTTATCTGATAAGAGATAAAGAAGAAATCGCTGCCTGCGCATTTTTACTGGTAATCGAAAAACCAATGAGTCCGGCGTTTATAACCGGCAGAACAGGGACGGTTTTGAATGTATACACAAAACCGGCATATCGCCATAAAGGATATGCCAAAAAGATAATGAATAAAATTCTGTTAGATGCAGTCGAAAAAAATCTAAGTTTTGTGGAACTTAAATCCACAGAAGATGGATACCATCTATATAAATCTATTGGTTTTACAGATGAGGTGTCGAAGTATCATTCTATGAAATGGTACAATCAATAGTATAATTGCTGGTTTCTGATAAAAATTATGTAAGACGATAGATTTAAATTTGTGGAGGTGCTGTATGATAAAAGCATTCTTTGTGGATTTTTATGGAACGGTAGTTCACGAAGATGGTGAAATAATAAAGAAAATAACGCAGATCATATATGATACTGGCAAGGTAGAAGACAAGTCAGAAATAGGTGCGTTTTGGTGGAATGATTTTCAGAGTATGTTTACTGATTCTTATGGAGATAGTTTTGAAACACAAAGAGCATTAGAAGAAAAGTCTCTTGAACATACATTAGTGAAGTTTTGTTCCACAGCGAATGCTAATGAGTTAAGCAATTATATGTTTGAACATTGGACAAAACCGCCTATATTTGAAGAGTCAAAGAGATTTTTTGCATCTAGTCCAATACCTATTTATATCGTATCAAACATAGATACTGCTGATATTCTAAAAGCAATAGACTATCATGACCTCACTCCTGCAGGTGTTTTTACATCAGAAGACGCAAAAGCATATAAACCGAGAAAAGAGTTGTTTGAACTGGCATTGAGAAGTACAGATTTAAAAGCAGATGAAGTGATTCATATTGGAGATTCTATCAGTAGTGATGTAAAAGGAGCATCCTCGGTTCATATTAAGGCGTTATGGTTAAATAGATTTGGAAAAGAGATTCCGGATGGGGTTGAGAGCATTACTAATTTATTGGATGCATTGGATAAAGTGAATTAAAAGTGGTGAACAATCAACTGTTTGGCAAGAGGGGACAAAGCGATGGAAAAGTTGGAACTGTATATTCCCACATTAGATGAACTCTGCTTTTATCAGAAAATGATGTCCGACCCTGAGACCATGTCCTATAATGCGAATTGGGATGTTGAATATGAGGGTTATCATAAAGATACCGGCTGCATTGATTTCCCGGAATCAGAATGGGCTGAGTGGTATGCGTATTGGGTTTGTAATGAACCGGAGCGTTTTTTTGCTTATATCAAGCGTAGTTCTGATGGTAGTTGGGTTGGTAATATTAACTTCCACTATATATCAGAGCGGGATTGGTGGGACATGGGCATTGTAATTTATGCTCCTTATCGTGGAAAGGGGTATGGTGTTCCTGCACTGCGACTTATGCTGGAACATGCTTTTAAGGACTGCGGTGTAACCAAGCTTCACAATGAGTTTGAGCCTGCAAGATATGCAGCCTTGAAAATTCACTTAGCAGCGGGTTTCCGAGACATAGGCGTTGAAGATGGTATCCAACAGTTAGTTCTTACAAAAGAAGAGTATCAAGGTAACAATTATATATGGACGAATAGTAATTATAAAACCAGAAAGGGAAAATGGTGTATAGCCATATTACTTGAAGCAGGATATCAGATGGTACCTTCGGCGGAAAATGTAAGTCAGTATCTTAAGCTTGCAGACCGAATATATTTTCATGCTATGCTTTTGCCCTATCCGCAAAGCGAACCCCTTACGGATCAAGAATTAACCTGTTTTTGCGATGGATTACGAATGGTAAGTAAATATATATTGGCTTCTGTTCCGGAAGACTCATCTTTGATTATTGCCTTGCGCAAAATATGTTTTTCGGATTGCGATATACAAGATGAGGGTTTTACAGCATGTGCTATCCAGTGGGCTAGTGAAGCTTTTCGGTTTCCCATGCCAAAAATAACAACTTATTTTGATGAAGCAAGCTGGAGGCATATATATGATTTTTCATCTGTGTAATTCTGATTTTTACGGGAGAAGTTTACTATGATACAGGTTCAGGTAGGAGAGGAAGAAAAAGAATTCATTTCTTATATAGAAAAGGCTTTATCAAAATTGGCGAAAGAAGAATATGAGTCTTTTTTAGATATGTTTGACAGCAGCAAGGTATCTAATGACGGATTGATTTTGGCTCTGAAATATTTGGACGAGGACTGGCCGATTATAAAAATTGACGACCCAACAAAAGTGAAATGCTCCGGGCAACGTATCAGTATCGGGCAGTATAATGATAGCAGCGGCTACTATATGGATTATGATTTGACAACAGATGGGGAGTTGAATGATTTGACAATTCATGTTGAATTTTTAAAGCATGGACAGGATTATTCTATTTCTCTGGAAGATCTGCACACGATGTAAATGGAAATTTTGATTGTGGGAGACTTTTTATGAAGCAAGAAATAGAGATAATACAATATGATGAAAATATAGGTATACAATTTAACTGGGAGGAAAATTTTGCGATAGAAGTTAAAAACGAAGGTGGCGAAGTTATAATATCAGCAAATAGTGAGGGCTTACTTTCCTTAGCCAAGCATTTGTTGACATTGGCTCAGAATGAAGTTCCGGTAGGAGCACATATTCATCTGGACGAGTATAATTCCCTTGAAGAAGGTTCTATTGGTCTAATCATTGAAAAAAGAAATTAGGATTAAGAGGTAAATTCAGCCAAATAAAATATGATATAACACTAAATCATAAAACCAGTGGGACAATAAATGGTAAAATGAATGCCGTATATGTATAAAAATTACGTTGGCAGAAAGGAGAAATCAAATGAATTTCGATGCATTCATTCATGATATTGTTGATAATAAATGGAATGTGCATGGGGTAGAAGTGTATGACAAAGGGGTGCTTCATAGCTACGGAGATACTTGCAATACCCGATACCCCATCTATTCCGCAACGAAAACGATTCTTTCAATTGCAGTCGGGATAGCGTATGATCAAGGGAAAATAGATTTGGAAAACAGCATTCTTGACTATATTCCCGGGAAAAATTTAAGTACGATGTCTGCTGAGCAGAGAAGCACATTTGAAAAAATAACCCTGCACAGGCTGATGACAATGTCGGTGGGAGATCTGCCATTCAGACCGGAGGGCAGCAGTTACTTGGATTTTTCACTTGCATGCAAAATACAGGAGCCTGAAACCAAGGTATTCAATTACAATAATATATCGGCTTATCTGGTTGGGGTTGCGTTAACAAATGCGGTCGGAGAAGATGTTTGCAGCTATATTGACGGGAACATCTTTGATCCTATGCAAATCACGAATGCCGAGTTTTCCCGCTGCCCTGACGGATATTTTTACGGTGCTTCCGGAATGACATTATCGGTACATGACCTGAGCAAGATCGGCCTGTTATTATATAACAAAGGAATATATAAGGGGAAAAGAATCGTCTCTGAAGAATATGTGGATATGGCCACATCAATCCAGCAAATGAATCGGGAAGGCGGATATGGATATGGATATTTTATTACGAAATACCGTGATGGATTCAGCATTAACGGAAAGTGGGGACAAAAATGTTATATTTTGCCGAAAAGAGAATTGATCATCACTTATCTGTCACATATAGAGGATGATTCTCTGGACCTATTACATAGCATGGAGAAACATATCCTAGGTATAGCATAGAGTTGTCGGGCTTTGACAAAGTGAATTCACATATGGCAACTTGTCAAAATACGATAGACCTGCTATATTCATATAAAAGCAGGCATCAATGAGAGATTGCTTGCGTCAGGGCATTTGGCTAACCAAGTTAATAAGGGGGATACACAATCATGAACATTTTAGTCATTAACGGAAGTCCAAAAGGAAAATACAGTATCACATTGCAGACGGTATTGTATCTGGAAAAATGCTTTCCGGAGCATACGTTTCAGATTCTGCATGCAGGGCAGCAGATCAAGGCACTTCAGAAGGATTTCTCTGTGGTGGTCAAAGAACTGGAGACGGCAGATCTGATCCTGTTTTCTTATCCGGTATATACATTTATTGCACCCAGTCAGCTTCATCGATTTATTGAGTTGGTGAAGGCGTCAGGCGCCGACTTAGCCGGAAAATTTGTCACACAGATTACCACGTCGAAACATTTTTATGATGTGACAGCGCATCGTTATATTCAGGACAATTGTCAGGACATGGGGATGAAGTTCGTCAAAGGGCTTTCTGCCGATATGGATGATTTGCTGACGGTAAAAGGACAGAAAGAAGCGAAAAGATTTTTCAGATATGTCCAGTGGTGTATGAAGAAAGACAGCTATGAGCCGATTCCAAAGCCGCTTGGACCTGCCGCGCATGTAAAGGTTCATGTGCCGGAAGAAGCTTTGAAGCCTTTGGATACTTCGGACGCAATAAAATCTGCAGGCAAGGAGAAAGAGATGCTGCGTGGGAAACAGGTAGTAATTGTAACAGACTGCCGTCCGCAGGATGACCGGCTTCGGGATATGATTGCACGGTTTCAAAAAGTATTGCCTTTGCAGAGCCGTGTTGTAAATATCCGCGAATATCCGTTTATCGGTGGCTGTCTGGGTTGCTTTAACTGTGCTGTTTCCGGTAAGTGTATTTATAAAGATGGTTTTGATGATTTTCTGCGAAACGATATTCAGAGCGGTGCGGCTATCATTTATGCGTTTACGATACAGGATCATTCGATGGGAGCTGCATTTAAACAGTATGACGACCGCCAGTTCTGCAACGGGCACCGCACAGTCACGATGGGCATGCCCATGGGATACCTGATAAGCGGGGATTACAGCAAAGAATTTAATCTGCAAATGATTATTGAAGGGCGTGCAGAAGTGGGCGGTAATTTTCTTGCGGGTGTGGCGACCGATGAAACAGATCCGGATGCTGCCATTGACCGGCTTGCAAAAACTTGTGTTTACGCCATACGGCACCGCTATGTACAGCCGCAGAACTTTTACGGCGTCGGCGGTATGAAAATATTCCGTGATCTCATCTACCTGATGCAGGGAATGATGAAGGCAGATCACCAATTTTATAAGCAGCACGGCCAGTATGATTTCCCGCAGAAAAAGAAAGGTACGCTGGTGAAGATGTATCTGGTAGGTGCGCTGCTTTCCTCTCCCAAAATAAAGGCTAAAATGGGGAATAAAATGAATGAAGGGATGCTTATGCCGTATAAGAAACTGTTGGAGAAATGATATATGTTGCTCAGAAAAATGCAACCCGGGCTCAGATGCAGCGGCATTCGTCCGGATTGCATTTTTTCTGAGCAAGATAATAAGGAGAACAGAATGATTGCATATTTAACAAGTCACATAGGAGGTTCTTATAAAAAGAACGGAACAAGGGTACCCACACGGTTAAATGCAGAGAATGGTCTGTTAGACAGTTTACAAAAACATTGGAAGGACAATTCAAAAGTTTTGATAATAAGTGCGGATGCAGATGATTTTGAAAGAAATGACAGTATAATGAATATTTTTAAGGTATCATTTCCAATGAGTGGTTTATCAATCACGCAAATGCATATATGCGATACCAGAAATGAAAAGCTGGTGGGTGAACTTGCCGATTATGATGTAATGATACTGTCCGGTGGACATGTGCCAACGCAAAATAAATTTTTTGAAAGAATCAGATTAAAAGAACATATTAATCATTTTGACGGGATTTTAATCGGTATTAGTGCCGGAACAATGAACAGTGCAGAGATTGTATATGCACAGCCTGAACTGGAGGGCGAAAGTATTGATAAGGAATATGAGAGATTTTTATCGGGATTAGGAATTACAAAATTAATGGTTTTACCGCATTATCAGGATTTAAAAGATGAAATATTAGATGGAAAACGCTTATTTGAGGATATTACCTATCCGGATAGCTATGGCAGAGAATTTTATGCCTTGGAAGACGGAAGCTATTTCATAATTGAAAACGAAACGACAACCTTATTTGGGGCAGCATACCTGATCAAAGACGGTACTATAAAACAGATTTGTGAGAAAGATAAAAGTATATGTATGAATTAGTTTCAGCCTTGCAAAGGAGATAGGGATAAATGTTACCAACAAGGAATACGGCGGAAGAAATTTTACGGGAAGCAGAACAGTGTAATCCGGGACCCTGGGGGAATCATAGCCGGGGTGTTGCTCATTGCGCAGAAAAAATAGCTGTGGAATGCGGTGATTTGGATCCGGATAAGGCATACATAATAGGGCTGCTGCATGATATTGGCAGAAAATTTGGAAAAAGACATTTAGGACATGTATCCGATGGCTATACCTATATGCTGTCTTTGGGGTACGATGAGGCAGCAAAAATATGTCTTACACATTCTTTTAACAATCAAACACTTGATGAATATATTGGAAATTTCGATACTACAGATGAAGAGTTGAAATTGATTCAAGATGCATTACAAGCAGTTACGATGGATGACTATGACAGGCTGATTCAACTATGCGATTCCTTGGCCGGTGCAGAAGGTGTGCTGGATATTGAAGAGCGGATGGCGGATGTAAAACGCAGATATGGTTCATTTCCGCAGGAGAGATGGGATGCAAATTTGGCCTTAAAGAAATATTTTGAAGACAAGATAGGAAAAGATATATACATTGTGGTAGATAAAGATAATTTTAGACCGTAAAATTTGGGGGAGCAAAAGTGATGGGTGAAATTACGATATGTAAAACGTCAAATGCATTGGAATATCTGCCACAAATTGATAGGAATGAAGCGGACAGTGATTTTATGCATGCAGTATCTGAAAACGATGAAGATATTTACTCTATCTTGCATCAAGAAGCAACTGTCGGCCTCGCACTGTTGGAAGGCGATAGTTATGCATTTCTATACATATATATCTTCCCCATTTATAGACGCAGGGGATTTGGAAAAGCTGCGGCTCTGCTGCTGGAGCAGAAATTGTGTACATACAACCCTGTAGAAATTTCAACCTGCTACCGCATCGATGATTCCGTAGCGCATGCGTTTGCAAAGGGATTCGGTTATATAAAAGAGTTTTCATCTGATTATATGACCTATTCAGGACCGGGATTTGAACTGGAGACGGTTCCGGTCAGACCATATCAGGATCAGGATTATTTGGAAGCACATTCCTTGTCCGCCGAGGCTTTTCATCTGATGCGTCTTAGCACCGGATGCTTTCCGGATTCTGTCCCGGAGTCCCCAAGTGAAGAAGCAAGAAAATACTGGGCAGATACAGCAGAGCAACGGCTGGTTTATATGAGCGGAGAGGAAATTGCAGGATGTGCTCACGTACAAGGAAGTGAAATCAGCAGCATCTCTGTTAAGCCGGACTGCCAGGGTAAAGGCATGGGGAAAGCATTTTTAAAATATATTGTCAATATGCTTATCAATACCGGATGTACAAGTATTTCTCTGTACTGTGTTGTCGGAAATGACCGTGCGCGGCACCTATATGACGAGCTTGGATTTATCCGGGTATACCGCAATGAATATGCAAAAAAGAAGATAAGAGTGGAGGCGTAAAATGGGCATTGAGAGAAAAAAAGGAAAGTCCATAAAACTCATAATTTTATGCATGACAGCTATGCTTATGCTTTCTGCCTGTGGAAACAGACCGACCAACGAGGAGCAGGTTCTTGCGGTGTTTGAGGAGCAAAAGGAACTGGTATGTAAGAAGATTGCGGATTACAATGCAGGTGATGAGGTCGAATGGGATGATTTGGAAGGGGTGATACAGGTTTATACATATTCTGATGGAGTTATTGAGTTTCGGTGCATTGCTTATGGGATTTTGACCGCAAGCGTTGAGGCCGGATTTTATTATTCGCCCGATGACGAGCCCGACAACATTACAGGGTGGCTTCATGGGGAACTGGTGGAAGATGGAGATGGCTATTCGTATAGTGATGGAACAGATAATCGCTATTATACGAAGCGCATATGTGAAAATTTTTATTATTACACGGTAGCTAATTAGATTTTTATGTGTGCCAACAGGGAAAGTATCGGAAGGGGAGAATAGGTTTTAATGAGTAAATTACGTTTACTGAGCATTATTTTTTTCTTTATCATGGTTATTGCATGTATTTGGCGGTGGGTTGATTGGCACCTGTACATGTACCATTGTCAGAGTCGTTCATGAGTATGAGTTGAAAAGAAGTAAAATATAGAATACATTTAGTGAGGTAGGGTATGGTTGAAAAAGACGATTGGCGTTTACTGAATGAATACGTTACAATCAATAGGGCATGGGAGAATTTATAAGAAAATGATTTGGTGGGTTATAGCTGCAATATGTGCATTCTTTGTGAAAGGGCTATGTGGGTTTGCCAATACTCTTGTGTTCACAACAATATTAAGCTTTGGAAATAATAATATAAATATTTCGCCGGTTGAATTGATTTTAGGATATCCGTCAAACGCTATATTAGCTTTCAAAGAGCGGCGGTCAATCAAATGGAGTGTTTGTATTCCATTAGCAATTTTAGTTATTGTGGGCAGTATTCCCGGAGTATTATTTCTGAAAAATTCCGACACAACTATAATAAAAATTATCTTCGGATTGGTAATTATCTGTATTGGAATAGAAATGGTTCTTAGGGAAATGCAAGCAAAGAAAATGAAACAATCAAAGGTAGTACTTGGGATTATTGGTTTTTTGGCAGGGCTGCTTTGCGGACTTTATGGGATAGGCGCATTATTGGGGGCCTACATGAATCGGGTAACAGATGATAGCCATTCTTTTAAAGCGAATATATGTGTTGTGTTTTTGGTGGAAAATTCGTTTAGAGTCATAATGTATTCAGTATTGGGGATTATCACATTTCAAACGATTAAACAGGTAATAGTTCTTATTCCTTTGATGCTTTTGGGATTAGCATTAGGAATGCTTAGCAGTAAAATTTTAGATGAAAAGTGGGTGAAAAAGATTGTCACTATCATGCTGATCATATCCGGATTGGCATTAGTGATCAACAGTGTTGTGTAACTAAAACACCGCCAAATGCAGTAATTGCATCTATTCATACATTACCCGGCTGCCAAGTTTTTGCACTACTGTATGATAGAACTGATCAAAATTGGTCATGAGGCTGTGGGCATTCAAAATTCTTTTTCCTTCTCGATTATAGAGTCGAATGCGCCGTCCTGTTTTATTGACGCGTACCTTGCTTATTTCATACCAAGACAGGGTAAGATCCCTGCTGAACACTCTGCCGAGAATGAGTTTTTCTTGATTGTAGTAAATATAATGCTTTCCCGATATCACTCCTAAAGCGATCAAAAAAACAGTGATGAGAAACATTAGAGAAAAAACTTCTATGATCCTCCCACCGGCCTCCTCCCACGCCGATTTGTCTAAAAACGTAATAGTGGCAATAAAGGCGGCAAACGCTATCATGAATATAGCCCATGCGTACACAAAAAAGTGTAAAAAAGGATTCTCTAAACATTCTGCCATTCCTGGATATTTAGGCGTTCTTCTTCCGAACAGAAAGCTCAGTAGTCCCGTCAGCAGAAGAACTCCCAATAAGATTAATTTATCTGTAATTTGATATCCCATACTCATTTTCTCCTTTTTGCAGCATAATGCTTTTAGAAGCGTAATGCTTTTACAGCCGGCATACTGCATTTTGATACGATAATATTTCATGCAGCCTAAAGATAACAAAATCTCCTTCCTCCAATGTATACGGCGGATGGAACTTTTTGAATCTTTCCCGTTCAAGTATATATTCTTTAATTTCTTCTTCTGTATCAAAAAGTCCGTTGCAATTTAATTTGAATTGTGGAAAAACAAATGGAATCTCGTTATATACAGCAGAATAATTATCCCCTGCCGCATATGCGTAATCGTATCCGAGGAACTTCTTTTCCAGTCCCGAAACCTTCATTGTCGGATTCGGGACTTCCGATTCACAGAACAACAGCCTATATTGGATACCTCTCTTTATCGATTCTTCAATATATTTGTTTATGTAGTCCATGTTATTGCAGGCAGCAACCCAAGAATGTTCATCCATATTCCAGTATGTCTTACCGATGTACTCATCATAGAAGGGTTCATAAAATGCAGACAACTGTTCATCATCATTAAAATACCAATTGCGGCCCGTATTTTCGCTAAAACCACTGCCATCTATTCCTTTATAGGAATTATCAACATATTTTTGAATCACGATTCCATTTACATACATAAACAATCACCCTTCAGTCCCTTATTTCCTGTATTTTTTCTGCACCTGTTTCTTTCTGTTTCATAATACCATGCTTCTTAAAATAGTCAACTTTTATACAGACTTTGTGTCATAAAGGGAGCGTGTGTATAACGTAAAAGTTATTGTGAAACAGTAAATAACGAATAAAACAATCCATGTTTGCCTATTAAATTATCAAAAGTACCTCGCTCTGCTACTTCTCCCCGGTGCAAAACAATGATTTCATCGTATTTCCTTAACACGCTTTCGTCCAACCTATGGGTTACCATGATACGTGTAATATCTTCCATTGCTAAAACAGAGTTCATGATACCGTTCGCTGTTATTTCATCCAATGCAGCAGTAGCTTCATCCATTAGCAAAACAGATGTGTTTCTCAGTAGTGCTCTGGCAATGGAAATCCTTTGTTTTTCACCGCCGGATAAAGCACTGCCGTTTTCACCGCAAATATAACCCTCACCGTGACTGGTAATTAACTCTGAAAGACCTGCCTTGAAAATAGCTAACTGTATATCAGTATCCGAGAAATCTTTGTAAAGTGTAACGTTATTATAGATGCTATCGTTAAATACAAATACACTTTGCCCCACAAGCGATATCGTCTGAAAAAGCGAATCAGGATGAATATGCCGTAGTTCAGTCCCATCGAACATTATACTACCTTCATAATTGTCATATGTTTGCATGATAAGATTTAGTAAGGTTGTTTTGCCTGAACCGGAACCGCCAACAATTGCGTATTTCTTTCCGGGTGAAAAATCAAGATTAATGTGGTGTAAAATCTCTTTTTCATCTTCATAACCGAACGACAGATCACGGATAGAAATGCCATATGTCAGGGTATGAGGAATCTCTTCTCCGTTCACTTCTTCATGCTGGGACAAGAAATCTGACAATTTATCTATTATCGCTATCGCCGCCTTTCGATTTGCAAGAAGTGCAGGTATTCTTTCTATTGGCGAAATGACAAATGTGACCAACTGCAAAAAAACTAAAACAATTCCCGGCGTAATTCCGGTTCTTGATACAGCCATCCATGCGCCAATTACAAAAACACCAAGCCGCATAATTACGCTGGCTGCGGTGCTGAGTAGATTAACATTTTCCTCTGCATATCTTCTGGTGTACTTAATATTTTCGATTTTTCTGTTATCTGCTTCAAATCGCTTCTGTATTTCTATTTCGGCACGAAAACTTTTTATAACCGGGAAGCCTGAAAGTATATCCTTTATGATTTCAACATAGCTGGCATTCCCCTCCGAAACTTTTTTCTCCGCCTCAGCCAGTTTTTTTGCAGGCGGGAGGGATACGATGATCGGCAAAATGGAAAGTAATACTGCTACAAGCGTTAAAACCGGACTATACCATAACATTAGTAGGAGTGCCCCGACAAAACTGACGCTGATGTCAACTACAGTAAGAATACTATCAAGATAGTAGTCCTCAACCGAGCGCATATCATTTGTTAAAGCGGATATTAGCTTACCCGTGTTTTCATTGGAGAGTGCGCCTATTTTCTTACTTAATATTTTTTCGAAAATGCTAGCCTTGTATTGTACCATTGCTGTTTGAATAAATTTTGGTCTTGCCGTACGGTAAATGAAATATGCAATTATAAAAACCACAAAAGTGATAATAGCAATCAGTGCTATAAAAATCAGTGATGTAGGGTCGTTACCTGCCGCTATGTCAATGATTTTTTGAAGCAACCAAGAAACTACTAAGTTATATACACTAAGGACTACCATAGAAAGGATTGCAACAATAAGCCATATTTTACTATGCAAAAATAGTTGATGTTTTAATTGTTTTCTATTATTAACCTGTTTTCTCATTTGATTTCCTCCTGTCATCTCAAGATTGCCATATCTCCACAAAAAATTCGGCCGCAAGGAAAGAAATTCCCTGCGACCGAATAATAGGTCATAGCTATCCAAAAGGGCATGCCACACCATATAATCAGTGAAAAGAATATCTACTTTCCTGCGAAACGGCATGACAAACAAACGGATATAACCACCGAAAAATCACTATCATGCCAAATGTCTTTTAGCAGGAAATGTAAATCATCTTTTCACCTCTTCCACTTATTTGTGTTTTCAATATATCATATATATTTTTATTTTTCAATATAGTTATTTCTGCGACATAGAAAAGTGTCGAAATATCTTATGCCTCCTGCCCATTGAACAACCGCCCCGCATACTTCTTCAGCGCAAATAAAAGTAGCATACCCAATACACCGCAGGAAATGATTTCCCCGATGGTCACGGTAATGAAATTAAACCAGAGGGGCCGCAGTCCGTAGGCAAAAAGCAGGACGGGCGGAATGATAACGGCGTTGGATACAATGGGAGGTATCGGCGCCAGCCATTTGTTTTGGCGCAGCTTATAGGTAAGCAGGGCGCCGATCAATGTGGCGAGGGAACCGAAAATAATGTCGGGCAGGGCACAGCCGGTGAGAAGATTGGACAGCAGGCAGCCTGCAAACAGTCCTGGTATGGCAGCAGGAGTGAAATAGGGTAGAATAGTCAGGGCTTCCGAGAAGCGTACCTGAATATTTCCGGATGCGATGCCGAGGGCATTGGCAATAAAAGTCAGCACCACATAGAGGGCAGCTATCATAGCTGCCTGAGTCAGAAACAGAACTTTCTTTTGATTCATTTTTATTCTCCTTAGTTTTGTTTTTTAGCCGCCAACAAAGGCGGTTCGGTGAGGATGGTTTCGAACTCACCGCAGTAGCTATCATAGCATAGTCGAAAATAAAAGACAAGATTACTTTCGTAATCTTGCCCCGGCAATTCGGTTTTTTACACTAAATTCGCCCGGATCAGTGCCCGGTGCAGGGGAATTCCTACTAAAAGGGCAATTACCATTTTACATAGGTCGGCGGGAATGTAAGGGATGACAGCCAGCCAAAGAGCCTCATAAAAGCTTACATGCATCTGAAAGGCCAGCATGATCGTACCGAAAAGATAGCAGACCGCACTGCCTAAAATCATGCCGATCAGACAGAGATACCAGTTCTGCCATTTAGAGGCAAATCTATCAATAAAAAAGCCAGCGATAAGGGCAAGAAATATATAGCCGATGATATAGCCGCCCGTGGGTCCGAAGAGCTTGCCTGCACCGCCGGAAAATCCTGAAAAGACAGGAAGCCCGACCAGACCTAGAAGAATATAGATCAGACAGCTGATAGTGCCTTTTACCATACCCAGTGCAAAAAGGGAAAAATAGATCGCTAAAAATCCCAGTGTAATGGGTACAGGACTGAAAGGCAGGGGAATGGAAAAGGGGCTCATAATACAGATTACAGCGGTCATTAATCCAATCAAAGAAAGAGATTTGATATTAGTGTGCTGTTTCATAGTCGTATCCTTTCTATGTCAATATGTTTAATAGTAAACCTGAGACAAGAATGAGTATACAATCTAATACACATAATGTCAACCGGGAAAATAAATAAGTTAACAATTTGGATAAATAAAAGGCATCGAACATGGTAGTTCAGTGCCTCTCTGGATATAATAAAATGTCGTTTGATAAAAGATTGCTGAAGAAATCCTCGCCTATATTTACTGCAGCTCACCGGCACGATATTTCGTAACGATGCTCTGAATCCTCTCATTGGGATTTAAGAGATCACTGATGGAGGAATCGTGATTTAAGGTATCAATGATATAGGCGATATATTTGCTCATATCACAGTTGATATACCAGTCACGCTCCAGTAATTCCGGTGTCTGATATACCAGATTGGTAGTAAGGACCTTGGTAATGATGCCATCCTTTGCGGCTTGATCGAACTTGTCCAATCCGCCTGTAAAGAGACCGAAAGTAGCAAACACAAAAATGTTCTTTGCTTTTCTCTCCTTTAAGGCAGCCGCTACTTCCAACACGCTTTCACCGGAGGAGATCATATCGTCAATGATGATCATATCCTTGCCTTCCACGCTGGACCCTAAGAATTCATGGGCTACAATGGGATTGCGTCCGTTCACGATCTTGGTGTAGTCACGACGTTTATAGAACATACCCATATCTAAGCCCAGCACGTTGGCTATATAGATGGCTCTGGACATACCGCCTTCATCGGGGCTGATAACCATCATATGTCCGGAATCTATCTGCAGATCCGTTACATGGCGCAGCAGGCCTTTGATGAACTGGTAAGCCGGCTGTACGGTCTCAAATCCGTGCAGAGGAATGGCGTTCTGCACTCTGGGATCGTGGGCATCAAAAGTAATGATGTTGTCCACACCCATCCGCACCAGTTCCTGCAGGGCGAGCGCACAGTCCAAGGATTCTCTGGAGGTTCTCTTATGCTGACGGCTTTCATAGAGGAAGGGCATTATGACGGTGATCCTTCTGGCTTTGCCGCCTACTGCCGCAATGATTCTCTTTAAATCCTGATAGTGGTCGTCGGGGGACATATGGTTTTCATGTCCGCAGAGAGAATAGGTCAGACTGTAGTTGGCGACGTCCACTAACAGATATAGGTCGCAGCCACGTACCGATTCTAAGATCATGCCCTTGGCTTCGCCGGAACCAAAACGCGGTACTTTGGCACCCAACAGATAGGAGGGGCGTTGATAACCAGAAAAAGCAAGACTGTTCTTATGCTCGCTTTCCCTCTCAGTTCTCCATTTTACCAGATATTTATCAATCTGCTCCACTAAAGGACGGCAGCCCTCCAGAGCGATGATTCCCAGTGTACCCACGGGGATGGTTTCCAAATTGCGTTTTTCTTCACGATTAGCCATGAGATAAAATCCTCGCTTTCTTCAAGTAAGATTGTGTGAATGTTATATATTTTTGCAGGCCCGGATATCGGGACCTGACAGTTTGCGAAAAGTAAAGTTACTGGTGAGACGGGAAAAAATACGGTCGGAATAACGGGCCTTGATTTCTTCCAGACTTAAGTTAGTGGATATCAGAATGGACTTCTTCCGCAGCTGCCTTTCATTTAGAAAAGAAAAGAACTGGGAATTGGTAAAGCTGTTTGAAAGTTCCGTGCCCAAGTCGTCAATGATCACCAGGTCGCAATTGTACAAATCCTCATAAGTCTTGTAGAGCATTTCTTTGTTTCCGGTATCAAAAGAGTATCTGGAAAGCAGATTGAAAAGGCCGGAAGCGGAAAAATAAATGACGGAATAGCCCTGATTTAACATTTCACAGGCAATACAGTTGGAAAGAAATGTCTTGCCGGTGCCCACTTCTCCGTAAAACAGCAGATTCCGATATTCGGTTTGAAAATTCTTTATAAAGGAAAGACTGGACTCCACAGCTTTTCTGAAATTATCCAGATCATTATCCTTGTAGTATTCATAGGACAGTGCGGAAAAATTCTCGGTAGATAAAAGTTCCTGTAAATTGCTCTGAGTGTACAGCATACGGGTGATCTGCTGACTAAAGCAACAGCAGCGTTGCCCGTCCACATAGCCGGTATCACGGCACTTGGGACAATCGTACACAGGTTCCAGATAATCGGCAGGAAATCCTGCCTGAGTGAGCAGAGCTGTCTTTTTCACGGCAAGAGCGGCAAGCTCCTCGCGATAGGCGCTCATAGCCTGCTCGTCCCCATTAAGCAGGCGCTTTCCGTAGGCCACGGAAAGAGAGGCTACCGCATTGGAAGCCTCTTCATAAGCGGGACAGCAGCGAAATACTTCGGCCCGGCGACTTTCCATAAGCCGCCTGTTCCTTAGCTGTCTGGCATCATAATCTCGTTGTATGGCGTCGTATTGGGCGTTTGTTAAGCTCACGTCAATCTCCTTTATTTACTGAGCAGTTTGGCCTCCAGTTCCTCAAAGTCATAGTCTCTCTGAGAAAACTGGTTGAAACGATTGTTGCCGGGCCCGGCAGACTTTGTCTGACGGCGTTTCTGATACAACTCGTCAATACGCTGAATGTCCGATTTGCGGTGCACGTTTTCTTTTTTCCAGCTGCTTAAAATGCCCTCCGCATATTCGAAACGGTGTCTGTCCGTAGCCATTACGGTACGCTCGCAGGCCTCGGTAATAATGTCGGTGGAAAAACCGTACTCCTTGATCCAGCGGTTGATATATTCTAACTCCTTTGAGGTGGGGGCATCGTTCTTGCCAAGCTCCTTCATAATGGTATAGACGGATTTATCATATCTGGAGGCAAATTTCTCTGCCTGCTTGGGGGTAGAAATACCTGCCTGAGCCCAGTTCAAGGCCACGGCTTCTATGTACTTAAAATTCTTCTTGCCTTTTTCCACGCAGTATTGAATCAGATAGTCGATCAAATCGTCGGAAAAATGCAGGCAGTCCGAAAAGTAGAGAATGGACTTTAATTCACTGGCAGTCAGAGGACGGCCGATATAGATTTCTGCCACGCATAAAAGCTGGGAGGTGGAGGCGTTGTCTTTAAAGCAGCGTAAATCTTCGGCTGAATAGGAAGGTTTGGCGTAGGGGTCCTCCTCCTGACGGGGCACAATGGATACAATGGGAGCGGGCGTGGTGCTTTTCTGAATATCGCCGCCAAGTTCTTTTAAATGAATGCCGGTCAGTGTCTTGGACTCATCAAAATCCAGAGACAGCAGCTGCATTTTCTCCCAATACTGCAGAGCGCGCATAACATCTTTTTCCGTATGATTAAATTTGTCCGCAATTTCGGACACGCTGGTAGGAAGGTTGGCGCCCATCATACGCAGCAGATAAAGATATACCTTTATCTGTGCGTCATTCGCATCTTTCATGTACTCATCGATAAATTTGTTGGAGAGGACGGTGTTCTCTACACAGTTCTCCCGGTAAATTAAAAAATTCCCCATAACTTCTCACACCTATTCTATATGCCGCAGTTCATTCCCATCCGGCAATTTGACAAGGACAAGTATAGCATATTCTTTTTAAAAAAGGAATAGGCATTCTGTCCCAAACTCCCATAAACACTGGGCTTGCGGATTCCTGTGGATACTGTGGAAAATGTGGATGAACGAAAAAACGCCTGTTTTTTAATATCGCTTTTTTAGAAAAAATCAGACTTTGGGGTTTCTCCTCAATATCCACGATTAAAATAAAAATATCCACAACTTTTTTGTTTCAAAAACAATCAAAAAATTGTGGATATTGTGGACAACTAAATGCCCAAAAGATTTTCTCCGATTTTATGCACATCTCCGGCACCCATAGTTATCAACAAATCGCCGTTGATACAATTTTGCAATAAAAAATTTTCAATCTCATCAAAAGAGGGAAAATAAAAGCATTCACTGCCCAGCTTTTGCACCTCTTCCATCAGGGTACGGGAGCTGATTCCCAGTGTATCGGTTTCCCGGGCGGCGTAAATATCCGCCAGTACTACCTTATCCGCCAGAGAGAGCGCTTTGGCAAAATCTTCCATAAAGGCTTTGGTCCGCGAATAAGTATGGGGTTGGAAGACGCACCAAAGCGTTTTATGGGGATATTTCGCGGCAGCTTTTAAAGTTGCGGTAATTTCCGTAGGGTGGTGTGCATAATCATCTATTATAGTAACGCCTCCGATGCTGCCTTTATACTCAAAGCGTCTGTCGGTACCGTGAAAGGCGGCTAAGGCGGCCGCACTGACGGAAAGATCAATGTGAAGCAGATCCGCTAAAGCCAGAGCTGCCAGTGCATTACAGATATTGTGCTCACCCGGAACGGAAAGAGAAATCTGATTGCTCCGTCCGTCCGGCGTATGCAGCGTAAAAGTGGGACAACCGGTATCGCCATAGGAAATCTCCTCAGGATAATAATCGTTTTTACTATCCATGCCAAAGGTGATCACGCGGCAGGAAAGCCTCTCCGTAATCTCGCTCAGTCTGTCTATGCCGCCGCCCACGATCAAGGTGCCGTCCGCAGGGATTAACTCGGCAAAACGCCTAAAAGAGCAGCGGATATCTTCAATATCCTTAAAAAAGTCCAGATGGTCTTCTTCTATATTAAGGATAATGCCGATGCTGGGAAAGAAACTTAAGAAACTGTTGGTATATTCACAGGCTTCCGTCACAAAATAACCGGAGTGCCCTACCCGGATATTCCCGCCGATGGATTTTAAAATACCGCCGATGGACAGGGTCGGATCTAAATCAGCCCTAAGCAGGATTTCCGATACCATGGAGGTGGTAGTGGTTTTTCCGTGGGTGCCGCTGATGGCAATAGGTGTCTGATAGTTGCGCATCATCTCACCCAAAAGCTCGGCTCTTGTCAAACTGGGAATCCCCATCCTTTGGACCGCGATATATTCAGGGTTATCGGGATGAATGGCACTGGTAAATACGGCGCAGTCAATATCGGAAGTAATATTGCTTTCCCTCTGCCCGTAAAAAACGGTAATACCCTTGGCTTCCAGAACTTCCGTAAGGGCGGATTTCTCTCTGTCCGAGCCGCTCACCCGGAAACCTGCTTCCCGCAGTACTTCCGCGAGTCCGCTCATGCTGATGCCCCCGATGCCCACAAAATATATGTGCGAGGGGTGGTTAAAATCAATCTGATACATAATGCCACTTCCTGTTTATTTGTTTTATTATTATATTGTAATATTATACGCATTTGCTGGCCAAAAAACAAATAATAAATGCACATGGCGGTGAAAAATTTCCCAAATACTCAAAATGACAAAGAAATATAGTATACAACTTTAAACGTGTGGTCAAAATGCACAAAAATAAGAAAGAATATTTAGATATAATGTAAATAATACCCATAAAAATAGTAAAAAAGTCATATTTTTTTTGCTATTTTGATTTACCTTTTTTAAGTGGTGTGTTATAATGAGGAAAACATTAGAATCTAATGACTAGTTGTAAGAGGTGATAGTATGATTAAAAAAGAAATGATTGCCATGTTACTGGCCGGCGGCCAGGGAAGCCGCCTGGGTGTCCTGACATCCAAAGTAGCAAAACCGGCAGTTTCCTTTGGCGGAAAGTATCGTATTATTGATTTCCCGCTGAGCAACTGCATTAATTCAGGAGTAGACACCGTAGGTGTCTTGACGCAGTACCAGCCTCTCAGGCTGAATACCCATATCGGGATTGGTATTCCTTGGGATCTTGACCGAAATTTCGGTGGAGTTTCCGTATTGCCACCTTATGAAAAGAGTTCCAACAGCGAGTGGTACACCGGTACGGCTAATGCCATCTATCAGAATATTGAATATATGGAAAGCTTTAATCCGGAATATGTACTGATTCTTTCCGGGGATCATATTTATAAGATGGACTATGAAGTAATGTTGGACTTCCACAAGGCTAACAATGCGGAAGTTACCATTGCGGTTATGCCCGTTCCCGTAGAAGAAGCCAGCCGGTTCGGTATTATCATCACGGATGAGAACCGCAAGATTCAGGATTTTGAAGAGAAGCCTGCTAATCCCAGAAGCAATTTGGCAAGTATGGGTATTTATATTTTCAACTGGAAGACGCTGCGTGATTCTCTGATTGCCATGGCAGAGCAGCCGGCGTTGGATTTCGGTAAGCATGTGATTCCTTATTGCCATGAAAAGGGACAGCCTTTGTATGCTTACGAATTTAACGGCTACTGGAAGGATGTAGGAACTTTGAGCTCCTATTGGGAGGCTAACATGGAACTGATCGATATCGTTCCCGAGTTTAACCTCTATGAAGAATATTGGAAGATCTATACCAAGAGCGAGAGCCTTCCGCCCCAGTACATATCTCAGGACAGCGTGATAGAACGCAGCATTATCGGTGAGGGTACGGATATATACGGTAAGGTATATAATTCCGTTATCGGCTGCGGCGTTACCATCGGGAAGGATACGGTGGTGCGGGATTCCATCATTATGAACAATACCTGCATTCAGAGCGGCTGTGAAATTAACAAGGCCATTATCGCAGAGAATGTCCGGATCTGTGATGGCGTGCAATTAGGCGTAGGTGAAGAAGCCCAGAATGACATAGCGCCCCATATTTATAACAACGGACTTGTTACCGTAGGAGAGAAGAGTGTTATTCCTAAGAATGTAAAAGTGGGCAAAAATACGGTCATTTCCGGTGTGACAACATTGGATGACTATGAAAATTCCACTCTCGCAAGTGGTAAATCTTTGATTAAGGCAGGTGAATAACAGTGAGAGCAATCGGAATTATTTTAGCAGGCGGAAACAATCACCGCATGAAAGAATTATCTCAGAGACGCGCGATCAGCGCTATGCCTGTTGCGGGCAGTTACCGCAGCATTGACTTCGTGCTTAGTAATATGTCCAATTCCAGGATTCAGAAAGTTGCTGTATTTACACAGTACAACTCAGGAAGTCTGAATGAGCATCTGAATTCCTCTAAATGGTGGGATTTCGGACGTAAACAGGGTGGTCTCTATGTGCTGACTCCGACGGTAACCTCCGATAACAGCAATTGGTATCGCGGCACTGCGGATGCTATTTATCAGAATCTGGACTTCTTAAAGAAGAGCCATGAACCTTATGTGGTAATCGCATCCGGAGACTGCGTATATAAGATGGATTTCAACAAGGTGCTGGAATATCATATTGATAAGAAGGCGGATATTACCGTGGTCTGCAAGGAAATGGACCCCGGAGTGAATATGGACCGTTACGGCACCATCAAGATGAATGAAGACTGCCGTATCGAGGAGTTTGAGGAGAAACCTCTTGTAGCCAAGACCAATACGGTTTCCTGCGGTATCTATGTTATCCGCAGACGCCAGTTGATTGAAATGGTGGAGCACTGTGCGGAAGAAGACAGATATGATTTTGTCAGGGATATTTTGATCCGCCACAAGGACATTAAGCGTATCTATGGCTATAAGGTGAAGGATTACTGGAGGAATATCGCTTCCGTAGAAGACTATTTTGGTACCAATATGGATTTCCTCAATCCGGAGGTGCGCAATTATTTCTTCAGGGAGTATCCCGATATCTATTCCAAGGTGGATGATCTGCCTCCTGCAAAATACAATGTGGGAGCACATATCAAAAACAGCTTGATCTCCAGCGGCTGTATTGTGAATGGCGTGGTGGAGAATTCCGTAGTATTCAAAAAGGGATATATCGGAAACAATTGTACCATCAAGAATTCCGTCATTTTAAATGATGTGTATATTGGGGATAACACACATATAGAGAATTGTATCGTGGAGAGCTGCAGCACTATCAGAGCAAATTCTTATCTGGTAGGAGAAGAAGGCATCAAGATTGTAGTGGAAAGAGATGAACGGTATGTGATTTAATTACTAAAGGGGGTTTCGATATGCAGATAACAGATGTTCGTGTCCGCAGAATCACAAAAGAAGGTAAAATGAAAGCCATTGTGTCTATTACGATAGATGATGAATTTGTTGTACATGACATCAAGGTGATCGAAGGGGAAAAAGGACTGTTCATTGCAATGCCCAGCAAAAAGGCAACGGATGGCGAATACCGCGATATAGCGCACCCTATCAATTCGGGAACCAGAGAGGCCATTCAGCAGACTATTCTGGAAAGCTATGAGCAAGCCCTTTTAGAACCGGAAGTAGAAATCGAATCAAAAAGGGCATAATATGTCTGAGAAGACGCTGCATCCTGAGGATGCGGCGTCTTTTTTCTTGCCAGCTTTTCCCGTGCAAGGTATAATGACCTTATTCAAGGCATGAAACGGCCGGATGGCCATCCATGCCATGAGCACGCTGCATAGAAAGAAAACGAGAAGGGAAAAAGTATGTTTATTATTGTAGGATTGGGAAATCCGGGCCGGGAATATGAGGATACCAGGCATAATATCGGATTTCGTGTCATAGAAACATTAGCGGAACAGGAGCGGATTCCGGTTCTGGAAAAAAAGCACCGGGCGCTGATCGGCAAAGGTTATATTGATGGACAGAAAGTGATTCTGGCGAAGCCTCTGACCTATATGAATCTCAGTGGGGAGTGTGTCAGAGAACTGGTGGATTATTACAAGATTGATGAGAAAAAAGAGCTGCTTATAATTTCTGATGATATCAGCCTGCCCCCGGGACAGCTGAGGCTGCGTAAAAAAGGGAGTGCAGGAGGTCACAACGGTCTGAAAAATATTATTGCCCATTTGGGACATGAGGAATTTATGCGCCTGAAAATGGGCGTGGGAGAAAAGCCCGAGGGGTGGGATCTGGCGGATTATGTGCTGGGGCATTTTTCCAGGGAAGAAAAAAAGGAAATGGAAATGGCTGCAGGCGAGGCAGCTAAAGCTGTCCGTACGGTACTGGATGAAGGAATCGAGGCAGCGATGAACCGTTTTAATTAACTGCCGTTTAGCGGCAAAATAAGGAGTAGACATGCAGGCATTACTGGCACCTCTGCGAGAACTGGCAGAGTTTGAAGAAATAGAAAAATTAATAAGCGGCGGCCGTCCGGCTGCCATTACCGGCTGCGTGGATTCTCAGAAGCTGCATATGGTGTATGGTCTGGGGGAACGCTTTAAATATCGGGTTATTATCACCTACAGCGATCTGCGGGCCCGGGAAATCTATGAAGAATACAAGTTTTATGACAGGAATGTCATGCTCTATCCCGCGAAGGATCTCATTTTCTTTCAGGCAGATATCCATGGCAATAAACTGACTACGGAACGGGTAAGGGTTCTGCGCCGCATGGCACAGGAGCGCCCTTTCACGCTGGTTACAACCTTTGCCGCTCTGATGACGCCGCAGGCAGTCTGGAAACCTGAGGACACGGTCTATATTGATAAAAAGACGGTTTTAGAGGAAGGACATCTGGCGGAAAAACTGGTGGCAATGGGCTATGAGAAAAGCTATCAGGTGGAGGCACCGGGACAGTTTTCCATACGGGGCGGTATCGTGGATATTTTTGATGTAACGGAGGAAAATCCTTACCGCATTGAACTGTGGGGCGATGAAGTAGAGTCCATACGCAGCTTTGACGTGCTGAGCCAACGCTCCATTGAACAGCTTTCTTCCCTGCGCATTTATCCGGCTTCGGAATTTGTACTTTCCGAGAAAGCGCTGCAGGAGGGCTTTGCACGTTTGGAAAAGGAAGCCGCAGAAAGAGAAGCTTTTTTCAGAGAACGTTTTCAGACAGAGGAAGCCCACCGGATAGCTATGCAGATAAAAGAATTAAAAGAGCAGGCGCTTGAATTTCAAAATTATTCCTCCTTAGAAGGCTATATCCGTTATTTTTATGAAGAAAAAGAGTTAAAGAATCTGTTAGAACTTCTGCCGTCAGGGCACTGTCTGTTTCTGGACGAGCCTGCCCGCATCAGAGAGCAGGCGGAAGCGGTGGAACTGGAATTCAGGGAAAGCATGACAAACAGGGCGGAAAAAGGCTATATTCTTTCCGGGCAGATGGAATTGCTCTATAGCAGTGAGCAGGTGGCGGCCATGCTGCAGCGGACCGGTTTTGTCACCTTGGCGGCTATGGAACTGAAAAATCCGCTGATCAAAGTACAGCGCCATTTTGACATACAGGTCAGGAGCATTTCTTCCTATAACAGCAGCTTTGAATCTCTGGTGAAAGATTTAAAACGCTATAAAAAGAACGATTGCCGGGTACTGCTTTTATCCGGTTCCCGTACCAGAGCCGAGCGGTTGGCTGAGGATTTGCGGGAACAGGAGATTTCGGCGGTCTATACCCAGAATCCGGAGCGGGAAGTGCAGCCCGGCGAGGTGCTGACCTGCTATGGGCATGTGGGAAAGGGCTTTGAATATCCGCTCCTTAAGTTTGTTGTGATTGCGGAAAGCGATATTTTCGGAGCGGGACGGAAGAAGAAAAAACGGAAACCCCGATACGAAGGGCAGAAGATAAAGGATTTTAACGAACTGCGGGTAGGGGATTATGTAGTGCATGAAAGCCACGGTCTGGGTATTTACCGCGGTATTGAAAAGGTAGAGGTGGAGAAAGTCGTCAAAGATTATTTAAAGATCGAGTATCGGGACGGCGGCAACCTCTATATTCTGGCTACCGGTCTGGATGTCATTCAAAAGTATGCCTCTGCGGATGCCAAAACGCCCAAGTTAAATAAGCTGGGCAGTCAGGAGTGGAATAAGACCAAGGCCAAAGTGCGCACCGCCGTGGATGAAGTGGCAAAGGACTTAGTGGAGCTATACGCTATCAGGCAGCAGTCGGAGGGCTTTCAATACGGACCGGACACGGTGTGGCAGAGGGAATTTGAAGAAATGTTTCCCTTTGAGGAAACGGAGGATCAGTTAGCGGCCATTGCCGATACGAAGGCGGATATGGAGAGCAAAAAGATTATGGACCGCTTGGTCTGCGGCGATGTGGGCTACGGCAAAACGGAAATTGCCATACGGGCCGCTTTCAAAGCGGTGCAGGAGGGCAAGCAGGTGGTTTATCTGGTGCCTACTACCATTTTAGCCCAGCAGCATTTCGGTACTTTCACTCAGCGAATGAAGGATTTCCCTGTAAGGATTGAACTCTTGTCACGGTTTCGCAGCGCTGCACAGCAGAAGAAGACCATAGAAGATTTAAAAAAAGGCATGGTGGATATTGTGATCGGTACCCATCGGGTGCTTTCTGCCGATGTGGTCTTTAAGGATTTAGGGCTTTTAGTCATTGACGAGGAGCAGCGCTTTGGTGTGGCGCATAAAGAGAAGATCAAAAAGATGAAGGAAAATGTGGATGTTCTGACATTGACGGCTACGCCCATTCCCCGTACCCTGCTCATGAGTCTGATCGGCATTCGGGACATGAGTGTGTTAGAGGAGGCGCCGGGCGACAGACAGCCCATTCAGACCTATGTCATGGAATATAATGAAGAGATGGTACGGGAGGCCATTGTGCGGGAGCTTGCCAGAGAGGGACAGGTCTATTACGTCTATAACCGGGTCAGCAATATTGCGGATGTAGCGGCCGCATTGCAGAAACTGGTGCCGGAGGCGGTGGTGGCCTTTGCCCATGGGCAGATGAAGGAGCAGGAACTGGAGCGCATTATGTACGATTTTATAAACGGAGAAATTGATGTTCTGGTTTCCACCACCATCATTGAAACGGGACTGGATATTTCCAATGTGAATACCATGATCATTCACGATTCCGACAATATGGGACTCTCCCAGCTCTATCAGCTGCGCGGGCGCGTGGGACGCTCTAACAGAACAGCCTATGCCTTTTTAATGTATAAGCGGGATAAGATGTTAAAAGAGGTAGCGGAGAAACGTCTTGCCGCCATCAAAGAGTTTACGGAATTGGGGAGTGGTTTTAAGATCGCCATGCGGGATATGGAAATCAGGGGGGCAGGTAATCTGTTAGGAAAGCTGCAGCATGGACATATGGAAGCGGTGGGCTACGATCTATACTGTAAAATGTTAAATGAGGCGGTAAAGAATCTGAAAGGAATCTCCACCATAGAAGATTTTACCACGGTAGTGGATATGGATGTGGATGCCTTTATTCCTGCGGAATATATTGTGAATGAAGTGCAGAAACTGGATATTTACAAGCGGATCGCGGGAATTGAGAACGAAAAAGAACGGGACGACATGAAGGATGAATTGCTGGACCGCTTCGGAGCCATTCCGAAATCCGTGGAGAATCTGCTGCGGATTGCTCTGATCAGGGTATCCGCCCATGCGCTGTACATGACGGAGATCAAGGGCAAGAACGAGAGAATCATCTTTACCTTCCGTCCGGATGCGGCATTGGAACCGGAAGGTGTACCGAGCCTGCTGAAAAAGTATCGGGACCGGCTTTTGTTTACCGCTTACGGAAATCCCTTCTTTACTTATAAGTATCGAAAAACAGGAATGGTAGAAAAGGATGCGGAGCTGCTTTTGGCGGATACGGAAGAACTGTTAAAAGAGATGGCGAAGCTGCTTTTAAAGGAATAGTATAAGCGCAATTAAGCAATTAAAGGCAATTAAGGGATTTTCAAAGTACGGATTATTGGACAGTAAAAATGATATCTTCTTTTCAGAACAGCAAACAACATACTCTGAAAGGAAGGTGCAAAAGCATGAAAGGTTATACGACAGCCAACGGTTATATGGGATATGTGGACGGTATCTATATCCTATTTGCCAGCGAAGAAGATTACAGGGATTACATTGCCGGTTAAGAGTCTCTTAACCGGTAATTTTATACATTCCTGCTTTACCCGTAAAGAGAGTTGCGGTATGATGGAAATAGATAATACTGAGTTTATTTCTATGTATTGAAGGAGGGAGAGTTATGGGAAAAGACTTTGATCTGGTATCCTTGGGAGAACTGATGCTGCGTTTGTCCCCACCGGATAACGAAAGGATTACCAGGGGTGACACTCTTGGCAAACAGGTAGGCGGAGCGGAGATGAATGTCATTGCGGGTTCCGCCATGTTAGGATTGCGATGCGGCATTATTTCCAAGCTGCCTGCTAACGATTTAGGCACCTATGTCAAGAACCGGGTACGCCAGTGCGGGGTCAGCGACGACTATCTGGTATACGATGAAGATAAGGATGCCAGACTGGGCGTGTATTATTATGAAAGCGGTGCCTATCCCAGGAAACCCCGCATCGTATACGACAGGAAGAATACCTCCATGAACAAGATTGATATATCCGATTATTCGGAGGATATTTACAGTTCGGCACGGTGTTTCCACACCAGCGGGATCACTCTGGCCCTAAGTGCTCAGTGCAGAAAAACCGGCATAGAGATGATCAAGCGATTCAAAGAGCAGGGGGCTTTCATTTCTTTTGATGTCAATTTCAGAGGAAATCTTTGGACCGGTGCGGAGGCAAAGGCCTGTATCGAGACCATCCTGCCCTATGTGGACATCTTTTTCTGTTCGGAGGAAACGGCGCGGCTTACCTTCTTAAAGGAGGGGGACGCAAAGAGCATTATGAAGAGCTTTGCAAAGGAGTATCCAATCTCCATTGTAGCCTCCACCCAGCGCGTGGTGCACAGTCCCAAGCGACATAGTTTCGGTTCTATCATTTACAGCGCAAAAGAAGATAAATTCTATGAGGAAGCGCCCTATGCGGATATTGAGGTGGTGGACAGAATCGGCAGCGGCGATGCCTATATTTCCGGCGTGCTCTACGGTCTGCTCTCCCACGAGGGAGATTATCTGAGAGCATTGGAGTACGGCAATGCAACCAGCGCATTAAAAAACACCATTCCCGGAGATTTGCTTTCCACCGATTTGAAAGAAATAGACGGCATTATCAAGGAGCATAAGTCCACGGGACGGATTGCCGAAATGGATAGATAAATTGATTTTTTAAGGTATAAAATGCCACCATTTACAGATAATAGTATCACATTTCAATTTTTACTATACCGTAAATGGAGGGAAATTTATGAAAGCAACAGGCATTGTCAGAAGAATTGACGATCTCGGTCGTATTGTAATACCCAAGGAAATACGCAGAACCCTGCGTATACGGGAAAGCGATCCACTTGAAATTTTCACGGACAGAGAAGGAGAAATTATTCTTAAAAAATATTCTCCCATCGGGGAAATGACTACTTTTGCCAGACAGTACGCAGAGAGTCTCTCTCAGGTATCCGGACATGCGGCGCTGATAGCGGACAGGGATCAGTTTATCGCGGTAAGCGGCGGCTATAAGCATTTTCTGGGAAAGAGTATCAGCAAGCAGTTAGAGGAAAAGATCACGGAACGGGAAACCGTGATCGCCATGAAGGAAGAAAAAGAGTTTATTCCTATTACAGAGGAAGGCACCGATGAATATCAACAGGAGGCTCTGACTCCCATTATCTGTGCGGGAGATGTCATCGGGGCGGTCGTACTGTTGGAGAATGATACGAAGACAAGGTTGGGAGAAGTGGAGTATAAGCTCATTATGTCGGCAGCAGGTTTTCTGGGCAGACAGATGGAGCAGTAAACAGATATAAAAAGTAGTGTTTGTGGATGGCGGACTCTTTAGAGTCCGTTTTTCCATTTATTAATGAGAACTTTTGATACGCAGAAGGGCACAATAGATTTAGTGGTATTGTGCGGGGGAATGTGATAAAATACAAAAGATAACGAAAATCAGACTGGGAAAATGAGCGTCAGTTACAGTATATGCCGTGGGAAAGGCTTATCATACAAAGGAAAGGGTACTGATTATTATGAAAACAACAATAGAGGAGCTTCTACGGCAAAAGGAAACAGTGAAGAAAGATACGGTATACGTGCTGGCAGCCGAAGAAATCAATTGCTCTCCGGTGACTGCCGGTGATTTTTTCCGAATAGAGGATGCTGGCAGGTGGCAGGGAGATTTCTGGATAGACGAGCTTTATGAGCAGAAGTTGAGGGAAAAAGAGAAGGATTCTGCCTACCAGGTGCTATTGGCACAATTAGAGAAAGTCAAGAGCCAGATTGTAGAAATAAAGGAGGAAGATCCAAAAGGTTATGGACATATGATCCAGATCCACGAGCTGCGATCTGTAAAGCATAGCATCGAGAAAGCCATGGAGAATCTGAGAAGCTTTTATCAAACAGAGGTGGAGTCGGAGCTGGAAAAAGAATATCAGATTTGTAACAGACGTGTGCTGACCTATAAGAATACCGTAAGTATCGGCTGCTTTCAGGATGTGGAGAGACAGGTAGCTGCCTTTGGAAAGGTGAAGCTTGCATGGATTCGAAAACAGCCGTTGCTTCTGCGGAATATAAGCGCTATCAGGAAGGCGGTGGATGAGCAGGCTCCCATCGGTCTGGTAGGTGGACCCTGCCTGTTTGGGGTGTATGAGGTGGAAATTCTTGTAAATCATTTTGACGGAAGTTGTTTCTGTTACGATTTCAGCAGCGGACATCATTATGAAAGGGTTGGAAACACTAACATTTCCTTCGCTGATCATGTGGAGAAGCATTTACAGGAGATTGAAAGTATTCACTTTCGGAATTGGAAAAATGGAGTGACATCGCAGGAGTATGAAAGTCTGGAAGTACTGTTTGCCGTAGGGGAGGCTCTAGAGGCGAAGGTGGCGATTCCGATACCCGATATTTCTTATATAAAATATCTGTCAACGGTCATGGCGCCGCTTGACAGCGCGATCAGGGAACAGGCTGTAGAAGAGTTCCGGATACTGGCACATAAAATAGCAGATTTCTATTTAGAACGGATTGAGGAATTAAAGTGCAAATACCCTAATGTAGAAATAAGGGTACTCCATGATAGAAATAAAGAGGACTGTGAGGAATTCCATGCAAAACGGGAGGTTTTCTTTCGGAAATCAAGCTTAGTCCGCAGGCTGACTGCAAAGAGAGAGAAGACCGATGCCGTATTTGATTACATATCTATGCTTGCACTGCCTTTTTATTTCTGGGAGACGCCTTATGTGATACAAATAGATAATCTGGATGAGACAGATTCCTATCGGAAATGCAGAAAAGTTCATAAAAATGCTTTTTCCCTGTCAGCGATCCTCTACTCCGAAAAAATCAGTGCCAATGGAAAAGATACAATATTTAATGCACCGTTAGTATATAAAGATTATATGTAGTTTCATAAAATGAGAGGATGATATATTTGTGAAAGTGTTAAGAAAACTAAAGCGCTATTTTATCCAAAAAAAGTTTCTTAAAATGGATATGTTAATGCTTATTCTTCTTTTGCTCGGAGTATGTGGGTATCTGGCCGGGAATACATGGTATAACCTCCTGCCCGATCGGGAAGTTGTATTGAGCAATCCCTATCTGGTGCAGGCGGACCGAAACGGAAATACCTTTGTGATAGACAATGAACGTTCCCGTGTGGTTAAAATCAATGAGAGTATGCAGATAGAATACATGCTTAAGAGCAATCTGGAGGAAGCGGACTCCTTCTGGTATGCAGAGGATATCGCATTCGGTTCGGATGGCACCACCTATCTTTTGGATTCGAGCTGGGATGACACGGGCGCCGCTGTGGGAAGGGAGTGTATTCTTGCCTATGACGTGGACGGGAAATATGCAGATACCCTGCTGGATATTACATATGAGGACGAATTTGTCGATAAACATAAGCTCTTTGCGCTGACATTTTGGGAAAACGCATTGTATTATGTGGAATCAGAACGGGAAGGGTTTGCGTTATTCTGCCTTTCTCTTCAGACCGGAGAAGTCGAGGAAATCGCTTTTTATGAATATGATAATGCATTTAATTTGATTCAGGATTATGCTATTGATAAAGAAGGTGCTACTGTATATGCCTTAGATAAAAGAGGCAGGATACTAAAGGGAAGTGAGGGGGACTTAAAGCTTTTGTACGATATCGCCCAGGATGCAGATTATGCGGGACAGACTGCCTTTTATCGCATTGCTGTTGATGGAGAAGGAACCATCTATGCAACGGATATCAGACAAAACAAGATATATAGCTATACAGAAGGTAGTGACAGCCTTGCTGTCTATATGGATGAAGGTATCGTTATGAGCATTTCAGCGGCATGGCAGGAGGACGGAAGCTCCGTGTTGGGTATCCTGTTTAACAACGGAATCCGGATGTGTCATGTGCCGACAGGAGAGCAGGCGGACAGTGAGATGCCCAATGCATGGAAAACCACTGCATGGGCGGAAATAAAAGGAGATACCTTTGTCAAATCAGCCGGCTATTTACTTCGGGAGACCGGCTTTCAACTGTCAGTGCTGGCGATAACTCTGGGAGCCTTATGGTTATTATTGAGGATTGTGATTTTTGTTGCAAGGGTGAAGCTGTCGGCTGTGCAGAAGAACGGTATGCTGGCTGCCGGGACAGCTGTAATCGTGACAATCATCATAGTTTTTCAGCTATTGAGTCAGTTTGCTAAAATTTATCAGGAAGAGCTGATGAACAAGCTGTATATTATTGCGCATACCATCAGCGGAATGGTAGATGGAGACAGCCTTGGACGAATTCGTACCTCTGAAGATTATATGGGTGAAGATTATCAGGAATTGATGCGTGTTTTGGATCGAGGATTGAACAGACAAGACCCCTTGGTTCAGGAAATGTATTGTAATGTGCTGCGGTATGAGGATGGGCAAGGATTTGCCATCGCGTACCAGGATAATTCCATCGGTACCTATTTCCCTAGGGGAGAGGATGAAAGCCTTGATCTTGCACTTGCATTTGAGACAGGAGAAGAGTCCCGTAATGAAGTCAAAGATGCTACCGGTTCCTATATATATGTCTGGTCGCCTGTTCTGGATAAGGACGGCGAAGTGGTGGGGGTCATAGAGGTCGGGATGACTACCTATATCATCAGCAGCAGTGTTGCGGAAATGAGACAATCAGTAATCATCACTCTAGTGCTGGTAGTGCTGATCATGTTGTTCTTGTTCGGAGAAGTCTTATCGTTCTTTAATCAGAGGGCAAAATACCGTGTGGAGCAGAAGCAATCGAAAGAAAAGACGTATAGAAGAGTTCCTTTGCATTTACTGCGCCTGAGTATTTTTATAACCTATACCGCATTTAATATAGCGAGTTCTTTCCTGCCCGTATATGCCGCAAGCTTTGTAACGGATGATTTAGGGCTCCCTCGGGAATTGGCAGCATCTCTTCCGATTACCTTGAACCTTATTTTTGTGGGTGTAACATCTCTGTTCTGTGCGCCGTTATTGAAGCGTTTTTCTTTCCGAAGTGTGGCTGCTGTCAGTGCGGGAATCAGTATGTTGGGTGACCTGACGCTGTTTTTGGGACATAGCTATCTGTTTATCGTGTTCGGATTGGTTTTAAACGGTATTGGTATGGGACTGATCACAAACTCTATCAATATGTTTATTGCAAGTATTTCAGAGGATGAGGTAAAGCAGGAGGGTTTTTCTCTATTCAATGCAGGAAGCCTTTCCGGTATCAACTGCGGTATGATACTTGGCGCATCTTTAGCCGGTGTTTTGGGACAGAGAACTGTATTTACCTGCTCGGCTGCGGCCTGGGGCTTGGCAGCAGTGTTGTTCTTGATTATGGGAATACATATGGGAACGCTTCAAAAGGAGGAACGAACCAAAGAAAAAGGAGTGGGGGCCTTCCTGACATCCAGAGGGGTTATCCCTTATATGCTCCTAATTCAGTTCCCTTATGTGGTAATCAATAGTTTTGTGTTTTATTATGTACCGATCTATGGGGACGCCCATGGATTCAGTGAAACGGTCGTATGCTTGTTCCTGATGTTAAATTCCCTATGCAGTGTTTACCTGAGTGTTCCGGTAACAAACCTTATGAAGAACCGGCTTGGAATGGGCAGTATATATCTGTCGAGCGCAATATCCCTTGCTGCATTGCTGCTGTTTGGTTTCAACAGTACTGTTCCAATGCTGATCGTGGTGTTGCTGCTTTTAGGATTTGCAGGAAGCTTTGCCATCGCTGTCCGCCGGTTGTATTTCACGAATCTGCGAGGTGTTCAGGAATATGGAGAAGAATCAGCCATGGGTGTTTATAACCTAATGGAAAGTGTGGGAGAATCTGCAGGTCCCATTTTGTTCAGTTCGATCATGGGCGCTGCAAATCCTCTGACCGGCCTGGCTGCTTTTGCGGTTTGCGCAGGTGCTATGAATGCTGTTTATGGAGGTATGTTTGGTTTCCGAAAGGCTGAAAAAAGTTGATCTATTTCTCCCCCATCTGATTTAAAAGCTGAATCTTCATATCGTACAGCTTTTGTGACAGATCCACATATACCTGATGGGGATTAATGAGACGTCGGGTTTCGGGCCAGAGGGTATCTAACTCCTTCTGGCAGATATCACGGATTTCCATTACCTTAGGAGAGGTATAACAGCACTCACCCTGCTTAAAGACAGGTACCATCAACTCTCTAAGCGTATAGCTGCCGCCTGCCAGACGGGTCTTTTTCCAAGGCTCTAAAGGGTCGAATAACAGCAGGGGCTGCTGTTCGTCAAAATGCTCCTCTACCAGACAGATCAGATCCGCTTTGATTTTTCCGGATTCCTTCTCATAGACCCGATAAATCGTTTTGTTGCCGGGATTGGTGACCTTTTCGCTGTTTTCCGACAGCTTGATCTTGGGAATGAAATTTCCGTTCCCATCCTGTATAGCCGCCAGTTTATAGACGCCGCCGAAAGAAGGGCAGTCCTTGGAAGTGATCAGGTTTGTCCCCACACCCCAGGAAGTGATCTTAGCGCCCTGAACCTTTAAGCTGTCGATCAGAAACTCGTCCAAATCGTTGGAAGCCGAAATGATCGCATCCGGGAAACCTGCCTCGTCCAGCATTTTTCTAGCCTTTTTGGATAAATAAGCCAAATCTCCGCTGTCCAGTCTAATACCGTACTTTGTCATGGGAACACCTGCTTCCCGCATTTCCCGGAATACGCGGATAGCGTTGGGAACACCGGATTTTAAGGTGTCGTAGGTATCCACTAACAGTATGCAGGCCGAAGGGTAGATATCCGCATAGGTTTTAAATGCGGTGTATTCATCAGGGAAACTCATGATCCAGCTGTGAGCATGGGTGCCGCTGACGGGAACATCAAACAGGCGGCCTGCCAGCACATTGCTGGTACCGATGCAGCCGCCGATCATGGCAGCCCTGGCGCCGTAGGTACCGGCATCCGGACCCTGCGCACGGCGCAGACCGAACTCCATGATACCGTCACCCTGTGCGGCAAAGCAGACTCTGGCGGCTTTGGTAGCAATCAGACTCTGGTGATTGAGGATGTTCAGAATTGCGGTTTCTACCAGCTGAGCCTGCATGATAGGTGCAATAACCTTGATCATAGGCTCTCTGGGAAACATAACGCTGCCTTCCGGAATGGCATAAATATCTCCCGTAAAACGGAACTCCTTTAGATATTCCAGAAAATCATCTTCAAAAATCCCCAGACTCCGAAGATATTTTATATCCTCCGCTTCAAAATGAAGATTCCTAATATAATCGATTACCTGCTCCAGTCCCGCGGCTATTGCATAGCCGCCGCCACAGGGATTATTGCGATAAAAAGCGTCGAAAATAACGGTTTCATTCTTGTCTTTGTTTTTAAAATATCCCTGCATCATGGTAAGCTCATAGAGATCCGTAAGCAGAGTAAGATTTTGATTGTTCATTTTGACATTCCTTTCCAAGTAGATATTTTGTATCCAAAGCGATATTAGATTACTACCTGATTCCTTCCGTTTTCTTTGCCGTAGTAAAGCTTATTGTCGGCAGTCTGCAGCAGAGCTCTCATGTGACTGTTTACACCGCCTTCGGCCAGACCAAAGGTCATGGTAATATGTATGCTCTGTTCCTCGTATATAATTTCCTGTTTCCGGATTTCCTCTAACAGGGCTTCTGTCTGCTCTCTGGCGGAATCCAGATCGTCATTGTCATAGACAAACAGAAATTCCTCGCCGCCCCAGCGGGCTACAAAGCCTTTGCCGGTCATATGCTTCTTTAAAAGATAGGCTACTCTCTTTAGTACTAAATCCCCGCATTCGTGTCCGTAAGTATCGTTTACGGATTTGAAGAAATCAATATCGCCAATAGCGATTACAAACGGAGTGCCGTAGAGATTGGCATGAGCCTGTACCTGCCTCAAATGTTTATCGGCATAACGACGGTTGTTGAGCTCAGTCAGGGTATCCTGTTCCACTAAAGTGCGCAAAGCACTTTGCATATAGATGGCTGCATACCCCATATCACTTAACTCGTCGCCCCGTTTTAAGACACCGGGGTCTAACTCGGCGCCCAGATTACCCGTGGATACCTTGGATAGGAAAACCCGGATCTTCTGCAGTGAGGTAGTCAGTTTGCGTGTATAGGACGAAGATGTGATGATCACGACCACTATGCTGCCGAGTGTAATAAACATTGCAGGAAGTACAGCAGATTTAACAGCTGCATTCACATCGGCACAGGGCTTGCCTGCATATACCATGCCCACGATCGTCTTGTCCGAATTTCGCAAAGGCGCGTAGTAGGAAAAATATTCATTGTCAAAAATAGTGGTTTTGGTGTAAAAATGAGGCTGGCCGGTGGTCAGTACGTCCCGTATCACTAAAGTGTTGGCACCGCTGCCTATGATGCGGTTTCCGTCTTCATCGCAGATGGTCGTCAAGATACGGGTATCTTCATAAAAAATGGTGATTTCCATCTGGGAATCGGCTTTGATCTGGTCAATGATGGAATAGTCAAAAGTAATGGCCCGGTCGCCTTTGAATAACTCAAAAGCTTCCGTACCCTCCAAATGGTAATCGCCCGGATACAGAAGGTCATAGGCCAGCATAACGGCGTCGGTCATGTTTTTTAAATCTTCCTCAACCTGCGCATGCATGGCGGATGCAGTTGTGTGGTAACAGACGAACGTAATGATTAAACCCAATATAAGAAGCGGAATCAAATTCATAGCCTGCAGAGATAAGTATATCTGCCCGTTCTTTTTCGGTAGTTTCATGGCGCATCCTCCCAGATTATATGAAAAATTATACTACAAAAGTATGGAATAGCGCAAGAGCGGTATATAGTATGGAATGAATGGACAAAACAAAACAATTCAGATATAATTTGTTTTGTTAGCAGTATCATTACAAAATAACATGAGTTCATATCAGAAGGGGAGAGTGGAATTGGGAGATAATCTGGATAATATAAGAATGCTGGATGCAAAGGTGGGCAATAGAAAAATATTCATGCTTTGGCCGGGAGTTATAGCGCTGTTGTTTCTCTTTGTACTTTTGTTTGTGGCGCTTCGCATGGATCCGCCTTCGGGAAATGCCGGTGCTGCCGGTCAACTCTGGAGTACGTACGGCTTCCTTGTGACACTGTATATCATAGCAGGGGTTATGCTTTTTGTCGTTTCGCGGACAGGACCGGATATCTCCATCAGCAGCATGACCCCGGAGGAGCAGGCCAGAGTCAATGCGGACTGCGTAACAGGGTATCGGTTTGGCGACGTTATCATCTGCAGGGACTGTCTTTTGATACCCACCGCAGGCACACGGGTATCAGCGGTGCATTTTAGAGATCTGCTGTGGATCTATGCCGATAAGAAGTGGATTCGGTATGCCACCCGCAAGAACGGGATAATCAATGCTGCACCCCGTAAGGATAAATTTTTTCCGAAGAACCTCGGCCCTCGGTTGGATGAAGATGGCTTTTATAAAGTCATGCAGCAATTTCTGCCTTGGTGCTTTTATGGGAAAACACCGGAGGTGGATGCGATGCTTCGCAGGAATTTCCCTCAGCTGATACGGACGGTAGATGAGCGGCGGGCCGCATTCTTTGCGTCCCAAACACAATAATTTCTTGACAAGTTAAAAAGGCTGCATATATAATAACCATGAAAAAGACCATGACGAAGACAGTACATAGGCTTTCAAAATCCCAGCGAACCGGTGAGGGTGAGAGACCGGTATGAGTAGAAGCTTATGGAACATCACTTCCGAGTCGCGCGGGCAAAAAGCGAAAGCCAAGTAGTCCGGGACGGCCTCCCACCGTTATAGGGAAACATATTTCTCCCCGGATTTGCGAAGCAACATCCGTGATTTGCGAAGCAACATCCGTGATTTGCGGAGCAACATCCGTGTTCACAAAGTGACATCACTGGGAGCGTATGCTGTAATGGGTGGTAACGCAGGAATCAGACCTCGTCCTTTTACGGACGGGGTTTTCTTTTTCGCAACTTGCATTTCCATTTGGCGCTGCCCGCGAACCGGCGAAGCTCGCGAAGCGTGTTGCGACCGGTTCTGCTTTGGTGAGTGTGTTTCGGCTGGCTCTGTTTTAGGAGGCGTTCAAGTATGGAATACGTATTAAAAAACGGAAAGACAGTTACCATAAGAACAATCAGAATAGAAGACGCTGAAGAAATGATTTCCTTAATTTCCACGGTTGATACGGAAACATTGTTTTTGGCCAGAAATCCGGGAGAGTTTAATACCGGCGTAGAAAGAGAAAGAAATATTATAGACGGTGTTTTGAAAAACCCAAACAGTACATGGTTTGTAGCGGAATGGGATGGCAGGGTGATCGGACAATGTTATGCGGGACTTGTAAGCGGTTATGAACGGTTTCGCCACAGAGCCGAGCTTTCCTTTATTATTTTGAAAGAATTCTGTGATATGGGCATCGGCGGAAAAATGATGGAGGAATGCTTAAAATGGTGCATAGACCATCAGGTGTCGCAGGCAGAACTGGATGTTGTGACAAATAACGAAAGAGCAATAAAGATGTATCAAGGTTTTGGGTTTGAAATAGTCGGAACAGTGCCAAAGGCATTAAAATATTTGGACGGTTCATTTGCAGATGAATATAGGATGATTAAGTTTTTGTAACTTATTATGTTGCTGGTTTGAAAAGACAAAGAAAGGGAGGATTATTATGTACGAAAAAGTATCGCCGAATCTGGATTTTGTGGAAAGAGAAAAAAAGGTAGAGCAGTTCTGGAAGGATCATAACATCTTCGAAAAGAGTATGGAAACTAGAAAAGAAGGCCCTACCTATACCTTTTATGACGGGCCGCCCACCGCGAACGGCAAGCCCCATATCGGTCATGTGCTGACCCGCGTTATCAAGGATATGATTCCCAGATACCGCACTATGAAGGGCTGTATGGTGCCCAGAAAAGCTGGCTGGGATACCCACGGTCTGCCCGTGGAAATCGAAGTGGAAAAACTGTTAGGATTAGATGGCAAGGAGCAGATTGAGGAATACGGTCTGGAACCCTTCATCAATAAATGTAAGGAAAGCGTCTGGAAGTACAAAGGAATGTGGGAGGATTTCTCCGGTACCGTAGGCTTTTGGGCGGATATGGACAATCCCTATGTAACTTATCATGACGACTTTATTGAATCCGAATGGTGGGCTTTAAAAGAAATCTGGGATAAAGGCCTGCTTTATAAAGGATTTAAAATCGTACCGTACTGCCCTCGCTGCGGTACGCCTCTCTCTTCCCAGGAAGTAGCGCAGGGTTATAAGGATGTGAAGGAGCGTTCGGCGATTGCACGTTTCAAAGTAAAGGACGAGGATGCCTATATTCTGGCATGGACCACCACGCCATGGACCCTGCCTTCTAACGTGGGACTTTGTGTGAATCCGGTGGAGACCTATGCCAAGGTAAAGGCTGCGGACGGTTATACCTACTATATGGCCGAAGCTCTTTTGGATACCGTGCTGGGTAAGCTGGAGGATAAGGAAAACGGCATAGCGGCATACGAAGTGTTACAGACCATGAGCGGCAAGGACCTAGAGTATAAGGAGTATGAGCCTCTCTTTGACTGTGCGGTAGAAATCTGTAAGAAACAGAATAAGAAAGCGCATTATGTAGTCTGTGACGGCTATGTAACCCTGACCGATGGTACCGGCGTGGTACACATTGCCCCCGCTTTCGGTGAAGACGATGCAAAAGTCGGCCGTGCTTACGATCTGCCCTTTGTACAGTTGGTGGACGGGCAGGGCAATATGACGGCAGAAACGCCCTATGCAGGCGTTTTTGTAAAGAAGGCGGATCCCATGGTATTAAAGGATCTGGATGCAAAGGGACTGCTTTTTGACGCACCGAAATTCGAGCACAGCTATCCTCACTGCTGGAGATGTGATACGCCTCTGATCTACTATGCGAGAGAATCTTGGTATATCAAGATGACTGCCGTAAAGGACGACTTGATCCGCAATAACAATACCATCAACTGGATTCCCGAATCCATCGGCAAAGGCCGGTTCGGGGACTGGCTGGAAAATGTGCAGGATTGGGCTATTTCCCGTAACCGTTACTGGGGAACGCCTTTAAATATCTGGGAGTGCGAGTGCGGACATCAGCACAGTATTGGCAGCCGCGCGGAATTGGCGGAAATGAGCGGTAATCCCGAGGATGCAAAGGTGGAACTGCACAGACCCTATATTGACGAAGTGACAATTCACTGCCCGAAATGCGGAAAGGATATGCACCGTGTGCCGGAGGTTATCGACTGCTGGTTTGACTCCGGGGCCATGCCTTTCGCACAGCATCACTATCCGTTTGAAAACAAGGAGCTGTTTGAAGCGCAGTTCCCCGCACAGTTTATTTCCGAAGCGGTGGATCAGACCCGAGGCTGGTTCTATTCCCTGTTAGCGGAATCCACGCTGCTCTTTAACAAAGCGCCCTATGAAAATGTGATCGTGTTAGGGCATGTGCAGGATGAGAACGGCCAGAAGATGAGTAAGAGCAAGGGAAATGCGGTGGATCCTTTTGATGCGCTGGCAACCTATGGCGCAGACGCTATCCGCTGGTATTTCTATATCAATTCCGCTCCCTGGCTGCCCAACCGTTTCCACGGCAAGGCTGTACAGGAGGGACAGCGCAAATTCATGGGCACGCTTTGGAATACCTATGCATTCTTTGTGCTGTATGCAAACATTGATAATTTTGACGCTACCAAATATACATTGGATTATGAGAAGCTGGCCGTTATGGACAAATGGCTGCTTTCCAAGCTGAATACGCTGGTAGCAGAGGTGGACGGACATCTGGACAATTACCGGATTCCCGAAGCCGCCAGAGCCCTTCAGGATTTTGTGGAGAATATGAGCAACTGGTATGTCAGAAGAAGCCGCGAGCGCTTCTGGGCAAAGGGCATGGAGCAGGATAAGATCAATGCTTACATGACCCTGTATACCGCACTGGTAACCGTTTGTAAGGCAGCAGCGCCCATGATTCCCTTCCTGACGGAGGATATCTATCAAAATCTGGTGCGCACCAATGACAAGGCAGCTCCCGAAAGTATTCATCTCTGCGATTTCCCTGCGGCAAATCCTGCCTATACGGATGAGCAGTTAGAAGCGGATATGGACATTGTCTTAAAGGCGGTGGTAATGGGACGCGCCTGCAGAAATACGGCCAATATCAAGAACCGTCAGCCCATCAGTACCATGTTTGTCAAGGGAGCTCACGAGCTGAGCGATTTCTATAAAGACATTATTGCCGAGGAGCTGAATGTGAAAGAGGTGCTCTTTACCGAGGATGTGCGGGAGTTTACCTCCTATACCTTCAAGCCCCAGCTGCGCACCGTGGGTCCTAAGTACGGTAAGCAGTTAGGCGGCATTCAGAAGATGCTGGCTTCCTTAGACGGCAATGCGGCTATGGACGAGTTAAAGGCAGACGGAATGCTTAAGTTTACGGTAGATGATGTGGAAGTTTCTTTAGCCGAAGACGACTTGCTCATTGAGATGACCCAGAAAGAGGGCTATGTTACCGAAGCCGATAACTATATGACCGTTGTACTGGATACCAATTTGAGCGAGGAACTGATTGAAGAAGGCTTTGTGCTGGAGGTGATCAGTAAGATTCAGACCATGCGTAAGGATGCGGATTTTGAAGTGACGGATCACATCAAGGTAGCTTTTGCCGGTAACGACAAGATTGCGGATATTGCCCTGCGCAATAAGGATTCCATTGCCGGTAAGGTACTGGCGGAGGAAATGACGGCGGGCGGGACGCTGGCAGTTTCCAAGGAGTGGAATGTAAATGGAGAAAATGTTACGATTTCTGTGGAAAGACTGTAGCAGATGGAGTATAATATTGTTTAGATGCCAAATGAGGCAAGGAGCCTAAGGAGGAAAGTAATGCAGAAAAAGACAGTGAAATTCGACAAGGAATTATTTAAAAGAAGCGTCCTGTATAATGTAAAGACCTTATACAGGAAGACATTGGAGGAGGCTACTCCCCAGCAGATTTTTCAGGCAGTCTGCTTGGCCGTAAAGGATCAGATCGTAGATAACTGGATGGAAACACAGAAGGCTTATGAAAAGAAAGATCCTAAGATGGTATATTATCTGTCCATGGAGTTTTTGATGGGCAGGGCGCTGGGTAATAACCTGATCAATCTGCGGGCATATAAGCAGGTGAAGGATGCTATGGATGAATTGGGACTGGATCTGAACCTGGTGGAGGATATGGAGCCCGACGCAGCGCTGGGTAACGGCGGTCTGGGACGTCTGGCAGCCTGCTTCTTAGATTCCCTGGCAACCTTGGGCTATCCCGCATATGGCTGCGGTATCCGTTACCGCTACGGTATGTTCAAGCAGGAAATCCACGACGGTTATCAGGTTGAGGTACCCGACAACTGGCTGGAGAATGGCAATCCCTTTGAATTGCGCCGTCCGGAATATGCCAAGACCGTTAAATTTGGCGGCTATGTGAATGTACGTGTGGACGAAAACGGCAGGAACCACTTCTTCCAGGAGGGGTATCAGTCCGTTAAGGCAATTCCCTTTGATATGCCCGTCTTAGGTTACGGAAACGGCATTGTAAATACCTTGCGTATCTGGGATGCGGAGCCGGTAGAGTGCTTCCAGTTGGATTCCTTTGACAAGGGTGACTATCAGAAGGCTGTAGAGCAGCAGAATCTGGCCCGCAACATCGTAGAGGTGCTCTACCCCAACGATAACCACTATGCAGGTAAGGAACTGCGTTTAAAACAGCAGTATTTCTTCATTTCCGCCTCCGTACAGGAAGCAGTGGAAAAATATATGAGAAAGCATAACGATATCCGCAAGTTCCATGAAAAAGTTACCTTCCAGTTGAATGATACTCATCCTACGGTAGCAATCGCGGAACTGATGCGTATCTTAATGGACGATTACGATCTGGAGTGGGATGAGGCATGGGAGGTTACTACCAAGACCTGTGCTTATACCAACCACACCATCATGTCGGAAGCACTGGAGAAATGGCCCATTGAGCTCTTTTCCCGTCTGCTGCCCCGTATCTACCAGATCGTAGAGGAAATTAACCGTCGTTTCATAAACAAGATAGAGCAGATTTATCCCGGTAATCAGGAGAAAATCCGTAAGATGGCGATCATCTATGACGGACAGGTACGCATGGCACATCTGGCTATCGTAGCCGGCTATTCTGTCAACGGCGTGGCAAGATTACATACCGAAATCTTAAAGAATCAGGAATTGAAGGATTTCTATGAGATGATGCCTGAGAAATTCAACAACAAGACCAATGGCATTACCCAGAGGAGATTCCTGCTCCACGGTAATCCATTGCTTGCAGATTGGGTAACGGAGCACATCGGTTCCGAATGGATTACAGATCTGCCTCAGATTGCCAAGATGAAAATCTATGCGGATGATAATAAGGCGCAGCAGGAGTTTATGAATATCAAGTACCGCAACAAGGTACGTCTGGCACAGTACATTTTAGAGCACAATGGTGTGGAGGTGGATCCCCGGTCCATCTTTGATGTACAGGTTAAGCGTCTGCATGAGTATAAGCGCCAGCTGTTGAATATTCTGCATGTTATGTATCTGTATAATGAACTGAAAGAGCATCCGGAGATGGATTTCTATCCCCGTACCTTCATATTCGGTGCAAAGGCTGCGGCAGGCTACCGCAATGCGAAACTGACTATCAAACTGATCAATTCCGTAGCGGATGTCGTAAACAAGGATCCCGCTATCGGTGGAAAGATGAAGGTAGTTTTCATTGAGAACTACCGTGTGTCCAATGCAGAAATGATTTTTGCGGCAGCGGATGTATCCGAGCAGATTTCAACCGCCAGCAAGGAGGCTTCCGGTACCGGTAATATGAAGTTTATGTTAAACGGTGCTCTGACCTTAGGTACCATGGACGGTGCGAATGTAGAAATCGTAGAGGAAGTGGGAGAGGAAAATGCATTTATTTTTGGTCTTTCCTCTGACGAAGTTATCCGGTATGAGAATTACGGCGGCTACAATCCCATGGAAATCTTCAACAATGACCAGGATATCAGAAAGGTGTTGATGCAGCTTATTAACGGCACCTTTGCACCCGGCGATACGGAGCTGTTCAGAACCCTTTACAACTCCCTGTTAAATACGCAGAGCACTTCCAAAGCAGATACCTATTTTATTCTCAAGGACTTCAAGTCCTATGCGGAAGCACAGAAGAGAGTGGAAGAGGCTTATAAGAACGAAAAGGGCTGGGCAAAGAGCGCAATCCTGAACATGGCAAGCTGCGGTAAGTTTACCTCCGACAGAACCATTCAGGAATATGTGGATGATATCTGGCATCTGGATAAGGTTATAATCGGTAAATAAATAGAACAAGAATACCCGGGAACTCCGGGTATTTTTGTTACATAAGGGGTACAAATATGAAAAAGCAAATGTTAGCCTTATTCCTTTGTATGGCGTTATTTAGCGGCTGTGCGGGAGGGCAGGCTGTAGTGTCTGAGGCGGTCGAAACCATGGCTGCAGGAGCGGCCGAGGCACCCGAGGAATGGTTCAAATTACTGGAAGCCGATATGGAAGCAGGAGGAATGCAGCTGCAGCAGGTCATGCTTCGGGAACGGGATGTTTTGAAAGAGCTTTCTCTCCCTGAGATTACGCTGGTCATGGTGGGGGATATGCTGATGCATATGCCCGTTAACAACAGCGGGAAGAAAGAGGATGGCAGCAGGAATTTTGATCACCTATTTACCTATACCAAGGATATGATCTCAGAGGCGGATATTGCCATTGTCAATCAGGAAGTGATACTGGGAGGGCCGGAACTTGGAATTTCGGGGTATCCCAGATTCAATACCTATTATGAAGTGGGGGACGCTCTGGTAGAGGCCGGTTTTGACGTGGTGCTGCATGCTACCAACCACTCCATGGATCAGGGCTTGGCGGGACTTGAAAACTGCCTGGGTTTCTGGGAAGAGAATTATCCCGATATCGCAGTCATAGGCATGTATGACAGTCAAGAGGACAGGGACGAAATCTATGTATACGAGCAGCAGGGGATTAAGATTGCTATTTTAAATTATACCTATGGAACGAACGGTCTGCCCCTGCCGTCGGGAATGCCCTATGCGGTCAACCTCATTGAGGAAAATCTGATCGCGCAGGATGTTGCCCGTGCCAAAGAACTGGCTGACTTTGTCATTCTCTGCCCGCACTGGGGAACAGAATATGTGTTAAAAGAAACAAATGCACAGCATTTGTGGGCAGAATTCTTTTTGGAATGCGGCGTAGATTTGGTGATCGGCACCCATCCCCATGTGATAGAGCCGGTGGAGATGCTGACGGACGAGGAAGGCAATGAAATGCTGGTCTACTACTCCTTGGGAAACTATGTAAATTCCACCGCATCCGAAGAGAAAAATATCGGTATCCGAATGTTGGGCGCCATGGCTACCGTCACCATTGCCCGCAATGCGGAAGGCGAAGTTTACATCAAGGAATACGGTGCGGAGCCCCTTGTCACCTATGTATCCGCTGATAAAAAGACGATTACCACCTATCCTTTGGAATTGTTTACGGAAGAAATGGCGGCGGAGAGCTTTACCCGCAGGAGGGACGCTAACTTTACGAAGGAACACTGCGAAGAGATTTGGCGGGAAGTGTTTGGTGAGATGGGGTTAGAGTGAGGAAAGTTTATTCCCCACCCCATGTGAACTTGTACGTTGCATTCTTTTCTGCTTCTGCCCCGTAATAAAGTGTCCATGATGTCGCCGGCCCAAGAAGGGACCAACCGGATGCAGCGTCATAGACCTCATCAGATGGATTATGATAAATCATTAGGAAGGAGTCTGGATAGTTGGCGAAGAGTTCTTCCGCGTTGGGTTCGCCGATACCGTGAATAACGCCGGAAGGGATATCGTTTGTGACGGATGTGTCAGTTGTGCTAACATTTTCCTTTGCTCCAGCAGAAGTAGCAAAGACACAAGTAACGCCGATCACGGCAAGGCACGTAAATAATAAAGTAAGTTTGGATGGTTTTTTCATTCTCATGATCGCTGTAATCCTTTCTTCAATTGCATTTTTATTAAACCCGTTACAAAACGGTATGAAGCCGATCTTCTTTGCTTCCATGCCGATAAGCATATTGGCGTAGGTTGCTTTTTCCGATAAGCCTAATTTGTGCACCACACTTTCATCACAGGATAATTCAATATCTCTGTTTAAAAGAATATACATTACCCACACAAGAGGATTGAACCAGTGAATACAAAGCGCAAGTGCGGAAATCAATTTTATCGCCGTATCATAGCGGCAGATATGTACATATTCGTGCATGAGTATATACTGTAGCTGCTTTAAGTTCTCCCATTCCGTATCCTTCGGCATCACAATAACAGGACGAAAGATACCATATGTCAACGGAGAGGTGATTTTTTCAGACTGCTTTATGCAGAGCGGGCGATTTAATTCATGTGTCTTCAGCCATTGTTCCATATAGCTGCTATGAACAGGTAAGGAAGTCTGAAATTCAAAATACCAATGCAAATATAATAGGATGAAAAGCATGATACAGAGCACTGTTCCTATGCACCAGATAACAGGCCATATGGAGGCGGAGGGCAGATGTTTTGCAAACGTTTCCTCTATTGTTCCTCCCGGCATTATAGGGATTATTTTGCTTATGTCCGTGTTTCGCTCGACAAATGAATACACGCTGAACATGGACGGGATAGAAAAAGGCACCAACAATCGCAAAAGTGAAATACCCCACAAGATCAGGAATGTTTTTTTGGGTAATTTATGGATCGCAACTGCCCGGATCACCGCAATCACGAATATAAGAGCGGCTCCGGAAAAGCTCATTTGCAATAAACTCATATATAGTACCTCGTTATAAGACTGAAGTATTATTTTCTGTTATAATACAACAGTCTTATGATATTGTCAATATAATAAAGGTACATATCCAGATAACACTTTGTTATTCTTGAAAATGAAGTTGGTCTTGGAAAGTTTTCTGTGTTTCATCATGATATCATTATTCAATGATTTCCAACTTTTTTGAAATTCCATTATACCTCAAATTAACTATTGGCAATATGGCATATATGCCATAAAATGTAGAAAGGAGAACAAATGAATCAATTTGAAGTACAGTTTTATGAAATGGTTGACGGAGATATACGGGTAGAGCATTTTTGTTGAGTCTGGACATGAAAATGCGTGTTAAATTCACAGGACTCATCGGTATTCTGCAGGATTATGGCAATCAGTTAAGAGAACCTTACAGTAAGCATTTAGAGGATGGTATTTTTGAAATACGTTGTAAGGTTGGAAGTGATATTTCCAGAGTATTATATTTCTTTTATCATAATGGAATAATAGTCTTAATAAATGGTTTTATTAAAAAGACTTTAAAAACACCGAGAGTTGAGCTTGAGAAGGCTAAGAAATATAGACAAGATTATCTGAGGAGGTACGGGCAAAATGAGAAAATATGATGATTTCTTAAATGAGCAGCTACAGGATGAAGCGTTTAAAAAAGAATATGAAAATATGCAGCCGGAGTTTGACGTGATCAGAGCTCTGGTTGAAGCCAGGATTTCCCGGAATCTGACCCAAAAGGAATTGGCTGAACGCACCGGCATTCATCAGGCGGATATCAGCAAATTGGAAAATGGAACCAGAAATCCAAGCGTCAATCTGCTGAAGCGGTTGGCGGAGGGATTGGACATGGTGCTTAAGATTGAATTTATTCCAAAGTCCAAGGCATAAATTATTCTCAATACCCCCAATCCCTTAAGGTCCATTCCTCGTTATCAGTGCGGGATAAGATCCAATTCCAGCCGTAGTAGGTGGAATTGGCATTAAAACTGCCGTCGCCTCCGTTTGAATCCACATCAAAACTGGAATAGAGTACAATTACCTGCGAATCCCAGCGGTCTTCGTATTCATCGGCCACATCGGAAGATTTGGCTTCATCGTAATATATCTCTAGTAAGGTACATCCTTCAAATTCTTTATCAAAATAGTCCATGGCGACATCCATGGCGCGCTCTATCTCTTCGGGAGTGTAAATTACCGAAGGACCTATTTCTTTTTTCGCATGTTTAATATTTCCCCCGCAGGAACACAGAACGGCAGTCAACCATGCCATAACTAAAATAAGGGATAGTTTCTTTACCATAATGCACCCTCTTTCTTTATTACTTGGGTTTTAGTATCTTTTATTAATTGCGTCCAGTATAGCATGATTGCATTTTATTGTCCACTTTCCATTGCATAAGACGGCGCTTTCCTTTATAATGAAACTGTCGTATTTTGGACATACAACACATAGGAAGGACGGAAAATAGTATGATTGAACTGTTAGAAGGCGGCGCCTATCTGTTAAACGGTACGGAGGTTGTAGCCGATACCGGTGAAGCAGCGGCGACTGTTGCACATAAAACAGGAAAGAACATAACGAAGGAGGAAGCAGCGAAGCAGACCATTGCCTATGGTATTTTGCAGAGCCACAATACCTCCGGCAATATGGAGAAGCTGAAGATCAAATTCGATAAGCTGACCAGCCACGATATTACCTTTGTAGGAATTATTCAGACGGCCAGAGCCTCAGGCCTGACCAAGTTTCCTGTGCCCTATGTACTGACAAACTGCCACAATTCCCTTTGTGCAGTTGGCGGTACCATCAACGAGGATGACCATATGTATGGCCTGACCTGCGCCAAGAAGTACGGCGGAGTCTATGTGCCCCCTCATCAGGCAGTCATCCATCAGTTCGCAAGAGAAATGCTGGCAGGTGGTGGCAAGATGATCTTGGGTTCCGACTCCCATACCAGATACGGTGCGTTGGGTACCATGGCAATGGGCGAGGGCGGTCCGGAGTTAGTTAAGCAGCTGCTGAATCAGACCTATGACATCAATATGCCCGGTGTAGTGGGTGTTTATCTGACCGGTGAGCCTATAAAGGGCGTGGGTCCTCAGGACGTGGCGCTGGCGATTATCGGTGCCGTATTTAAGAATGGCTATGTAAAGAATAAGGTAATGGAATTTGTAGGTCCCGGAGTGGCTTCCTTAAGTGCTGATTTCCGTATCGGCATCGATGTCATGACCACGGAGACCACCTGCCTTTCTTCCATCTGGCAGACTGATGGGGAGATTAAGGAGTTCTACGAAATCCATGGAAGAAAAGAGGAATACAGCGAGTTAAAGCCGGGTGAGGCTGCTTATTACGATGGCATGATAATGGTGGATTTAAGCAAGATCCGTCCCATGATCGCTATGCCTTTTCATCCCAGCAATACCTATACCATAGAAGAGTTGAATGCCAATCTGCTGGATATTCTGGATGAGACCGAGAAGCGTGCGCTTGTGAGCTTGGACGGTGCGGTAGAATTCTCCTTAAAGGAGAAGGTTCGTGACGGTAAGTTTTATGTGGATCAGGGTATTATCGCAGGCTGCGCCGGCGGCGGATTTGAAAATATATGCGCTGCAGCGGATATTTTGAAGGGCAGCTACATAGGGGCAGACGGCTTCACCTTGAGCGTATATCCGGCTTCCATGCCTGTGTATATGGAATTAATTAAGAACGGCTGCGCCGCTGCTATTTTGGAAACAGGCGCTGTAATGAAGACTGCTTTCTGCGGACCTTGCTTCGGTGCGGGCGATACGCCGGCTAACAATGCATTCAGTATCCGGCACTCCACGCGCAATTTCCCGAACAGGGAGGGCTCTAAACTGCAGAACGGCCAGATTGCATCCGTAGCGCTCATGGATGCCCGTTCCATTGCGGCAACCGCAGCCAATAAAGGTGTGCTGACACCGGCAACGGAGTTTGACGGTACCTTGAATAAATATCAATATCATTTTGACAGCAATATTTATAAGAACCGCGTCTTTGATTCCAAGGGCGTGGCTGATTCGAATGTGGAGATTCAGTTCGGCCCCAATATCAAGGACTGGCCGCAAATGGGCGCACTGCCGGAGAATCTGGTACTGCAGGTGGTTTCCGAAATCCACGACCCGGTAACTACCACCGATGAACTGATTCCTTCCGGAGAAACTTCTTCCTACCGCTCCAATCCTCTGGGACTGGCCGAATTTACTTTAAGCCGCAAGGACCCTCAGTATGTGGCTCGGGCAAAGGAAATCCAGAAGGCAGAAAAGGAAAGAATGGCCGGCGGACATCCCTGCCATGCACTGCCTGTGGTAAAGGACATTATGGGTGTGGTAAAAGGACAGTTTGCAGATGCTAACCATACCAATACGGGCTTCGGTTCCACTATCTTTGCTGTAAAGCCGGGTGACGGTTCCGCCCGCGAGCAGGCTGCTTCCTGCCAGAAGGTATTAGGCGGTTGGGCCAATATTGCCAACGAGTACGCTACCAAGCGCTACCGTTCCAACTTGATCAACTGGGGCATGCTGCCCTTCTTGATCGAAGAAGGCGAACTGCCCTTTCAGAATCTGGATTATCTCTTCCTGCCCGGCATCCGCAAGGCGGTGGAAGAAAAGCAGGAAGTGATTAAAGCCTACAAGGTGGGCAAGGACGCACTGGAAGAATTTGACCTGCGCCTGGGTGAGCTGACCGATGAAGAAAGACAGATTATCTTAAAAGGATGTCTGATCAACTATAACAGAGTGTAACCAGTTATTCTTATCAGTATATAGATGCTCCAAAAGCAACCGGGGTTCAGATGCGGTAGCATTCACCCCGATTGCTTTTGGAGCTTTTTCACGTTATAGAATATAACAACCCCTAACCAACAAGGGCGAATGCCACCGCATCTGAGCCCGGTTGGTTAGGGGGATTGCTTTTGGAGATATATTCGTAAGAAAACCGTAAGAAATGTTCGTAAATCGTAAGAAATAATACAGTGTGGCTATGTTATCATAAAGATAAGAAATCACGCACGGAGGTTGCCTATGAAAGCTATCCGAATCCCTTATCTTTTGATACCGTTGCTCTGTATTTTATTTTGTCTGAGCGGTTGCGGCAAAGAAAAGAAAGCGGCTTACGATATCGTGCCGGAGTATGAAGCTCTGATTTTTCCTGAAAGTGGTGAATTCCTGCTGGGAGCCCAGTACTATAAGGGGGAACTCATTCAGATTATCGCAAATCTGGAAGGAGAGGTGTATCTATGCAAAGAAGGGAAAGATGCAGAGAACTTTATGACAGGAATGTCACAAGAACTAACATTATTCAGCAGCCGCTGGTGGATAGCCTCAGACGGAAGTACCTATGTGCTCTCTGAAAATACCCTGACGGCGCTTTCGGCAGACGGAGCCGTGCTCTACAGCATACAGGCGGATGGTGCTGTGACGGACATTTGCGAGTCCACATCAGGTAAGATTGTAGTGACAATAGGAGATACCACAAAATATAACAGCGGCTTGGCGGTTCTTGATACGGAAACGAGAACTTTGGGGGAGATAAACTGGCTGAAGAACACTATATATAAAACAGGAAAAGGGCAGACAGGGGATGTCCTGATTCTGGATATGACAGGACTGTATGATTACAGTCTATCTGACGGAGAGAAAACACTTTACATGGAATGGGCAAATTCTGCCTATACCCCAAGCTCCGTGTGGGATATGAAATTTCTGGCCTCCAACCTAGTCAGGCTGTATACCTGGGAGGGTATGGAAGTAACATTGTCCAAAGTCAATTTGGATGATAGCAATAAAACGATTCTTACCTTAAAAGCATCCTATCTTGATCCGGAAATGAAAGAGCTGATTGTACGCTTTAATCAGGAAAATGAGAAGTACTATATAAAAACCGAAGAATGTCCGGATAATGTGGATTATAATACGTATCTGCAAAAGATGCAGATGGAATTTGCCGCGGGTCATGGTGCCGACATTCTGGACGTAAGATTGGTGGACGCTATGCCTGAACTCTTAGAAATGGGGGCGATAGAGGAGTTGTCCGGCCGGATAAAGAAAGAAGGAATCAATGAAGAAGATTATTTTCCTCAGGCATTTCAGATGTTTGGACGGGAGAATGGTGTCTATGGGATGCCTTATTTAATCAGTCTCTCTTCTATTTGCATGGACAGCACGCTTTTTTCTAACGAAAGAGAGTACAATTTAGAGAACCTGTTAACGGTATTAGAAGAGTATCCGGAAGATACTGTGCTGGTTAAGACCTTGGGCCCCGGCTATGTACTAAGCTTTTTTCTGGAATACTCCGAGGATTTAAACGGTCTGATTAACTGGGAGAACAATACCTGCGATTTTTCCGGAGAAAATTTTAAGAGAATGCTGGAACTGGCAAAAAGATACGGAGATACCGAGTACCGTAATACAGATTATTTGGTAGTCAGAACATTAGCCTTGGATAATTACATGCATTATGCGGGTTATGATAACCTGATGAAAGAAACCGGCAGAAGGCTGGTGGGCTATCCTGCGGCGGGTGGAGGAGTACATTCTGTCTATTTGGGCGGTTTTTGTATGAATGCGGCTTCAACGCACAAAGATGGGGTCTGGGAATTCATGACTTTTTTGCTGCAGGAGGATAATCAGTACTTTATCGGAACGGCGGGACATGCCGGAAATCTGCCTATAAGCAGAGCGGCGTTCCAAAGAGCAGGAGAATTTTATATAGAAGACGATGCCCCCCATGGGTTTATCATGCTTAATCTCGTGGAGGCACCGGGGTTAGAATTCGGTGCGGATGAATTTACCAAGGAGCAGCTTGCCGATCTTGAACAACTTCTGGAAATCGGAAAACTAACGCCATGGCGCAACCAGATGATAGTGGATACCATTGTGGAAGAGTGCGGTGCCTATTTTAGTGGGGATAAGACAATGGAAGAAGTCATCGCTGTCGCGCAAAACCGCGTTCAGTTATATTTAGATGAACTGGACTGAGGCCGCTTATGAAAAATATGAAAAGATTGTATCTGTTTGCATTACTGCTTTGCTCTTTCTTTGCCGCAGTCCTTACCGGTTGTGGCAAGCAGGAGAAAGGCATCTATGTCCAAGCGGCGTACGAAGCGCTCCTATATGAAGACCGGGAGGATATGTACGTTGTTCTGGGAGAGCAATATTATCAAGGCGAAGCTGTCCGCATAAGCTGCAACAGAGAAGGGGATATCTTCCTGCATAGGGACGGAAAAGAGGCAGAGATATTTCTGACAAACATGTCAAGTGACTATGCGGATCCGGACAGTTTCTGGTGGCTGGATGAAGACGGTAATATCTTTGTACTCCGTGAAAATACGGTAATCCTGCTGGATGCGGAGGGCAAGGAAACTGCCCGGATCATGGCGGACGGACCGGTCACGAATATCTGTCGCGGCAAGGACGGCAGACTGGTCATTAAAATCAGTGATCCGGAGAAGTTCACAAACGGGCTGGCATTTTTGGATATGGAAGCAAGGAAAATCGGTGAGATAAGCTGGTTAAATGGCAGTGTTTACGGCATGGCAGCTGGTGCAAAACAGGATATTCTTCTGGTGGACGAGAGCGGAATCTGCGATTATAATCTGGCGGAAAAGAAAAAGGAATACTATATGGACTTCAGTAATGCCGACTACACGCCTGCAGGCAGAATATGGGATATTCATTATATATCTGAATCACAGATAGACTTGCTGACGGACAGAGAAATGCTGATTACCCTGAGAAAAATAAATTTGGCGGAGAATGGGAAAATATATCTTACTTATAAATCGACACACGTGTCATCGGATTTCAGAGAATTGATTGTTCGTTTTAACCAACAGAATGAAAATTATTATATACTGGTGGAGGAATGTCCGGAGGGATTTAATGTTTTTGACTATCGGGAAAAGGTCAGTATGGAAATTGCCGCAGGACATGGTCCTGATATGATCGATGAACTTTCTGTTCCTTCCGTATATAAGCTGCAGGAAATAGGCGCACTAGAGAATCTGGTTCCCTATATTGAAGCTGCCGGAATAGGCAAAGCGGCTTATTATGATGGAACTTTTCTGCCATGGGAAGGGCTGGAGGATATTTATGCTCTACGATATGGCATGCGGCTTAGCACGATGTGCATAGACGGTGAGGTGCTGGGAATCACCATGAAGGAATGGGATTTCTCTGAGAAATGGGATATTGATACGATGCTCAACACCCTGGAGGCTTATGAGGGGGATAAAGCGTACTATGTATATGCGGATTCCGCCCGTGTGCTTACTTATTTTCTGGAGTATTCCAGGGATTTGTGTGGAATAGTAGACTGGGAGCAGCGTATCTGCCGTTTTGAGGGGAAAGAATGGGAGCGGCTGGTGAATCTGGCGGAAAGATACGGTTACAAGGAAGAAAAGAGAGAAAACGGCTGGGTTTTCTATTCCGCACCCTTGCAAAATTTTAGTTTCTATTCTGCGTTAGAGAACGGTATGTGGGAAAGTAATAAAATACCGGTAGGTTATGCGGGAGATACGGACGGCATCATGGAACTGACTTTTGAGGAAATGTATATGAATTCATCCTCCGCTCACAAAGAGGGCGTCTGGCAGTTTTTTTCCTTCCTATTGCAGGAGGACACCCAATATAGCTTAGGAATAGCCGGTATTAATTCTATAATCCCCGTACACAGACAGGCCTTTGCAGATGCTGCAAAATATTATATGGACAATCCATTCTACATACATATGCAGCTTTACGGTGGGTATGATAATTGGTCCTACGGTACGGATGAACTGACCGAGGAGCAGGTTGTCAGATTGGAAGAATGGATTGACCGTGCGGAAATTGTCATCTGGAGGCGGTGGACCGATCCTATTTTGGAAATCATAGAGGAAGAAATGGAGGTCTACTACGCAGGTGGCAAGCCCTTAGAGGAAGTCAGTGCGCTCATCCAAAACCGCGTCCAGTTGTACCTAAATGAGCTGGATTAATCATGTTAATATATTCAAAATCATCAAACCGGGCTCAGATGCAGTGGCATTCGCCCTTGTTTGATGATTTTAAATGTACAGGAAGCAAATTAGACGAATCGAACTATCCCCCATAACCAACAAGGGCGAATGCCACTGCATCTGAGCCCGGTTGGTTATGGGGGATAAATGATTCCTAAATATAACAGCTCAAAAGCTACCGCGTCTGAGCCCGGCTGTTATACCGCTCTAATAGCAGGGAGCAAATAATTCCGCCCACCATGCATAGTCCATTCTGTATCCCGCCTTTTACAGAAGAGGTCAAAGCCTGATAGGGAACGGTGACGGCGGTTGCCGCGATCACTACTCCCACGATAGCATGAAAGGTAACGGAGTAATGACACTCAAACAGACGGCTTACCAGCTTGGGAAGACAGAAAAAGGCGAGCAAGGACCCCATACCCGCGGGCAGGATTACCTGAGGCGTAAGGTGGCCGATACCATCCACAAAAGGCGTGTAGAGCCCTAAAGGCATGAGCAGGGTAGAAAAGCTCATGCCGGGGGCGATCAGGCTCAAGGCCAGACAGAAGCCGCAGAAAACATACCATCCGAAATTCGGCACAATGGCGACGGAAGAAGCATTTAAGCCACACAGCAAGAATAAGACGATGACGGTGGCTGCCAGCAAAGCAGTATAAGAGCCTTTTGCAATGCCCTGCTTTCCGGCCTCTTTAAGCAGGGAAGGCAGCATCCCCAGAATCAGTCCCACAAAAACGCAGACGGATTGATCGGGATAGCGGTTTAGCAGGGAAGCCAGCAGATTGGCTACTCCCATGAAGCCGATTACTGCACCGAAAAAAGCAGGCAGCAGGATGGGAAGATGGCTGCGCCAGTATTTCCTTGGATTGGCCAAAAGTTCCATAGCGGGCTGATAGATTCCGAAGACTACACTCAGTACACCGCCGGAAATGCCCGGCAGTACGGCGCCCAGCCCGATGAGCGCGCCCTGTATGCTTTTAAGAAAATATTTAGTTAAGCGCATCTATGTAATATTCCTTTAATGAACACCGGATAACTCTATACGGTTTACTCTTTCTCTACTATATGAAAACCTGGAAATTTACATGCCTCGAAAATCCTCTGGAAATTAAAACTAAATTATTTTTCCAATCCTCCGATAAATATATCAGAAGGTACCGAAGGCCAAGGTACTAAAAATGAAATGAGTCGCCACGGATGGTATGCACAGGGAAAAGGAAGCCCTGCGAATGCCATTTTTGTTTTTATGAAACAGGGAGGGGAAGTAGGAGCAAGGGACTAAAAGGAGGTACTATTTGCGAATTGATTCCAGTTTTATAGGAATGGAATCCGAAAGAAGATATACATCTTCATCAACTAGTAAGAACGGCCGGACCCAGGTAACGGATTACAGCAGGGGATCGGCATATGGAAGAACAGGAGCATTTGGAAATTTTGTGAGTCCGGATACGAATCAGAACCTGAAGAAGAAGGGCGAAGATAAAAAGGACGCCGGAGACAATATGGCAACCAAAGACTCTATCATTGAACTGCGTGAACGGGTAGAGAGTATGAGAAGCGGCAGACTGAATTTACGTTCTTCCAGCATCAGTTCCCTGAATGAATTCAGGCAGGCCACCATCAGCTACATATTCAGTATCATGTTTGGCGGCAGCAGCAGATGGAGCAATTTTTGGGGAGATCGTTTTTCACAGGGCGGTTATCAGAGCGATGTTGACAATCTGAAACGTTTAGGAATTAATGCCAGCGTTGTGAAAGTGAAACAAGAATATTCCTATGAAGAGAGTGAGACTACCTCTTTCTCCACAAAGGGAACGGTCAGGACTTCGGACGGCAGGGAAATCTCTTTCAATCTGGACATCTATATGAGCCGCAGATTCAGTGAATATTTTGAAGAAGAAATGGAATATTTGCAGGTGGATACCTGCGATCCGTTAGTCATCAATTTTGACGGAGATGTGGCGGAACTTTCCGACCAGAAGTTCTATTTTGATATTGACGGTGACGGCGTTCTGGATGAAATTTCCCAGTTGGGCAGCGGCAGCGGATATCTGGCGCTGGACAAGAACGGAGACGGCATTATCAATGACGGTAATGAGTTATTCGGCCCTCAAAGCGGAAACGGTTTCGGTGATCTGGCAGCCTATGATGACGACGGAAACGGCTGGATTGACGAGAACGATGCAATCTGGTCCAAACTTAAGATTTGGTGCAAGAATCCAGACGGTACGGATTCACTTTATACCTTGGCGGAGAAAGGCATAGGAGCTATCTGTTTACAGAGCGTCGCAACGGATTATGCCTTAAATGACGCCGCAAACAATGCGAACGGCTATATCCGCAGAACCGGTATTTTTCTCTACGAGAACGGCGGCGTGGGAACGGTGCAGCATTTGGATCTTGCAAAGTAACAATCAATTTCATATCGAATCGTCAGAGTTTTCTAAACCATGCGGACAGAAAGAATTTTGTTCCGCATGGTTTTTCTATGCTTTCTTTGCTGTTTCGGAATAAATCATGATTTTACGGTAAAACTATCCATACAGAAAAATAATCTGAAAGAATGCAGATTCCGAAAGGATAGAAACGCAACAGCAGAAAGGAAGTAACAACTATGAGTAGACAGAGTAGTTTTAATCGTAATCGTAAGGACAATACCAAAAAGGAGAGGATTATCATGATCGCCTCCTCCGTTTTCGTGTTGGCAGCGCTGACCATGACGGGTATCTATGTAAGAAGAAATAGTGAACAGACGGAGAATGACGGCTATCACATTGATTTCAGTGTATTGGAGGAAGTTCAGAATCCGCCGGTGCAGGATGAGATAGAAGAAATAGAGGAGATAGAGAATATAGGTGATATTGGGAATATAGAGGACATTGAGAATATCGGTAACTTGGATGCGGACGCAGATTTGTCTCAAATGTTAGAGGATGACTTGGATTACTTTCCCACGGAACCGGTGGATTCCGGTTTGGTAGAAATTCCGGGTTTGACTGACAGCATTGTCAGCGAGGATGGCGCTAACGGAGAACAAACTGCGGCAGAGGGTGCCCGTACACAAAGTCTTGCCGAAGAACTGGCGGCGGATCAGGCTGCAATGGATGCGGATGCCGGTCGGCTGGTGGAAAATGTGCCACCTTCTTACACTGCGGGAGAAACTCTGGTATGGCCGGTTTCCGGCAGTGTACTCATTCCTTACAGTATGGATAAAACGGTGCGTTTTGCTACCCTGCAGCAATATAAGTACAGTCCTGCGCTGGTAATGTCGGCGCAGGAGGGAGATGTCATATCCGCAGCAGCCGGAGGACGGGTTGCCCGGATATTCTCTAATGAAGAAATCGGGAATGCCGTTACAGTGGATATCGGCAACGGTTACAAGATAACCTACGGACAGTTAAAGGATATCACGGTTACGGAAGGAAGTTATGTGGAAAAAGGCGGTATTATCGGTTATGTGGCTGTACCTACCAAGTATTACAGTGTGGAGGGTACGAATGCTTATTTTGCACTGACTTTAAACGGTGAGCCTGCGGACCCTCTGGGTGCATTGCAGTAGGATGTATTGTAATCATATGATTTGTAATAATATGATCATTACGGGCGGCCGCATCCTGACAATGGCAGGCCGCAAATTAAATATAGGAACCATACAAATTGAAAACGGAAAGATCAAAGCTCTGTGGGAAGGTACCGTGGATCAGGGGCAGGTCGGTGATGGGGAAAAATACCTGCGTGTGGACGGTGCATGGGTGATGCCCGGACTGATTGAGGCTCACTGCCATATGGGAATCACCGAGGAGAAGAAGGGCATGGAGGGAGATGATTGCAATGAAAATGTGGAGCCCGTCACGCCCTGGCTGAGAGCCATCGACGCTATCAATACCATGGATGCGGCCTTTGACGATGCCCTTAGAGCGGGAATCACTTCCGCCATGATAGGACCGGGCAGTTCCAACGTGGTGGGCGGTCAGTTTGCCTTTCTAAAAACCCGGGGCAGGTGTATCGACGATCTGATCGTAAAAGCTCCTGCCGCCATGAAGGTGGCTTTTGGCGAAAATCCAAAGGTGAATTATTCGGGACAGGGAAAAAGTCCCGTAACCAGAATGGCTATTGCGGGAATGCTCAGAGAGGAGCTGTTTAAAGCAAGGCAGTATGTGCAGAAGAAGAAAGCCGGAGGCAGCGATTTTGAAGAGGATTTCCGCATGGAACCCTGGGTACCGGTTTTTAGAGGAGAAATCCCGCTAAAAGCCCATGTACACCGTGTGGATGACATTTTTACTGCAATCAGGATTGCCAAGGAATTCGGACTTTCCATGACTCTGGATCACTGCAGCGAAGGTCATATGGTTGCGGAAAGATTGGCAGAAGAAGGCTTCCCTGCCATTGTGGGGCCGGATTTTTCCAGCAGAAGTAAAATTGAAGTGCAAAACATGGCATTTAAGACAGTAGGGGTATTGAATCAGGCGGGTGTGCGCACTGCCGTTACTACGGACCATCCCGTTTCCCTGATTCAAAGTCTGCCCCTCTGTGCCGGTATGGCTGTGAAAGCGGGATTGTCTTTTGAGGAAGGATTAAAAGCCATTACTGTCAATCCTGCCGTTATCTGCGGCGTGTCCGAGAGAGTCGGAACACTGGAAGTGGGGAAGGATGCGGATATTGCCATCTTTGACGGCAATCCCATGGAAATTTCAACAAAAACCCTGTATACCATCATAGACGGAAATATTGTGTATGATGCCAAGAATGACTGAGAACTCTTTACCCATAGGTATTTTCGTGATAAAATATCGTAGAAAAGTATGAAAGCAGACGGGGAAAGGGAGGAAGTCATAAGATGCATCAAGTTAAAAAAACAATAGCATTTCTTCTGACTGCAATTCTGCTTGCCGGCTGCGGAATTGCAGCACAGACAGAGCAGCAGCCTGCCTCGGACGCCATATTGGAGTGGATGGAGGAGGCCCCTGTTCTGGAATATGACGTTCCTGTCATAAGCCCCGGCGTATTGGTGAACCAGATCGGTTACAATTTGGTTTCACCCAAGACCGTCATTGTACGGGGAAAAAGATTGCCGGGAGAGTTTCACATAGTGGATGCTCTGACGGGAGAAGTAGTCTTTACCGGAAAACTGGAAAAATCGGAGTATGCGGAGGAGATCGGAGAATATAATAGTTACGGGGACTTCACTGCTTTTGAGCAGGAAGGCACCTATTACATAGAATGTGATATTATCGGATGTTCCTATGAATTTGAGATAAAAGACGGACTGTATGAGGAACTTCTGGAAAAAGCGCTGGAGCTGTTACGCAGGCAGAGAGAACTGGTAGTGGCAGCGGATATAGTGGATATTTGCAAAAGTCTTTCCGTACTGCTTTTGTCCTATGAGCTGTATACGCAGGTATACGAGAAAGAAGAAGGGGAGATTCCTCCTCTGATGACGGAACTGAAAAGTTATGTAGAGGAACTGCTGCTTTTGCAGGAGGCGGGAAGCGGCGCCGTTATGGAGGGAGAAACGGTATATCTGACAGAAACCGTCTGGGTATCTGCGGTGTTAGCGAAGTTCAGTTACAGTTATCAGAAGTATGACAGTGTGTATGCAACAGCCTGCCTGCAGGCTGCGGACAGAGCATGGAGATTTACGGAAAAACAGGGGGAAGAAACAGAAGCCGCACTGCGGTTTTTTGCCGCTGCGGAGCTGTATCGTGCCACCGGGCAGAGCAGATATTATAATGCAGTGACCAGACTGGGAGAAAACCTTTCCATGGACAGGAACAACCGCGCACTGGTATTTGGTGTTCTCACTTATGCTTCTACCAAGCGGAAAGTGGATATGGGTCTGTGCGAAGATTTGATGGCGGATATTTTTGCGCAGGCCGAGCAGATCGCCGCCAAAGCGCAGACGGATATCTATCTTGTTGGAAACAGCGTGAAGAAGGAAAGCCTCGAGGACATATTCTGGGATACGGTGGTATTGTCCACAATAGACTATATTATAACCAATCAGGAATATGCCACCCTGATCGCGAGACATCATAATTATCTGGCAGGTGCCAATGAGACGGCGGACTGCTATATTCCCAATGCAGGAGGCGAAAGGGAGCTTTTAGAAGGGATTACTACCAGTCGTTTTAATATAGCCGGCTATATTATGCTTTTGAGTGAAATGATGAGCCATGAGGAGGAATAGAAAATGAATATCGTGGTATTGGCAGGAGGAATCAGTACGGAGAGGGATGTATCCTTATCCTCCGGAAAGATGATCTACTATGCACTGAAACGGAAGGGGCATAAGGTCATTTTGCTAGATGTCTTTCTGGGTTACGAAGGGAAGAACATAGAAAATCTTTTTGAATCACAAGAAGACTGGGCAGCCCAGATAAGCGGTGTTGGGGAGAGCAATCCCGATATCGAGCAGATCAAGGCTCTCCGCCCCGACTGGAAAAAGAATTTCTTCGGCCCCAATGTGCTCGCTCTCTGCGGACAGGCGGACGTGGTCTTCATGGCCCTCCATGGAGAAAACGGAGAGAACGGAAAAATTCAGGCCTGTTTCGATCTGATGGGGATTACTTATACGGGAAGCGACTATGTCAGTTCAGCCATGTGCATGGATAAGGGCATTACCAAGGATCTTTTTATCAGGTATGGGATTCCGACTCCCAAGGGTATCCGTTTGAAAAAGGGAGAGAAGGAGACGGAAAAGGTGCCGTTTCCCTGTATTGTGAAAGCCAGCTGCGGCGGCTCCAGTGTGGGAGTTACCATTGCAAGAGATGAAAGCGGATATGAAAAGGCCAAGACGGAAGGCTATAAATACGATGATGAGATTATAATAGAACAGTACATAGAAGGCAGGGAGTTTTCCGTGGCCGTGCTGGACGGAAAGGCGCTTCCGGTTATTGAAATTGCTCCTCTTACAGGTTTTTATGATTATAAAAACAAATATCAGGCGGGTAGTACGGTGGAGACCTGTCCGGCCGATCTGCCTGCAGATAAGTTTGCAAAGATGCAGCATTACGCAGAAGAAGCGTTTCGTATTCTGCGCCTGAAGAATTATGCACGTATGGATTTTATGATGGATAAGGGCGGGGAGATATACTGTCTGGAAGCCAACACGCTGCCCGGCATGACCCCCACCTCTCTGCTGCCTCAGGAAGCAGCAGTTATAGGGCTTAGTTATGAAGAACTGTGTGAAAGACTGATCGAGATATCCCTTCGGGATAAAAATCAGTGAGGGAGTGTGTATGCGAAATTTAACCTTGAAAAATGTGGCGAAGGCCTGTGGCGGCAGACTGCATAATGCTGACGGCAGGGAGGATTGGGAACTGACCTGTGCGGTAATAGATTCCCGCAGGCTGGAGGCAGGCGGCCTTTTCTTTGCAGCAAAAGGAGAAAGGGTGGACGGCCATCAGTTTATCGGACAGGTATTTGAAAAGGGTGCTGCCTGTGTGGTAACGGAGAAAACTCCTGAGGAAGTGGAAAGCCTTTACGGTGTGGCAGCGGATGGCTGGGGGCCGTATATTCTGGTAGAAGATAGTTTTCAGGCGCTGAAACGGACGGCAGCTTTTTACCGTTCTCTGCTCTCCATACCCGTAGTAGGGATTACGGGTAGCGTGGGGAAGACCAGCACCAAGGAGTTTATTGCAGAGGTTCTGTCCGAAAAATACAGGGTTTTAAAAACGGAAGGGAATTATAATAATGAAATCGGTCTGCCCCTTACATTGTTACGCATTAGGGAAGAACATGAGGCGGCGGTCATAGAAATGGGTATCAGTGATTTTGGGGAAATGAGCAGATTGGGCGAGATGGCCAGACCTGACATCTGTGTCATTACCAATATCGGGCAGTGCCACTTAGAGAACCTGCATGACAGAGCGGGTATTTTTAGAGCCAAGACGGAGATTTTTGATTATCTGCAGGAGGATGGCAGGGTCTGCTTAAACGGAGAGGACGACCTGCTTTTTGAAGTAAAGCAGGTGCAGGGAAAACCGGTATATCATTTTGGCATTTCTGAAAACGAGGACTTTGCAGTATATGCCACTGATATTGAAAATCTTGGACTGCTTGGCAGTCAGGCTATGATGCATATCGGAGGAAATGTTTATCCGGTAGAGATCCCTCTGCCGGGACAGCATATGGTGATAAACGCAATGGCCGCTGCCACGGTAGGTACTTTGTTGCATCTGACACCGGAAGAAATAAAAGAAGGGATTAAGAAGGTGGAGCCCGTTGTCGGCAGAAGCAGGCTGATACGCCTTGCGGACAAACTGATCATAGACGACTGCTACAATGCAAATCCCGTTTCCATGAAGGCAGCAGTGGATTTGCTGATGACGGCCACAAGCCGTAAAACCGCAATTTTAGGGGATATGTTTGAATTGGGAGAAGGCTCCGAAGCCATGCACGCAGAGGTGGGCGCTTATGCAGTGGAGCAAGGGGTGGATGCCCTTTACTGTGTGGGAGAAAAGGCCCGATTTATGTATGACGCTGCCTTAGAGCGCTATGACGGCTCCCAGGATATCCGATATTTTGAAAACCGCGAAGAACTCTTAGAGAGCCTGCCCCTGTTGATTGCCACGGGAGATACGATTCTGGTGAAGGCCTCCCATGGCATGGGATTTAATGTGATAGTGGATAGTCTGCAGTCTTAATGCGGGCATATTCTTCTTCCATGATGGTTCTGACCATGCTGCCCATGGATTTCTTCTCTTCTTTGGAAAGCCGGTCTGGATAAATAGGTTTTCCGTAGGAGATTACCACAGTGGTTTTTTTGATCTTAGGAAAATGATCTTCAAAGACCGCAGAGGAATTCACAATGGTCATGGGAATAATGGGAACGCCCGCTTTTTCCGCAATCTTAAAGCTGCCCTCGTGAAAGGGTAAAAAGGTATCCGACGTCTTGTTTCGGGTTCCTTCCGGGAAAATGCAGATGGAAATACCGGATTTCGCCTTTTCCACGGCGTCCAGAATGGTCTTTAAGCCTTCTTTAATATTGTCACGGTCCAAAAACAGGCAGTGCAAATGTTTCATCCAAATGGAAAGCAGGGGCACCTTTTCCATTTCTTTTTTAGCAATGTAGCCGGTGGGACGGGGAACCCGTACATAAGTGAGTACAATGTCAAAATAGCTCCTGTGATTTCCCACATAGAGGACGGCGGTATCTTTGGGGATATTCTCTTCTCCCAAAGCAATGACTTTCACTCCCGACAGGCGGATGACCCATCGGAAAGCCCAGTTTACAATCGCAAGAGAACTGCGGTTTTTTACATCCATATTGAATTTGCCGATGATCCATTCTATAAACAGCAGGGGAGTAGATAAGATAAGGAATAATACCACTATGGTACAAACAACGAAAAAACGAATCATAAAAGCGCTCCTTGTATGCTCTTTTTTATAAATGATATTATACTAAAGAGGATTTTAGAAAGCAAGGAAAACGGTATGGGATCCGCCGAAAAGGAGGAAGTATGAAAATACAGACAGTTGCGGTTTTAGGTGCGGGAGCCGTGGGGGCTTACTTTATTTGGGGACTGAGCGAGAAGCTGGGTGAGAATCTCTGGGTGGTCGCGGAGGGTGAGCGAAAAGCCCGGCTGGAAAAAGAAGGCATTCAGATAAACGGCAGGCGTTATTCCCTGCATGTACGCACGCCTAAGGAGGCTCACGGTGCAGACTTATTACTGATCAGTACCAAATACGGAGCACTGCGGGATATGTTGGAAAATGTGGCCATGGTTGTAGATGAACATACGGTGGTCATGAGCCTGTTAAACGGCGTGGACAGTGAGGAGATTATCGGTGAAAGAATCGGCATGGAGCACATGGTGTATTCCATGATGAAGATCGCCTCGGAAAGAAAGGGAGACAGCGTTGTATTTGACGGCCCTTCTACGCTGGGTGTTTATTACGGAGAAGCAGGACAGAGTAAGCCCAGCGAAAGGATGCTCGCAATTGCAGTGCTGCTTACGGATACGGACATTCATTTTCATATGTGTGAGGATATTATCAGGGATATTTGGTATAAGTATGCCTTTAATGTCAGCAAAAACCAGCCGCAGGCCATCGTAAGCTGCGGCGTGGGCGCCTATGAAGACAGCGGCCATATGGCATGGCTTAGTAAGAAACTGCAGGAGGAGGTAGTGGCTGTAGCCGCTGCCAAGGGCATTGACATTTCTTCAATGGAGAGCGATGCCGGTAAGGGAAGCCCTTCCAATAAAGGAGGCCGCTACTCCACCCTGCAGGATTTGGATGCCAAAAGGCATACGGAAGTAGATATGTTTGCCGGCGCCATGGTGCGCATGGGCAGGGAAGTTGGCGTGCCCACTCCCTACAACGAATTTACCTACCATACCATCAAGGCGCTTGAGGAAAAGAACGACGGTAAGTTTGATTATTGAGCTTATTCAAACTCCACGGTTTCATCCATATATTCCAGTTTTACCACGATATAGGGGTAAGAGGGTGTATTCCCTTTTTTCTCCTCGGGGCCGGGGCCTAAAAGGCTGGTACCGATATGAATGGAGTTGTCTGACAGATAGAGCTCATCCACGGCAATGCTGTAGCCGCCGGTTTCCTGTCTGCCATAGCCTACGCAGAGATAGAGATATTCCTTATCGCTGTATGTAATTTTAAAGGCTTCCGTTTTACGTTCTTCAATTAACTGGGTCAGTTCTGCGGGCAGCAGTTCTTCGCTGACAACGGTAAAATCCAGGTCCCGCAGTTTGGTGGTTTTGCCGGAATTCAGACCACAGCCTGTAAGAAGGCCCAGAAGCAGTATGCAGGCCGCGGCCCGCAGCAAAAAGTAAGCTTTCGGTTTATAATTTTTCATAAAAAGTCCATTGTTTGTTTTGTATTTATCCTATGAAGAAAGGGAGCAAAATATGTTATTGATTGCAAATGCCTATCTGATGAATCCCGTCGCCGGTGAGGAAGGCTGCTATGATATATTGATACATGGGGAGCGTATCCTGCGCATAGCGCCGGGGCTGTATGAGAAACTGCAGGCCATGCAGGGTCAATTAGAGCTGCTTGCCACAGCGGAAGAATCGGATATTGACGTTGAGGATTTGACCGTGATAGACGGAAGCGGCATGATCGCGGCACCGGGACTGGTGGATGTACATTCCCATTTCAGAGATCCCGGTTTTACCCATAAGGAGGATATCGAATCGGGTGCCCGGGCAGCTGCCCGCGGCGGCTATACCACCGTGGTACTGATGGCCAATACCAAGCCGGCAGTGGACAATGCAGAAACGCTCACTTATGTTCTGGAAAAGGGTAGGCAGACAGGTATCCATGTGGAAACCTGTGCCACGGTAACGGTTGGGCTGAAAGGACAGGAACTGACGGATATGGAGGCCCTGTATGAGCAGGGGGCCGCAGGTTTTACCGATGACGGCATTCCCATTCTGGATGCAGCATTGGTACGCAGGGCTATGGAAGGGGCCAGGAAACTGGATGTACCCATCAGTTTCCATGAGGAAAATCCGGCCTATATTCAAAATAACGGTGTCAATGCCGGTGCGGCAGCAACCCATTTCGGCATTGGCGGCTCACCCAGAGAGGCCGAGATCGATCTGGTGGGCAGGGATTTGGAACTGGCACTGGAAACCGGTGCCTGTATCAACATCCAGCATATCAGCTCCAAGGAAGCGGTGGAGCTGGTGCGGCAGGCTAAAAGGCGGGGCGGGAATATTCATGCGGAGGCAACCCCCCATCATTTTACTCTGACGGAGGAGGCAGTCATAAAGTACGGTACTCTGGCAAAAATGAATCCGCCCCTGCGGGAAGAGAGTGACCGCAGAGCCATTATAGAGGGACTGCGGGACGGTACGATCGATTTGATTGCCACGGATCATGCCCCCCACAGCAAGGAGGAAAAAGAAAAATCCATCACTGAGGCCCCCAGCGGTATTATAGGGCTGGAAACCGCATTGGCGTTAGGCATCACGGAATTGGTGGATACAAAAGAACTGACAATGATGTCACTTCTTGAAAAGCTGACCTGCAATCCTGCCGGTATCTACCATCTGGATGCTGGTTATCTGGCGGAAGGCGGCCCGGCGGATATTGTGTTGTTTGACCCTAAAGAGGAATTTACGGTAAAGGATTTTTCATCCAGATCCGCCAATTCTCCCTTTGTGGGACGGAAATTAAAAGGGGTCGTAAAATATACCATATGCGGCGGAAAAGTGGTTTATCAAAACAGGGGAGAGGAAACTATTTAATTTTTTTATATGCTTGACTGAGAAGGGAGAAAGAGATGAGGAAACATTCAATCGGAACAGAATGTGTGCAGGGAGGTTATACGCCGGGAAATGGAGAACCGAGACAAATCCCGATCATACAGTCTACCACATTCCGTTATGAGACCAGTGAGGACATGGGACAGCTGTTTGATTTAGAAGCGTCCGGATATTTCTATACCCGGCTGCAAAATCCTACCAATGATATGGTGGCGGCAAAGATTGCAGCATTGGAAGGCGGTAGTGCGGCAATGCTCACATCTTCCGGACAGGCTGCGAATTTTCTTGCATTGTTTAATATCTGCGAGGCGGGAAGCCATATTGTTGCTTCATCCACCATATACGGAGGAACATTTAATCTGATTTCCGTGACTTTAGCAAAAATGGGAATCGATGCGACCTTTGTATCACCGGACTGTACAGACGAAGAGCTTGCGGCCGCATTTAGGGACAATACAAAAGCAGTATTTGGGGAAACGATTGCGAATCCCGCGCTTACGGTACTGGATATTGAAAGATTTGCGAAAGCAGCGCATGAACATGGGGTTCCCCTTATTATAGATAATACATTTCCAACACCCATTAATTGCAGACCGATTGAATGGGGAGCAGATATTGTGACACATTCCACAACCAAATATATGGACGGTCACGGCGCTGCAGTCGGTGGTGCAATTGTAGATTCCGGAAAATTTGATTGGATGGCACATGCCGACAAGTTTCCGGGACTCTGTACTCCGGATGAGTCATATCACGGAATAACATATGCGCAGAAATTTGGAAAGGAGGGCGCATTTATCACGAAGGCAACCTCCCAGTTGATGCGCGACTTAGGCTGCACCCAGTCACCGCAGCATGCTTTTTATCTGAATCTCGGATTGGAATCGCTACATGTAAGAATGCCGAAACATGTGGAAAACGGGCAGGCGGTTGCAGAGTTTTTGGCGGCGCATCCCAAAGTGGAATGCGTGAATTATTCAGGACTTAAAACAGACAAATATTATGAGCGTGCACAGAAATATCTTCCCAATGGCGGATGCGGTGTTGTGTCATTTGAGTTAAAGGGAGGAAAAGCAGCTGCAGAGATTTTTATGAAAAATTTAAAGCTGGCAGCAATTGAGACCCATGTTGCGGATGCCAGAACATGCTGTCTGAATCCGGCGACATCCACACATAGGCAGATGAATGAGGAACAATTAAAAGAGGCCGGTGTACCGGCAGGACTCGTTCGTATTTCCTGCGGTTTGGAAGATAAAGAAGATTTAATAGCAGATTTATCACAGGCTTTGGATGCAATCAGGTAGTTTATCAGAAAGCCCGAAAAGTGAAAGAGAGGTAACCATGCAGAAGAAAAAAATAACGGTGGTGGTGCATTCCCAGAAGGAAATTGCACCGGGAATTTTTGATATGCGGCTTGCTACAGATCTGGCGGGGAGCGCAAAGCCGGGACAGTTTGTCTGCCTTTATCCGAAGGATAAGAGCACGCTGCTGCCCAGACCCATCAGCATCTGCGAAGCCGATGCCGGGCAGGGATTACTGCGGCTGGTTTACCGGGTGGCAGGGAAAGGAACGGCAGAGTTTTCCTCCTACAAAGAGGGAGAAGAAGCAGCCGTATTAGGCAATCTGGGAAACGGTTTTCCCCTAGAAGCAGCAGAAGGGAAAAAGGTATTTTTAATGGGCGGCGGTATCGGGATTCCTCCTATGCTGGAGCTGGCGAAAAGACTGCAGGCAGAAAAACAGATCATAGTGGGATATCGGGATGACCATACCTTCTTAAAAGAGGATTTGGAGAAATACGGCAGCGTTTATGTGGCCACGGAGGACGGCAGTGTGGGAAGCCGGGGAAATGTGATGGACGCCATCAGGGAGAACGCACTGAAGGCGGATATGATATTTGCCTGCGGTCCTATGCCCATGCTGCGGGCAATCAAGAAGTATGCCGCAGAAGCGGGTATTCCGGCCTATATTTCTCTGGAGGAGCATATGGCCTGCGGCGTGGGCGCCTGTCTTGGCTGTGTCGTAAAGACCAAAGAAATAGATGCCCATTCCCATGTGGACAATGCCAGAATCTGTACGGACGGTCCGGTGTTTGAGGCAGGGGAGGTGGAAATCTGATGAATACACAGGTAAATATTGCAGGCGTAACCTTTAAAAACCCTGTCATGACGGCTTCGGGTACCTTCGGATCCGGCATGGAATACGGAGAATTTGTAGATTTGAATAAGCTTGGGGCGGTAGTGACCAAAGGCGTTGCCAATGTACCCTGGCCGGGGAATCCTACACCCAGAGTGGCCGAGGTCTATGGCGGTATGCTCAATGCCATCGGTCTGCAGAATCCGGGAATCGACGTGTTTATTGAGAGGGATATTCCTTTTCTGAAACAGTATGATACGAGGGTCATTGTGAACGTGTGCGGCAAAACGGTGGAAGATTATGTGGAAGTTGTTGAAAGATTGAGAGGTACGGAAGTGGATATGCTGGAGATCAACGTATCCTGCCCCAATGTAAAGGAAGGCGCTATTGCATTTGGACAGAAAGCCGACGCCCTCTATCAGATTACTTCGGAAATAAAAAAGCATGCGGGGCAGCCCATCATCATGAAGCTCAGTCCCAATGTAACGGATATTACCGAAATGGCTAAGGCGGCGGAGGCAGCAGGCGCGGATGCGATTTCCCTCATCAATACCATTACCGGTATGAAAATTGATATTCATAAACGGACTTTTGCTTTAGCAAATAAGACGGGCGGGATGTCCGGCCCTGCCATCAAGCCGGTTGCAGTCCGAATGGTGTATCAGACGGCCAATGCCGTAAAAATACCTATTATCGGTATGGGCGGCATCAGTACCGCGGAGGATGCTATTGAATTTTTATTGGCAGGGGCGTCAGCAGTGAGCGTGGGCGCGGCCAATTTCTACAATCCCTATGCCACGGAAGAAATCATAAAGGGCATAGAGTCATATATGGCAGCCTACGGTGTAGAAGATATTTGCGAGATCATCGGAGCAGTGCGCTGATATTTTACATTGTCAGTCAGGTATAAATCCGGATACCTCCTCATATAGTAATTATAAGCAACATATGTGGAGGGATAAAGGTGGAACTGATTAAGAAAAACATACATATGGACCGTATCAAATGCAGGGGCAACAGCCAGCTGACACTGGAGGAGGATATCAACATATCGGACAGTAAGCCGGATGTAGCCGCTGTCATCTATGAAAATGGTCAGATACAGATAGAAGAAGTAAAGCCTACGGAGGATCATGTGAGCATTCGAGGAAGACTTCTTTTTTCTGTGCTGTATCAGACAAGGGAAGAAGGAGAAAAGCTGGTCTGTCTGGAGGGAAAGATTCCTTTCGAAGAACAGCTGTATATGGAGGGTGTAAAGGCCTCGGATGCGGTAACGGTGAAATCGGATCTGGAGGATTTGAGCGTCTGTGTCATCAACTCCAGAAAACTTTCCGTGCAGGCTCTGTTTACCTTAAAGGGCTGGGTGGAAGAACTGTATGATGAAGAGGCCCCGGTGGACATTTATTTTGAAGAAGGGGGCACGCCGTTAGAGTATCGGAAAGTTAAAATGGATCTGGCACAGATTGCCATTCAAAAGAATGATATTTTCCGTATCCGGGAAGAAATCACCCTGCCCCAGAACCATCCCAATATTTTCCATATCATATGGGACAGCGTGACCTTAGAAGACGTGGAGTGTAAGCCCCTTGCGGAAAACATTTCCATACAGGGCGATCTGCGTGTGTTTGTTCTGTATGAAGGAGAGGGAGAAAATACACCCGTCAGTACCTTTGAAACCCTGATTCCGTTTAATGGAACGGTGGAATGCCACGGCTGCCGGGACGATCTGGTGGGAGACATTACTTATACCATTGGACATAAGGAACTGGAAGCCAAACCGGATTTTGACGGCGAGGAAAGAATGTTTGGCCTGGAGCTGGTACTGGATATTTCCATCAAGCTCTATGAAGAGGAAACAGTGGAGATCATTTCAGATGTTTACGGCGTTTCCAAGGAAGTAGAAACCGTAAATCAGGAAGCCGCTTTAAAACAGCTTTTGATGCGCATTGAGGGAAAATGCAAAGTGACGGACCGCCTTAAGGTAAAGAATCCGGACGTCCGCGTATTACAGCTGCTCTACAGTGAGGGAAGTCTGCAGATTGAAAGCAAAGCCATTATTTCGGAAGGAATTCATATAGAAGGCTCCTTAGCCGTACAGGTACTGTATGTTACCGGAGATGACGCGGCGCCCTACAATTGCTTGAAGGGAAGCGTTCCCTTTGAGTATACGCTGGAAGTGCCCGGTATTACGCCCATGGACAGCTTCAGTTTAAACGGATTTGTGGGCCAGCTGCAGGCGGTAATGATCGACAGCGAGGAAATGGACGTAAAAGCAGTATTGAATTTCCAGGCGGTAGTATTTAGAAATATTCCCGTACAACTGATCTCCGATATTAAAATGGCGGAGCTGGATACGGAAAAAGTGAGTGAGCTGCCGGGTATGGTAGTATATGTAGTGCGCCCCGAAGACAATCTCTGGAATATCGGCAAGCGCTACTACGTTTCGGTGGAAAAAATAAAAGAAATCAATGAACTGACCTCGGATGAGATAAAACCCGGAGATAAGCTGTTGATCGTAAAGGGCAGCTGAACATATTAAGATAAGACGGTAAGGGCTTCGGAACCATGGTTTCCGGAGCCTTTTTCTGTGGGGAAAAAATTAAAAACCAACCCAAAACTGGAACTAAAACAGCAATTTTATACAATTTGAAAATAAATAATTAATATAAAATAAAGCCAAGCTCATAAGCTAAACAATGAAAAGGAGATACTGCTATGGAATTTCAAAATCTGTTTGAACAATTCAACAATGAAGGCAAATTAAGTTTGCCTAGCGGCACTATCTGTTTTGCAGAAATACCGTGGACGAAGCATGCTGCCTTTGAGGGCGTGGAATTAAAGCATATCATCACGTCCACACAGACAAATGGTGAGTTTAGTTATCATCTTGTACGGATTGCGCCCAACATGAAGATAGGCAGTCACGCACATATGGAGCAGCTTGAAACACATGAAGTTATTGCCGGAAATGGTGTATGTGTAAATGACAACGCAGAGATCATTTACAAGTCGGGAGTTATCTCCATACTTCCCAAAAACGTACCGCATGAAGTGATTGCTGGAAGTGAGGGGCTATACCTGTTTGCTAAATTCATGCCTGCCCTAACTTAATCGGTATGTGTTCCAAGCATATTGCAAGCTAAGATGTATTTTGAGGGTGTTAATCTTACTATTTTTTCAAACTGTCTGATGAAGTGGCTTTGATCGCAGAAACCTGTGTCTAATGCCACTTCTGTTATTCTGTCAGTATGGTGTAGTAACCCTTGAGCTTTGCGAATGCGATTTTGGAGCTGGAATTGATGTGGAGTTAAACCTACTTCCTGCTTAAAATTGCGAATAAAGTGATACTTGCTGACGAATGCAAGTTGTGCCATTTCATCAATACTAATTTTTTCTTCCGGAAATAGTTCTAGCTGCTCCCTTACTACGCTAACAATATCCATCATTGGTGTATGTTTGTCACCTTTATTTAATGACAGATCATGCAGGATTTGAAATATGTCGTTTATGTATAAATACAAATTATCTAAAGAAGTTATGAAACTCAACATTTTTATGATAGTTTCTTTGATAGAGATATATTCCACGCTTTCTAGTGTTTGCCTGCTGATACATAGACTTAACATTGAATATTTATTTGTTGCCAGTATGCTATGAGGTAAATATGGAGGAATAACCAAAATATCCCCCTTTTGGTAGCGTTGCAAATCACTGTTGATTGTAACATCCACATATCCATCTGTAACCAGACCGATTGTATATACTGAAATATGGTTATGAACAGGATAGGAGAGTATGGATTGATTGCAGATAACGAGCTCGATTCCGTTGGCTTTGTCTATTAAGAAATTTATACTTTTGTAATCTTCCATGATTCCACCTCTTTTTTTGTTAGAATTATAACATAATTCTCATAATGTGTCATTGTCCGCACTCTCTCCCTACCATGCATGAAAAATTCTTTTAGGCAGCTTCACCCAGGGTGAAGTGTGGGGAGAAGCAGCGGCTCCATAAAGCAAACAATAGGCAGATTTTTGCGGTTTTGTGAGCATAGTGCGGACAGAAATCAACTGTTTGAGCCATTTATGGCGAGTTTTGATTTCTGTCCGTAGATAAGCGGCGTAGCAAAACCGCAAAAAATCACCGTGTTTGCGATGGGGCTGCTGCTTCCTCTGGCAATTTTCAATCCTGTGTGCATCTTGACAAAAATCTCCAGATTGTATAAAATTAAATACAATCCTTGTATACAATAAACAATACTGCAAATCCAAAAGAATGAATCAAGATGCAGGATAATTCATATAGAAATGAGGCTTTAGCATGCAGAAGGATACATTGGAAATCAAGGCCTATGCCAAGATCAACCTTGGACTGGATGTTTTGAGGCGGCGTCCCGACGGTTATCATGAAGTGCGCATGATCATGCAGACGGTGGGGATTTACGATACTCTGGTTTTAAAGAAAGCAGAGCGTGGAATTGCGTTTCACGTAATCATGGCCGGAGAGGGGGAGAGCCCGTCTGCGGATGCAGGGGAAGTACCGAATAATGAGGATAATCTGGGCTATAAGGCGGCAAAACTGCTGATGGAAACCTATGGGATAGAAGAAGGGGTGAACATCTCTTTAACGAAGCGCATACCCGTGGCAGCAGGAATGGCGGGGGGCAGCACGGACGCGGCAGCAGTGTTAAAAGGAATGAATCTTCTGTTTGAACTGGGACTTTCCGAGGAAACCCTGCAGGAGCTGGGAGTGAAACTGGGAGCCGATGTGCCCTATTGCATTCAGGGTGGCACAGCGTTAGCAGAGGGAATCGGAGAGAGGCTGACGGGCCTTTCAGATGCACCGGACTGTGTTCTTCTGGTAGCAAAGCCGGATATCAGTGTCTCTACCAAATATGTGTATGAAAATTTGAAACCGGATGCGCTGGAGCGCCGTCCCGATATCGACGGTATGATGGCAGCCATAGGGGAGGGCAGTCTCGACGGTATTCTGGATTGCATGGAAAATGTGCTGCAGAGCGTCACGGAGGTAAAATATCCTGTTATCGGCAAGTTGAAGCAGCAGATGGAAGCGGAGGGAGCGGTCAAGGCTATGATGAGCGGCAGTGGTCCTACCGTATTTGGTATTTTCAAGGAGGAAGAAAAGGCGAGGGCAGCATACGAGGCTGTTCTTAGAGGAAAACTTGCAAAACAGGTTTTTCTGACCGGTTTTATAAATCCGTCAAAGGAGGAAGGATAGATGCAGGACAATCTTCAAGTGAAAATGGACGAATTTCTGCCGCTTAGAGACGTGGTATTCAATACCCTGCGGCAGGCAATCCTGACGGGAGAGTTAAAACCGGGAGAGCGGTTGATGGAAATTCATCTGGCGAACCGGCTGGGAGTGAGCCGGACACCAATCAGGGAGGCAATCCGGAAACTGGAGTTAGAAGGTCTGGTCACCATGATTCCCAGAAGGGGTGCAGAGGTGGCACAGATTACGGAGAAGAGTCTGAAGGATGTGCTGGAGGTCAGACGGGCGCTGGATGCGCTGAGTGTGGAACTGGCCTGTGACAGAATCACGCCGGAGGAGCTGAATACCTTAAGTGAAGCCTGTGACGCCTTTGAGGCGGCTGCCGAAACCCACGACCCCAAGAAGATTGTACAGGCGGATGTGGCGCTGCACGATATTATCGTGCAGGCAACCAATAACAGACGTCTGATACAGTTAGTCAACAATCTTTCTGAGCAGATGTACCGCTATCGGTTTGAATATATCAAGGATGCAAGTACCCATAAGCAACTGATTGAAGAACATCGTATCATATTTGAGAGTATTCGGCATAAAGATAAAAAGACGGCAGCAGAAACGGCGCAGCTGCATATTGATAACCAGGAGCTTTCCATTATCAAACAGCTGCGGTCGGAGAAGGGCAAGGCTCTTTCCCGATAACACTGCAGAAAATACTTGCAGGCCAATTTATTTGCAGGCAAATAAATTGGCAGGTCAATATATCTACAGGTAGATATATTGACAGGTATAAATCTGAGAAAACGTGTCCACACTCCTTTTGTAAGAACATCGGTGATAAGCCGGGAAGGAGTGTAACGAAATGAAAAGAGCGGCGTTATGGTGGAAAAGAGGAATGGCGGTATTGATTGCATGGAGTTTTTTCGGCGTTCTTTATCCACAGCTGTGCATCTTGGAAGATACCTGCAAGGTAGTATATCAGAATGCTTCCGGCGAAACAGAAGAGATTACGGTACCGGAAGGCAGTGAATTGTATTATCAGCTCTTGTCAGCGGAGCCGGAAGAGATTAAAATAAAAAGCAGGCTGTGGGAATTGATCAGCGCTTATTTTGTAAAGGATAAGGAAAAAGAATGAGTGATAAAAATGCTCCTATCGGGGTTTTTGATTCCGGTATCGGCGGACTGACGGTAGTCAGGGAGATCATGCGCCAGATACCCAATGAGAAGATCGTCTATTTTGGCGATACGGCCAGAGTGCCCTACGGAAACAAATCACGGGAAACGGTTACGCGGTTTTCCAGGCAGATTGTCCGTTTCCTGCAGACCCATGAGGTGAAAACCATAGTAGTGGCCTGCAATACCGCCAGCGCCTACGCATTGGATGAACTGGAAAAGGAAATAGACCTTCCCATTATCGGTGTGGTAAAGCCCGGTGCCAAAGCGGCAGCTGAAGCTACCCGCAACGGAAAGCTGGGAGTGATCGCAACGGAGGCTACTATCGGCAGCCGGATTTATAATCAGTACATACAGGAATTGAATCCGAACGTGACGATCTGGGGAAAGGCCTGTCCCCTCTTTGTTCCTCTGGTGGAGGAAGGTCTGCTGCAGGACCCGGTAACGGAAGAGATTGCCGGAAGATATCTTTCCGAGCTGATTGACTCCGATATTGATACCCTGATATTAGGCTGTACCCACTATCCCTTAATCCGCTCCACCATAGGGCGCGTTATGGGAGAGCATGTGACACTGGTCAATCCGGCTTACGAAACTGCCATGGAGCTAAAAGAGATGTTAGCAGAGCGAGGACTCTTAAATACAGATGCACCGGGGCTGGGCAGCAACCAGTACCAGTTCTATGTAAGTGATACTACGGACAAATTTATCCGCTTTGCCAATTCCATCATCAAGTACGGTATATTGTCCGCAAAGCACGTAAATATTGAAGAATATTAATTTGACAGAGGATAGACATGACGAAGGATGTACTGTTGGCAATTAAAGGATTGCAGTTTGATGCCGCTGCTGATGAGACCAATATACAGACAATCACGGCTGCGGAATACTATCTGCGGAATAACAGCCATTTCATTATCTATGATGAAGCTACGGAAGGTACGGAGCAGAATACCAAAAATATTATCAAAATGAAAGATAACTGCCTGGAATTGACCAAAAAAGGTTTTGTGAATGTACATATGCTCTTTGAAGAGAACCGTAAGAACCTGACAAACTATTCTACGCCTTTTGGCAGTATTTTAATCGGTATCGACACAAAGCGGGTTACTCTTTTGGAGGAAGAAAAGCAGATCCTCTGCAATGTGGACTATGCACTGGAAATCAACTATGAATTTTTAGCGGACTGCAAGATCAGTCTGGAAATCTCCGAGCGGGAGGACACGGGCGGAGGACTACCGGCATAGAAGTTTACACAGCATTTATAAAATAAAGTTTACAAAAAGAATCCCGTCTATTTTGCTTAAATAGACGGGATTAAAGTATTTCATATGATGAACGATAAAGATTACTTCAGCGGCTTGGCACCGGCTTTTTCCTGTGCGGTTTCCACCATACGCTTGAACCAGCCCTTTTTCTTGACGGGTGCCGCTGCCTGCTTACCGTGCAGTCCTTTGACATCCAGTATGTAAATACCGCTGACGACCGCTTTTACTTCCTTCTTAACGGGCATGCTGTCAAAAATCTTCTCGTCACTGACAAGGGAGAGAATCTGGGGGCCGACTTTAGCTTTCACAATGGGAAGCTTGGATCCGCGCATCAGCTTTGGTGTCTGGTCGATGACAATTTGCGGCAGGCCGGAATCCTTTAGTTTCATGCGTTTTTTATCAATGATCAGCATGGATACGGTCTGCTTGTTTTCTTCCATTATGGCCTGCTGCTCGGCCTGCTTCTTCTGTGCCTTTCTGCCGAGGAAATACAACACGGCCATGATCGCGATAAGCACGACGATGATAACAATAGCGATAATCCAACCTGTACTCACGGGAAAACCTCCTAAATTTACTATGCAAAAATTATTGTAGCATTCTTTTGGACTTAAGGCAATACGCTTTTTTGGGGTATTTTTTGCAGTACATATGTGATATAATAATTTTGTCAACACAGAATTTCGGAGGAAGTACTATGCAGCAAATATGGGAGATAACCGACATTGTCTTACGGTTTATATGGGCCCATTTGGTGGTATTGAACGGTTTATTTGCAATTGTGATCATATTTTTCCAGCGCAGGGATCCCAAAACGGTATGGACCTGGCTGATGCTCCTGTATTTTATACCCATTCTGGGTTTCATTTTTTATCTATTTCTCGGTGCGGACATGCACAAGCGAAAAATGTTCAAGACGAAGGAAATTGAGGACAGGCTCAATGAGGCGATCAGGCAGCAGGAGAATCAGATCAAGAGCAGGGAACTGCAGAAACAGGCACCGAATATCGAGGGCTTTTCCGATTTGGTCATGTTCAATTTAGACGCGGTGGGCGCTGTGCTCTCAAGTGCCAACGACATTGATATCTATGTGGACGGAAACGATAAGTTTGAGGCATTGTTAGAGGATATCCGCAATGCGGAAAAATTTATACACATTCAGTACTATATCATCAAAAATGATGTGCTGTTCAATCGTATCAAAGATATACTGCTGCAGAAAGCGGCAGAAGGCGTGGAAATCAGAATCCTCTATGATGCCATGGGCTGCCGATCGGTCCGCAGAAGCTTTTGGGAGAAATTAAATCGTCAGGGCATCCGTACCGCAGAGTTCTTTCCTGCACTTTTACGGCGTCTGCATATGCGTATTAATTATCGGAACCACCGTAAGATCGTGGTGATAGACAACAAAGTGGCCTATGTGGGCGGCTTTAATATCGGCAAAGAGTATATCGGGTTAGATTCCCGGTTCGGCTATTGGCGGGACACCCATCTGCGGATACAAGGCGAGGCCATTTTGGGACTGGAACTGCGGTTCTTACTTGACTGGAACTATGCAGCCAGAGAGAATCTGTTTTTGGAAAGCGCCTATTTGGATGGGATTTTACCGGGAAAGAGGGATTACTGTAATGTGCAGATTATTTACAGCGGTCCTGATACCTCGCTGCAGCCTGTGCGGGATAACTATGTACGTCTGATCAATAAGGCGGAACACAAAATTTATATTCAGACCCCCTATTTTATTCCGGATGACGCACTCTTGACTTCCCTGTTGATCGCCATACATTCGGGGGTCGAAGTGAATTTGATGATTCCCTGCAAGCCGGACCATCCTTTTGTATACTGGGCCACTTATTCCTATATGGGAGAGTTGGTCATGGCGGGTGCGAACTGTTATACCTATGACAGGGGCTTTCTGCACAGCAAGGGGCTGATCGTGGACGATAAGGCATTCTGTTACGGAACGGCCAATATGGATATCCGCAGTTTTGCCCTGAATTTTGAAGTCAACGCGGTAGTTTATGATGAAGCCAAAGCAAAAGAAATGACACGGTATTTCATAGACGATCTGCAGCATTGCACCCGGATTACCAAGGATATGTATGTGGGGCGTTCCCTGCCTCTGCGTATCAAGGAGCAGATCAGCAGACTTTTATCTCCCCTGCTCTAAAAAAGGCTTTAAAGCAGGCAGTTTTTATGGTATAAATATAAGTAGTTCGACGATTGGATGAGGGAAATTATGAAAAAGAAAGCAGTGATCTTGTCCGCTTTGCTGTTTGCAGGTATGTTTGCAGCCTGCGGGGAGAAGAACCAAAGCGGTTCGGCAAGTACCAATGAAACACTAAATACACAAAATACGGGCACGCAGGAATCCGGTACCACTTCGCCGGATACAGCAGGGGATACGGATTTAGAGATAGCGTATTTGAAGGATGTTGCGGTAGAGGATTATATGAGCCTCAACGGGGAATACGTGGGCCTTACCTTAAGCATCCCGCCCAAAGAAGAGGTGACTGACGAGCAGGTAGAGAGACTTGCCTTAAATGCCTATAACGGTAATATAGGAATTTTAGGCGGTATTGAGGATCGGGCAGTTGAAATCGGCGACACCATCAATCTGGACTATTCCGGCTTCAAGGATGGCGTTGCTTTTGCCGGCGGTACGGCGCAGAACCAACAGCTGATCATCGGCTCCGGAAAGTTCATCAACGGCTTTGAGGACGGGTTAGTAGGTGTGATGCCCGGGGAAACCGTGGATCTGAATCTTTCTTTCCCTGAGGGCTATGGCAATGCGGAATTGGCGGGGCAGCCGGTGGTATTTACCGTTACGGTGAATTATATCTACCCCGATCCCATAATCTCCGCAGAGGAGATGCAGGACGAAATCATTATTGCTATGACGGATGGGGAATTTGAAACCGCAGATGCTTTTCTGGAATACTGCAGGGATTATCTGGAGTATGAGGCGGAGTACAATTATACGATCTACAGGGAAAATGCGGTGATCGCAGCATTGGAAGGGTTGTTTACTTTTGACGGGGTGCCTCGGGCATTGCAGAATAAGTATGTGGGTAATATACGGACATCTCTGGAAAATACGGCCATGCAAAACGGAATAGATATTGATACTTACTGCTATTATTTTTATCAGGTGGATGCGGCGACCTATCTGGAACTGGCGTCCCAAGCCAGCGCACAGCAGGGTATGGCTTTCCAATATGTTGCAAACAATGAGAATTTAACGGTTTCCGACGAGGAACTGGAGGAATCCCTGCATCGTTTTGCAGAGGAAAACGGTGTAGCGAGTGTTGAGGAGTTATTGCTTGTTACGGACAGGGAAAGCTTTAGAGAATATTTTTTGTTTGAAAAGGTAGTGGATTTTATTATTCAAAACGGTCATGTAACGGAGGAATAAACTGCGGAAGTATGCTTAAAAATAAGGGAAGGATTGAACGAAAATGAATTTAACAGAGATAAGAGCATTATATCGGGACAGAGAAAATCATATCGGTAAGGAGGTAACCGTCGGAGGCTGGGTCAGAAGCAATCGGGATTCCAAAACCTTCGGCTTTCTGGTAGTGAACGACGGCACTTATTTTGAGACCTTACAGGTAGTATATAGCGATAAGCTGTCCAATTTTGAGGAACTGACAAAGCTGAACGTGGGATCTGCCATTATTGTAAAAGGAACCATCGTGGCCACTCCCGAGGCAAAACAGCCTTTTGAGATGCAGGCGGAGGAGGTTGTGCTAGAGGGTGCGTCCGGCGGGGACTATCCGCTCCAGAAGAAGCGCCACAGTTTTGAGTATCTGCGTACCATACCGCATCTGCGGGCGAGAACCAATACCTTTCAGGCAGTATTTCGGGTGCGTTCCCTGATTGCCTATGCCATCCATACCTTCTTTATGGAGAGAGGCTTTGTTTACGTGCATACGCCGCTGATCACCGGCAGCGACTGCGAGGGTGCGGGAGAGATGTTCCAGGTCACGACCATGGATTTGAACAATGTACCTAAGACGGAAGACGGCGCCATAGATTACAGCAAGGACTTTTTTGGGAAGGAGACCAATCTCACCGTCAGCGGCCAGCTGAATGTAGAAACCTATGCCTTTGCCTTCCGCAATGTCTATACCTTCGGTCCCACTTTCAGGGCGGAGAATTCCAATACTACCCGTCATGCGGCGGAGTTCTGGATGATCGAGCCGGAAATGGCATTTGCGGATTTAAAGGACGATATGGCTTTGGCGGAGTCCATGTTAAAGTTTATTATCCGCTATGTACTGGAAAATGCACCCGAGGAAATGGCTTTCTTCAATCAATTTGTAGACAAAGGACTGATAGAGCGTCTGCAGCATGTCTTGAATTCAGATTTTGCACATGTGACCTATACGGAAGCTATCAGCCTGTTGGAGAAGCATAATGACGAATTTGAGTACAAGGTATCCTGGGGCTGCGATCTGCAGACCGAGCATGAAAGATATTTGACGGAGCAGGAGTTTAAGCGCCCTGTTTTTGTAACGGATTATCCCAAGGAAATCAAGGCTTTCTATATGAAGTTAAATGACGATAAGAAGACCGTAGCTGCCATGGATTGTCTGGTGCCCGGAATCGGAGAGATTATCGGGGGCAGCCAGAGAGAGGATAAGCTGGAGCTTTTAGAGAGCAGAATGGAAGAACTGGGTCTGAAGAAAGAGGACTACGACTTCTATCTGGATTTAAGGAGATACGGCTCCGTGCGCCATGCCGGCTTCGGGCTGGGGTTTGAGCGCTGCGTCATGTACCTTACGGGCATGAGCAATATCAGGGATGTGGTTCCCTTCCCCAGAACCGTAAACAACTGTGAACTGTAACAATGAGCTGTCCCCATTTTGGAAAGGTACGGTTATTACATGAGAAAAACGGCTGTTAAGATTGTAAATATTGTATTGGTGCTTGCGTTGGTCTTTTCTCTGACCATCTGGCCGGATGCTACCACCATAGGCCAGCTGCAGCAGAATATCGCCGACGATAACAACAGTCTAAATGAACTGAATGATATGATCATGGGGCTGGAGGACGAACAGGACCTTCTGGATGAACAGATCAGCGATCTGGATGCCGAGCTGGTGAACATGATGACGGAGATAGGAATCTTAGAGGAAGAGATTGAGGCTAAGAAAGAGGAAATTGCCGTCGTTCAGGGAGAATATGATGCGGCCAAGGCAAAGGAAGAAGAACAGTACAATGCCATGGTGCGCCAGATTCAGTTCATGTACGAGCGAGGAGATACGGATTATATCACCGCTCTGTTGGGAGCAGGCAGTTTTGATGAGGTATTGAACCAGATCACCTACATGGAGGCGGTCTATGATTATGACAGAAAACTGTTAGAGGAGTATGAGGATACCAAAATACAGGTAGGATTGCTCTGGGATCAATTAGAAGCGGATAAGGCAGAACTGCAGGAGGCCAAGGCAGGCATGGAAGCGCAGCAGGCCTATCTGGATGATATGCTGGACAGATTGAAAGCACAGTCCGCCAATTACGATGCCCAGATCGCTCGTGCCAAACAGGAAGCAAACCTCTTGAAAGCCAAGATCAAGCAGGAACAGGCGGATCTCAAGAAACTGCAGGATGAGGAAAAGAGGAAAGCCGCCGCGGCAGCGGCCGCCAGCGGCAACTATACGGTAAACCAGTCGGTATCGCAGATCATATCCGGTGCTTCCGGCAGTGACCTGGGCAAGAAGATTGCGCTATATGCCTGCCAGTACATCGGCAATCCCTATGTGTCCGGCGGAACCAGTCTCACAAAGGGAGCGGATTGTTCCGGCTTTACCTATCGGGTATACATGGATTTCGGCTATACCATTCCCCGCACCTCTTACAGTCAGAGGAGTGCCGGTGTAGAAGTAGCCTATAAGGACGCACAGCCGGGAGATCTTATCTGCTATGACGGGCATGTTGCCCTGTACATAGGTGGCGGATACATTGTGCATGCCAGCACGGCTAAGACAGGTATTAAGCTGGGCAGGGCAGAATATCGAACCATTCTTTCCGTAAGGAGAATTATTTAGAAAGTGCCGCTTTAAGGAAGAGGCTCCTGCAGAAATTGCGGGAGCCTTTTATGGGAATAAGAGGAATGAAAAGCAGGCGAACGGAGAATGACACAGATTCCGTAAGATAAAGGAGTATTTACCATGACGTTACAGCAGTTAAAATATGTGATAGCCATTGCCGATAACGGTTCCATCAATCTGGCGGCAAAGGCCCTTTTTGTTTCCCAGCCCAGCCTGTCAGGGGCGGTGGAAAAGCTGGAGGAAGAATTGGGCATTACGATTTTTCTGCGGACCAATCGGGGTATCACACTGACACCCGAGGGCAGCGAATTTTTAGGCTATGCCCGTCAGGTTGCTTCCCAGTACCAGCTGATGGAGGAGCGCTATATCGAGAAAAAAGAGGGAAAGAAAAAGTTCAGCGTGTCCATGCAGCACTATACCTTTGCAGTCAAGGCCTTTGTAGAAACAGCCAAGGCCTTCGGTATGGACGAATATGAAATGGCGGTCCATGAAACCAAGACCTACGAGGTCATACAGCATGTGCACAATTTTAAAAGTGAACTGGGCGTGCTCTATGTGAACGAGTTTAATGAAAAAGTAATAGAGAAACTTTTACGGGAAAACGAGTTGGAATTTCATGAACTTTTTCCCTGCCACATTTTTGTATATCTGTGGAAGAATCATCCATTGGCAGAAAAAGAACGGATTACCATGGAGGAGCTGGATGAATATCCCTGTATTGCTTTTGACCAGGGCATGAACAATTCCTTCTATTTGTCTGAAGAGGTGCTGAGCACTTACGACTATAAGCGGATCATCAAGGTGGACGACAGAGCCACCAATCTGAATCTGATGGTGGGTTTAAACGGCTATACCCTCTGCTCCGGCATTATCTGTAAGGAATTAAACGGCAGTGAATATAAGGCCATTCCGCTTGAGAGTAACGAAGTTATGCGCATTGGCTATATCACCAGAAAGAATGCCCAACTAAGCCCCCTTGCCCGGAAATATATTGAAGAGATGTTAAAGTACAGGGAGCATGTACTGTAAAAGAGGTAGATATAAATGACACGACAAAAAGGCAAAAGGCTTATGCTGTATGCAAAGGACTATGTGGTGTTTGACTTGGAAACCACGGGCTTAAGTCCGACGGAGGATGAAATCATAGAAATTTCGGGACTTCGTGTAAGAGAACATGAGGTGGTGGAAGAATTCTCCACTCTCGTCAATCCCGGCATGCCCATTCCCTATGCGGCCAGTCAGGTCAATGGCATTACCGACAGCATGGTGCGGGGTGCACCCGACATTGGGACGGCACTGACAAATTTTTTTGAGTTCATTGACAAAGACCTATTGGTGGGGCATAATATCCATACGTTTGATACCAATTTTATCTATGACAGCGCCATGAGGCATCTGGGCAGGGGTGTGGAGAATGATTACATAGACACGTTGTACATGGCAAAAAGCTGTCTGCCGGAATTAAGGCATCATAAGCTGACCGATGTGGCAGACCATTTTGAGATTGCTACGGAAGGTGCCCACAGAGCATTAAATGACTGCCGCATGAACCAGCTCTGCTACGAAAGGCTGGGAGAACTGTGGATGAAAAAGCATCCAGCGCAAATGAGCGGTGGGAAAGGTATCGGGGCAAATCAAAACGTTGCCGGGATAAATCCGCAGGAAGCAGGGGAAATGAACTGTCCCCGGTGCGGCGGCATGCTGATGCTGCGAAAAGGAAAATTCGGTGAATTCTGGGGCTGCATGAGCTTTCCGCTCTGCAGATATACCAGAAATAAATGAGTAAACAGTATTCATAACAATGGCTTTTATAAAAAAAGCCATATTAACAGAGATAGAAAGAGGCGTATTTCATGAAGAAGAGACAGTTTTTGGCGATTGTAATGTGTATAGGGCTTTTGTCCGGTATCCTGACCGGATGCGGAAAGGGCACTGAAGAGAGTACGGAAAGTACAGTTCCGGAGTCGGTTGTGGAGAGTACGGAGCCTGTTGCGTCACAAGAGGAACCGGAGGAAACGGCGGATATAGCAGAGGCATCTCCCGAGCCTGAGGAAAACGGGGCGGAAGAGCTGAATCCCACAGAAGCTGCTCCCTCCATCTGCGGGGCCCTGCATGTGGACGGTACGCAGTTGGTGGACGAACAGGGACGCCCCGTACAGCTTAGGGGTATCAGCACCCATGGTCTGCAGTGGTTTCCCGAGTATGTAAACGAAGACTGCTTTAGAGAATTGCATGAGGATTGGAAGGCCAATGTCATTCGCCTTGCTATGTATACGGCGGAGGGAGGCTATTGTGACGGCAATCAAGAGGCTTTAAAAGGGCTGGTTGAAGATGGTGTGGAATATGCGACCAATCAAGATATGTATGTGATCATTGACTGGCATATCCTTTCCGATAACGATCCGAACAACCATAAGGACGAGGCAAAAAAGTTCTTTGAAGAAATGGCGGAAGCCTACGCCGATTACAACAACGTGCTGTATGAAATCTGCAACGAGCCAAACGGCGGCACCAGCTGGAAAGATATCAAGTCCTATGCCGAGGAGATCATTCCCATTATCCGCGCCTATGATGAAGATGCGGTTATTTTGGTGGGAACTCCCACCTGGTCCCAGAATGTAGACCATGCAGCTGCGGATCCTATTACAGGCTATGAGAATATTATGTACACACTGCATTTCTATGCGGCTACCCATAAGGAATCCCTGCAGAATACCATGACGGCGGCAATCGACGCCGGTCTGCCCGTGTTCGTCAGCGAATACGGTATCTGTGACGCCAGCGGCAACGGCGGTATTGACGAGGCTTCCAGCGCAAAATGGATCAGTACCATGAACGCCTATGGCGTCAGCTATGTGGTGTGGAACCTGTCCAATAAGAACGAGACCTCCGCTATCTTAAAGAGCAGCTGTAATAAGGTAAACGGCTTTACGGAGGAGGATCTGAGCGCCTGCGGTAAATGGGTCTATAAAATGCTGACGGGTGAAACGGAGTTTGAAACTTTGGAGAGAAATTCCTCCTCCCAGGGCGGAAATCAAACCGGCAATGCGGGGAATGGTTCTGGGAATGGCAGCGGGGAAGAATTAGAGAGCGGCACGAAGATTTCCTGGACGGATGGGGACCTTGGTATCACCGCAGAATTTATGGGCAGCTGGGAAGCAAGTGACGGATATTGTTATCAGTACACCTTGGAGATTCAGAACAATTCCGACAGCGTCTATAACGGCTGGGGTATCAAGATTCCTTTCAGTTCCAATATCAGCTTTGACAACGGCTGGTGCGCCAACTTTACGGTAAATGGCTCTACGTTAGAAATTACCGCCGAAGACTGGAACGGCTATATGGAACCGGGCGGTACGGTGAGCGGTATAGGAATTCAAATCGTTGGTCCCAAGGATTTGAGGATCGTGGAATAGAGCAGATACTTTAAATGATGTGCAGGAACACAAATGGTTTTACTCAATTGCGTGGTTGGCAGCAAGACTTTTCTTTGGTAGAATGAAGTCATAAAGGAGGTAATTTTTTATGAAGAGTTGTGCGGTGATTGGATAGCGGCGGCTATTGCAAATCAAAAATACATTGTAATAGCCGCTGTGAATCCAAAAGAGCAAAATTGCAGGAGGATAAGCATGGGCTATGCAAGTGCAGAAGATATTCTGCCAAAAGAGGTATTGGCGTTGGTTCAACAATATGTGGATGGGCAATTACTTTATATTCCTAGGAAAGAAGGATATCATCGTGCATGGGGATCAATGACGGATACAAAGAAAGTTTTAGTGTGTCGAAATGAACAGATATATCACGACTATCAGTCCGGCATAACAGTAAGTGAACTTGCTAAAAATTACTGCCTGACTGAGAAAAGTATTCAGAGAATCATCAGAACGTATAAGAAGTAAGAAGGAACTGATATCTGCTATTGTCGGCGGGTATCAGTTTTTAAATTCATGATAGGAAAGGAGATTTGTTATATGAAAAATCATTATTATAAGGAGGCCGCATGTTAGCCGGGAGGCTGGTGGCGGATTTGTTACAGCCCTCCCAATAGGGTGAATAAAAAACAGACCTATCAGGAGGAAAAATGAATAGAGAGAATAAAAAGAAATCATATGAAAAAGGGTATTATAAGAAGAACGCTTGCGATGAGTCATTTACATGTAAAGCATGTGGACGGTTGGTAGTACCCGAAGGTGCGGGAACCAGGCATCGTAATCATTGCCCGAATTGCCTGACCAGTCTGCATGTGGACAATGAGCCCGGTGACCGAGCGGCAGATTGTGGCGGACATATGGAGCCGGTGGCCGTGTGGGTTAGAAAAAATGGAGAATGGGCAATCATACATCGTTGTAACAGATGTGGTGAGATCAGTTCTAATCGCATTGCTGCCGACGATAATCCCATGAAGCTGATGTCTATTGCAATGAGACCGCTTACCTCGCCGCCGTTTCCGATTGAAAGGATTCAGGAGATGACAAGACTCATGGGCGGAGACGGAAGCATGGTAAAGTAACGCATATATAGACAGGCATAACCCTTCAGAATACTTCATACAAAGTAAAAAAGTGTTCTGAGGGGATTTCTTTTGAAGGATTATATTGAAGAGCGTGCAATCAATATTGCCAATTATATCATCGAATGCAATGCCACTGTACTCCAGACTGCAAAGGCATTCGGAGTGAGTAAATCAACGGTACATACGGTAGTAACAAAATGGAACGGTTTAGGGAGGTGATTGAGTGAGTAAGAACGACCGGGAAGCTTGAGGGCTTTCCGGTTATTTTTATCTAGGTTATAATTCTGTTAAATAAGCATACATACTAAGTTCTTTTTTATCAGCTCATTTAATTTAGGCAGATTCTATTGAAATATGATTGAAAATGATAAAATAAGAAAAGATTTATTATATATGAAAGTTTTTTGTAAAACTTATGTGATACAATTAATCATCAATGGATAATTAAAATTAATGTTGAATAATAATTGAATATTGATCAAGGGGGATATCAAATACAAATGAATGGATTACGAGAAATAATTAAAGATGTACAAAATATAATAAATGAAGATTATGGAAAAGGTAAAATGAATTATAAAGATGCAAGAATAGCATTAATTGTATTACCATTAATGTTTTTTTATCTTATGCTTATGTCATTTCAATGTCCAGTAAATTCTTTTGGATTTTGGGCCTTT